>FR883405.1 GCA_000435835.1 Clostridium sp. CAG:221
ATTAGCAACTCTGTACATTATTATCTTAGCATTTATATATAAAGAATGGTTTTAAAAGAGCAGAGGGGATTTATGATGAAATAATTGATGATAGTCTTACATTACATGAATATGGCTTTGAAAGACAAGTATTAATTTAAAGCATGTTTTAGGGGTTGAGGAAAAGTGTTAGATGATTATAAGTGTCAGTATGTTAGTAGAATACATAAGGTTCAAGATTATATTGAAAATAACTATTGGAGGAATATGTCTACCAAAGAGTTGTCTGATGTAGCTGGTTTTTCAAAATATAATTTTAACCGTATTTTTAAAAGTGTATTACATGAGTCTTTATCTCATTATGTAAATAGAATTCGTATGGAGTATGCTTTGTTTATGTTGGCCCATAGAAAAGATAGAAATATTACTGATATTGCATATGATTTAGGCTTTACTGATTCAGCTATTTTTTCAAGAGCTTTTAAAAATTATTATGGAATAAGTCCCTTTGAGTATAGAAAAAAATATAGCACGAAATGCAAAGAAAATATTTTTATATCCATGTACAATAAACCTGAGAAAAAGAAAGAATGGGTAACAAATCCGTTTCCTATAACTGGACAAATTCAACTTAAAAAAGTGGAAGAATTTCAAGTGGTATATATTAGACACACTGGTAACTACACTTCGTTAGCTAAGGAATATGCAAGATTAATGGAAAATCTTTTTAGAGCTGCAGCAAAACAGAAACTTTTGAAAGCTGATGAAAATCAAGTTCTTGCCATGTATCATGATAATCCTGAATTCGGAAAGGAAGAATAGTTTCGAACTAGTTTATGTATAACTGTTCCTAAGTCTTGTACAGCAAAGGAAGACGGAATGCTTGGCGTAATGACTATAGAAGGTGGATTATATGCAGTGGGACATTTTGAAATCACCCAGGAGCAATTTGAAGATGCATGGGATTATATGTATCAACAATGGCTTATGACAAGTGGATATGTTCCAAGAAATGCTTGTCCTTTTGAGGTGTACTTAAATAATCCTCAGCAAGAAAAAGATCATATAATTAAGGTTGACATCTATTTGCCAATTGAACCCATTTGAAGAAATGGAGGAATTTTAAATGGATACAATAAAATTAGAACAAATCATTAGAGAAAAGTATGGGAATACTGGTGCTATTATAGTGCAAAAGAATGGAGTATCTGTATATGAGTATTATGAAAATGAATGTACAAAAAACAGTCCCTTTCATGTGTTTTCAGTTACCAAAAGTATTCTTTCGATTTTAATTGGTATAGCAATAGATAAGGGGTATATAAAGAGTATTCATCAACCAATTTTAGATTTTTTTCCTGATTATATTGTAAAGAAACGTGAAAAAACAATTCAGAGCATTACACTTTATCATATGATGACCATGATTGCTCCATATAAATACAAATATGCACCGTATACAAAGTACTTTACAAGTGAAGATTGGGTGAAATCTTCTTTAGATTTACTTGGGGGAAAAGGAAAGATAGGAGAATTTAGATATGCACCTGTTATAGGACCAGATATTTTTTCTGGCATTATAGAAAATACAACAGCAATGACTGTACTGAATTTTGCTAAGAAATATTTATTTGAACCACTTGAAATTGAGGTGCCAGGTGATATTATTTTTCACAATAAAGAAGAGCATTCATTTGCTGCTTTAGGGGATGGTGGCAATGTTATATACATTAATCCTAAGGAGAATATGGTAATTATTATTGCTTCATATTTTAAACCAAGGGTTAAGGACAGAATGAAATTGATAAAGGAATATATAGAGCCTATGTGGAAGGAATAGAAGGATTCATATTAATAATGGAAAATAGATAAGCTTATGCCATGTTCAGCATAAAAATGAGAGCACCTTTTCTTTGGTGCTCTTATTTTTATAAGTATATTTTTAATTAGATTCATAAAGGTTCTCAGAACATAGAGTTATTTATATTTTTTTACAAATTACAGAAATATGATATTATATTATTAATAGGAAATATTTTGTATTTATATGAATAGAATATTATAAATGGTAAAAAGGAAGGGAAGCTAAATGTATAAGTCGTGTGAAAATGATGAACAAACGGCTAAGTTATATATGATAAACATGGAAATTATAATATAGGACATAGTCTGCATTTTTATTTAAAATGGAGGTTATGTCTTTTTGCATTTATATTTTTTGAAAGGATTAATGAACAAATTTAAATAAATGGTATTCATATAGAAAATGAAGAGTTAAATTAAAGATAAGGGGAAATATGTATGGAAGATAGTATATCGAGTATCTTAATTTTAGTTTTATTAATTATAATGTCTGCTTATTTTTCAGCAACAGAGACTGCGTATTCGTCGTTAAATAAGATTAAGCTAAAAAGTATAGCTAATAAGGGAAATAAAAAAGCAAAGCTTGCTTTAGAGCTTTCTGAAAAGTATGACTCAGTGATATCAACAATTTTAATTGGTAATAATATTGTTAATATTGCCACAGCATCTTTAGCAACAGTTTTATTCACTAAGTTATTGGGCAGTTCAGGTGTTACAGTTTCAACTATTGTTATGACTATTCTAATACTTATTTTTGGTGAAATTTCACCAAAGAGTATAGCAAAAGATATTCCAGAAAGTTTTGCCATAGTTTCAGCACCATTGCTTAATGCTTTTTGCATTATTTTAAAACCTGTAAATAATTTATTTTGTCTATGGAAAAAGGTCATAAGCAAGGTATTTAAAATACAAAAGCATTCAGGTATTACTGAAGATGAAATATTAACAATAGCTGAAGAAGCAGAAAATGAAGGTGGAATCAATCCACAGCAATTAGAAATAATTAAAAGCGCCATAGAGCTTAATGATCAAGAAGTTATAGAAGCTTTTACACCACGTGTTGATATGGTTGCCATAAAAGATAGCTGCAGCAAGGAAGAACTCTTGAACCTATTTATTGAAAGTGGATTTTCAAGGATTCCAGTTTATCATGATAATATAGATAATGTTATTGGTATAATTAATGAAAAGGATCTTATTAATATTGTGGTCAATAATAAGAACGAAGAAATTAGTAGTATTATTAAGCCTCTTAATGTTATACAACCTCATATGAAGTTATCACAATTACTAAAAGTCTTACAAAATAATAAATCTCATATGGCTCTTATAGCAGATGAGTATGGTGGTACTATGGGAATTATAACTTTAGAGGATATTTTAGAGGAATTGGTAGGAGAAATTTGGGACGAGCATGATAAGGTGGTAAATGATATTGAAAAGATAGCTGAAGATGAGTATATTGTCAGAGGTAACGCCAATATAGAAAAGGTACTAGAAGAGTTTGATTTGGAAGAAGAATTTGAGGTGAACTCAGTTAATGGCTGGGTTATGCAACAGTTTGGCAAGATACCAAAGGTGGGAGAAAGTTTTGAATATAAAAATCTTAAGATAGTAATCCAAAAGGCCACTAAGCGGTGTGTTTTAGAAATAAGGATAACAGTAGACGAGCCAATGGAAATATCAAGCTAGATAGTATTAAGTGAAATTGTTAAAAAATCAGTTTTATTTAGTTTTTTTTCTAAATAAAGCTGATTTTTTAATTTAACATTATTCGCTTAGATTATTTTCAACTTTTGAATCCATATCAATTGTTCTTTATTTTACAATGGTAGATACTTCACTTAGGGGTTGACGTTTCTTAGGAGTGGCAGGCTTAGCACGGTAACCAAAAGCACAACCAAGGGTTACTTGGAACTTTTTAGTGTCTAGCAAACCTTCCTCCACAAGAATTTTAGTAACAGCTTTCTTATCCATTCCTCCAATAGGGCAAGAATCAATTTCTAGCATAGCAGCAGTAAGCATCATGCTTGATAAAGCAATATATGTTTGTTCAGTTGCATAGGCTTGGAAGGCTTTATCATTATCAAACATAGTATCTACATTTTTTAAAAAGCCTTTCATCATATTATAATGTTCATCAGTAAGGTTTTGCACATCTTTTAGTAAATATTCGATGTAATGAGAATCAGATTTGATTTCATCAGCAGTTCTAGTTAATAATACAATAAAGTCACTGCAAGTTTGAATTTGTTTTGTTCCACCAAAGCATACTTCACTTAATTTATCTTTTAGATTTTTATTTTCTACAACAATAAAGTGCCAAGGTTCAATACCTACAGAGCTAGGAGCTAAGCGACCTCCTTCTAGGATAACATCTAAATCTTCTTTACTTATACTTTTTTGATTATTAAATTCTTTACAGGCATGTCTAAAGTTTAATATATTAATTACTTCATTTTTATTCATAAAAAGCATACTCCTTTATTTATAATTTATATTAAATTAATTTTTATGTATATCAGCATATATTATTATGTTATCTATAAAAAAATAATAATATACATAAATTAATAAAAGTTATATTATTATTTTCTTATTTTAACATATATATAAGGAGAGTTTCAATACTGTGAACAGGAATCATCTTTTTAAATCAATGGAAAAATTTTATATAAAGTGGTAGTATAGATTCATATAAAAATATTAAAGTGGGAGCTATATATATGAGTGAAGTAGAAAAAAAATTAAAAGAATTTGCTGAATATTTAAAAAAAATAAATCACTATACTACAGCAGGAAATCTTATGTATTGGGATATGACTACAGGAATGCCAGAAGCAATGGCAGAAACTAGAGCTGAAACATTATCATTTTTCCAGACAGAAGTTCATAATTTAAATGTATCACCAAAGATTGAAGAATTTATTAAGTTCTTTGAAAGTCATATGGATGAATTTGATTATACTTACAAGAGAATGACAAAACAACTTAAAAAGGATTATGAAAAGCAGAAAAGATATCCTGAAGAGTTTATTAGGGAATTTTCACTGGCAGCATCAAGGGGAGAAGTAGCATGGGAAAAAGCTAAAAATGCCAGCGATTTTGAAATTTTCAAGCCAGCTTTAGAAAAAATTGTAGAGCTTACTAAAAAGTCTATAGAATATAAAGGATATAATGATAATAAATATGATGCCCTTCTTGATGATTATGAAGCAGGGCTTACTGTAGAAAAGCTTGATAAGGTTTTTGGTGAATTAAGAGATGGCATAGTAGAAATATTAAATAAAATTAAATCTACAGGAAAAGAAATAGATGATTCATTCTTCCATAAAGAATTTCCTAAATCAGAACAGGAAAGCTTATGTTTAAAACTTCTAGATATTATGGGCTTTGATTTTAAAAGAGGAAGGATGGATGAAACAGAGCATCCTTACACTATTGATATGACTAATAAGGATGTAAGAATAACAAATCATTATTATGAAAATGATTTTACTTCAGCTTTATTTTCAGCTATTCATGAAGGTGGTCATGCCATTTATGAACAAGATATACCAGATTCATTAGAGGGTACTGGCTTAAATGTTGCAGCTTCAATGGCAATTCATGAATCTCAATCAAGATTTTATGAAAATATCATTGGAAAGAGTAGAGAATTTAGCAATTATTTATATAATGAATCAGTTAAGCAATTTAAAGGGCAGTTTGAAGGAGTTTCAAAAGAACAGTTCTATAAGGCTTTAAATAAAGTTACTCCATCACTTATTAGAACAGAAGCAGATGAGCTTACTTACAGTCTTCATATAATAATAAGATATGAAATTGAAAAACTTCTAATTAATGATTTAATAGAGGTTAAAGACTTACCAAGAGTTTGGAATGAAAAATATAAGGAATATTTAGGTGTAGAGCCTACCAATGATAAGGAAGGTGTACTGCAAGATGTACATTGGTCAGATGGATCATTTGGTTACTTTCCAAGCTATGCTTTAGGAAATCTATATGGTGCACAAATGCTTCATAAGATGACTAAGGATGTACCAGGAATTTATGAGGAAATTGGTAAAGGAAATCTTCAGCCAGTGCATAAATGGTTAAAGGAAAATGTTCATGAATATGCAAATCTTTATGATCCAAGTAATTTAATAAAGAAAATTACTGGGGAAGAGCTTCAAGCAAAGTACTTCCTTCAATACTTAGATAATAAATATAAAGCTATTTATAACTATTAATATCAATTAAAGAGGTAGCCCATTAGGGCTGCCTCTATTTTGATAAAGAAAATATGGTTAATCTAAACTATAATTCTGCCATAAATCCTGAAAAATCATTTCAGCACCTTTTTTATAGTCATAAGTACTGGTATTGTCTTTAGACTTCAGTAATGACCAACAGGCATTCCAAAACTTAACAACATAAAGATAATAAGCAAGCTTCTTATAGTGATAATTGGTAGGTTTATGAAAATAGAACTTTAATAGATTTTCTTTACCCTCATCATTCATCATCCAAGATAAAGTGGCAAGGTCGTAGAATATATCACCTATGGCTGAAAACTCATAATCTATAAAGTATAAATCATTGCCTGTAATAAGTATATTTGATGGATTGAGATCATTATGACAAAGTCCTATATCCATATTCTCTAAGCAAAAATATTCAATAGTTTTTAGTTTATCAATTAGTATATTGATAAAGGTAGGTAATTGAAGTTGATTTTTTTCGCATAATAATAAGCTTTCCTTAATTTCATTAAAAGGATTAAAGTGCTTACAGCATTTCAAGCTATGAAGAGTTTTTAATTTTGTAGTTAAATCAGCAATGAAACCTATGGAAGAAAATTCTCTTTCATTTGGCATGTGTCCATTTATCCATTCAGTAACCATATTGCCAGAAGCGGCTGAATAATATAAAAGCCTTGGAGCTATGTTATTTTGTGCGCATATTTTTATTATATTTTTTTCTTCCATGTCTTTAGATTTATTACATATTCTAATAAAATAAGGAGTATTTAAATATTCAATTTTATAGCATTCATTATTAAGTCCGGATAGTTTTGTCTTAATAGAAACATCATTAATATTGAAATTAAGCTCCTTTAAAATAAAGTCATTTAATTTTAAATTCATAATATCACCTTAAGATTTTAAATGAAAAATTTTAACTGAAAATTATTGTATCATATTTCAACTTACGGTAATACAGAAATAAATTAAGTAATTTAAGAAGTAAGATTAAATATGTAAGTTATATTGAGCTAAGGAAAAATCCTAGCTCTTTTGTTTTTGCTCATGGTTTGGCCACAACATTTAGGTACATCCTCTTCCATAACATTTACGAATACTTCTTTGCCACAGTTTTTACAGACATATGTGCCATTATGATTATAAGACATAAATAACGACTCCTTTTTCATTTAAACTTATATATACCAATATAAGTAAAATATGATATAATTACAAATATTGTAAATTTATTTAAGGAGGTAGGGAAATGGAGTTTGAACTAATGATACCTTTTGGTGTTGTGATAATTATATTTGCTACCATTATATGTAGAAAATATATTTTTATTAAGAAGAGTGATGAGGATATTATTACATGTGATGAAGGTGAAGATAATTTTAAAATAAATAAGAATTATTCTGAAGATATAGCAAGGATAAATATAGTTGATTATAAAGAAAATAATAGTGAAGATACTATGGAAGATTTAGTTAGAGAAAGAGATTATGATGATTATTCTAGGAGTATGGAAGAAAGTATAATAAAAACAAGTGCTAGATATTACGAGGAAAAGAAAGAAAAAGAAGAGGAAGAAAGAAAATTAAAAGAGAAAGAACATGAAAAAGAAGTTTTACAGCAAAGTGAAAAGGGAAATATGAGGCTAGTTGACGAAGTGCGTAGACGTAGTTTAAATGAGGTTATAGCAGAAGCAGAATTGAAAGCGAAGAGAAGAAAGAAGATGGATGAGATAAAAAAGACAAGAAAAATGACAGAACATCATATGGAAAGATAAAAGTTAAGCATAATATATGCTAAACGAACAGATATAAAAGATATAATAACTAAAGCAAGTATTATGAAAAATATACCTAAGCAAAATCACATAGAAATATTAAAAGATTATGATTAAGCAGCCGTTTTTGGCTGTTTTTTTATACAATCAAATAGAGATAAGTGTTTATGAATATGATATAATTTATCAAAAGGTTGGTGTTAATTATGGCTATAAATGTAAAAAATATCATTGCCAGTGCCTTACTTGAGCTGTGTGAGACAAAATCATTAGAAGCATTAACAGTAAAGCAGATTTTAGAAAAAAGTGGTGTCAGTAGACAAACATTTTATAATCATTTTATTGATAAGAATGATTTAATCCAATATGTATATAAGGAAAAGATTATTCCAGATTTTCATGATAATAATATGAACATAAGCTTTTATGATTCGCTAGTAATAGCTTTTGAAAATATGAAAAAATATAATTATTTTATGAAGCAAGCATGCCTTATGGAAGGGCAAAATTGTTTAAAGGACTATATATTTAATCATTGTAAAGAATTTGATTTGAAGTGGCATCAAGAACTATATGGAGACGAGCCTATGCCTGAATCATTAAGATTTGCCACAGAATATCATGCAACTGCATCAAGTAGCATGACTCTTTCATGGATATTATCTGATATGCCTGTATCTTGTGAAGAAATTTCTAAGATGATTACTGAAATGCGTGGCATAGGCATGGAACAGCTTTTTAAGAATGGAAAGACCAAAGGTAATCCATATAAGAGAAATTGACAAATCACGTGAAATGTCAACTTTTAGACAACTGAATTTTTATGTAAATTGAATTCCCCTTTTCCGTATATTAAGATAAATGAAAAGAGGCAAGTAGTTGCTCCAAAATTAAACAAGCAGGAGGATATAAAAATGAAATATGTTCAATTAGGAAATTCAGATTTAAAGGTTTCAAGGGTATGCGTAGGTTGTATGGGATTTGGTGAAGCAGAAAAAGGAATGCACTCATGGACTTTACCAGAAGAAGAATCAAAAGAAATCATAAAATATGCTTTAGATAATGGTATTAATTTCTTTGATACAGCAATGGGATATCAAGGTGGAACAAGTGAGGAATTTCTAGGAAAGGCAATGAGAGAATATGCTAAAAGACAAGATGTGGTAATTGCCACTAAATTTATACCTCGTACTATGGAGCAAATAAAGGAAGGCATAACCGCAAGACAACACATTGAAACATGTCTAAATAGTAGTTTAAAGAGATTAGAGATGGATTATGTTGACTTATATATTTTGCATATGTGGGACTATAATACTCCAGTAGAAGAAACTATGGAAATCCTTCATGAGATGATTCAAGCTGGCAAGGTAAAATATATAGGAATATCTAATTGTTATGCTTGGCAGATTGCTAAAGCCAATGAAATTGCAAAAGCTAATGGATGGGAAACATTTATATCAGTTCAAAATCATTATAATTTAATATTTAGAGAAGAAGAAAGAGAAATGGCATCATACTGTCAGGAAGAAAATATCGCAATGACGCCGTATAGTTCACTGGCATCAGGTAGACTTGCTAAGCATCCAGGAGAACAATCAAAACGTTTAAGTGAAGATAAATATGCTAAAGGCAAATATGATGATTCTTATAATGATGATTTAAGGATTATTGAAAGGGTAGAAGAGATAGCAGATAAAAAGAATGTTTCCATGACAGAAATTTCTCTTGCTTGGTTGATGACCAAAGTTACTGCACCAGTGGTAGGTGCTACTAAGAAACATCATATTGATGGTGCAGTAAAGGCAGCTGATATCATTTTAAGTGATGAAGAAATTAAGTATTTAGAAGAATTATATAAACCACATCCATTAGTAGGGGTTATGAGTAGTAATAAATAAACTCTTTGTGCAATGATTTAATTTTTATAAAATTAATGAAGTAAAGAGGTAAGTTTTATAGAAATATGCTTTATCTCCATGTATAATAAACAACAGCATCATTTATATGATAAATAATAACTGTTAAAATTGGAGATGAGCATTTATGAAACAGTATAATAAAGAAGAGTTAATAGAGAGTTTAAATGTTATAGATTCAACAATCAGAAACTGTGAAAAAATACATCCAAAGTTTTCAGAAGGGACATCCCAGCATACACTTTTAAAAAATAGAATTAAAGCTTTGTATGTTTCAAAAGCCTTGATGAATAATGAAAATACTATAGAGCAGTATACAAAAGAGGAGATGCTAGCAGCATTGCCACCAGTGGTTTCAATAATCAGTAAATCAGAAAAAGCACAGTTAAAATTTACGGAGGGAACAGGACATCACACTCGCTTAAATAAAATTATAAAAGCAATGTATCTTGCAAAAGCATTAATAGAAGATGAAATAAATAACAGGGTATAAGATAATGATGAAAAAAGTGATCAAAATGGTGGGTTAACATTGAATCAAGCTAGAGAGAACTATAAAAGGTTTGGTGCAGTGCAAGAAAGTTTAAGAAAATATTGCAGGAAGCCTAACAAGCAGGAAAAACTTTTAAATAAGCCTAATGAGAGTAAAGTGGACAAGTAATTTATCCACTTTTTTAATAACAACATTTACTGCTAACAGTACTATATAATAAAAATTGTTAGAGAATTAATTAGTAAAAAACCTAAAAAATTAAATTAAAAATAATTCTAAAACTAGCAAAAAAACCAGTACTACAAGAGATTTAGTATTCATTTTCATCACAGCCAGATATTCACGTATAAAGGCACTAGGAAGATAATAACCAGCAGTATGGCAACCTACACCTTTTGCGTGAAGATTTAGCTTTCTAGCATAAAAAGCTGTTCTTAATACATGATAGTTATTAGTTACAAAAATACATTTATAATATCCATGATTTTCGATTTCATCTAAGATTTCCTTGGAAAATTTTAAGTTTTCATAAGTGTTGGTAGATTTTTTTTCTAATATTACCTGATTTCTTGCAATACCTTTTGAAAAAAGATAATTAGCCATGGCTTCTGCTTCAGAAATTTTTTCATCACTGCCTTTACCACCAGATACAACAATTTTAGGCTTTTTCTTACACTTATAATAAATGGCAAGGGCCTTGTCAACTCTTCTTTTTAAAAGAGGAGTCATGGTTCCATCAGGTAGTAAGCCAGCACCGTGGATAATTATATAATTACATTTTAAACGTCTAGGTATAATAGAGTATACCAGTGAATAACAAAAGTATCCGCCAAAGGAAATCATAAAATAGAAAATTAATGTAAGAGCACATAATAAGATATTTATACGTCCATTATGCATATTAGAAATTATGAACAGTACAAGTCCAATGGGAAGAGTAAACATAATTAGTGATAATATTAAGCTTAAGCTATGAGAAAATGAAAAACCTTCTCTAAGAATAACTATTATTCCATTAATAAATAAAAATAATGTTATTAGTCCATAACAGATAGGAACCATCATTATTAAGGTTACAATAAGAAAAGTTGTCCAAGAATCAGGATTTTTGAAAAAGTGACCTAATAAGGCCAGGCACCAAAAAGCTATACAGAAAAGAATAAGAATACCATTTCTAAATCTTGAAGGTTCTATAATCATTGCTAAGACAGTAACTAACGTAAATATACAACAGAAACTTATTAAAATACCCATAACATACTCCTTTCTAAAGAATACTTATCTAGAATATTAACAATAAAATATAATACTATACATAAATTATATACCTTTATGAGATTTTCAGTGAAGGAAAAAAATAATATATCAAGAATTTATTAAATTAGGAGAATTAAAATATTACTTAATGATATGTTTTAAAAAATAATCATAGTATTAAATAAAGTGAAAAATATGGGAGGAAAGCCATGAGTGAAACTTCAAAGAATGATAACTTTACAAATGATATATTACCTTTATGGATTCATGAAAAGGAAATAGAATTATCAGATGAAGAAAAGAATGATAAAGTGTATAGTAAAACAAATGTATGGTCTGTAGGTGATGATTATATATTAAAGATGAGTAATAGTGAAGAGGATATTAAGCACAAAATATATGTATCTCAGTTACTTTTAAATGAAGGCATACCTGTACCAAAAGTTATAGGATCTTTAGAAGGAAACACTTATATAAAAATTAATAATAAGTTTTATGCACTATTTACTAAAATTAAAGGTGAAGCCCTATTTGATTATTATAAGGGCAATTATATTGCAAGAGCATATTATTTAGGAAAATGCTTAGGAAAGCTTCATAAGGCTTTGGAAAAGATAACAGATAATTTAGATGATAATTACATGATTTATGATAATTATACAATTAGTGAGGTAAATACTTGGGGAAAAGAAGATATAGATGAATATTTAAAAAGGTGTAATTTACCTAAAAAAGATATGGATACTTTTAATAAGATTTATTTAAATATTATTGATAATTTTGAAAAGGATTACAAAAAACTTCCTAGACAAATAATTCATAGAGATTTTCATGGACAAAATATTATATTTAATAATGGAAGGTTAGCTGGATATACTGATTTTGATTTAAATGAAAAGAATGCCAGGTTATATGATTTGTGTTATTTATGTACTGGTGCCTTGGCTAGTGGCTTCGATAATCTTTCAAAGAGAAAAAAATGGCCAAGTTTTGCTAGAAAAGTAATCTTAGGATATAGAGCTATTGTAGAAATGAATATAGATGAAGAAAAAAGTATAAAAAATATGTTGTATATGATACAGCTTATAATGATGAAATATTTTATTAAGAATAATTATGAATATATAGCCGATGTTAATATAAAGATGATAAATTATATTTCTGAGGTTTGGTAGATAAAAATAAGGACTAGCACCAAAAGTGATTAGTCCTTATTTTATTTATAAATTGAAGCATTAAATAATAATAAAGTATCAATAATTTAAAATAGTGATAATTTATTGCAAAGTAATAAAAAATAGTAATAAATTATAATAGATTAATTATAAAGGTTAGGTGATGCTTATGGATGAATATTATGAGCAAGTTTTATATGAGGATCATAAAAGTAAGATTAAGTTTATAAAATTCGTTCAAGTTGTATTACTAATAATAGCAGCAACATGCCTTTTTGCTAGAATTATTATGGGTGTAATAATTCCAATTATCTTATTAGCACTAATATTAATATACAGTAATAAAAGATTAGCAGAGTATGAATATCATTTATGTGAAAATGAATTGAGGATTTATAAAATAGTTTGTGAAAGCAGAAGAAAATTAATTGATAAGTTAGATTTAAATAATATTAAAAGGGCAAGTAAGGTAAGTGAATATTTAAAAAGTGATGGAGCAATGGAGTGCTATGTAGGAGATAGTGATAATTATACAATGCTTAAATTGACAGTTATGAGAAGAGGAGAATACAAAGATTATGTCATTGCAGTAGATGATAGGATGTTAAAGAATTTTAAGCGTATAAATCCAAGCACTTTTTTGTTTTTCTAAAAAAGAAAGGTATTAAATGGTTACTTCATTTAATACCTTTTATTGTAAATTTAATTTTATAGTTATATACAATATTTATGTTTAAAGTTATTTTCAATTTCTTTAAGTATCTCACTTATACCATCATTAAAATTTAGCAATTCCTTAGAATTATTATTTATCTTAGTAAGTACTATATCTACTTCATCTGGCGATATTTCTTTATAATGGCTTTTAATTACTAGCTTACTAAGCTTGTCTGAAAGGCGAGTAAAAAGTAACAAAAGTTTAATATCATCACTAAGATTACGTATTTCATTAATATATTCTAAATCCTTGCCTTTTTTATCAGCACTATGATAATTAACTATACAGAAAACAAGTTGCAAATCATAAAGTGATGAAGTTAATAATCCCTGGTTTTCTAAGAAGAATCTTGCTCCTGCTAAATTATGTTTCTTATTAAGCTTTCTTACATCGTGGATAAGGCAAGCAAAATATAATGAAGGTCTATAAGCTGGATCAGCAGTGCCCAAAAGCTTTAAAAAATACTTGTCAAACATATTGACAGCTAAGTCAGCTACTATTTTGCTATGTAATTGCCTATAGTCCATGATATCTTTAAAGGAATCTTCATTTTCATAAATTTCGCCATAAAGTTCTCTAGATTTATCCCATAATATATTACTTAATCTTAAAAGATTTTCTTTATTCAATGATAGTACCTCCTAGTTTGTTTTATTGTGAAATTTATAATGAAACAATTATAAAACTTGTTATAAATATTATACATAATAAAAATAACTAATTCAGTATTTTTGAGGACTTATTTAACAAAAATGTAATTATTTTAAATTATATGGAAATATATGGTATAATAATTATTGTTAATAAGTATAAATGGTGGTGAGTAAAGGATGAGGGTAAAAAATAAATATGGTTTTATTAATGAGAGAGGAAGCTATAATTTTGACTTTAATGATGAAAATGAATCAAAAACTTTTATGGTCAGTTGTATTGTGGTAAATGAAAATCAATTAGAGCAATTAAATACAGAATCATCATTTATAGTTAAGGATTTTCTTAAGGCAGATAATTTAATTGATGAGGACTTAAAGTGGACAATGAAGAAAGTAGCCCTTAAAGATTTAAGCCATTTAGATATAGAGATATTTATTTTTTTAGTGAAGAAAGAAAGACTTAAGGAAGAGTACGGAATAAAAGATAAAGAAAGCTTCTTGGAATTTTTAAATGGTATTTTATATACAGATATTATAGCAGCTTATCCTCATATAAAGCTTATAAGTAATGAATTAATAGAAAAAGAGTTCTTGAAGGAATTTGATAAATATTTGATTGAAAAGCATTCACCAGATCTTTTAGGAGAATATGATGTTGTTTTTGTAGATGAAGAGAAGGAATATTCATTTTTAGATATAGGTTCTTTTATTAGTGATATTTTATTTAATAAATATGAAGGAAAAAGTGATTTAGCAGAATATGAACAGTGCTATGAAATAATTAGGGAGAAAGTTTTACCATTAGCTTCTTGGCCAAGGACTCCAGAAGAGTATATGGAGAATTTGCAAAAGTATATTAGAGAAGAATTTGATGAAGATATAGCATATAATTCCATTAGAATAGCTTTTGATTTTATAAGTAATAATGGTGGCACTAAAAATGAAGCCAAATATGCTCAAGTTTTATGCCTTAAATATTTACTAAGTATATTATTAAATTATGGTGAAAATAGATATGTATTTTCAGAGGAAATACGCAAAAACTTAAGCTGTGTTACTGGTAGAGAATTTACACCACATTATTTTCAAGCTAGAATAATTGCTCCTTTAAGAGATAGTGGAATATTAATTGCCACCAGTAAGAAGGGGTATAAGATACCTATAAGGGAAAGTGAAATATTATCATTTATAAATCAGTCAAGTTCGGTAATAAAGCCAATGGTTGAAAGAATAAAGATATGTAGGGATAGTGTTTTAAAGGCTACCCATAATAAAGTTGATGTATTAAATAATGATGAATATAAATATCTCAAAGAAATAATAAATATAGAAGGCCATAAAGTATTAAAGTAGACTAAATAAGGTATATTGCAATATGGTAATTGAGATTAAAGAAAGCACTGGGAAGAAATTAATTCTCAGTGCTCTTATTAGTATATAATGAACTATTCTGCTTTAAGTTTTTATACATGTTACCAATAAAAGTTTCAAAGGAAGAACATATTTTATCTGATAAACAAACCATGATGCTTTCACGATGATGAGGTGGTACTAAGGTTAAAGGAAACATATGATTTTTGATTATATCTATTTCCCTTTTGTTTAAATCATAATGCTTTAATGCATTGTTAAGTGCTGTTTTAGGATGCTTGAAGCCATGAAGCCTATGTGATTTATCATGAATATGCCAGTCGTATAAGAAGTAATCATGAAGTAATGCACCATATATAAGGCTTTTTTCATCACATTTAATATTAAAAAACTTAGCAAAACAATAAGCGTAATATGCTACGGCAATACTATGCCAAAGGCATGTAGTATCTCCATGTTGCATAAAGCTGTCAAGTTTTAAAAAATTAGTTTCTTCACATATATTTTTTAAACAGTCATTAAAAAAAGACATTTGTTGTTCATTTAGCTTAAATGTTTTTTTCTTTAGCTTTAAAACACTTAAGTGAAGAGTATTAACAAAAAACATTATTATCACTTCTTTTTTATAATATTATTTTAAATAATTTAAGTTTAAATTTCATAAGATTATTTTAACATAAATGTAAACAAATTATTAATAGAAATAAAAATATTTTATGAAGATTTTCTTGAAAATGTATATAAAAAAAGAACAACCTGCCAAGGATGTTCTTTACAAATAAAATTTGTTTTAAAATGTTTTTTTACTCCACTTGGAAGCTACTAAAACCGTAAATTAATAATAACAATAAAATAACATAAATTCAACATGAAAAATTATGCAATAAAATTTCCAGAACGTTTGTGCGAAAAAGATGAATAAAGTTGTTATCTAAGGTCAATAATCATTAATAAATAAGGCATATATGGAGGAAGTATTTATGAAGGTTATTGTGAAAAAGTGTAATGGAGGAGAATGGTATGGAAAAGCTTTAAATCATTCTTTTGAAGTTGTTAAGAAGGTAGGCAATAAATATTATGAAGTTAAGGTTGATCCAAAGTTTGCATATCTTTTAAATGGCAGAAAAAAGGCTTATATTTATACCAGTGATGCAGATGTGATTTAAGAAATTAGCCACTAATCAGTGACTAATTTCTAATAGTAGGATAAAGTTTTATTTTAGGGTTTTTATTCTTTACTTGATATATATAATTATTATTAATAAAATTACGTAGGAAATTAAGCTCTTCTTCTGTTTGTAAAGTAAAAGTACATCCATAATAAAACTTATTATCTTTTACATATTTTCTTACAGTATCAGTGACTATATTCAAAGTCATATTTTTTAAAGGTAAGTCAATGTTAAAATGAATATCATCTGGTATATCTAATGTTGATTCTAATAATATGCCATTAATACTTATATCTCTAGCTTTCATTAAAATAGGTTTCTGTAGATTAAAAGTATTTTTATTACCTCTGTTTATACGTTTTACATGAAGAGGTATGCTTACAGTCATTCTGTGATTTTTCCTTCTTTGTTTTTCTTCTATAAAAATAACGCAATCTATTGTTAAAGCATTATTATATAAGGCTTTAGCTATGCCCTTATAGATTATGCAGCCATTTGTTTTAGTAAAAATATTTATTATAAGAGTTTCGTTGATTTTAATCTTATCTGTGTTGTTAAGATGGATTGACATTTGATCGCAGGCAAATGATACAATTACCCCATCAGATAGCTTATTTCCACTATCAGATTCTACAGTTGCTGAGTGATAAGAATACAAAGTGGTACCTCCTTATTTAAAAAGTATAATTTATTATCGGTATAGTTGTATGGAAAATTAATAAATAATATTATTTATTTGAAAAAAACACAAAAAGTTTCCATAAGCATAATATATTTATAAATCAATGATTTAATAAGAGGATGAAATGGCAAAGGAAATAACTGATATTATAGAAGAAATACATGAATATTTTAGCGGATATAATGAATTTGTAAGTGCTGAAATGGGAGTTATGGCAGAGGAAATTAGGGAGGCAGTCTATGCAATTAATAATAGGAATTTTAGAATTGGCCTTGAAAAATGCGATTTTGTAACTGAAAAAACAGTAGAAGGTGGTCAGTGCTTAGCTAAAATCATCTTACCAGAGATACAAGTTCCAGAATTAAAGCTAAGCTTATGCAAAAAGACCTTGACATTAGAAGATAGTAAGATAAATGAGATATGTGAAAAGTTTAAATCTATGATAAAATTACGATATTTTATTGATGATGATGAAATAAGATATTATAGTATGGAAGACGAAGGCTGGAATAGGATTGATTTAAGAGAGTCCACTACCAAGAAGAAGATTGAAGAGGTTGGGGAGAAAATCAAGACTGCCACCAATACAGCAGTTGAAAAAGTAAGTAAGCAAAAGAAAATAGTTACTGATTTACAAGATAATATAACAGATGCATTGAAAAAAGTAGTGAATACATTAGAGCTACCAATGCCATGCCTTCTTATAAGAAAGAATAAAATTAATATAGGCATAGAAGTAAAATATCCATGTAGTTATGATGCAGTTATAAGTAAAGTTTTGCTACTTGCACAAAAATCATCAATGGCAGAAGTCCTTAAGGTTATCTTAGGAGAAATGCTTCAGGTTGTTACAGATATTAAGATAAATATTGAAGATATCTTAAGAGAAGCAGTAAAAGCCGGAGTTACTGCTTTTAAGGAGACTTTAATTTCTACCTTAAAGCTTTTAAACGTATCAGATATTAATTATGATTATGTAATTTGTAAAGGCATAAATGAAACAAATTTAGGAAAATGGGTTGAGCTAAAATCAGATTTATCTAAAGCTATTACAACTAATTAATAATACGCATCAAAGTGATGCGTATTTTTTTAGCCATGAGAGTAATTACTTATTCTAAAAGATGTAATTTTGAATCCTTAAAAATAAATTCATCAGCATTATTTATATAATAGGTGAAAATATATTTCCTTCTAAGATTTTTATAATTATTAAAATATATTTCAATTATAAATTCCCGATTTTCACAAGGTGTCATTATACTATATGAAGTTGAAGCATCTAGATTTATTATGAACTTATCATCATTTTGAAGGAAAATATTAGTTTGATGATTTTTATCATGACTTATATATTCCGTATTTACACCGCCATAGAGTTTCCAAAAACAAATTGTAGCACTTTCTTCATTAGATAATGATACTTCACCAAGAATTTTCCAATGGGTACGTATTGAATTATTACAACTGTATTCTTTAAGTTTCTTTATAGCTTTAAGATATAACTTCATTTCCGAGCCTCCTTTTAAGCATATATAAATTAATATTTCTATGGAAATTACCTAAATCCTTCTAAAAAATAAAAATATCTATAAAAAAAGAGAAGCTATAAAAATAGCTTCCTGTATAAGAAAATTAAGTAATATTAATCTATTAATTTATATCTCCTCTAGGAGATAGCGTAAACCCGTATATTATAGTAACAAAGGAGGTATATAAATACAAGAAGTAGTTTGTGGAATTATTGGTATACAAAAGAAAATGATAGCAAAATAATAAAATTTAAGACATGAAACAGCAACAAAACAATTAACTTATAAAAAATACTCAAATCCTCTTATGGATTTGAGTATTTTTTTAGTTTTTATTATAAGATACTGAAGAATCAAAGTATGGAGCGTACCAACCATTTTTATCAGCGCTTGGAGCTGCTGTATATTGAATATCATTAAAATATAGAGATATTTTATTTACTTTATAATTATATGCATAAGTATTAACTAAAGTGTATATTAGTTCATATGCTGAAGCTGGATCAAGATTCATATATTTTTCAAATGAATTATTGAATTTAACTGTAAGAGCACTGTTAGCAGTATCTACTGTAGCATTGCTGACACCAATTTGATCAGATAATACTATAAAGTCGGAGTTGTAGTTATTATTTTGTAATGCAGAAGTTAAAGCAGATACTAAGGCGTTTTCTTCAACAGTAATATCTTCATCTACATAATATCTTGTTCCGTCAACTGGATTATAAAAGAATAACCTATATGTTTGTGACGAAGTACTAGATTCTTCAGTGGCAGACAAGTTTTCAGCAGTAGTAATAGTATTAGAAGAAGTAGTAGTTGTTTTTTCAACAACTGAGGAAGTATTGGAATCTTCTTCTGAATTTTCAGATGTAGTTACATCAGAATCGCTGGTAGTGATTTCACTATCTTGTGAAGCAGATTCATTAACGGATAATGCATCATTTATTAAAGTTTCAGCTTCAGAATTACTACTGGTATCATCACCATCTAAAGAACTCTTTACTTGGCTACAGCACATAAGTGATAGAGAAAGGAAAAAGCAACAGCTTATACTTAAAAATTTTCTTTTCATAAATTCTACTCCTTACTAAAAAAATATCATACCTATATTATATTACCAAATAATGTAAAATAGAATAGGTATTTTAATAAACTGGAATTAAATTTAAAAAAATATTATAATTAAGGGGGTTATTGATAAAACTATAAGCAATAACTAATTTATACAGGGGTGATGGTTTGAAAATTTCAACTAAGGGAAGATATGGTATAAAGGCGCTTATAGACCTGGTAATGAATTCTGAAAATGAAAGTGTAACTTTAAAGACTATATCAAAGAGACAAAACATATCAGAGAGATATTTAGAACAGATATTTTCTGCATTAAGAAAGTCAGGAATAATTATTGGAAGAAAAGGTGCACAGGGAGGGTATACTTTAGCTAAAGATCCTAAAGAAATTACAATTAGTGAAATACTTAGAGTTCTAGAAGGAGAATCTCTTTTAGTAGACATAAGTAATGATGGAGTAGATGAATTGGAATCATTTATTAATGAGAATCTTTGGAAAGGGATTAATGATAAGATAAATGAATATTTTAAATCTATAACATTACAGGATTTAGTTGATAAATACCAATTATCTAAAGAAGGAATAATATATTATATATAAATAAGGACAGTATTATCTGTCTTTTTTTATTGCAAAAAAATGCCGAATGTTTGAAAAATAGTTGATAAAAATATTCGCATAATATATAATAAACGTATATTTGTGGCGAATAATGGCAAAGTTATTCGGGATTAGGGGGATGAAAATGTTAAAAAGTAAAAAAAGATTTGTTTCTTTCATGGCGGCTATGGCTGTTTGTACAGGTTTATTACCTATGAATAGCATAAAAGCTTATGCAGAAGTAAATCAGGGAGAAACAACTACAATTCAAATTTTAGCTACAACAGATGTACATGGAAAGTTTAAAAACTATGAGTATGCAACTACTTCTGAAGCAGCTGGAGGATTAAACCAAGTAGCTAAAGTTGTTAGTGATGCAAGAGCAGAAAATGAAAATACATTAGTATTAGATAATGGAGATACTATTCAAGGGAATTATAATCATTTATTCTTAACTGAAGAGTATTTAAATTCAAATATTAATCCTATGGTATTAGCTTTAACTGAAATTGGTTATGATTCAATGACATTAGGAAATCATGAATTTAACTATGGAATGAATATATTAGATATTATAAAAAATCAATTAGAAGCAGGAGGTACTAATGTTTTATGTGCCAACTTATATAAAGATGGTGAAAGAGTATTTGATCCGTATATAATAAAAGAATATGATGGTATCAGAGTTGCTGTAATAGGTGTTGTAACTAATCATATTACAAAATGGGATGCAGATAAATTAGTTGGATATACACCAACAAACCCAGCGTTAGAAGTGCAAAAAGTTATAAAGGAAATAAAAGATAAGGATCTTGCAGATTTATATGTAGTAAGTTCACACGTAGGTGTAGAAGAAGAGTATGGTGATGGAGATGGAGCTTCAACAATTGCAGAATTAAATCCGGAAGTTTCTTTAATAATTGCTGGTCATAGCCATCAAAGTGTTGTAAGCCAGTATGTAAATGGAGTATTAATAACTCAACCTAAGAATGCTGGACAAGCAGTTGCAAAAGTAGAATTAGAAGTTGAAAAAACTGCTGATGGTGTAAATGTTGTTAATAAAGAAGTATCTCATGTTTCATTAAGTGCCACTTCAGAAGTAGATGCTAAACTAGATGCTGAGTTAGAGCAAGCTCATCAGTTAGCTTTATCAGATGCAAATAGCGTAATTGGTACTTTAAAAGGAAGTAACTTAGCTGAGGATAATGAAATAAAAGGAATACCTCAATCTTTTGTAAGTGATCAAGGTGTTACAGATTTAATTAATGAAGTTCAACTTTACTATAGCGCAAAACAATTAGCAGATGCAGGAATAAGCATGGAAGATGGTTATCATGTATCAGGTGCAGCAATGCTTTCAGCAACTTCAAATCTTTATGCTGGAGATATAACTAAGGCAGGTCTTGCAAATATTTATAAATTTGATAATAAGTTATATACGGTAAAAACTACAGGTAAGCAAATTAAAAAGTACTTAGAGTGGACAGCACAATTCTATAATACATTTAAAGATGGAGATTTAAATGTATCATTTGATAGTAACTTTGCATCATTTAAGTATGATATGTTATCAGGAATTACTTATGAAGTAAATATTTCAAAAGAAGTTGGCGAAAGAGTAGAAAATATTAAGTTTAACGATGGTAAAACTATGGAAGATAGCGATATAGTATATTTAGCAGTTAATGATTACAGATACAGCTCTAATTTAGCACCTATCTTTGATGAAGGTGAGCATGAAAAAATATATGAATCAACAAATGATTCATTATCAGATGTAAGAGATATGATTGCTGATTATATCGTTAATGTTAAAGGTGGAGTTGTTGAAAGAAAGGTAGATAATAACTGGACTCTTACAGGTGTTAAATATAACGAAGCTTTAAGAAATGAAGTAGTAAAATTAATTAATGATGGTACAATTAAATTAGAAATAAGTTATGGTATTGCAGCAGCTTCTTTAACTTTTGAAGATGTTGAAAGACAACTTACAGAAGCAGGGCTTACTGAAAAATTAGAAGAATTAAGAAAATTAAATGAAGCAGGAAGCAGTGAAGAAAAAGAACCTTCAAAGGAACCTGGAGAAGGTTCAGAAGGAATAGTTGAAGAGGAAAAAAATGAATCTTCAGATAAGAAAGATGATACAATTGTTGTAGAAGGAAACAAAAATCCAGAAGTAAATAAGGGAGATAAGCTACCGAATACAGGAGCAGAAATTTCATTTGCTATTGTTTTAGCAGGTGCGTTAGCTTTAGTAGGAGCTGGTTTAGCATTAATTAATGAAAAGAAGAAAATATCATAATAGTTAGAGGGAGCATTAGCTCCCTCTATTATTTTTTTGTAATAAAAAGTATAGAAAAATACTATAAATAAAAAGGAAAGTAAAATTATAGGGGGATATTATGGATTATTTAGAAGGTGAAAATTTAGAAGTATTTGAAAGTCATAAGGCAAAGGTCGTTGAAAATATAACTAAAAGTAAATCAATGGGAATGAATAAGATTACAGCAATTTTGGCAATAGATGATGAAGATGAGATAATACAAGGAGCATTGATTAGTTGGCTAATAAAAGAAGGATATAGAGTTTCTTTAAGAAAAGAAGATTATAATATTTTAGTTATTGAATGGTGAGAATATGATGTTTTATTTAAGGCTCTAATTTTTAGAATAAATAGTGATTATTTTTTTGAAAAATGGAGCCTTAGTAAAGTGTTAAAAAAGGAATACGAAATATGATGATTTATATAAAAATATTCGTGTTTTGTAAGTATCAGTATACTATGTCAGTATTGCTTGATTTAACATAAAAAGTGCAAGAAATTATATACGAATAATGAAAAAAATATTGATATTTTAGTTCGCATAAATTATACTACTATTAGAAAATAAAAGTATAGGAGGAAACAAATGTTAAAAAGTAAGAAACTTGCAGCTGTTTTATGTGCTGCATCATTATCGTCAAATTTAGTTAATTCAGCAATATCTGTATGGGCTGATGAATTAGCAACTATTAACCAACCAACATTAAAGAAAATTGATGTTTTAACTTTTAATGATTTTCACGGAAATGTATTAAAAGATGGAAAGAATATTGGAGCAGCAAGATTAGCAGGCGTTATTAATGAATATCAATTAGCAGATGAATTAGATGATACATATGGAGTTGTAACAGTGTCTGCTGGAGATTTATATCAAGGGACTGCTATATCAAATCTTACTCAAGGAGCTCCAGTTACAGAAATGTTAAAGGAAATTAACCTTGCTGCTTCAGCAATTGGTAACCATGAATTTGACTGGGGTGCTGATAAAATAGCAGGCTGGGCAAATGATGGAGGATTTGAGTTTGTTGCAGCTAATATAGTTTATGAAGGAACAGATACAATAGTTGATTTTGCAGAACCTTACATAATAACTGAAAGTGAAGGAGTAAATATTGCTTTTATAGGTATAGCAGGTGAAGATACTGTAACAAGTACAAAGGCTGAAAATGTAGAAGGACTTGACTTCCTAGATGCAGTAGAAACATTAGATAAATGGACTCCTATAGCAAGAGCAGAAGGTGCAGATATTGTCATAGCATTAACTCATAGTGCTGCAACAGAAAATTCTGATGGAACTATTACAGGTGAAGCAGCAGAAATAGCTGAAAATGCTGAAAATATAGATGCAGTAATAGCAGCTCATAATCACAAATTTGTAGATGGAATTGTTAATGGTATTCCAGTTGTACAAGCAGGTTACAATGGTAGAGGTTTATCAGTTATAAGCTTTACATTAGATGAAAATAACAATATTGTGCAATCTGAAGGAAATACAAGAAAGCTTTATGAAGAAGGAGAGCTTCCTGTAAATAAAGTAGTTGAAGAAAAAGTAAATGAAATTAATGAAAATCTTAAACCTATATTAGCAGAAAAGGTTACAGATTTACCATTTGATTTAGAACATGATAGAAATAATGGACTTACACCACTTGGAGTAACAGTTGCAGAAGCAATGAAAGAAATTGGACAAACTGACGTGGCTATTGCAAATGGTGGAGGAATTAGAGCACCTTTAAGTGCTGGAGATCTTACTGTAGGTGATATGTATACAATCTTACCATTCGATAATCAATTAGTTACATTAAAGGTTACAGGTGCAGATCTTAAGTTATTAATCGAACATGGAATCAACCCACCTTCATTTGGATGGGGGCAATTTGCAGGATTAAAAGTATGGTATGATCCTGCAACTGATAAAATTACATCTATGAGATTAGAAGATGGAACTAAAGTTGAAGATGATCAATATTACACAGTTACAACAATTGATTTCTTATTAACTGGTGGAGATTCATATGACTTCTCTAATGCTATAGACGTAGTAGATACTTGTGAAGTAATGAGAGAAGGTATCCAAGCTTATTGGAAAGAAAATGGTATTAAAGCATATGACTATAATTTACTAATTGCTGGAGAAGACACTACAGTAGATGAACCTTCAAAAGATGAAGTTGTAGGTGGAGATACTGCAGCAGGGGATAAAGAAGAAAACAAAGATGAAGTTAAAGATGAAATAGTATCTGATGACAAAATAGTTGTAGGTGGTACTGAAACTGGAAAAACTGAAAATGATAAGAATACTTCAAAGTTACCAAACACTGGTGCACCAATATCAAGTGTACAAGTTGTATTAGCTGCAATGATAGTGATGGCTATAGGAGCAGGTATGCTAAGAAATGAAAAATCTAAAGTAGAATAATAAAATATATTATAAATAAGCTGATATTAAAATGTTTTTAATATCAGCTTTTTGTTATTAAATTTTATAAATTTAGTAAATAATAGTAAATAAGTTAGTATATATAGATAGTATAAATGAAAAATAGTATTTAATAAATAAATCTCAAAGTCAAAATAAAGTCTTTATAGATAATAGTTATGGATTATAACTATTATTCAAATAAGTATAAAGGAGTTATCAAATGGGAATTAAAATTGTGCTAGTGGACGATGATAGTCTTATAAGAGAAAGTTTTAAAATAATGCTTTCTTATGATGAACATATAGAGATAATGAAAGTCTTTGGAGATGGTATGGATGCTATAGAGTATTGTAGCAAAGAAAAAGTGGATATAGCACTTTTAGATGTAAGGATGCCAAGAATAAATGGTATCCAAGCTACTAGAGAAATAGTAAAAAGAAGCAATACAAAGGTTATTATCTTAACCACTTTTGATGAGGATGAATATATTGCTGAAGCAATGAAATTTGGAGCAAGAGGATATATTTTAAAAAACAGCACATCAAATAAAATATTAGATACTATTAAAAATATTTATATGGAAGATTTAATGTGTAAAAGTATAGCTTGGTTAGGAAAAGAAGTCTTTGGTGAAGAAACACTTGGAAATGAAAAGGGGATATCAAGTTTTACAAGAAAAGAAAAAGAAATAGTAAAAGAAATTGCAAGTGGCCTTACTAACAAGGAAATTGCTAAGAAGCTTTTTATTTCTGAAGGAGCAGTGAAGAAATATATAAATTCTATCTTAAGTAAAACTGGACTTGTTAACCGGGTTCAAATTGCTATGTATTATTTGAAGGATACTACTGGTTAAATATATAATATGTCTTTCCATAGATATAACATTTGCAACTTTATCTATATGGATA
This sequence comes from Clostridium sp. CAG:221, assembly GCA_000435835.1. Classification (GTDB taxonomy): domain Bacteria; phylum Bacillota; class Clostridia; order Clostridiales; family Clostridiaceae; genus Clostridium. The sequence goes on from FR883405.1 coordinate 26,163, forward strand.
AGGTGGTTTTTTAGTGAAAAAGTTCACGAAAATTAAAAAATATTGAATAACAAAGAAAAAAATGGAAATAATTATTCATAAAAGGAGTGATTGATTATGAATAATAATTTCCAAGAATACAATGAAAAAGAATATAATAATGTAGAGAAAAAGGAAAAGAAAAAAAGTATTAGAAATAAAGTGACACTATTTATAGTTTTACTTATAGTATGCTTTTTCTCAACTTATTTTATTGTAGATAGATTAACTAATAGCAAACATAAAGATGTCAGTGATAATCAATCTAAAACAATAGTATATAATAATACCAATTCATTAAGTGATGATATGAAGATAATACTAAAAGTAGATGGAATAGTAGAAACTTCAGAAACTTTAAAAGAGTTTAAACTTGATAATAACATTGACAATGTAAATGAACAATTTCTAGTAGACTACTATGCTTCTAAAGGATATAGTGTAGAAAGTTTAAGTGAAAAGAAAGTTGTCTTAAATAAGGATGAAGAAGTAATACTTGAACCTAATAAATACTATTTAGGTGAAAAAGATGGATATTTTGCAATATATAAAAGTGATGAAAATGGCAAGGTATTTATAGAAGATGAAAGTGATGTATATAGAAGTAGCAAAATGGTAAATACAATTCCTAAGGATGATCAAGAGGCTATTAAGAGTTTTAAATTTGGATATGATACAAAGGATGAAGCAAAAGAAATACTAAGCGGATACATTAGTTAATTATTAATTAACCAGTGGTGAAACCATTTTTATGCTATTCTCCCTTTATCATATGTCCTAGCGTTTGTATAACAAAAATGATAAAGGGGGACAATAAAAATGTAAAAGAAATAAAAAAACAAAACTAATAAATATCAAAAGTATTTAGTAGCAAAGATGAAATGGAGGGAAGTATATGAATATAGTTCCAAGCAATGAGTATTTGCTAGTTATGCCTAGTGGTAATGTAAAAGGTTTTGATGATTATGCAATGGCAAAAGCGTATATAAATAATTATTATTACTATAAAACTAGACGAGTTGAAGAAGTAGGAGCATATGATGATTTAACCAATGATTTTGATGATATAGTAGATACAGTTTGTTATAAAATTGGCATAGAAGAAGGAGAATGTCAATTATACTACACTTCTGATATAATTGAAAAGTTGCAAGATGAATTAGTATTTAATGAAGAAAAAGAAGAGGTTATTTCTAAACTAATGGCTCCTAAAATAGAGTTTAATACATACGATTATGCTCTTGATAATATTTTTCGAGATGTGCAACCAATTGATATTATGGAACAATATGGTGACCCTATTACAGGACAATAGTTAAATTGATGAAAATTATATAAAAGTAAATAAGCTGACAAACAATATTATTTGTTTTGTCAGCTTTTTTGATTGAAAAATAGCTATTAAAATGTTAAAGTAGAATGTAGACGAAATAGTGGGGCAGGAGGATAAATGTAGTGTACGAATATATCAAAGGAAAATACATGGGAATAAATAAGGACTATATAATTATTGAAAATAATAATATAGGATATAAGATATTTACTTCCGGTGCAACAATGGCAGAAATGCCAGGAATAAATGATGAAGTTATGCTTTACTTAGAACAAATAGTGAGAGAAGATTTTATTGGGCTTTATGGTTTTAAAGATAGAGAAGAATTAGAAATGTTTAAGCTTTTATTATCAATTAGTGGTGTAGGAGCTAAAGCAGCTTTATCTTTATTATCTATCAGCAGAATAAATAATCTTAAATATGCTATTATTATGGAAGATGATAAACATTTATGCAGAGCCCCGGGAATTGGTAAGAAAACCGCTGGAAGAATTATATTAGAGCTTAAGGATAAAATTAAGAAAGAAGATATAATGAGCGGTGTTGATATCCAAGAAGGATTTGAGGACTTACAGCCAACGGTAAATGCAAATACAGTTGGGGAAGCTTTAGGTGCATTATTAGCTTTAGGATATTCAGAAAAAGAAGCAGAAACAGCACTTAAACAAGTAGATAAAACTGCATCATTGGAGGATATTATCAAAGATTGTTTAAAAGTTTTAATGGGATAGAGGTGAAATAGTGGAGAGAATTATTACACCAGTTGAATTGATGGAAGATGGTAACAGTGAATTAAGTTTAAGACCACAGAAAATCAATGAGTATATAGGACAGGATAAGGTTAAGGAAAGGCTTAATGTATTTATTAAGGCAGCACAATCTAGAGGTGAAGCTTTGGACCATGTCTTGCTTTATGGACCTCCAGGTTTAGGGAAGACCACATTGGCTAATATAATTGCTAAAGAGATGGAGGGAGACCTTAAGATTACATCTGGTCCTGCTATTGAAAGAGCTGGAGATTTAGCAGCTATACTTACAACATTAAAAGATAATGATGTTTTATTTATAGATGAAATACATAGGTTAAATAGAAATGTTGAAGAAATATTATATCCTGCTATGGAAGACTATGCATTAGATATAGTTATAGGAAAAGGAGCAGCAGCAAAGTCAATTAGGCTTGATTTACCACACTTTACACTAATAGGAGCAACAACTAGAGTAGGGATGCTTACAGCACCACTAAGAGATAGATTTGGTGTAATGTGTAATATGGTTTACTATACAGATGAACAACTTAAGGAGATAATAGTAAGATCTGCCTTTGTTTTAGGTTGTCGTATAACAGAAGAAGGTGCCATGGAAATAGCTAGGAGATCAAGAGGAACTCCAAGAATAGCCAATAGGTTATTAAAGAGAGTAAGGGATTATGCACAAGTATATTCAGATTCAGTAATAAGCTATAAGGAAGCTAGGGCGGCACTGGAATTATTGGAAGTGGATAATAAAGGCTTTGATAATGTGGATAACAAGATATTAGAAGCTATTATAGATAATTTCAAAGGTGGTCCAGTAGGAATAGAGACTTTATCTTATTATATAGGTGAAGAATTAGGTACTATTGAAGATGTATACGAGCCATATTTGTTACAAAAAGGCTTCATTGTAAGAACGCCTAGAGGAAGAATGGCTACAGATAAAGCATATGAACATCTTGGACGCACAAGAGTAAATAAGAAAAATAAACATCAAGCAAGTTTTTTTGAGGATTAAGGAGTAAAAGATGAAAACAAGTGATTTTAACTTTCATTTACCAGAAGAGCTGATAGCTCAGCACCCTTTAGAGAAGAGAGATACTTCAAGATTAATGGTGTTAGATAAAGCTACTGGTGAAATAGAGCATAAACATTTTTATGACGTTTTAAATTATTTAAATCCAGGAGATACTTTAGTATTAAATAATACTAGAGTATTGCCTGCTAGATTAATAGGTGAAAAGGAAAATACTGGTGGGAAAATAGAATTCCTTCTTTTAAAAAGAATAGAGGGAGATAAATGGGAATGTTTAGCTAAGCCAGGTAAAAGAGCAAAAATAGGAACAATCTTCACTTTTGGTGAAGGAAAACTTAAATGTAAAGTTGTTGATATAGTAGAAGAAGGTAATAGAATAATTGAATTTATCTATGATGGTATATTTGAACAAGTTTTAGATGAACTTGGAGAAATGCCTCTTCCACCTTATATCACTGAGAGATTAGAAGATAGGGAAAGATATCAAACTGTATATTCTAAAGAAAAGGGATCAGCAGCAGCACCAACAGCAGGTTTACATTTTACAAAAGAACTTTTAGAAAAGGTAAAAGAAAAGGGTGTCAATATTGCATATGTAACTTTACATGTAGGGCTTGGAACTTTCAGACCTGTAAAGGTTGATGATGTAAATGAACACGTAATGCATTCAGAATTCTATCATTTAGAAGAAGAAGATGCTAAAATTATCAATGATACAAAGAAAAATGGTGGAAAAATAATTTCTGTTGGAACTACTTCCACAAGAACTTTAGAAACTATTGGTGATGAAAATGGAATGGTTAGAGCACAAAGTGGATGGACTAACATTTTCATATATCCAGGATATGAATTCAAGGTAGTAGATAAGCTAATAACTAATTTCCACTTACCAGAATCAACGCTTATAATGCTTGTATCTGCTTTAGCAGGAAAAGAAAAGGTTATGAATGCATATAATGAAGCTGTAAAAGAAAGATATAGATTCTTCTCATTTGGAGATTCAATGATTATAAAGTAACATAAGTTAAAGGACGTGAAATTTTGAGTAAAAAATATACTTTATTAAAAAAAGAAGGCAAAGCAAGAAGAGGTAGATTTGAAACTCCTCATGGAACAATAGAAACGCCAGTTTTTATGAATGTTGGTACTTTAGCAGCCATTAAAGGTGCAGTATCATCAATGGACTTAAAGGAAATAGGATGTCAAGTGGAATTATCAAATACATATCACTTACATTTAAGACCATCTGATAAAGTTGTAGCTGAAATGGGTGGATTACATAAATTTATGAATTGGGATAGACCAATACTTACAGATTCAGGCGGATTCCAAGTATTCTCATTATCTGGTATGAGAAAGATAAAAGAAGAAGGAGTGTACTTCAGTTCTCACATAGATGGTAAGAAGATATTTATGGGACCAGAAGAATCAATGCAAATTCAAAGTAATTTAGCATCTACAATAGCAATGGCTTTTGATGAATGTATACCAAATCCTTCTACAAGAGAGTATGTTCTTCAATCAGTGGCAAGAACAAACAGATGGCTTGACAGATGTATAGCAGAAATGAATAGATTAAATTCACTTCCTGATACAATCAATAAAGAGCAAATGCTATTTGGTATTAACCAAGGTGGATGTTATGAAGATATAAGAATTGAACATGCTAAGCATCTTGCTAGTTTAGATATGGATGGATATGCAATAGGTGGGTTAGCTGTTGGTGAAACTCATGAGGAGATGTATAGAGTAATTGATGCAGTAGTTCCTCATTTACCAGAAGATAAGCCAATTTACTTAATGGGAGTTGGTACACCTGAAAACATACTAGAAGCAGTGGAAAGAGGAGTTGATTTCTTTGACTGTGTTCTTCCAGCAAGAAATGGTAGACATGGACATTTATTTACTGCTAATGGTAAGATAAACATCATGAACAAAAAGTTTGAAACAGATGAAAGACCAATTGATGAAGGATGTCAATGTCCAGCATGTAAGCATTACACAAGATCATATATTAGACATTTATTTAAGGCAAAAGAAATGCTAGCAATGAGACTTGCAGTATTACACAACCTTTACTTCTATAACAATATGATGCAAGAGATAAGAGATAATCTTGATAATGGTACTTTTGCAGAATATAAAGCAGCTAAGCTTGAAGCATGGGGATGTAAAAAAGATAAATAAAATACTTTGTCTATATTAGACTCAATGATATAGGCAGTATTTTTAATAAATATTAAAAATATGTTAAGTTTATATTTAGAATTTGACAGTATATTTAAAATGAAGTATGATTTATATTGATACAAAAAAGTTATGTAGATTAAATACGGAGGGTGAATTTAATTATGGCACAAGCTTTAATTCAAATAGTAATACCTTTTGCAGCTATGTTTGCAATAATGTATTTCTTATTAATATTACCAGAAAAGAAAAGAAGTAAAAAATATAATAACATGTTAGCTGAATTAAAAGTTAACGATGAAGTTTTAACAAGAGGCGGAATCGTTGGAAAAATCATCACAATAGATGAAGATCAATTAGTAATTCAAAGTGGTCCAGATAGAGTTAGAATAAGAGTAACAAAGAACTCTGTTGCACAAAAAATAACTAAAGACGCATAAGATGTAAGGAATAATACCTTCTACTGTTTCATATTATGAAGCATAGGAGGTGTTTTTTTATATGGACTGGAAGAATTATTTTTCTTGTGTCTTAAAGGGGTTAATAGGTTCTATAGCGGTAACAGTAATTTTGACGGCAATATTATCTTTGTTCATGACATTTGTTGAAATAAGTGAATCTATGTTTAGTGGCCTTTATGTTGTTATTACTTCTCTTGGTTTGGTATTTGGAACAATTTTAGCAGCAAAGCTTCATGGCAAAAATGGATGGTTAGTTGGACTAGCGGTAGGAGTATTTTTTTACATAGCACTATATATAATAGGGGTATTATTGGGAGCCAGTTCAAAGTTTGGATTTTATGAAATTGTAAGATTTGTATTATGTATTGTAGTAGGTTTTTTATCAGGAATGCTTGGTATAAATATAGGTGAAAGCTAAATAATTAATAATTGATAATGGAAAATTAATAGTTAATAAAAAATCTCATGGAGGATTTTAATAAATTTAACTATTAAGTATTCATTATCAATTTTTTTTTATAAAATATTGTTTAAAATATTATGGAAAATATTACTAAAAAGGTTTACAATATAAATGTAAAAATTTTACAGTTAGTTTTATGGAGGGGGATAAATGTTTAGAGGAAAGAAAAAAAAGAGAAAAATCTATTTAAGCATTATAACATTAATAGTATTTTGCTTAACTTTAGTACCGTTTCCAAAAGATGCATTACAAGTTCAGGCGGATACTGTAAATCAAAAGGAAACTATAGCTACAGCAGTAGTTGTAGGAGACTTTATGGATGAAAATAACTTAGGAGAGGATTGGAATCCAATTAATAGTTTGGCTCAGATGAAGCTATATAAGCAGGATATTTATGAAGAAACATTTAAATTAAAGCCAGGAGAATATAATTATAAAATAGCTATGAATGGTAGCTGGGATGAAAGCTATGGTGATAACGGAGAAAATATAGCCATAAAAGTAACAGAAGAAAGTTATGTAACTTTTAGATTAAATTATAAAGAAAAAAAGGTTTATGACTCAATAAATAATCCAGAGCAGTTTAAAAATAAAGCTGTGGTTACAGGAAACTTTGAAGGAGTAATTGAAGGCGCTTCAAATTGGAATGTAGATGGAGATTTAGTACTTAACTATATTGGTGGGGGAAATTACTTAGGTACTTTCAAGATAGCAGAAGAAGCTAGAGCTAGTGAGCATGAAATTGAATATAAGATTGCGTACAATAGTGGGTGGAATAATGGTGAAGTAGCTGATAATGTTAAGATGACTATACCAGCTGGAACTGAAGAAGTAACATTTATGGGAAATTACTTAGAAAATTTTGCAGTAGATTCCATAAGTATTCCAACTTTAAAGAATACTGTTTCACTTATAGGTACATTAAGAAATAATGAAAATATTAACTGGGCAGAAGGTAATACTGATTATGATATGTATAGGATTGATCAATATACTTATGGATATTCTTTAAAGTTAGCAGCAGGCACTTATAGCTATAAAGCCGTTGTAAACCATAGCTGGGATGGAGGAGGAATACCATCAAGTGATAATAAATCCATTAGCCTTGAAGAAGATATGGAAGTTTTGTTTATTGTAAGTTTAAAGGATGAAAAAATCATCGACTCTGTAAATAATTATGATGATATACTATCAGCTTTAGATTTTAAAGAAGATGAAACACCAGTTATTCCTGAAGAACCTGAAGAGGTGGTGGAAAGCCCTATAATTAATGAAGATGGAACAGTAACTTTTAGAGCAGCATATAAAGGTGATACTCTTAATTTAGTTGGTTCTATGAATGGATGGGATAATCAAGGAATTGCCATGACAAAAAATGAGGAAGGTATTTTTGAAGTTACTTTATCTTTAGCAGGAGGTCAATATGAATATAAATATTTCCCAACAAGTGGTAGCTGGGATAATGGTTTCTTAGATGCAGGTAACAAAAATACAAGTAATGGTAATTCGCTTTTAAATATGCCAGGCCTTGAAATCATCTTAGATGATAGTATTGAAGCTGGTAGTGAAAGAGAATTAAAGGCAAATTTATATGATGAAAATGGAAGTTACACAGAAGCTAATCCACAATGGGAATTAGCAGAGGAAGTTTATGGCGTATCAATTGAAGGTAGCACTTTAAAGGTAAGTAAGGATGCAGATGAATCTAAGACAATCAAGGTAAAGGCAACTGAAGGAATATATACATGGACAAAAGAAGTAACAATAATTTCTAGTATGTATACTTATATTATTAATTACTTTAGACCAGATGGAAATTATGATTCATGGCAATTATGGCTTTGGGAACCTAGTAAGAATGGTGCAACATATGAATTTAACAAAAATGATGTGGCAGAAGAAGGTTTTGCCCGTGCTGAATATAAGTTTTCATCAAATACTTTAAATTTTATTGTTAAAAAGGGAAACTGGGAAGAAAAAGACCCTGATATAGATAGAACAATAGAAGTACAAGAAGGAAATACTGTTGAAGTATGGCTTGTATCTGGTGATGAAAATGTTTATTACACAAGAGATATGGCAGAGACTAATGCTAAACTTAAGGCAGCTATGGCTGATAGTTTAGATGAGATATTAGTTACAGCAAGTGCTGAAATTACTGATGAACAGTTATCATCCTTTAAGCTTATGGATGTTGAAGCTAATGAGGAAGTAGAAACTGAAGTAAGTAGAGTAAATGAAAATTCAGTGATGCTTAAACTAAAAAAGAAGTTCTTCCGTATGGTTGCTAGTGAACTTGATGCAACTAAGCTTTATGAAGTAAGCAGTAATGATTTTGCAGCTGTGGAAGTTACCATGAGAAAGATTTTAAATGATGAAAAGTATTATTATGATGGAAATGATCTTGGACTTACTTATGGAAAAAATAAGTCTAGCTTTAAAGTATGGGCACCTACTGCCAAAGATGTATCATTGATGCTTTACGATGATGCAGGTAAATACGATAGTGATGGATACGTAAATAATAATACTAAAGGTAATGAAGTAGCAATGGAGAGAAATGACAATGGTGTATGGAATGTAGAAATAAGCGAAGACCTAAATGGTAAGTATTATTTATATAAGGTATCTTTTGCAAATGGTGATGTGAATTATGCTGTGGATCCATATGCTAAAGCAGTGGCAGCCAATGGGCAGAGAACTGCAATAATAAATCTTGATTCTACTGATCCAGAAGGATGGGAAAAAACAGCAAAACCAGCATTTATGGATATGACTGATGCCATTATTTATGAAATGCATATAAGAGATTTCTCTATATCAGATGATAGTGGTATGTCAAATAAAGGTGAGTTTCAAGCTTTAGCAGAAGAAGGAACAACATTATCTGGCACTGATATTTCTACAGGTGTTGATCATTTAGTTGATTTAGGCGTAACACATGTTCAAATACAGCCTTCATATGATTATGGTTCTGTTAATGAGCTAGGAAGTGATACTCAATATAATTGGGGATATGATCCATTAACTTATAATGTACCAGAAGGATATTATTCCAGTGATGCAGCAAATCCAGAAGCTAGAATTAAAGAATTTAAGGAAATGGTAGAATCTCTTCATAAGAATGGTATAAGAGTTGTAATGGATGTGGTATATAACCATACATTTTCAATAGGTGGTGCTCCTTTTGATGATGTAGTACCAGGTTATTATTATAGAGTTAATGATAGTGGCAAGTACACAAATGGTTCAGGATGTGGTAATGAAGTAGCTTCAGAAAGACCTATGGTTAGGAAGTATATTAAAGATTCTGTGAAATATTGGGCACAAGAATATAAGATAGATGGATATAGATTTGACCTTGCAGGACTTATTGATACAACAACAATTATTGAGCTTACTAATGAATTAAGAGCAGAAATTGATCCTAATATAATTATCTATGGTGAACCTTGGCAGGCAGGAGGTAGCTCTCTTAGTGCTTCAATGCAAACACTTAAAGGATCACAAGCTGGAAATGGTTTTGGTGTATTTAATGATAACTTTAGAAATACCATAAAAGGTGGCAGTGATGATGCAACTACAGGTTATGCTACAGGAGCTTCAGGTAAGGAAGCTGATATAGTAAAAGGTGTAATGGGGTCAATTGATGACTTTACCCAAAATGCCAGTGAAAGTATTAATTATGTTACAGCTCATGATAATTTAAATCTTTGGGATAAGATTGTTGTGGCAGCAGGCCTTAATGATGCAGCAGGATTTTTAACACTTCAAGATGGTAAGCTAAGTGGAGATAGTGCAGATAAGTATTCATCTGTTGATGAAGCTGTTGCAAACAGCAATCCTTATTACATGATAACTGAAGAAAATCCACTTGATAATGAGTTAGTAAGAAGAAGTGTATTATCTACAGGAATAATCATGACATCTCAAGGAATACCATTTTTCCAAGCTGGAGATGAATTCTTAAGAAGTAAATATGGAGATCATAACAGCTATAAGAGTCCAGATGCAATAAACAAAATTAACTGGAGCAATAAAGAAAAGTTTAAGGAAGTATATGATTACTATAAAGGACTTATTGAACTTAGAAAATCACATCCAGCCTTTAGGATGAATACAAGAGATGCCATAGAAAGCAATCTTGTAATTTGTAAGAGTGAAGATAATGTAGTAGTTTTTGAATTAAAAGATTATGCAAATGGTGATGGATGGAAGAATATTGTTGTAGCTTATAATGGAAATACTTCAGAAGAAAAAATAACATTGCCAGAAAAGGCTAATTGGAATGTGGTGGCAGATGAATATAATGCAGGTATAGAGGTATTAAATACTTTAGAGGATACTAATACTGCATATGTAGCACCATTATCAATGATGGTGTTATATGATGAATCTATTGAAGGTGAAGAGCAAATTCCAACAACAATAGAAGTTGAAAATGAGGAGATTGGAATTAATCCAGGTGGATATAGATTTGTACAGCCTGTAGTAAGAGATCAAAATAATAGAGTAATAGATAATGCAGATATAGAATGGATAGTATCAGATGATAAAGTTATTTCAGCTGATAAGATTACTGGAAAGGTAAATGGTTTAGAGTTAGGCATAGCAACTTTAACTTTAAAATGCGGCAATGCTGAAATTGAAGTTAAAGTTAATGTAGAAGAATTAAAAGCCAAGAGTATTGAGATATATGGTGATGATAAAGTATATGCTACAAAGGAACTTCAATTAGGTCTTAAAGTGAAAGATCAATTTGGACAGGAGATTTATAATTACGATGTACAGTGGTCATCTTCTAATGAAGCAATTGCCACAGTAAATGGATTTGGCGTTGTTAAAGGAAAAGCTAAAGGAAATGTAGAAATTACAGCAGTTATTGATGGAGCAAGCGCTGTAAAATCTATAACAATAAATAAATATACAAAGAAATATATAGAATTCACTTATGTAAGAGAAGAAGAAGATTATGAGGGATGGAATATATGGACATGGCAAACAGGTGTAGAAGATGGGCAAAAAGACTTCCAAGAAGTTAAGGATGGAAAAGCTGTTTGTAAATTTGAAATAGCCCCTGATACATCTTCTGTTGGATTCGTTTTAAGAAAAGGTACTGATTGGAATGAAAAAGATCCATATGATTCAGATAGATATATAAGTATAGATCCTTTTATGACCATAACAAAAGTTACTGTTACCAGTGGAGTAGGAGAGTTCTTCCAAGTACCAGCCATAGAAAATGCATCAATAAATCAAGGTAAGATAAGTTTTAAATATAGAGATGAAGATCTATATGAAAAAAATGCACAAGATACTATTGAAAGGGTAGTCGTTCATGTGGAAAGCCCAAGTGGCATTGTAAATGATTATGATATGGCTTATGATGAAAAGAATCAATATTTTGAATATATCCTTGATAATATAGAATCAGGAGTATATAAATATCGTTTTATAGTGACTAAAGATGGAGGAGAAACTTCTACTGAAGAATATGAAATAGAATATAAGAAATTAGCTATAGATGTGGCTGCAGATGTTTCATTAAAAGAAGTAAATTATAATCAAAATACTATAGTTAATGTTTCTTTAAGTGGTGATGATGTATCAAAAGAAAATATTAGAAGTATTTATATGGATTTAAGTAGCCTTGGTATGGCAAGTAAAGTAAATATGAATTTAGATTTATTATTTGAAGGAAAAATAAGACAATCTATAGGTGTTAAGGATAGTGTTACTGCTGGAGAAAAAGAAATAAAAGTTATAGTAATTGATAAAAATGGAGAAGAGCATTGTACTTCTACAAATCTTACTGTAACATCAGTTATTTCTAGTGAAGATGAACTAGATTTTGGCTTTGATGAATCAAGAATATATTTTGTTGTAACAGATAGGTTCTTTAATGGAGATAGCAGCAATGATGATCCTAATAATATTGGCTATGATAAAGAAAATGCTATGACATATCATGGTGGAGACTTAAAGGGACTTACTGAAAAAGTATCATATTTAAAGGATTTAGGCATCAATACTATTTGGATTACTCCAATAGTTGAAAATACAGATTTTAATCAAATGTTTGCTAGTGGTGGACAGCAATATTCATATCATGGTTATTGGGCAAAAGATTTTGAAAGTCTTGATCCTCATTTAGGTACTTTAGATGATTTAAAGGAATTAATTGATACTGCTCATGATAATGGTATAAAGATTATGGTGGATGTAGTTCTTAACCATGCAGGATATGGAATGAAGGAAGTAGAGGAAAATAGTGCAGCACCAAATTATCCAACAGATGATGATAGAGCAGCATTTACAGGTATGTTTAGAGAAAAAAGCGGCAGTGATTTTGAAACTGAAGAGGTAAGTGGACTTCCAGACTTTAGAACAGAAGATCCTGCTGTTAGAGCGCAAATAATAAAATGGCAAAGTGATTGGATAGAAAGAGCAACTACTGATAAAGGAAATACCATTGATTACTTTAGAGTTGATACAGTAAAACATGTGGATAATGCAACTTTAAAGGAATTTAAGACACAAATGTCAATTATTGATCCAGAGTTTAAAATGATTGGTGAGTATTATGGTGCAGACATTAATAATACAGTTGGAAAACTTGATAATGGTGAAATGGATGCATTATTAGACTTCTCATATAAGAATAAAGCTAGAGATTTTGTAAATGGTAGCATTGAAGAAACATCTAAGTACCTTGATGAAAGGGCAGCACTTATTGACAATACAAATCTTTTAGGACAATTCTTAAGCAGTCATGATGAAAATGGATTCTTAGCAACAGTAAATTATGATTTAAATAAGCAGATGATTGCATCAGCTCTTCAAATAACAGATAAGGGAATACCAGTTGTTTATTATGGAGAGGAATTAGGAGAATCAGCACTTACTGAAAATGATGCAAATAGATATGATATGCCATGGGATAAATTAGAAGATGAAAATTATTCAGTAATATACAATCATTATAAGAAACTGTTAAATATCAGAAAAGATTATTCTATGGTTTTTGCTAAAGGTAATAGAAAGACTATAGCTGCCAGTGATGAAGAGGGTTATACAGTATATTCAAGAAATTACAATGATAAATCTGTTATTGTTGCATTAAATTTAAAAGAAGAAGTTAATGCAGTGACTGTTACTACTTCTTATAAAAAAGGGGATAAACTTGAAGATTTATATAATGGTAAAGAATATACAGTAGAAAGTGATGGAAAAGTTACCATTGATATACCTGAAACATCAGAAGGAGGAACTGCTGTTTTAACATTTAAATCAGCTGCAGATAATACTATAATTACTGTAATTAAAGAACAGGTAGAAAAGGTAATAAGAATAGTTAAAAAGATTATAGAAATTATCTTTGGAAAACACAGATAAAATTTTTCAAAGTTTATATTAAAAGAAAAGATAACTAGAAAAAGTTTCTAGTTACCTTTTCTTTTTTATATGTTAATTAATTCGAAATTAGTAGCAATATATTATTAATATATGTGTATTTCAAAAAAGTTTTCTGTATAACTTTAAAAAATTACAATTATACCAATAAAAATATGATATTTTCATAAAAAAATTAGCTAAAAAAGAATAAAGTGAGAAAAATAATATTTTTTGGAAAAAATAACACGAAATATAATTAAAATAGTGTATAATTAGTTCGGAAAGAGGAGGGGTATAATGTACAAAAGTAAAAAGAAAAAATTATTAAGTATTTTTATGGCATTTGCATTAGTACTAAATTTAATAGACATACCTCTAATAGCAAATGCCAGTGAAAATGAAATTGTGGAAGTTTTCAATGAAGGCTTCAGCGGTAACAAGAATCAAATAGCTGCAGGGGAAGGCTGGATTCTTGAACCAAGTAATATGGGAGGATATGATTCTCAAGGAAACTATGGAAAAGAATCTCCATCAGCAAAGCTTGATAAAAGCGGTAGATATATTGAGACTCCTTCATTTGAACTAGAAACAGAAGGTACATTAAGCTTTTGGATAAAAGGTCAAAATGTTAGTGAATCATATTTATCGATCAAAGGGTTGGTAAATGATCAGTGGACTGATCTTTATGTATTAAAAGCAGAAGATGGAAGCCTGCCAAATAATGTAGGACAAAAAGTTACATATGAAATCCCTAGAAATGTAACAAAGCTAAGATTAGAATACACTAAGGTAACAAGCAATGTAACAATAGATGACATTGTGCTTACTACTGTAAAGATTGATGAAGATGAAAAAGGAACTATAAAAATAAGTGATGCTAGAGCTGCAGAGCTTGGTAGCAGCGTAAAAGTAAAAGGTATAGTTACTTTTAAAGAAGCTTCAGGCAATGGATATAACTATGCAATTCAAGATAAAAGTGCTGGAATTGCCATAAGAGGAACTGAAAGTTTAGAAATTGGCGATGAAGTTATAGTTGAAGGAAAGACTTCAGAATTTAAATCTTTAGTGCAAATTCAAAACGAAAGCGTTGTTGTAAAATCAAAGGGTAATGAGTTGCCAGCACCAAAAGAAGTAACTGTAGCAGATATAATTAATAATAACGGTGGAGAAAACTATGAATCACAAAGAGTTAAATTCATAGGAGTAAATCTAGGCACAATTAATACTTCAGGAAATACAGTAATGACTGATACTGAAGGTAACAGTATAAATATTTACAAAATTCCAGAAGGTGTTACTTTTACAAGTGATGAACTAGTAGATGTTGTAGGAATATGTTCACAACATAACAACTATCAAATAATGGTTGTATCAACTGAAGATATAGTTAAGTCTAGCTTAATTATTGAAGATTTAGAAGGTCCTGAATTAAAGATAGTATCACCAACAGCAACTACAACTAATGCTAAACCAACAATAAAAGTATCTTACACTGATATGACAGCTGTAGATTTACAAACAGTAAAATTATATGTTGATGATATAGATGTAACAGCACACTCTAATGTATCAGAAACAAGTGTTATATATGTACCAGGTGAAGATTTAAGTGTTGGAACTCATACTATAAAAGTGGAAGCTTGCGATACTTTAGGTTTCAAGAGCGAAGTTAGTGGACAATTTGAAGTTAGGGAAAAAATCAATACTGATGAATTAAATGTTTATTTTGGACAACTACATTCACATTCAACAAACTCAGATGGTGCAGGAACAGTAGCAGAAGCATATGATTATGCAAAAAATGTTGCTGGAGTTGACTTCTTAGCTGTTACAGACCACTCAAATTCATTTGATAACTGTAATGATGCTTCAATGGAAGATGGATCTGCCAGTGATGAATGGACAAGCTCTAAAGCTTTAGCTGAATCAATGACTGATGAGGAATTCGTTGCAATATATGCTTTCGAGATGACTTGGTCAAATGGTATTGGACATATAAATACTTTCAATACTCCAGGTTTTGAAAATAGAACAAAGCCAGAATATAAGGCTACAGAAGCTTTACAAAATTACTATAATAAATTAAAGGAATTCAGCCAGTCAATATCTCAATTAAACCATCCAGGAGATACTTTTGGAGATTTTAATGATTTCTCTCATTACGATGAAGAAATCGATGCAATTGTAAATATGATTGAAGTTGGTAATGGTGAAGGTCCTGTAAGAGGAAGTGGATATTTCCCTTCATATGAATACTATACAAGAGCATTAGACAAAGGATGGCACGTAGCTCCAACTAATAACCAAGATAACCATAAAGGTAGATGGGGCAATGCTAATACAACAAAATCAGTTATATTAGCAGAATCGTTAACAGAAGAAAGCATTTATGATGCTATGAGAAATTTAAGAGTATATGCAACGGAAGATGAAAATTTAAGCATTAAATATACTTTAAATAACGAAATAATGGGAACTGTATTAAATGAAAAGCCAGAAGAAGTTAATATCAAGGTAGAAATATCTGATGAAGATGCTGAAAATATTGGAACAGTATCAGTAATTGCTAATGGTGGAAAAGTAGTAGATTCTAAGAAATTAGATTCAAATAAGGGGACAGTTGAATTTAACTTATCACCAGATTATTCATACTATTTCATTAGAGTAGATCAAGAAGATAAAGACATTGCAGTAACTGCACCAGTATGGATAGATGAAGTTGAAAAGGCTGGAATAGCACAAACTACAACAAGTACTACAATGCCAATTAAAGGTGAAGAATTTGCTATTACATCAAACTTCTTCAACAATGAAAGTTCAGACTTAGAAGTTACTAATATCACTTATTCTATAGGTGGTAAAGTAGTTCATGAAACAAGCAACTCATTTAAGGTTGATTCTTTAGGTACAGCAAATTATACATTTGATTATACTCATGGAAAAGCAGGTAACTTTAATATTGATGTAAAGGCTACAGCTGTAATCAATGGAGTAGAAAAAATTTATACTGATGTATTAAAGATTGATGTTAAGGATCCATCAGTGGTAAGCAGAGTTGTTGTAGATGGAACACATTTTAATGATTATGTATCAGGATATTATGCAAATAACCTAGGTAATTTTACTACTATAGCTAATAAGGAAAATATTGCAGTTAACATAGAAACAGAAAAAATAACAGATGAAATGTTAGAAAATACTGATTTATTAGTAATATCAGCTCCAGCAAAGAAAAGTTCAAATGCAAATGGTATAAGTTATCAACCACAAGAGTTCAGTGAAGAATTTATTGAAATGGTAAAAAGATATACTGATAATGGTGGTAGCTTAATAATATGTGGTATAGCTGATTATCAAGATGGTACTGGGGATTATGCAACTTCAACACAGTTAAATAAATTATTAGCAGGTATAGGAGCTACATCAAGAATTAATAATGATGAAGTTGTTGATGATGACAATAAAGTTAATAGCCAAAACTTTAGATTAGCATTTACAAACTTCAACATGGAAAATGAATTCTTAGCAGGTGTTGTTGATGGGCAAAAATATAGCTTCTACAATGGATGTTCAGTTTCATTAGACGAGAAAGCTGTTGAAGAAGGAAAAGCTACTTGGCTTGTAAAGGGTCATGACACAACATATTCTATCGATTCAAATAAAAATACACCAGGTACTAGTGTAGCAAAAGGTGATGTTGTTGCTTTAGGTATGGAAAAGCTTAATGGTGGCGGAAATATGTTCATAGGAGGAACTATATTTATTTCTGACTTTGAAGTACAAGCATCTTTAGATAACTACAATGATTTACAATATACAAATTACAATATAGCATTAAATATATTGGATTCAATTAATAGAGAAATAAATGTTTCACCAATTAAAGAAGCTCATAATGGGGAATTAGGAGATTTCTATTGTGTAGAAGGTTATGTAACAGCTGGTACTCAAGCAGGAAATGCTTTCTTTGATACAATTTATATCCAAGATAGTACTGGAGGTATTAATATATTCCCAGTTGCAGGTATCGATTTAAAACTTGGACAAAAAGTTAGAGTAACTGGTCTTGTTAGTGAATACGAAGGTGAAAAAGAAATAGATTTAGAAACAATAGAATTAATTGATGAAAGTATAAATCTAGTAGATCCAACTAAGCTTTCTACAGGTGATGCAGCTAAGAAAGAAAATGAAGGATTATTAATTTCAGTAACTGGTAAGGTTGTTGAGATAGGTGAAAATAACAAAGAATACATGATTTTAAATGATGGTTCAGGTGATATTAGAATATTCTTAAATGGATATGTTGGTGCTAGTGATGGCTCATTAAATGTTGGTGAATTCAGCAGTGATATCAAGCTAGGAGACACAGTTACAGCAATAGGTCTTGGTTCAACAGATCCATTAGGAGCTAGATTAAGAGTAAGAGACTCAATTGAAGTTAAAAAAGTAGAAGAAGTAGTGAGTAATGAAGCAGTAAATAAAGTAATTGAACTAATTGAAGCAATTCCTGAAGAAGTTACTTTAGAATGCAAGGCTCAAGTTTCAGAAGCAAGAAAGGAATATGATGTATTGACTGCGGAAGAAAAAGCATTAGTTACTAACTATGAAAAATTAACTAAAGCAGAAGCTGAAATTAAGAAACTAGAAGATGCTAATATTGGTGAAGACAACAATGATCATAACACAGGTAATGGCTCAGGTAATAACACTGTTGGAGGAAATACACAAAATGGAAGTCCAAATAATGGCTCTGGTAGCATAACAGTTAATGGACAAAACGGACAAAATGTAAATAATGGAGATAATCCATCAGTAAGTATCCCTGTAACAGGTGGAACTGATACAACTTTTGTATGTCTATTTGGTTTATTAATTATATCTGCAGGAATAATAATAGTAGCTAAAAATAGAAAAAAAGAAGCTTAAAAAGCTTCTAAGTACCAAATAGCCCTTTAATATTAAGGGGCTATTTTTTTAAAAGAAAAATTCAAATATACCCATAGCTATTATAATAACTGCAGAAATCAGTGGAGAATATTCACCAAAAATTTTAGATAAGTAACGTGATCCAAGTTTTAATCCTATGATCATTGTAATTACGCTAAAAACAAAAGTTAAAATGGTGGTAAGAATTATGCTTATACCTGAAATACTAGCCCCAATTCCTAAAGCAAGATTATTTATGCTTAATGATAATGCTAAGGTGATTGCTTCACTTATTTCAATGTTTCCAGAACCATCTATGTCGGCTGTTTTGTTAAATTCAATTATTTGGTCGTAATCTAAAGAGTTAATAAATTCTACTGAGTTTTCCTCTGTATGTTTATGCTCTTTTTTATAATAATCCCAAATCATATATAGGCCAACTATTATTAGCAAGGTTGAACCTATATAATTGCAAATATCAGCGGGAATATAGTCACAAATAAGGCGTCCTAAACACATAGCAAGAAATGTTGTTAGTGTTACAATTATGGAAATTACTAAGTTAATAATGAATTTTATTCTAATTTGTTTTACTCCATAGGCAATGCCTATTATCAAACTGTCAATACTTGATGAAAAAGCGAGTAAAATAGAAGAAAGAATATGCATTTTTATACTCCTTTAATTGGTATAATATCTAATATATTCGAAAAAACTAAAATTAGTTACTTTAATCTTTGGTGACATGTAGAAATACATTACTATATATGATAATATACAAATAATAGAAAGATAAGGTAAGGGAGGTATAATATGAATATAAGGATTAAAAATATAGATTCCGGTGAATTAAAAGGTACTATAATTCCTATTTTTGAAAATAAAATCAGTAAGCTATCAGGAGATGATGATATTTTAAAATCTATTCCTTTTGAGGGAAAAGCTGATGAAGTATTTTATACAACATACTTAGATAAGGGATTAAAATATAGAATTTATGTAGGATTAGGAAAAGAAGAACAGTTAAATGGAGAGGTATTAAGAAATGCTATTGCTAGAGGCATTAAGCAAACTAAAGCTCTTAAGCTTAATAGTTTTGCAATAGAAGTTTTTGAAAGCAATAAGATATGCCTTCCAGGTATTATAAAATGTATAACAGAAGCTTCTGCAATGACATTATATTCTTTTGATAAATATAAGAGCAAAAAAAGTAATTACAATCCTAAAATATATATTACAAATGTAGATGAAGGAAAGCTTGTAAAAGCTAATAAAGTATTAAATGAAACTTTAAATATTGTAAGTAGTATTAATATGGCTAAAGATTTAGTAAATGAGCCAGCTAACGTAATATATCCAGAAATACTTGCCAATGAAGTGGTTAAGATAGGTGCTGAAAGTGGCTTTGAAGTGGAAGTAATTCATGAAGAAAAATGTAGAGATATGGGAATGCAGGCCTTTTTATCAGTGGCAAAGGGATCTGTTCATTCACCTAAACTTATTGTTATGAGATATATGGGTGATGAAGGTAATAAGGAAGTGTTGGGCTTAGTAGGTAAAGGGCTTACTTATGATTCAGGTGGATTTTCCTTAAAGCCTCCTACAGGTATGATTGATATGAAGGAAGATATGGCTGGTGCAGCAGCAGTAATTGGAACAATGAGTGCTATAGCTAAAAATAAGCTTAAGAAAAATGTGGTGGCAGTGGTGGCTGCTTGTGAAAATATATTATCTAGAGATGCCTTTAAGCCAGGTGACATCATAGGTTCTATGGCAGGGAAGACTATTGAAGTAAATAATACTGATGCAGAAGGAAGACTTACACTTATTGATGCTATAACATATATAATTGAAAAGGAAGGAGCTGGCATGATAATTGATGTTGCCACTTTAACTGGTGCAGCAATTCATGCTTTAGGAAGATATACTACAGCGGTGGTTTCTAATAATGATCAGTTTTATGAAACTTTTATGGAAGCAACCAATGTTACAGATGAAAGCTTTTGGAGGTTACCAACCTTTGACCATTATAAGAAGCAGCTTAAGAGCAAAGTTGCAGATTTAAAGAATTCCGATAAAACTGGAGCTGGAACTATAACAGCTGCAATGTTCATTAAAGAGTTTGTGCAGGATAAGCCATGGATACATTTGGATATTGCTGGAACAGCATCTACTGAAAGCCCAATATCTGAGTATATGGGATGTGGAGCAACAGCAGTACCACTAAGGACATTATACTATTTTATTAAAGGAATGCGAAAGGATCATATAGATAATTAAGAAATAAAAGATGTGTCAATTTTTTGATGCATCTTTTATTTTTGACGGAACAAAATGGAATATGCTACTATCTAATTAATATAAAAGAAATAAAAGGAGAATATTATGAGGAAAAGAATTATTGGACTGATTTTAATTTTTTCAATTATCATGGTAGGATGTACTTCTAAAACTAGTGAAAATTTAAGTTCAGCATCACAGGCATTAGAAATGGCTCAAAGTGATTCTAGTGTCAGTACAGAAATGTATGATATGGATAGTGGAGCTACAGAGGAAAGTAGTGTCAATGGAGAGAAGCTTTTAGAACCAGAAAGGAAAATAATAAAGAGTAGTCAGTTATCCTTAGAAACAGCTAAATTTAATGATGTTATTAATTCATTGGAAGATATGGTAAAAAGTTATGGCGGATATATTGCATCATCCAGTATAGATGCTGAGGGAATAAATAATAATTATCAATGTTTAAGATTTGCCAGTTATAAAATAAATGTACCTAGTGATAAGTTAGATGATTTTTTAGATGAAAGTAGTAAACTAGCAACGGTAAGAAATAAGAGCACCTCAGCGGAGGATATTACAGCTCAGTATTATGATAATGAAAGCAGATTAAAATCACTTCAAATACAGGAAGAAAGATATTTAGAGATATTAAAAACTGCCACTGAAGTTAAAGACATAATAGAAATTGAAAATGCCTTAACTGATGTAAGATATGAAATTGAAAATTTAACCACTTGTCTAAATAAAATAAGTAACTTAGTAGATATGGCTACTGTAAATATTAATATACAGGAAGTTTCGCAGGAAACAGTGGCACAATCAGTACCAAAGACATTAGGAGAAAAGATTAGTAGTTCCTTTGTTAATTCTTTAAAGAAAATAAAAGAATTCTCAATAAATACAGTTATTTTTATTATAGCAGCAATCCCTTATTTAATAATAATATCAATTTTTTTAGTATTAAGTTTAGGAATTTATAAAGCAATAAAAAATAAGAAAAGTAAATAAGTAGTACAATTAATATGAATTTAAGCCCAGCATAATTTGCTGGGCTTAAATAATTTTAGTAGTTGATTCCAGCAGCTTTGATGTTATTAACATCTCCTTGGCTACATGGTGTAACTCCATATGTCATATTACAATGAGGACATCTATCAACTAATATTTCCATAGTAAAAGTTTGTCCACAAGAACAATTTATTTCGTAAGCGTTTCTTAATTTAAGATCAGCTTTTCCTTTACTTCTTACTAAATCTACTACAGCTTTTCCGTCATTTCCTAAGTTTGAACATCCGCAACTCATTTTAGTACCTCCAAATTTAAATGTATATTTATTTTGCACATTTAGTATAACCTATGAAGGCATATTAAGGCAATATTAAAATTTATATATTATCTCTAAATTCTCTTGGAGTAAGATGATATTTCCTTTTAAATAGCTTATTAAAATATGATAAATTGTTAAAGCCACATTCTAAAGAAATATCTGTAATTGATGAAGAGGTGGATTTTAATAATTCAGCAGATTTTTCTAGTCTATAGTTATTAATATATTTTAAACAAGAAGTACCAGCATATTTTTTAAAGAATCTCATAAAATGATATTCGCTGAAATTACATAGCTTGGCAATTTCTTCAATGGACATATCTCTATTGAAATTTTCCTGTACATAATTAAGTACTGTTTTCATTTTATTTTGAATATAATCAGTAAGTTCATTGTGAGTATTTTCCTTATGAACATAGTTATATTTATATAAATTTGCAAAAAGGGAGAATAGCATTGATTTTAGCTCTAATTCATAAGCAATATCTTTTTTATCATATGTGAATATTATATTTTTAATAATCGAATAAATTTTTTCATAACCAGAACTTTCAGCATTGATTATTACAGGTAGTTTATAACTTTTATTTAATAATGGAGAGATATAATTTAATGAACATCCATCAGTAAGATGGCTTTTTAGCAAATCAAGACTAAAGATTATAGTTGTCCACTCCATTTGGTAACCACTGATTTTATTTATGGCATGAAGGCTTTCAGGAGAAATAATAATAATATCACCTTCTTTTACTTGGTATGTAGTAAAATCTATTTTATATTCGGCTTTGCCTCTTAAAATTAAGGTCATTTCTATTTCTTTGTGCCAATGAAGAACTACGTGAGGAAAAGAGTCAGTTATTTCCCCTTTATAAGTGCTAAGTAAGATATTAAAATCTCCATGATTTTTATTTTCCTTTAAATTAAGTAAATCTGAATTCATAAATCCTCCTAGAGCAGTTTTGTTATATAAAAATGTAATTTTTAATGAAGTATTAACATAAAAACCGATGTATAATTACAGTAATATATTAATAATAACATAAATTGGTTATTAATGAGGAGCTAATTATGAGAAGTGAGAAAGAAAAAATGATTAATGGCGAAATGTATTTATCAGCAGATGAAACTCTAGTAAATGAAAGAATAAACGCTAGAAGGCTTACTAGAATGTATAATAATACAATTGAGACTGAAATTGAAAGAAGAAGAGAAATATTAGAAGAACTTTTAGGACAAGTAGGAGAAAATATTTTTATTGAACCAACCTTTAAGTGTGATTATGGATATAACATTAAAGTAGGTGATAATTTTTATGCAAATTTTGATTGTGTAATATTAGATGTATGTCCAGTTAATATAGGAAAAAATGTATTTTTAGCACCAGGTGTTCATATTTATACAGCTACTCATCCCTTAGATGCAGAGGAAAGGTGTAGTGGCGCTGAATATGGAAAGCCAGTTACCATTGGTGATAATGTATGGCTAGGTGGAAGAAGTGTAATTACACCGGGTGTAACCATTGGAAATAATGTAGTTGTAGCAGCAGGAGCTGTTGTTGTTAAGGATGTGCCAGATAATGTAGTGGTAGGAGGAAATCCTGCTAAAATAATAAAAGAAAATATATAAGTATATGAGGGTATTATGAGAGAAGAATTTGGAAAGTTATTAAATTATACTGTTGATGAAAATATAGTGAGCATTGCTTATGAAAAAAATGATGCATATGTAAAGGTTATTACTAAGAATATAGTAAATTTCTTCGTACCAAAGGTTTCTAAGGAAAGAAAATCTAAGGCTATAGAATATTTAGATAATAATATATGTAACTTTACAGTGGAGAAAAAGGATAGCAGTATTAATATTATTACAGAAGCTCTTATAATAAAAATTTATGATGAATTTTTGATAGATATATATACCATAGATAATGAACTAATATGTTCAGATCATAGGGGAGATAGAAAGCCATTTTTAAGACGTAGTGGTGATTATACTTTGTTAGAAGATGAGGGACATGAATATGCTAAAGAAATAGAATATAAAGTATTTGTTAAAAAGTCTATGAATAAAGATACTTTATTTTACGGGTTAGGAGAGAGAACAGGTTCCTTAAACAAACGTGGATATCATTATAAGAATTGGAATACAGATAATTCAGCACCACATGCAGAAACATTTGAAGCTTTGTATAAATCAATTCCATTTTTAATAGCATTAGAAAAAGGAAATGCTTATGGAATATTCTTTGATAATCATTTTGAAACTCATTTTGATATGGGAAAGGAAAATAGCAACTATTATTACTTTTCAGCAGTAGATGGTAATATTGATTACTATTTCATTAATGGGCCACAAATTAAGGAAGTAGTGGAAATGTACACATATCTTACAGGAAGAACACCGCTTCCTGCAATTTGGACTTTAGGATATGCTCAAAGCAGATGGACATATGCCAATGAAGAAAGAGTGATGGAAATTGCTGATAGCTTTAGAGAAAAGGGTATTCCTTGTGATACTATATATTTAGATATTGGTTACATGGATAGATATAAAGTTTTTACTTGGAATGAGAAGAGATTTAGTAATCCACAGGAAATAATGGAAAAGTTAAAGGAAAAAGGGTTTAAAGTAGTAACAATTGTAGATCCAGGAGTTAAGAAGGAAAAAGGATATACTATATATGATGAAGGTCTTAAAAATGGATATTTTGCCACTGATAAGGATGGAGTAGTTTATGTAAATAAAGTATGGCCTGGTGATGCAGTTTATCCTGATTTTATGAATAGCGCTGTAAGAAATTGGTGGGGAAATAATCAAAAGATTATGCTAGATTCAGGTATATCAGGTATTTGGAATGATATGAATGAACCTGCAAGCTTTAATGGGCCATTACCAGATGATGTGATGTTTAATGATGATGGAACTCCTATGATGCATAAAGAGGCTCATAATATTTATGGACATATGATGGCTAAGGCCACATATGAAGGTTTAAAGAAAGCTACAGGAAAAAGGCCATTTGTTGTAACTCGTGCATGCTATTCTGGTACACAAAAATATTCAACTGTATGGACAGGGGATAATCAAAGTACTTGGGAACATCTTAGAATGTCACTACCAATGCTTATGAATTTAGGATTAAGTGGATTAGCATATTGCGGTACTGATGTAGGTGGATTTGGTTTTGATTGTACTGGAGAGTTATTAAGCAGATGGGTGCAAGTAGGTGCATTTACACCATTTTTTAGAAATCATACTTCACTGGTAACTAGGGACCAGGAGCCTTGGGCTTTTGATGAGGAGACAGAAGAAATAAATAGGAAATATATCAAATTAAGATATAAGTTTATTCCATATTTATATGATGCTTATAGAAAATGTGAGCTTGATGGTACTCCAATACTTAAGCCATTATTATATAATTATCAAGATGATAAAAACACTTATGAAATAAATGATGAGTTTTTATTTGGGGATAATATTTTAGTAGCACCTGTAGTAGAAGCTGGCGCTAGAAAGAGGCTAGTATATTTGCCTGAAGGAGATAGTTGGATAGATTATTGGACTAAGGAGGAATTTACTGGTGGTCAGTATATCATAAAAGATGCCCCATTAGATACATGTCCTATTTATATAAAAGCTGGTTCTATAATTCCTATCATGGAAGAAATGAATTATATAGGGGAAAAAGAAAATAAGGTACTTCATTTAGAAATTTATAGTTCTAAAAATGGAGAAGGACATATGAAATATACTCATTACTGTGATGATGGTGAAAGCTTTAATTATAGAGATGGAGAATATAATGAATATAGGATAGAAGCGTCTATGGAAGAGGAAGTGAAGGTAAAAATTAACCTTATCCATGATGGATATAATAAAAAATATGAAAGCTATGACTATAAAGTATTTTAACAAATTTGAAAATGGAGCCTCTCACTTCCAGGCTCCATTTTTATATAAAAAATTATTATGTTTTTGATAAAGCTTCTAAAGCATAGGCTAAGTATAATTGAGTACCAATGATTACGGATTTTTCATCTATATTAAATTTTTCATTATGATTAGGATAATCACAACCAATTTCATCATTACCACTACCTACAAAAGCAAAAGCACCAGGTATCTTTTTTTGATATACAGCAAAATCTTCTCCCAGCATTATAGGAGGCGTTTCAATGAAAGTTTTTTCATTGAAGATTTTTTTTGCACCGTTAATGGCAGTATTTACAACATTTATATCGTTAATTACTGCAGGATGAGCTGAAGACTCATATTCAATATTTACTGTTGCTCCGTAACTTAGAGCAGTAGCATAGCTAATACGCTCAATGGATGCTTTAATATGTTTGGCAGTAGAAACTGAAAAAGTACGGACAGTACCTTCAATAAAAGCTTTGCTGGAAATTATATTATGAGTTGATCCAGATTCAATATGGCCTACTGTTACCACAGCACTATCAAGAGGATTTATCTCACGGCTGACAATTGATTGAAGATTCATCAGTATGGCAGCACATACTAAAGAAGCATCAATACATTGGTGAGGAGTGCCAGCATGACCAGCTTTACCGTTTATATGAATTATGAATTTATCTGAGGCAGCCATTCTAGGGCCAGCTTCAATGGAAATTTTTCCACAGTCTATATCTGTAAATACATGAAGACCAAATATTTCATCAACATTATCTAAATAACCATGTTCGCATATTAGCTTTGCACCTTTGGCATTTTCTTCAGATGGTTGGAATATAAGAAGCACTTTACCAGGAAGTATATCTTCATATTTTTTTAATATAATAGCAGCACCTATAAGGGAAGCCATATGTGCATCATGACCACAGGCATGCATAACACCTTCATGAATTGAAGCATAAGGCACACCAGTATTTTCTGTTATTTTTAAGCCATCCATATCACAACGTAAAGCCACTGTTCTTCCTTTATCATTACCTATGGAAGCAATTATTTCTGTGGTTACTTCATTTAAATATGGAACGTTTATCTTATTAAGTTCTTCTTTGATTTTTTTATTTGTTTCATATTCTTGCATACTTAATTCTGCATGCATATGAAAATACTTTCTTAAATTTTTAATATAGTTAGCTATAAGTTTTGTTTCAACTACAATATCTATCATTCAAATACCTCAAAAAAGAATATACCTAATATATATATGCAATACCTATAAAAAAATTATTATAAGAAGTAAGATAAAGGTATATTGACAAAATTAAAGTCTATGGAAAAAAGATTCATAGTAATCTTATTTTTATAGAAATTTTGCTATAGTCAACCAATTATTTACCAATATAGGAAAAAGTAGTTAATTTATAGTATAATTAAATTTATAATATAAAGTAAAGGAATTAATAATGAGAAATCTATTGAAAGATAAGAAGATAATAATTTTATTAATTAGAGGTTCCATGTTTAATAAATATTATATATGAAAAAATTAAGGGGAGAAAAGAATATGAGAAAGATTGAAAGTAAGAATTATATTTTTAATTATAATGAAGGATCAGTTGCAGAAAAACAATTAGAAAAGATAATTAATATTCAGGAAACATGCTTTGAGTTTATATGTAATACACTTGAAGTGAACATGCCATGTAAGATTAACTATTATCTTTGTGATAGTCCAGAGCAGGTTGGTGAAATTTTTGGTGATAATGAGCCATGTAATGCATTTGCTTGTGAACCTAATAATATATATGCAGTTTATAATGAGGAGATAAAATGTATAGGCTTCCATGAAGATGCCCATGTAATTTCATATAATACCTTAAGTATTCCTCCACAAACTTTTATCAGAGAAGGTTTAGCAATGTTTTTTGATAAGGGATATTTAGGAATACCTAATTACAATTGGGTAAACTATTTTATTGATAATAATCTCTATGTAAATATAACAAAACTGGTAGACAATGAAGAATTTAAAAAAGTGAATTTTGTAATTACTTATACCATTGCAGGAGCTTTTACTGAATATCTTCTTTTAAGCTTTGGCATAGATACTTATAAAGAATTTTATAGCAATTTAAATGATGATATAGAGGGAAGTTTTCAAAAGGCTTTCAAAAATTCATTGGAGGATATGGAAAATAATTTCTTAAATTATTTAAAGGCATTAAAAAATAATGAAGATATTAATGAATTGTTAAAGAAGTATTGCAAAAGATGTAAAATTGTTTAATGGTATTATTTAAGGATTATATTATATGAAATAGCAGCAAAAATTTTTGCTGCTATTTCTGTTTAATTATTTTGAAAGGGTGGAATATAGCTGGTAGAACATATTTGTTATGATATAATTGTGTATAAACACATATAAGAATCGGGGTGAAATATATGGATTTAAATGAAATGCTTGATCTTATATTGCTATCAGGATCCAAGATAAGCAGAATTGAAGGGAAAAGACTTTATCAAAATAAGCTGGTAAGTGATATTAAAGGTAAGAAGATAGAAAGTATATACCACATATATGGAAAAGTAAAAGATGAAAAGATTGATAAATATTATAATGTTCACATAAAAGTAGACCTAAGGAATAAAAAAATGGCAGGTGGAAATTGTAGTTGTGAGGATTACATAGAGAATAAGAATTTACATAGAGATTTTAAATGTAAGCATATGATGGCTGTAGCATATAAGTTTTATATGTTAGCTAAAAAGGATAAGAAGAAAAAAGGCACAAAAGAGCCTATAAAGATTGAAAAAATCCAGGTTAGAATAGAGCCAAGGCTTAAAGCCATTAAGGAAAATGGTATTGAAAAATATATTGCTGAGTTTTGGATTGGTGATAATTCATTAGCACTTATGAAATCTATTAATGAATTTATTTATTGCATGGAAAATAAGAGATTTTTAAGCCTTAATGATAATTTTGTATATAATCCTCATAAACATATACTTAATGAAGAGGCAGAAAGAATTATTAGTTATATTAATAAAAAGATAAGTAGCAAAGATTCCAAAGAAAAAAGAATAATAGGAAGATACTTTGAAATTAAAGCAGAGGATTTGAAAGAATTCTTAATGCTTTTAGAGAATAATAAAAGTATATTCTTTAATTATGACTATGTTAATTACAAGGCAGAAGTTATTAAAGAAATGTTACCAATACATTTTAATATAAAGCTTAAAGAGGAAAAGATATCAGTAACAACCACCAATAAGATGCCTATTCCTTTAAATAATTCTTTAGAAGTATTTTTATATGATAGGAAAATATATTTGCCTAATGAAGAACAAATTAAATTCTTAAAAGTAATATATAAGCCACTAATGGATAAGGGACAGGTTATTCTTGCAAATAATGAGGAAAATCTAGTGAAAATATTAAGAATTCTTTCTAACATAACTGAGGATATATCATTAGGAGAAGGAGTTAAAAGATTAGTTACAAGTTTAATAAAACCAGAATTTTATTTCACCAAGGTCAATGATGATATTTACTGCAAAGTAGATATAAATTATTCCATAGGAAAAATAACTTTGCTAAAGGATATAAATAAGTTAAGTTTTATTCGTGACAATATATATGAAGAAAAAATAGTTATGGAAATGGAAAAACTTAAATTTATTAGAGATGATAGTAAATTTAAATTTATTGGTGAAGATGAAGATATATATAATTTGCTTTCAGTTAGATTTAAAGAACTTTTAAAAGAAGGTAAGGTATATCTAACAAAGGACTTTAAAGATATAAGGCTTATTAAAGGAAAAGATTTAGACTATTCATTTATAGAAGAGGATGAAGGGTATTATTTTAAGGTAAAGGGTTTTACTATTAAAGAGCTAAATTCAGCTTTACATGATATGAAAAATAAAAAAGGATTTTATAAGACAAAAAATAATAACTATCTTGATTTAAAGGATAAAACAGTAATTAGAATATTAAATATTCTAGATAGCTTGGATATATCTGATGATAATATAACGATAGATAAAAATAAGATGCTTTATATAAATGAAAGTTTAAAAAATCAAGGAACAGCTTTTGATAAAGGTGAAGAAACCATAAAGGAACTTGATAAAGGCTTAAGTAATAGGCAACAGAGGGAAGTACCTGATGATTTAAATGCCAAACTTAGAAACTATCAAGTAGAAGGATTTAATTGGCTTAATGAAATTGCCAACTTGAAGGTTGGAGGAATTTTAGCTGATGAAATGGGACTAGGAAAGACAATTCAAATAATAGCTTTTCTATTAAGTCAAAAAGGTAAAAAATCAATTGTTATTAAACCTACATCTCTTATATATAATTGGCGAGATGAGTTTAATAAATTTGCACCAAGTCTTAATGTGGGAATAATTCATGCAGATAAAAAAAGCAGGTCTGTAATGATGGAAAAAGAGTTTGATGTAATTGTAACTACCTATGGTCTTATAAAAAATGACTATGAATATTATAAAGAAAAGGAATTTGATTTCTGTATTATAGATGAGGCTCAAAATATTAAAAATTCAAAGGCACAAAATACCAAGTATGTTAAAGCAATAAAAGCTAGTTGCCGTATAGCATTAAGTGGAACCCCTATGGAAAATAACTTAATGGAATTATGGTCAATTTTTGATTATATTATGCCAGGATATTTGTTAAGTGAGGCAAAATTTAAAGAAAAATATCTTAAAGAAGATATGTATGATGAGCTTAAAGAGCTTATTAAGCCATTTATATTAAGAAGGCTTAAAAAGGATGTAATTGATGAATTGCCAAATAAGATTGAAAAGAAATTCATGGTGGAGATGGAGGAAAATCAAAAGGCCGTTTATCAGTCTTATATAAAAGAAGTGAGGCAAAAGCTATATAGCGGAGAAGACAATAAGATTACAGTATTTTCTTATCTAACTAAGCTAAGGCAATTATGCTTAGATCCATCACTTATTTTAGATGATTATGTAGGGAGAAGTGCTAAAATAGAAGCAGCTCTAAATATTGTAAATATGGCAATTGCAGAAAATAGAAAGGTACTTATTTTTTCACAATTTACATCTGTGCTACAAAAATTAGGAGATGAATTATCAGAAAAAAATATAGGATATTTATATTTAGATGGTAGTACAAAAGCCAATAAAAGAGTGGAGATGGTGAAGGAATTTAATGAAAGTGAAGAATTAAAGATATTCTTAATTTCTTTAAAAGCAGGAGGTACTGGCCTTAACCTTACATCTTCAGATTTAGTGCTACATTTTGATCCATGGTGGAATCCAGCCATTGAAGATCAAGCTACCGATAGAGCTCATAGAATTGGCCAGCAAAATATTGTTGAAGTAATCAAGCTTATAGCTAAAGATTCTGTGGAAGAAAATATCATAAGATTGCAAGAGGATAAGAGAGAACTAATTAATAAAGTCATAAGTGGTGAGGAAATAGGAAGTAATGTCATAGGAAAGCTTTCCAGAGATGAAATAATAGATTTATTTAGTTAATTCTAAATAATATATAGATGTAATTTATATTTATTGACCAAAGAAAGAAAATAGTTTTAAATAGATTATGTAAAGAAGAGTTGGGAGGAAATGGTTATGAAATATAATGTGAATAGAGAGTTTCTATTAAATACGTCAAAGGAAATATTAAGTTTTAATAGTCCAACAGGATTTTGTTTTGAAATAATAGATAAAATTGAAGAAATGTTAAAGCCTTATGGATATAATTTTCAAAGAACTAATAAAGGTTGTGCAGTTATAACAATACCAGGAGAAAGTAATGAGAGAGTTGTAGGGCTTTCTGCTCATGTGGATACTTTAGGAGCTATGGTTCGTTCAATAACAGGTAGAGGAACATTAAGATTCACTCTTTTAGGTGGACCTATAGTACCTACTTTAGATGGAGAATATTGTACTATAAGAACAAGAGAAGGTAAGCTTTATACTGGTACTTTCTTAAGTACAAGTCCTGCTGCCCATGTTTTTAAAGATGCCAGCACTAAAAAAAGAGATGATGAAAACATGGAAGTTAGAATTGATCAAGTGGTAAAGTCAAAAGAAGATGTAGAAAAGCTAGGTATAGCACCAGGCGATTTTATTTTTATAGATCCAAAGACTACCATAACAGAATCAGGCTTTATTAAATCAAGGTTCATTGATGATAAGGGAAGCGTATCAGCACTTATAGCTATGATTGAAATGTTTAAAAGAGAAAATATAACTCCAAAGTATACTACCAAGATACTTATTTCTACTTATGAAGAAGTAGGACATGGAGCAGCATATATACCAGAAGATATAACAGAAATGATTTCAGTGGACATGGGATGTATAGGAGAAGATTTAAGCTGTAGCGAATATGATGTTTCAATTTGTGCTAAAGATTCAAGTGGCCCATATGACTATAATATGGTAACGGAGCTAGTAAACTTAGCTAAGAAAAATGAATTAAGCTATGCAGTGGATATATATCCAATGTATGGTTCTGATGTTAGTGCTGCTTTAAGAGGTGGAAATGATATTAGAGGGGCATTGATAGGGCCAGGAGTACATGCTTCCCATGGTATGGAAAGGACCCATGTTTCAGCCCTTGAGAATACAATTAAGTTATTAACAGCATATTTAGTTTAACAACAGAAAATTTAAAGTCATAGTATTAACTATGCCTTTTAGTTTAAGTAATAGATAAGTGGTTAAAAGAGGAAATGAGGGGTATTTATGAATGAAACAATTTGTACCATAATGAAAAGAGGCTCTTTAAGGAGATATAAGGAAGAAAATATATCAGATGAGCATTTAGATATTATCTTAAATGCTGCCATGAGGGCACCGACAGCTGGTAATATGATGACATATTCAATAATTACTGTAAGAAGAGAGGAAACAAAGAAAAAATTAGCTATAAGCTGTGATAATCAGCCTTTTATAGCAAAGGCACCTTTAATATTGATTTTCTTAGCTGATTATAGCAAATGGTATAAATATTATGAAGTAAATGGTGTAAGAGAATTTCAAAAGGATAGAGGAGAAACCTTTGCTGGGCCTTCTGCTGGAAGCTTTGTTCTGGCAGTACAAGATGCAGTAATAGCAGCAGAAAATGCAGTAATAGCAGCAGAAAGTCTTGGGATTGGTTCTTGCTATATTGGAGACATAATGGAACAAAAGGAATATCATAAGACATTGTTTAATTTGCCAGAATATGTGTTTCCAGTGGCAATGCTTACTTTAGGATATTATCCAGAAGATTACATGGTGCCATTAAAAGAGAGGTTTGCGGAAAAATATGTAGTCTTTGAAGAAAGATATAATGAGCTTTCCAAGGAAGATATTGATGATATGTTTAGAAAAAGGGAGCAATTATTTACTGCAAAGAATAAATATAATGCTAAAAACTATGCGCAAATGCATTATAATTTTAAGGTAAAAGCACCATTTTCTAAAGAAATGCAAAGGTCTGTAGAAGAAGCATTAAAGGAATGGGATAAAAAGGAATAAGGAAAAAATTTTAATACCATAAGATAAAATTAAGCAGCGGAAGTAATCTCAAACCGCTGCTTTTATAGTGTTTTAGGGAATTAATCATAGGAAAAATTGACAATGAGGGCAAATATGATAATGATGGATGTAAAAAGTATATGGAAATTCAATACATGTATTGAAAAATGTGTATAGAATTTTATTAGGAAAAAGTTGACAAAGTGTTATTCATAATGTAATATGAGTTATACAATACTACATAAAAGGGAGGAGAAAACTTTGAGTGCGTTAAAATTAGAGGTAAAAGGTTTAAAGAAGGTTTTTGGCGAAACTGAAGTTCTACATGGAATATCTTTTACAGTAGAAAGTGGAAAAGCCTTAGGGTTATTAGGAAGAAATGGTGCAGGTAAAACAACAACAATTCGTATATTGATGGATGTTTTCAGAGCAAATAGTGGGGAAATATTAATAAATGGGAAAAAATTCAAACCATTGGATTATAAGATAGGATATCTGCCAGAAGAAAGAGGTTTATATCCTAAAAGAAAGGTTGCAGAACAAATAATTTATCTTGCTACTTTAAGAGGATTATCTAAAAAGGAAGCAAAAGAAAATACTTATAAGTGGCTTAAAAAATTAGGTGTAGAAGAGTATGCAGATAGAAAATTAGATACATTATCAAAAGGTAATCAACAAAAAGTGCAATTGGCTCAGACACTGGTAGCTAATCCAGAAATAGTAATACTTGATGAACCTTTCAGTGGACTAGATCCTGTTAATTCACAAATATTGAAAGATTGTATCAATGAACTTATTGCAGATAATAAGTTAGTAATTTTCTCAAGCCATCAAATGAGCTATGTAGAAGAGTTTTGTGAAGACATTGCCATAGTTAATAAGGGAGAAATTATTCTAAGTGGTAACCTAAAGGACATAAAAAAGAAATTTGGTGAAAATAGGCTTGTATTAAGTGCTTGCAACTATTCATTAGAGAAATTAAAGGAAGTTTGTGAAAATAACTTTTCAGAGCTTGTTGACGTAAATGAAGTTAAAAAGGAATTCATTGTATTGGAATTGAAGAAAGATATAAGTAAGAAACAGCTACTTTTAGCACTTATAAATAGTGGAGTAGATATAGAAAAGTTTGGTGAATATGAGCCTACCCTTACTGATATATTTGTTTTGAAAGCAGGTGATAATAATGAATAATTTTTTTAAGGTAGTAGGATTTGAATTAAACAATTATTTTAAAAGTAAGGCATATATACTGACAACAGTTTTAATTACAGCTTTTTTGATAGTAGGAATATGTCTACCATCAATGGTAGATTTATCAGGTATTATTCCACAGCTAGCTACAGAAGAAAAAGCTGAAGAAGATGAAAAAGCAAAGTCAGAGGAAGATAAAAGTAAATATGCCATTTATGATGAAAATAATATAATAGATATGGAGTATTTAAAGAGTTTTTATCCAAATTCAGAATGGCAAACAGCAAGTAGTAATGATGAATTGGAAAAATTAGTGAAAGATGGACAAGTTGAAGGTGGATTTGAAGTTGAAAGCCTTACAAAGTATACATACTTTGTAAAAAATAAAGGATTACATGATTCAGAACAAGCTGTTTTTGATCAAGCTTTAGGGTATATGTATAAGCAACAAGCTATAAGTGAAAAAGGTCTTGATTTTAATGAAATAGATGCAATATATAATATGCCAATAGAATCAAATGTTAATGTTCTTGGAAAAGATAGTTCAGAAAACTATTTTTACGCTTATATATTAGTGTTTATTTTATACTTTATGATAATCATGTATGGACAGCTTATAGCAACATCAGTTGCTTCAGAAAAAAGCAGTCGTGCTATGGAAGTACTAGTAACAAGTACATCAACAAATAGTTTAATTTTTGGCAAGGTAATTGCAGGTACTATAGCAAGTGTTATTCAAGTAGGGGTAATGCTTGGTGGTGGAGTTATTACTTATAAAATTACTGGAGCAGCTTGGAATGGAATGTTGGATAATTTCTTAGCTATACCAGCTAATATATTATTAACTTTTTCAGTATTTGGATTTGTAGGATATATATTCTATTCGTTTATCTATGCAGCATTAGGTGCTCTTGTATCAAAAACAGAGGATATAGGTAAGAGTATTGGAAGTATCAACTTTATATTTATGATTGGATTCTTTATTGCTATCTTTGGTTTAATGAATCCAGATAATACAATTGTTAAGGTTGCATCTTATGTTCCATTTACTTCATGTATGACTATAGTTACTCGTGTAGCTTTAGGATCTATTTCAATAGTAGAAATGGTAATTTCAGCAATAATTTTAATAGTATCAACTTTATTAATTGGAGTATTTGCATCTAAAATTTATAGAATGGGTACTTTAAGATATGGTAATCCAATTAAATTAACTCATGCAATAAAGTCTTTAAGAAAAAAAGAAGATTAATTTAAAAGAGTATTACTACAGTTAGTTGTAATACTCTTTCTTTATATAACTCTATGTTTAAGATATATGTTGATATTTGATTAAAATCTTGAAAAAGAGTTAATGGTAAATAATGTTTAATATTTACTGTTATTTGTATATAATTAAATAAGAAAGTAATTCGTAGTCGTTATATAAGACGAAGTGGTTTAATTTTAAAATTACTCGATAAATAGGAATTTATAGAGACATTATTTTAACAATAATTGGCTAAAAAATAAGTAGTATGCAATACATTAAGGAGAGAGTTTATGAGTAAAGAATTAAAATTAAGGAAGATTGATGAAAGTAATTTTATTGAATGTTTTAATTTAAGTCTTGGTGAAGGACAAGATAGATTTGTATCACATCCTATCCGTAGTTTAGCACAAGCATATGTATATTATAATCAATGTACACCATTTGGAATTTATAGCAATGATACTATTGTAGGCTATGTTATGGTTATTTATGATTACGACGAAGAAACATATAATATTTGGCATATGATGATTGATGAAAAATATCAAGGAAAAGGATATGGAAGTATAGCAATAAAGTTATGCATAGATTATATAAAATCAAAACCATTTGGGTCATCAAATGATGTTATATTAACATGCAATATAGATAATTCAATTGCAATTCATATTTATGAAAAGATAGGTTTCAAAGATACAGGTGAACGTGATGATAATGAGTTGGTAATGAAGTTAGTAGTTTAATTTATATATCAGTATTTATTAAAATAAACTGATGTGTGAGAGGTTATAACTGCTCTAAAATTCCAATTTGTTGAGGAGTTATACGGAACAATTTTAATAAATAACGAACTAAAAGGACCAACAATTTAGTCGGTCCTTTTTAAATATCTAATTTTCAACATTATTCTTAAACATAGCGTTATATAATTAAAAGAAATAAAGTATAGAAAGTTATAATGAGAGGAATTTTTAAATGAGCATTATTAAAAAAATAAAAAATGTATTATATGTGGCTGTGCCAATTGGATTATTTGCTTTTGGACAATATTTAAATGGTCAAGCTAATCATTGTAAGATTATTTCATCTGTGGAAGTAGAGGCAGTTGTGACAGATAGTTATGCCAAAAAAGAATATGAAGAATATCATAAGAAAGGTAAGACATTAAAGCGAGAACTAACTAGATATTATATAGATGTAAATTATGAGAATTATCAAAGTACCTTTAGTACTCTTAGCGAGGTAAAAAGCAGCAAAGAATCTAGAAATGCAGAAAAAGGTAGTAAAGTAAAGGCTTATTTAATGACGGTTGAATATAAGGGAAAGGAATATATATATTTAGATGACGATACTAGTGTTTCTAATAGCGATATTATGTATATAAAAAGTTTAGAGTAGTATTGAAATTAGTGAGAATAATAGTAAGACATATATAATTAAATTTAACCTAATAATGAATATAGGATAGATGAAAATCTTCAAAACATATTTACAAAATGTAAAAAATGTATTATTATGGAATAGTGATGAGCAGTAAGGTTTGCTTGTTAAAAATAGAGGGGCATCGTTCAACGGTAGGACAACGGATTCTGACTCCGTCAATGTTGGTTCGATTCCGACTGCCCCCGCCAAGAACTTATATTAAAAAAGATGGTAAAGCTTTTTATTAAAGTTTTTCCATCTTTTTTTATTTATATAATTAAGTAAAGAGGATATTGTCAAATTATTATAAATCTGACAATCTACCTTTAGACTTAAGGTGTGCTATTAATTTTTCAGGATCATTCATCACCAGTTCTTTTGGCATTTGTATTTCTTCTAAAAGCTCAATTCCTTTATTAAATACACCTATGCATGTGTTTATATGAGAATCAGAAGTTAAAATAACCTTTGTTCCTATTTCTCTGCAAAGAAGGGCAACTTTCTTACAGTTTACATCACTACCAACTCTTGATGAACCAAGTAATGAACTATTATTTATCTCAATCATAATATTCTTTTCTTTAGCTTTTTTTACTATGGCTTCGTAATCTAGCTCATAATTAGGATTTCCTAGATGTCCTAGAATTTCTACTTTATCATATTTATCCATAACATTTAATATGGCTGCTGTATTTTCTTCCTTTGATTTAGGTTTGAACACAGGTTCATGGAATGAAGCAATCATATAATCAAGATTTCTTGATGATTCATCTGTCATATCTAATGAACCGTCAATGTCTAGTATATTGGCTTCACAACCTCTTAAGATGGTAACTCCATTTATAACTCTAGGTACAACCTTCATATTACCAAAGTACCAATAATGTGGAGCACCAGGCATAGTAGGTGCGTGTTCTGAAGTACCTAAAATTTTTATTCCTTTTTCTGCACAATAATTTATATTTTCTAATAGCGTTGAGTATGCATGCCCACTAACTATACTATGGGTATGTAAGTCTGATAAATATTTCATATAATTCTCCTTAAAATACTAAATTTATTAATATCCTTATATAACTTAGTATATTTCGAAAAGAAAGTTTAATCAACTATATGAAAGGATAACTTAAAGTATTTAAAGAAAATTTAATGAAAAATATTAATTATACGCGTAAAGCAGGTAGAAATATAGTTTCTCCTAAAGGAAGCATATCATTTGGAAGCTCATTTAAATCGATGATAAAATTCATAAAATTATCTATATCATAATTTTTATAATAAGTATCTCTTATTTTATACCAAGAATCACCGTCTTTAATTTTGTATAAAGTACCACTTACAAAAGTACTTTCAGGTATCTTTAAGGTATCTCCAATGGTTAGTTCTTCAGGATTGGTAATATTATTAATAAGAGTAACCAAATTAATGCTGGAGTTTAAATTGCAATATTTTTTATATTTACTGCAAATAGAAGTTAATGTATCACCTTCTTTAATTGTATAGTTTACACAACTAAGTGATGAGGCAAAATCATTTAATGAAAGATAAGTCATATTATATGTTACTGTTGATGCTGAAGAACCAGTGGTGTCTGTTGTAGAACTAGTGGTGTTTGAATTAGTCTTTCTACTGCTGCTATCATTTGTAGAATTGTTAGAATTTGAATTGTTATTGGAATCATTAGTATCAGTTTCTTTATTTTCAATATTGATAGTAGATGAAGTATTTTTTGTAAGAGGTTTATCAGTATAGATAAAATAAAGAAATGCAGGTATGCTTATTACTAAAATTAAAACAATTCCAATTAGTATTTTAGTATGTTTCATTTTTTCTACCTCCTTCAATAAATTTATCTACAAGTATAGCCCAAATTTTTTTAAAATATTCATGGAAAATATTTATTTTAATTAATATGAATTGTATAGTGGAGAATTGGTTAAACATTAAAATAGAAGGAAATATTTGCAAAAAATATATAAAAGTGATAATATTATATTATAAAAAATTAATTTATGAGAATAATATATAAAAGAGTTATATAATAAATAG
This sequence comes from Clostridium sp. CAG:221, assembly GCA_000435835.1. Lineage (GTDB taxonomy): Bacteria > Bacillota > Clostridia > Clostridiales > Clostridiaceae > Clostridium. The sequence continues at coordinate 65,694 of FR883405.1, forward strand.
TGCGATGAAAAGGAAGAGTATTATAAAAATACAGTTTACAGAGAGGAAATGAATCAGCTGAGATCATTTCTAAATATGATTTATAAGAAGACTACCCTTGAGCTATGGTTTAGTATCGTAAGAGAAATGCCATCGGTAATGCCGTTATTAAGAAATAAGATAAATTAAATTTTAATTTAATTTGGGTGGAACCACGGATATAAGCATTCGTCCCATTTGTTTGGGATGGATGTTTTTTTTAACGCTTAGGAAATTATAAAATTTTTAGTATAGGGAATACAAATAAATTAGCCATTTCTTATATACAGTGTTACTAATGCGTTAAAAAGAAAATTATAGTGCCCCAAAAGAACCTTAAAAGAAAAATAAATTAATTAAATTTTTGTAAGGACCTATTTTTCTTTTAGAACCTTTTGGTTGGCTAACAAGAGAAGGGGAAAAAAGTTATGACGGAAATTCATATTAATATAAAAGACAATATATTAAAAGAGAAATTTGTAAAAAGAAAGGAAGTGAAAAATAATAGTTATCATTATTTACGGTAGCTATTATATAGATTATGATAAAAGTAAAATTAATGGATGGAAGTATGAAAGAAATAGAGGATGGTAGCAATGGTTATTCTCTAGCCACATCAATAAGTAGAAAATTAGCTAAGGAAGCTGTAGCAGCAAAGGTTAATGGCAAGTTAGTAGATTTAAGTCATGAGCTTAAGGAAAGTGATCAGGTGGAAATAATTACTGTAGACAGTGAAGAGGGGATAGAAATAATTAGACACTCTACTGCCCATGTAATGGCTCAAGCAGTAAAAAGGATTTATGGGAATGTGAAACTTGCCATAGGACCTACTGTTAAGAATGGATTTTATTATGATTTTGATTTAGATACACCACTTACACATGGCGATATTGAAAAAATAGAAGAGGAAATGAATAAAATTATAAATGAGGATTTAAAGTTTAAGAGAAAAGATGTATCAAGGGAAGAAGCCTTAAAGCTTATGAGTGAAAAAGGTGAGGATTATAAGGTTCAGCTAATTAATGATCTTGATGAAAGTGAAAATATTTCCTTATATGAGCAAGGAGATTTTACAGATCTTTGTAGAGGACCACATATTCCATCTACCAAATTTATTAAAGCTTTTAAGCTTACTTCTGTTGCAGGAGCATATTGGAGAGGCAGTGAAAAGAACAAGATGCTTCAAAGAATTTATGGGGTGGCCTTTGCCACTAAAAAGGAATTAGATAAGTATTTAAATATGATAGAAGAGGCTAAAAAAAGAGACCATAGAAAGCTTGGCAGGGAACTTAGACTTTTTGAAATCATGGATGAAGGACCAGGATTCCCATTTTTCCTTCCTAAGGGAGTAGTTCTTAAAAATATTCTTATAGATTACTGGAGAAAGCTTCATAATAAAGCAGGATATGTGGAAATAGAAACTCCTATAATGCTTAATAAAGAACTTTGGATTAGATCAGGACATTGGGATCATTATAAGGAAAATATGTATACATCAATGATTGATGATAAAGAGTTTGCTTTAAAACCAATGAATTGCCCAGGAGGAATGCTTGTTTATAAGAGCGAAGGACATTCATACAGAGATTTACCACTTAGGGTAGGAGAACTTGGAAGAGTTCATAGACATGAGCTTTCAGGAGCATTGCACGGGCTTATGAGAGTAAGAGCTTTTACTCAAGATGATGCACATATTTTTATGTTACCTGAACAAATAAAATCTGAAATTCTTGGAGTAATAAAGCTTATTGATGAAGTCTATGGCACATTAGGATTTAAATATAATATAGAGCTTTCAACAAGACCAGAAGATTCTATGGGAAGTGATGAAGAATGGACTATGGCAGAAAGTTCATTAAAAGAAGCTTTAGATGAAGGTGGACTAAATTATAAGATTAATGAAGGAGACGGAGCCTTTTATGGACCTAAGATAGACTTTCATATTGAAGATAGCTTAGGCAGAAGCTGGCAATGTGGAACTATTCAGCTTGATTTCCAATTACCACAAAGATTTGAACTTGAATATATAGGCAGTGATGGAGAAAAGCATAGACCAATAGTTATCCATAGAGTAATCTTTGGAAGTATTGAAAGATTTATTGGTATATTAATTGAACACTTTGCTGGAAAATTCCCAGTATGGCTTGCACCAGTACAAGTAAAGGTTCTGCCAATTTCTGATAACTTTGTAGAATATGGCAGTGAAGTTATTGGTAAATTAAGAGAAGCTGGCATAAGATGTGAAATAGATAATAGAAGTGAAAAAATAGGCTATAAGATTAGAGAAGCAAGAAATGAAAGAGTTCCATACATGATTATAGTAGGGGAACAAGAAAAAACTCATGGCAATATTTCCTTAAGAAGCAGAGAAGGCGGAGATGAAGGAAGCACATCATTGGAAGAATTCATTGCAAGGGTGCAAAAAGAAGAAAAGGAAAAGAAATAATAAGAAACTCATAGCAGGGTACTTGATAAACTTAGGTATCCTGCCTTTTATCTATATATGATATAATGAAGAAAATGAAGATAATAAAAATAGGGGGCATTTTTATGAAGGTTGTTGATATGCACTGTGATACTATAGGAGCAATATTTGAAAAAAGGAATAAGGGGATAGCCTGTAATTTAAGGAAGAATGATTTACACCTTGATGTAAATAAAATGGAACAGGGAAATTATCTTATGCAGAATTTTGCCATGTTTATTGATCTTAAAAGATATAAAAATCCTTATAAAACATTATTGGGTATGATAGAGTGCTATGATAAGGAAATAGAAGATAATAAAGATAAGCTTGCTAAAGTTTTAAAATATGAAGATATTGTAGAAAATGAAGCCAATGGGAAAATATCAAGCCTTTTAACTTTAGAAGAAGGTGGAGCATTAGAAGGGAGCTTAGAAAATTTACAGCATATATATAAGAGAGGTATTAGAATGATTACTCTTAATTGGAACTATCCCAATGGAGTAGGGCACCCTAATGTAAAAATTAATGTTGATAAAAATGGAAAGATAATTGAAAAGCCTGATTTTACTAAGGCAGATAAGAATAATGGTCTTACACCATGGGGATTTGAACTATTAGAAGCCATGGAGTATTTAGGAATAATACCTGATGTATCACATTTATCAGATGCAGGTTTTTATGATGTATTAAAGCATAGCAAAAAGCCTTTTGTAGCAAGTCATAGTAATGCAAGAAGCATTTGCAATCATGTAAGAAATATGGATGATGAAATGATTAAGCTACTGGCTAATAAAGGTGGAGTCATGGGAATAAACTTTTGTGCTGCATTTATATCACCAGCAACTAATGGACATGTTTTTGGAACTATAAGTGATACCATTGAACATATAAAATACATAAGAAATATTGCTGGAATTGATTGTATTGGTTTAGGTTCTGATTATGATGGTATACCAGGAAATATTGAAATGAAAGACTGCTCATATATGCCTAGGTTGGCTCATGAGTTATTAAAGAATAAATTTACTTATGATGAAGTGGAAAAGATATTTTCTAAAAATGTATTAAGGCTTTATAAAGAATTATTATAATTTAGGAGAATTTTATGAGATATTACATGAAATCAAAGTTATTTAAAATCAAAGAGGATTTTTGGGTTACTGATGGAAGTGGTAATAAGTGCTTTTTTGTAGATAAGGAGTTTTTTACTTTTGGTCTTCAATTTAAGGTTGAACAAAATAATATGATAAGATATAGAGTACGAGAAAAGCTTTTTAAGTTTTTACCAAGCTATGAAGTATTTAATGAAAATAATGATTTAATTGCCAGAGTACGAAAAAACTTCACATTTTTTAGGGATAGTATAGAAGTGGAGAGTAAGTATGGTGACTTTCAAATAGAAGGAGATTTCTTTGATTTTAACTATAGAATTATTGCTGGAGGTAGAGTTATAGCAGAAATAAATAAGGAGATACTAGCCTTTACTGATAATTATTATGTAGATATTAATTATGATAATGAAGCATTTATCATAGCTTTAGTGGTAATTATTGATGATATAATTGATAAACAGAGAAATCATTGATAATAAAATATAATGAGACATATGAGGCTTTCATCACTTTAATATAGAAAGGGGAGTACGAAAGCAACATATGTCTCATATTTTTCATTTGCAAAAAAATATATAAATTAAGGGAACATTAATGTGAGCTTATTGGAGTGAAGTGGTGAAAGAGTAATTTAATGCCCCTTGTCATTTATACCAAAATATTACCATTGCTATCTTCAGTCTTGCATAATGCAAGTATAAATTCAATAAAAGCAATTATGGCAGGAATACATGTCCAAGAAAATAATAAATATAATATTCCAGCGGCAATTTTTCCTGCATAAAATTTATGAGCGCCAATCCATCCTAGCAAAAGGGCAAGGACACAATAAATAACCTTATTTACTGCTTTTTTATTATTGGCTACATATACAGGACTACCTGTTGGTGAATTATTATTGACATTAATGTCTATTTTTTGGTCGGTGGCATTATTCTTTTTTTTAGTTGTATTTATTTTATTGACTACTATACAGCCTTCAGATTCATAAATTTCCACTTCATCATTTATGTCAGGCGAAAAATTACAAAAAGATTTATTAACCTTTTTAATACTACCATCATCAAGGCCGATAAAAATCAAGTCATCTTCAATTTTAATAATCTTTGCCAATGAAATAGGCACCTCTTTTTTATTATTTATACTTTATTAAAGTATATGTATACAATTTGATAATAATACATTTTGCTTAAATAATAGAAAATATTGCTGTATAGACCTTATGGGAGTATAATTATATTAATATATTGACGTGAATTTATAGTGACTTTTAGGAGGAGAATATGGAAATGGAGAATAATAGTTTAGAAGAAGAGGTAAAGGAAGAACTTATAGATGAGGAAACTGAAAAACTACTTTGTAGACTAGATAAGAAAATAAAAATCTGTAATATTGTAACAATTATTTCTACAGTAGTTTTATTATACTCTGTTTATCATATACGCAGATATGGAACTGATTTGTTAAATGCAGGATCATTTATATGTAGTCTTATTTTAGCACTGGGCTCTTATGCTGATGAGCATAGATTTACAGATTATATCTTAGAAATGGAAAATGAAGAATAACAAAATTAAAAGTGAAAAATTAAAATGAAAAATTAAGGAGGAAACTTTCTTTAGGGGAAAGTTTCTTTTTTTATATTACTTATTTTTTTAATGATATAATATAATTACAAATGGAAATTTAAGGAGAATTATGAAGAGGAAGAATAAAAAGATATGTATTACAGCATTAGGAGTCTTATTGGCGTTTATTATATTGATGAAGATTTATCACAATTATCGGCTTGTACAGGAAAAGAGGGAGTTAGAAGAGTATGGAGTGGGAGAAATTATAAATGTAGATGGAAAAGATATTAACGTATATCAAATAGGAAAACAAGATTCCCAGCAAACTATTGTTTATATACAAGGGCTAGGAAGTGGGGATACAATTATTTCAACAAGGCCACTTTTTGATAAACTAAAAAATGATTTTCATATCTATCTAATAGATCGTGCAGGGAATGGTATGAGCAGTGATACAAAAGCTGATAGAACAGTAGAGGAAATTGTAGAAGAATATCGTTTGGCATTGAAGCAAAGTAGTTCCAATAAAAAGTATATTTTAATGGCCCATTCTATAGGGGGAATGTATGCAGAATACTGGGCAAGTCTCTATCTAGATGAGGTTGAAGCTATAATTTATTTAGATGCCACACCAGCTGAATGCTATGTAGAAGAAGGAAAACCTAAAGTTAGCACTCTAGCAATAGCTAAAGCAGAAAATATTTTTTGTAGCACAGGACTACAGCGATTACTAGTTTCCAAAGATATGCTAATTGGTAAGGATGAAAATGATATTTATACTGATAAGGAAGAGGAATTACGGTTATCACTTATGTATAGAAATACTTATTCAAGAGCAACATATTCTGAAATGAAACTTTATTATGATAATGCAAGAAAAGTGCTTAATAGCAGAGAAATTAAAGATATACTTAAATTATATATAGTAGCAAATAGTTATAATGGAGCTTATTTTGATAATGTCTATAAAGAGCGATTAAATAAGGAATATGATGGAGATAATGAGAAAATAGAAGAAAAAATAGAAAAAGGCAAGGAGCTTTTAACAGATAAGTTAGAATATATAGAAGCATTAGGGAATATAGATATAAAGTACGTTTCAGGTCCGCATGCGGTATATGAATATGCACCAAATGAAATTGCCGATGCGGTAATAAAATTTTTAAAGTAGATTTGGGGGTTATTGAAATATGAGGAAATGTATTAGATGTACCCGTGAAATGGTCGAAAACCTTGATGTTAAGGTAGAGGGAGGTGCTTATGGACTTAAGATAACCAAGCAAGGCATATTTACAGATAATTTAGGTAAGGTAAGCTGTGCTGTATGTCCAAAATGTGGATATATTGAGTTTTATCTTAAGGATGTTTCAAAAATAAAACAAAAATAAAGGAGTGATATTGATATGAAGAGAAAGATGCTGATATGTTTATCACTTTGTGCAGTTTTATTAATGTCTTGTTCTACTGGAAACTCAGATGGTTCCAATAAATCTACCGATGATAAGACAACAATAAGTGAAAGTGAAAATTCTTCTACTGGTGAAAGTACAGAGATAGTTTCTAATGAAGATAATACAGAAAAGATTTCTGAGAATGTTGAAGGGACTGTTACAATAGAGCAGCCAGTAAAAGAAGAAGAAACTTTACCAGATGATAATGAAATTGCTGATGAAAATATGAGTCAAAAGGTGAAAGATTATATTCTTCTTGGACAAGTGGAAAAGCCAGCGGCAGAACAGTTGAAATGGAATGCAAGATTCCTTGAAGAAGTTGATATAGATTCACTTTATAATGAATATGTAGCTAATGGAGGAAATGCAGTAGATGTAGAAGCTGTAGCTAAGTACGTTACTGAAAATGCACCAATTCCAAGTAACTGGCAAGAAATGTTTAAAAAAGAAATAAATAGCACTTATGGAGAAAAAATAAGTAAAGTAGAATATTTAGAAGGTGACTTGTACACTGCATATGTTATAAAGGATGGAAAAGAAGTTCCTTACGTTACAGTAAATGCAAGAACAGGGTATTTTCATGGATAAAGAAGAAGCAGCAGTAGAAATACTGCTGTTTTTTGTATATAATAAATGTAATAAATGATAATTATTTCAAAATAATAACAGAGGTGAGTTTTAATGAATTACTATATAAGACAAGCTGTAGCAGAAGATTATGATGACATAAACAGTCTTATAAAAGATATACATAATATTGAATATGATAATAGACCGGATGTATATTTAGATGAAGACAATAAAAATGGTAGAGATCATTTTATTGCTTTTATTAATGAAGGCAATAATAAGGTATTTGTGGCAGAAAATAGAGAAGAAAATGAATTAGTGGCTTATGCCATATTAAAAATTGTATCATCAAGGAACATTAATAGAAATAATGGTAAAATAGCGTTCTTAGATTCCTTTGCTATAAAGGAAAAGTATAAATCAGCAGGTATTGGAAATAAGTTCTTTAATCACATTGTTAATTTTGTGCGAAAGGAAAAGGCAGTAGCTTTTCAAATGACTATATGGGAATTTAATAAGTATGCCGTTGAGTTTTATGAAAGGCTTGGACTTAGCATTAAAGAACCTGAAATGGAGCTAAGTTTATATTTAGAGGAGGAAATATCAATTTAGGTACTTCCTCTTTTTAGTATATTTAAGAAAGAATGATAGATAATATATAGAGAATAATACTAGGGATAATAATAGAGGTAATATTTATGTCATATGTAAACTTTAAAGAAGAAAAATTTAAAACAGAAAATCAATTAAAAGTACGAAGGGAAAACAATGCACATATAATTAAAAATCTTACAGAACATAAAGAAAGCTTAAATATTGAATATGATAAAAAATATAGTTTTAGAAACATTACTGATAGGGTTATTAATAATTCTAAAACACTAAAAGAAGATGAATTTTTAGAAATAGCCAATGAAACAATTATATGTGCTAGGTTTATCAATTGTAAGTTTTATAATATTAAGTTTAAGGAATGTAATTTTTATGGATGTATTTTTGAAAATTGTGATTTTAGTGGAGGTGGAGTAATATTTGAAAATTGTACTTTAGTTAAAGTGGAAACAGAAAAGACTCCATCGTTAAATGTTAAGGAAAATTTATCTTGTGAATTTATAAATTGTAATATGTATGTAAAATTTCAAGGCTCTGATATTTCATATTTGATAATAGAAGATTCCCTTATAAAAAATACTATCTTAGAACTTACTAATATGAGAAGCATAATAATTAATAAGTGCAATATTGATAAGATGGAAATAGTAGATAGTGATCTTAGTGGTGGGAAATTTTTAAATAATTATATGATTGATTTTAGCTTCAATGATAATCTTAAAACAAAAATGGATGAAAAAACATTTTTTGATAAGATTACTTTAAAATATAACAATAGAGATGAATACGAGGGTATATATGAAATATATGAAAATATCGCTGATAAATTTAAAGATAATAATTTAAAAAATAATTTTGGTGAATATTATTATTTATGTAGAAACGTTCAAAGAAAATCATTAAAAATAGTACCTAAGTTTTTTTCATATATTAATTGGATTGCTACAGGATATGGTGAAAGGGTTTTAGCACCATTTATAACATCTCTAATTATAATTATTATTTGTGCAATAGCATATTTAGTAGTGGGAATTGATATTGAAGATAATATGGTAAGATATGGATTGCATACTATAAAAAATTTTGATATAAAAACTTTTATATTTGATTTTAATGAAGCATTTACCTTAAGTGTAGGGATGTTTGCAGGGGTAGGAGTAGTTAATTGTATTCCTGGTGCTTATGGCTACGTTATTGCAAATATTGAGATGATACTAGGATTTATTATGATGGGAATAGCAATTGGAATTTTAACTAGAAGGTTTGTTAGATAAAAAAGAAAAAAGATTAATTATCTAAAAATGATAATTAATCTTTTTTATTTGATTTATCATTTTTTATTATAGTTTATGACAGAAGAAAATTTATAATATATAATAAGGTTAAATTATAAAGGATGTGATATGGAGATGGGTTCAAATAAATGTACTTTAAGAAAAGAAATTAAAAATGAAATAGCAAAATACATAGACAATGAATTTATGAATGAAACCATGAAGGAAATTGTTAATTACATAAAGACAACCAGTAAGGTTGTAATTGATGACTCTAATTATGATGAAAGTGATATAGACTCTAGAGTGGAATTAAAAGATAATGGAGCTTTTAATATCCATGATTATATGTATGTGAAGGACTTTCTTTATGAATTATCTTGGGAAGGTTCATATGTTGAAGTTTTAGAAGAAGATGAAGATACTATTGAAGGTAAAAAAGTGTTTAAGTATGAAGGCAAGGATATAGCTACTGTTATATATGAAAAAGTAGATGCTATCATGGAAACAAAGAAAGGTAAGCTATATAAAGAATTTAAAAAGAGATATACTGAAGAATATCTTTTTAATAGTGTTAGGTGGTATAAGAGAAGCCGTGAAGGTAAAATTTATTATGATATAGATTTAGAAGAAATAAGTGATGATAAAAAAAGAAGCTTACAAGAAATGATAAAGACTGAGGTAGGAAATGCCTTTAAAAGCAGATGGGGAAGTCCTGTAGCAAGTAAAGTGTCTTCACTAGAAGATAAATTGCTTTTAGATATATATGAAAGAGGATGCAGTCTTTTAGGAGTAGAAAATGAATATTATATAGAATTTGTAAGTGAAGATAATAGCTATAATGAAGAAGCTCTAATAAAACTTATGGAAAAGAATGTTAAAGAAGCTGTTTCAATGGCTAAAGGTATCAATAGACTTAAGGTTAAGGTTATTAATTCCATTGATAGTAAGCTTGATAATCTTATTAATATGAAGATTTATAAAACTGAAGATCATATGAATTTATTCTTAGAAAATGCTAGAGAAATGGTCTTTGGCTATTATAAAAGCGTAAATTTAAAAGGATTTAGAAATCAACTTATATATAAGGAAGATAAAATTAAGCAGATAATAAGAAGAATAGCTATAGTTGAAAATATCATATACAATAATTATTTAGAGAAAAATGAAAATGCACCATCATTGGAAGAAATGGAAGAGTTTAAGGAGTGTATTCCATGGATATGCTTAAAAGGGTTAGTATGGGCATCAGAAAATATTTATATTAAAAATAAAGCAAAAGATGAAATTAAAGAAATAATTTTAGATAATCCGATAGATGAATATAAAGAAACAAGACGTATGAAAAGACACTTTTATCTTCATGTTGGTGAAACTAATACAGGTAAAACTTATTCAAGTATTAAAAGGCTCATGGAAGCTGAAAGTGGAGTGTATTTAGCACCACTTAGATTGTTAGCCTTAGAAATTCAAGATAAGCTTAATAGTGAAAATATAGCTTGTTCTCTTTTAACAGGAGAAGAAGAGGACATCATTACTTATGCTTATCATGTATCATCTACCATTGAAAAATTACAATTAGGCACGCCTTATGATGTATGTGTCATTGATGAAGCACAAATGATTGCTGACAACCAAAGAGGTTGGGCATGGACGAGAGCTATAATTGGAGTATTAGCACCGGAAGTGCATATTTGTATGGCACCAGAAGCACTTGATATAGTAATTAAGCTAATAAAAGATTGTGATGACACATATGAAGTTATACGTCATAAAAGAGATACTGAATTAATTGTTGAAGATAAGAAGTTTAATTTGGAGAGAGATGTTAAAAAAGGTGATGCTTTAGTTGTATTTGGAAAGAAAAAAGCTTTGGCAGTTTCTGCACAATTGCTTAATAATAACATAAAGACAAGTATTATTTATGGCTCGCTACCATATTCCACAAGAAAAAAGCAGTTTGATAGATTTTTAAGTGGTGAAACTGAAGTAATAGTATGTACAGATGCCATAGGTATGGGAGTGAATTTACCTATAAAACGTATTGTATTTTTAGAAACTAGAAAGTATGATGGAGTGTCCATGAGAAAATTAAGGGTATCTGAAATAAAACAGATAGCTGGTAGAGCAGGACGTAAAGGTATTTACGATAAAGGCTATGTTGCAACAACCAAGGACATTGATCTTATAAGAGATGCATTAAAAGCAAAGCCAAAGAAAATTGAAAAGTGTTATGTTGGCATTCCAGAGTCGCTAATAAATATTGATATAGATATCATAGATGCATTAAAGACTTGGAGTTCTATGTCACTGAAAGGTTTCTATGAAAAAACTGATATTACAAGAATTATTTATCTTTTAAATAGACTTAAAAAGTTGGATATAGATGTATCTAATGAGGATATCATTAAGATGGCAACAATTCCCTTTGAAGAAAATAATAAGACAGTTTTTGCTTTGTGGGAAGAATATTGCATGATGTATAGTGCTGGTGCAGTAAATTTAATGAAACCAACATTAAAGAAAAATGCCAGTGCAAAAAAAGAGCTTGATGAGCTAGAAAGTTATTATAAATCACTGGATTTAAATTATTCCTTTGGTAAGAATTTTAATATGATGATTAATAATAGATTTATTTGCAGTGAAAAAGAAAATACAGCAAATAAGATAAATGAATTACTTTTAACAAACCTTCTTGATCATGAAAGAGTATGTATAGGTTGTGGTAAGAAACTATCTTGGGATTATCCAAGCGATAGATGTAGAATGTGTAAAATAATAAATGATTCTAAAAAAGAAAGATATGATTATAGATTTAGAGAAAGAAGACATGCAGACTATAGAAAAAATAGACGCAGAAGAAGATATTAATACTGATAAAATGTTATATGATATAATAAAGTAAAACTACAATGAAGAGGTAAAAATATGAGTAAAATATTAGTTTTAGCTGAAAAACCTTCAGTAGGAAGAGATTTAGCAAGAGTATTAAAGTGTAATCAAAATAAAGGTTCATATATAGAAGGAAACAAGTATATAGTTACTTGGGCAATGGGACACTTAGTTGGACTTATGGATCCAGAAGGATATGATAATAAATATAAAGAATGGAAGATGGAAACACTACCAATGCTACCAAAGTATATGAAGCTTACTGTGCTTAAAAAAACTGCTAAACAGTATAATGAAGTTAAAAAGCTTATGAACAGAGGCGATGTTAGTGAAATAGTTATTGCCACAGATGCAGGAAGAGAAGGTGAGCTTGTAGCTAGATGGATTATTGAAAAGGCAGGAGTTAATAAGCCACTTAAAAGATTATGGATTTCATCACAAACTGATAAAGCTATCTTAGATGGTTTTAAAAATTTAAAGCCAGGCAGTGACTATGACAATTTATATAAAGCAGCTGTTTGTAGAGCAGAGGCAGATTGGCTAGTAGGTTTAAATGTGACTAGAGCCTTAACTTGTAAGCATAATGCTCAATTATCAGCAGGTAGAGTTCAATCTCCAACACTTGCCATGATAGTTAATAGAGAAGAAGAAATTAGAAGTTTTAAGCCTAAAACATATTATACTTTAGGGGCTAATGCCAATGGATATAAATTATCATGGGTTAACAAGGATAATAAGCCAAGAATATTTGATGAAGAATTTGCTAAGAAAATTGAAGGAAAGCTAAGAAATGCTGAAGGACAAATTGTAAATATCGTAGAAGCTAATAAAAAGAAATATTCACCAGCTTTATATGATTTAACTGAACTTCAAAGAGATGCCAATAAGATATGGGGATATTCAGCAAAGCAAACTTTAAGCATAATGCAAAGACTTTATGAAAATTATAAGATATTAACTTATCCAAGAACTGATTCAAGATATATAACCACTGATATAGTTGCAACTATTCCAGATAGATTAAAAGCTATTGCCATTGGTGAGTATAGAGCCACAGCTGATGCACTATTAAAAACTAAGATAAATGGTCATAAGGGATTTGTAGATAATTCTAAGGTAAGTGATCACCATGCCATTATTCCTACAGAACAAAAGCCAAATTTAGCATTACTTTCTTCAGAAGAAAGAAAAATTTATGATTTAGTGGTGAAGAGATTCTTAAGCGTAATGCTTCCACCATTTGAATATGTGCAAACTACCATTGAAGCAAATGTAGAAGGTGAAAGACTTATTGCTAAAGGTAAAGTGGTTAAATCAAAGGGGTGGAAAAAGTTATATGATCATTTAGAAGAAGATAACTGCGAAGATGATATAAAAGAGCAAGTACTTCCTAAAGTAAATAAAGGTGATAAAGTTAGTTTAACTAAGATTGAATTAAAGACAGGTCAAACTAAAGCACCAGCAAGATTTACCGAAGCTACACTTTTATCAGCTATGGAAAATCCTCATAAGTATATTAATGTAGGAAAAGAAGCAGCTAAGACTTTAGGTGAAACAGGTGGTCTTGGAACAGTTGCCACAAGAGCTGATATTATTGAAAAGCTATGTAATTCTTTTGTTATAGAAAAGAAAGGTAAAGAAATAGTACCTACTTCAAAAGGAAAGCAACTTATAGAGCTTGTACCAGCTGATTTAAAATCACCACTTTTAACAGCTAAATGGGAAAAGCAGCTTGATGAAATAGCTAAAGGTAAGAGAAATGATCATGGATTTATTAAAGATATGAAAAATTATTCTGTGGCTTTAGTGGAAGATGTTAAGAGTGCTAATTCTAAATTTGTTCATGATAATAAAACAGGTAAGAAATGCCCTAACTGTGGTAAATACCTATTAGAAGTTAAAGGTAAAAATGGCACAATGAATGTTTGCCAAGATAGAGAATGTGGTTATAGAGAAAGTGTATCTAGAATTACCAATGCAAGATGTCCTGAATGTAAGAAGAAATTAGAAATTAGAGGACAAGGTGAAGGAAAGATATACGTTTGTACAGGAACTAATTGTAACTTTAGAGAAAAAGCATCTTCCTTTGAAAAAAGATTTGATAAAAAGGGAAAAGTAGATAAAAGAGAAACTCAAAGAATCATGGCTAAGATGAAAAAAGAAGCAGAAAAGGAAGCAATGGAGGATAATCCATTTGCAGCTTTACTTGGCAATATGAAATTTGATAATAAGTAAATTTAAAGATATAGAATTAAAAATAGGAAGTTAAAAAAGTTTTAATTAAATTGACAAAATATATAAAAAATACTTAATATTATACAAAGATTATACGAAAATAATAATATGTTAAATAATAGAAGAAAGGATAATGTATAATAATAAGTTTAAAGTAGTTATACAGGATAAATATGGGGAAAAGGGTGAAAAAATCTTTATCAACACTGAAGTTATATGATAAGATAGTTTTAAGTGCAACTGTTATACTTATAATAATTTCACTAATTCTTACAGTGGTGAGTATAGATAATATAACAAAAAGCAAAATTGAAGAAGTAGAACAATATTTAGCAACTCTAACTATGGATTTTAAAGATAATGTAGATGGTTTTCTTAAGGAAAAAATTGATTTGTTAAAATTTATAGCATCATTTCCTGAAATATACAATATGAATTGGGATGAACAGTATAAATTTTTAAAAGAGAAAACAATATATTCAAAATTTGAGCATATGTTTATTTTGGATAATGAAGGATATGGTTATTATGTTCAAAGTGATGAAATTAAAGAACAATCACATGAAGAGTTTTTTCAGAATATTAAAGATAAAGAAGAATATATAACGGAACCATTTTTAGAAGAGTACCAAAATAGATCAATTACAACTATAAGTGTTGCAATTTATAATAATGGAAATAGAGTTGGAACTTTATGTGGTGCTCTGAATTTAAAGGAAATAAACGATAAGATTCAAAGTGTGAAAGTTAAGAAAAGCGGTTTTGGCTTTGTAATTAATAATAATGGTAATTATGTTGTAAGTAATGATATGAATCTAGTTCATAACAAAATTAATATTTTTGAACTTGAAAATTATGATGCTACATTATTAGATAGTGACAAGAAAAATGATAATGGATTAATGGTAATTAATGGGGAGAATTATTATGCAAATTATTCATTACTGGATGGTGTACCTTGGAAAGTTGTTTTTGTTGTGTCTGTAAGGGAAGTTTTAGAGGAAATTAGAAATATCAAGTATTTACAGTATTTTAGTACAATGTTGTTCATAATTTTGCTAGGTCTTATTGTACGTATAATTGCAAAGTATATAAGAAATGATAAGTTGGTATATATAGATTCATTAACTCAAATTGCTAATAGAAATAAATGTAATTATATATTTACTAGAATTGATAATGGTTACAAAGAAGACTTGGCTATAATATCCATAGATTTAAATGACTTTAAAATTGTGAATGATACAATGGGACATAATGTTGGAGATGAGCTTTTATGTGATTTTGCAAAAATATTAAAATTAACCTTTGAAAAATATGGATTTATTGGACGTATGGGGGGAGATGAATTCATTGTTATATTAAGTGGATATGACGTAACTAAGGTTAAAAAAATTATACGAGAATTTAATAATAATATATTAAGCTTTAATACAATAAATAATAAGAAATATAAAATATCAGCTTCATGTGGATATGCTATAAGAAAAAAAGATGAAATTATATCATTGAAAGAAGTTTATAAAAAAGCTGATAAAAATATGTATCTCAATAAAAGAGAATTAAAACTTGCATCTAATAACAAAGAAGGGGCTGTATCAAAATAATATTTGATACTAACCGATAAAAAAAGGGAATTCGTATTTGAATTCCCTTTTTTGCATATAATATCGTTATGAAAAACTTCAAAAAGAATGTGATACCTATGCAACAAATAGGTTTTCCAATACAGGTCCCTTTTATACCTAAAGAAAATGATCCTGTAAGACTGCTATTTGAAGTTACGGAGGGATTAGATTATACAAATTTATATAAAACATACTCTACATTAGGTAGAAATCCAGCAGTCGATCCAGTCACTTTATTTAGGCTATTAATATATGGAGATATGAATAAAATATACTCCAGTAGAGAATTAGAAAAAGCTTGCAAACGTGATATAAACTTTATTTGGCTTTTGCAGGGGCAAAAGGCTCCGGATCATAATACAATTGCTAGATTTAGAAGTCAACGTTTAGCAAATTGCCTTCGTGATTTATTTAATCAACTTATTATTTATTTAGGAGAAAATAATGAAATTCAATATGAAAATTTATTTGTAGATGGTACAAAAATCGAAGCGAATGCTAATAAGTATACTTTTATATGGAAAAAAGCAACTGATAAATTTGAAAATAAACTACAAGAAAAAATTAAAGATACTTTAAAACATTTAAAAGATGAGTTAGGTATAAAAATCAATATTAACAATGATAAAATAACAGTTGATTTCGTATCTAAAATATTACACAAGTTAGATACTATTAAAATTGAAAATAAAATTGAATTTGTTCATGGAAAAGGTAAAAGAAAAAGCAAATTGCAAAAATACTTTGAATCACTTGAAGAATTTATAGAAAAACAAAGTAAATATGATGAATATAATAGCATCTTTGATGGTCGAAATAGCTTTTCAAAAACTGATAAAGACGCGACTTTCATGCATATGAAAGAAGACCATATGAAAAATGGTCAACTTAAACCAGGGTATAATATTCAAATTGGTGTTGAAGGAGAATACATAGTCGGTGTTGATGTTTCAAGTGAAAGAGCAGATCAATTAACATTCATACCATTTCTTAATAAACTTGAAAATGATTTACCTGAAAAATTTAAAAATGTTATAGCTGACGCTGGATACGAAAGTGAAGAAAATTATAAATATTTAAGTGAACATAATCAAAATCCATATATTAAACCACAAAACTACAAAAAGTCAAAAAGTAAAAAATTTAAAAATGATATTAGTAAGAGAGAAGATATGACTTATAATGCTGAGGATGATTATTACATATGTGCATATGGAATATTATTATTCACATATTCATTTTTCTTCTGTTTTACTTTAACATCTCCTGCCAACCCTACAGTTTCTAAACTATAAAGTGCTGCAAAAGACATTACACCCCCTACTCCAGCACCATTTGCATAAAAATGCACACCCCCTAGTAAAAATTCAACTAAGAGATGTGCATAAACACTGAAAAAGCCTAAAAACAGTCAAAGTGCATATTAAAAATAATTAATTTTACTATTCTATATATTATTATCTATTATCAAGCATAAACATAAATTGTGATGTATAATTATCAACTTCATCTTCATATACTAAAGTAATTGTATATATATATGAGTCAAAATTTGTAGTATCTATTGTTACAACTCCATTTTCATCTACACAATCTTTTATATCTAAAGTAGTATATTCATGTGTTTTATTATGCTTCACTATTACTGATTTTGGTAATAATTTTTCACCATTTCTATTTATAACATCCAAGTTTACAGTTGCTTTATTATCTTTTGAATAAATACTCCCTGGCATTAATCCACCTAAAACATTTGCTTTTAAATCTTTTAATTTTTTAAGATTTTTAAGTGGTGATAAATCTCTTATTTCATTATAGTCTATATCTAATGATTCTAAGTTTATGGCATGTTGTAACCCTTCTAAACTTTCTACTTGTGATACTTTTAGTGAAGTAAGCTTTCTCATTTCTCCAACTGTTATTTCACCTGATATTCCAAGTTCTTTTTGTATACTAGCTTTTAAAAATTCATCTTTTATTTGCACTGTTTCATTTAAATTAACTTCTACTAATGAATCCATAGCTTCTTTTAATTTTTCAATAGCTTTGTCTATTGTTTCTTGATTAGCTGAACTTAAAGCTTCTTTACCAACATTTATTGCATTTTCTAATCTTTCAATAGATTCTTGAGTATAATTATTTAAATTTATATTTTCAGCTTTTGTTAAAACTTCTTCTAATTTAGCTGTATTAAATTTTGCTATATTTCTAAATCTTGCCTCTGCCCAGTCTGCATGATCCCAAGTAATACCATTAGTTGCTGAATCTACTACTAATTTAACTTCATTAGAGTTTCTAACATCTACCATTAAACGTTGTTTTGGTGAATTTGATTTCATAACATCAGTTTCTGCTTTTAATTTACCATCTACATAAACCTTAAATATAACACTTGATGCACTTTGATTTGATACAAATTCATCAAGACCTACCCAAGTATCAAATATATCATATCCTGTTGAATCATATACTATTTCTGAATAAGAATGAGTTCCTATACCCTTTTTAAAAGTATCATAAGTTCCATTTTCATTTAAAAGTTTTATAGGTTGTTGTCTTACTGATTTATCTTTACCTATAGCCCCTGAACCTATTGTTGCTGATTTCCATTCTAAATCAGATACATAAGTTTCTTCATCTGTAATTGCTACTTTTCTTGTAAATTCAGTTGTTAAGTTATCACTGTCTGTTACAGAATATACAACATCAAATATTCCAACTTTTCCTTTTTCATAATCTGTTTTTACATTTATTTTAGAAGTTAAGTTTCCATCTTCATAATCAGTTGCTGTTATTCCTTGAAGTAAATCTACTTCCTCATTTACATTAAATACTGCTAAATCTTTACCTTCTATTACTGGTTTTGAATAATTTTTATATAATTTAGTATCTGCCCAAGATGCAAAATCTCCTACTAAGTTTCCATCTACATCATCAGCAATTAAAGTAAGTTCTTTAACTCCTGTAACATCTAATCTTACATATTCTGCAGGAGTATTTGTTTTTATTACATCAGAAGTATAAACTTCTTTTCCATCAGCAAGTATTCTAAATCTTATTGTTGTACTTCCTAAGTTATAGTTTTTATCTGTTCCCACATATGTTGTAAAATAGTTGTAATTTCCATCTAAATTATATACTATTTTAGCATTTGTTGCAGCACCAATACCTTTATCAAAAGTTTTAACAGTTCCATCTACGTTAAGTTTAATCTTATTAGTTGAGCCAACTGCCATATCTTTAACAACACTTCTCCATCCAGTTGTAGCTGACTCCCAATTCATATCTGATAAATATTTGCTTTGACCATAAACTACTATTGTTCTTTCCTTTGTAGTTATATTTGAATCACTATCAGTTACTGTGTATGTTACTTTGTATGTTCCTACTTTGTTTGATGAAAATCCACCATCATTTACTACTATATTTGAAGTTATGTTGCCATCTTCTTGATCACTTGCAACTACTCCATCCATTAAATTTAATTCAGTATTTTTCTCAATCATTGTAAATTCTTCAAATGTTAAAGTTGGGAATTTAGCTTTTATTATTTTTTCAGCATTATCCAATTCAACTTTGAATAATTCATATGCTGGATGATTTTTAACCTCTTCTCTTAAAGCTTCTAATTTTTCTAAAGTATTATAGCTTTGTGCTACTTCTGTTTTGTTTTCATCTGTAAATAAACCAGCCATTTTATCTGCTAATTTATCTTCTTTATAAAATGCCACTTCACCGAAGCTTGCCCATTCTCCACTTGCTTTTACAAATTTAAACTTCACTCTTCTTGCATTTACTTTGCTCATATTAAATTCAACAGTATCGCTTATTGCTCCAGAATATGAGCCTTGTCCTGCTAAATAGAAATCATCTCCTGATTCACTTTCTGATACATATATTTCAAATTCAATAGCAAAACCTTTGTTATTTCCGTCACGTCTTGATGCATATGCCATCTTGCTTATTTCTTGAACTTCACCTAAATCAAATGTTACTTCATTTTTAAATGAACTATTATTTGGAGAGTTTGTCTCCCAATGAGTATTTATTTTTCCATCTATTGCATTGCCTATTACACTGTTTCCGTAATTTCCTGCATTATTTTTTGCAGATACTATAGGTAATTTAAACTCTTCGTTATATCCATCTAAATTTGAGAACTGCCCATACTTAGATTTTGTAACTGTATAATCTTCAGATACTGTAACATATATTTTTTTACTTGTTACATTGTTATCTTTATCAGTTACTTTATATACAACTTCAAATTTTCCTATTTTATCTTTTTCAAAACTATTTGATTCAATTTCAATTTTTGATGTTAAATTTCCATCTTCCACATCAATTGCTTCAACACCTTCTCTTGGATTGAAATCTTGTCCAAGTTTTAAGTTTTTATTTTCTGCTATAATTTTTGGTTTAGCATTATTTGTAGTTAATTTTGGATTAGCTATTAGTCCATGGTCTGCTGTATTTCCATTTTCAGCATCAGAAACTTCAATTACAAGCTCTTTAACACCTGATACAGGAACATTTACATAAGCCATGTTGTCATAATATCCTAAAACATCTGTAGATGCTAAAACTTTACCATCTGCTATTATTTTAAATTTGATACTTGAATTATTATTTGGTTGTATTGATGATTGATCAACTCCAAGTAATGCCTCAAATGTATCATATTCTTTATCTGATAAATCATAAGTTATCTTACCATTAGCATGTATTCCAAAACCTTTTTCAAATGTTTTTATATTTCCATTTACTCTACCTTGTATATTAGAGTTTCTTCTTGGAGTCCCCCATGCTGTTGATACAGATTTCCACTCAAAATCTGATAAATAATCATAGTCACTTACTACTTTTACATTTAATATTTTATTAAAAGTTACATCATTATCTTCTACTGTATATTTAACTTGATAGTTTCCATGCTTAGTAGTATCTACATTACTTTCAAATTTAACTTTTGATGTTATGTCACTTCCTGAGTGAGTAAATCCTTTAACATAATCCATAGCATTAAATTCTTCATTTAAATTTAATGTTATAGTTTCTTGTTGAATACTTATGCTTGGTGTTAATGAATTTATTTGTACTTTATCACCTGTTGATAAATTTTTTGCATAAGGTATTACTTCATAATTTATATTTTCACTTATATTAGTTGCCTCTGAATCTGTATAAGTTCCAGATGTAGTAAACCCTATCACTTTTCCATTTTTCACTATTTCATAACCAAGGAAGTCATCTTTTGCTTCACTAGCAATACTCATGCTTAGTTTTATTCCAGAATTTGATTTTGATAATGAAACTTCTAAAGAAGTATCTTTGTTTTCAAATCCATTTCCTTCATAATTCATAGCACTAGTATTTAAATACCATATTTTTTGTCCTACATTTGAATATTTCTCTTTTAATCTATTTTTACATTCATCTGATAATTTAAATCCATATTTGTCAAAATAATTACTTAGATTCATACCTATAATTTCTGATGAATATTCAGCAAATAAATCTTGCTTTTCTTGTGTAGTGCTAGGATTAGGTTTTCTCTTTCTATATAATGCTTCTAACTCTGGCCAATAAGTATTTTTCTTTATTTGTAGTTGCCAGAACATTCCTAGTTTTTCAGAATAATCTAATTCTTCGTACGTTTTTAATGATTTCTCTGGTGCTAAATACTCATATAATTTATCATATTGTACTCTATCATTTAATCCATTTTTTATATAAGCATTGTTTGCCCACATATTATTAGTAACTTCGCCCCACTCTCTTGCCTTTATATCCATTTGGTGTCCGGCTTCATGAAGCATTCCCCAAAGTATACTGTTTATACTACTTTCATCAGTTCTTAATACAATTTCTTGTATATGTCTTTGAATACCTATATGATCAGTATATGCATAAGCTGCACCATAAGGTTGCATTAACCTTACTGCTGTTCTAACATTTGTAGAATCATTATCTGGATCGCTAGTATCATCTTTTAATCCAGCAAAATCAAATGCTTCTTGGAATTTCTTATTCCAAACATCTACACTTTCTTCAACATCTACGTTTTCATTTACATATACTTTATATGCTGCTTTTGCAGTTCCTGTGTATAATACTCTTTTTGTACTGAATTCATATATATCAACTGTATTTTCAGGATCTTTATCTAGCTTTTCTTTATATTCTTTTAATAATTTTAAGAATTTTTCTTTATCATCTCCTGGTTTGAATGATGGGAAGAATTCTCCACCTTCTATACGTACAACTGGAGCTTTTCCTTGTTGTTCAGGTGTATATTTGTTTATTAAATATACTGCTCCACCCTTTGTAGATTTCATACTCCATGAGTCACTATATATTTCAGGTACTGTTATAACATTCATACCCTTTTGTAATTGATACTCTTTTTTCCAGTAACCAAATCTACCTTCTTGCTGAGTAAATGCAATTATTGGAAGTGGTGCCCCGTCTTCTGCATCAACAAAAACTCTAAATACTTGTCCTGGTTTTGCCACTATACCTGTAGATTGTAAGTCTGTACCAAAAGTAGACATTTTTAATTGATTTCTTGCTTTTGCATGTGTATCACCATATTGTGTCAGTGTAAATGTTCTATCTGAGTAATCTTTATCACCTTTTAAAATTTCTTTTGCTAAATCTATAGAATATACTAATTGTTCTTTTAAAGGATGATTATTAAGTTCCGCTTCTAAATTATTTATTACATCTATATTGTTATATTCATCTTTTAACTTTGTCATTGTACCATCTGTAAAAATATTATTTATTATTTCAGATAGTGTATCCTTTTTATAAAGCATAAACTCTGAGGCAGATGCCCAATTTTGATTAGCTTTTTTGAATTTAAATTTTACTCTTTTAAATTCTGTTTCTTCAAATTCTATTTCTACTATATCTCTAGTAGAATCTGTATATTTTCCTTGGCTTACTAAAGTGAAATCATCCCCATTGTCTGTAAGTGAAGAGTATATTTCAAATTCTTCAGCAAAACCTTTACCTTTGGCACCATCTTGTCTTGCACCATATACTATTCTATTTAATTTCGTCACTTCCTCTAGTGTAAGTATTACTTCATTTTCAAAGGTTTCACTGTTAACTTTTCCTGTTTCCCAATGAGTACTAAAGTTTCCATCAATAGCTTTAGATATGTTTGATGATGAATATTGTCCTCCGTTATTAGCTATTGAAATTATTTTAGAATTATCTAATTTAAAAGCTTTATTATACTCTTCTAAATAACTACTATTAAGTAAATCAAACTTACTTACTTTAGATTGATTTAATTGTATATTTCCATTTTCTTCATTTGATATACTTCTAGATAATTTGATATCTTCTTTTATCTCACTAGCAAAAACATCTATAGTTTGTGCTGAAAAGTTAAAAGTGGTTGCTAACATAATTAAGGCTGATAGTTTTCTTCTGTGCATATTTCTCCCCCAAAGTAATTTATTGTCTCATAAGTACATTAAGTTGATATAAAAAAAAAGCTACTCTAAAGAGTTTACCTATTATTTTTACACGTCATTCTACCATTATATACATATTGGGTCAATATTTTGATAATCCAACTAATTATTAATCTCTATACAGTGGGAGTGTTTTTATACACCTAAAACTTATTTGATCTACCATGATATTTACGCCCTTCCATTCACATAATTGCCTTAAAATTTTTCCTATTTCCGCTTTTTGTTCTCCATATATTTCTTTTCTCCTAAATTTAAGTGCAAACACTAAATGATACTTACAATTCCATTTAGTATGTGCTAAACTATTAGTATCCATATTATTATATTGTCCCTCCTTTTGTTATTTAAATCTGGCCGACAAACCTTAAAGTATTAACAAAAGGAGGTTTTTTAACATACTGAATACTAAAGCTTTTCTAAACACCTTTTCATAGCAAGGGTTTTCTTTATACAAGAAATAAGCCGTGAAAAATTTTCACGGCTTATTGTGGTGGAGGCGATGGGTGTCGAACCCATGTCCGAAAGCAGACCAGTCTGACTTTCTACGAGCGTAGTTTGTGACTAAAATTTCGGTCCTCAGTTCGCTCACAAACAAACTCCTGATTCCCTAGCTTCATAAATACCCCTTTAGCTCAAAGCTTTGCTAAACTTCGTTCCCCACTTTAATGACACCAGTAATCCTATGCGTGGGCACACAGGGCTGATGAGCAGCGTTAAATTAAGCTGCTAATGCAAAATTGTCTTCTGCGTTTATATTTAATGCATACTTTATTATCGAGGTGACATGCTTGCCTCGGCTCGCTTATCAAACCCATCTTACCCCCGTCGAAGCCAAAACGCCCCCATGTAGTAACATGGAATGATAGCTTAATTATCATCCATATTAAGTTTTTAATCCTGATAAATTTCTTATCAGGATTTAATTATAATCTATATAAAATTTATTGTCAACTTACAGTTTTATCCCTTACAAAGTTCTTCATATTTATTATTTACTTCATTATACCTTCTAATTATATCCCTATACTTAAAATTATTTTTTCTTTTTACTCTTTCACATATATTAACAAGATGGTCATAATTTTCTACAACTACCCTTACAACATTTTTATCAATTTTATTTTCCTCTGCCATAGCTTGTAATATATCAAGAGTTCTATCTTTAGAGAACTTTTCTTTATAAGACCTCTTTTCCATTAATGCACTTAAAATGTCAGCTACCGCCAATATCTTAGCTTCCATAGGTATTTCTTCATCTTTAAGTCCATATGGATACCCAGTGCCATCTAACTTTTCATGATGCATTTCTGCTATTCTTCCTACTTCTTCTAAACCAAGTCCTTTTAAAATCATACCTGTTTGTATTACATGATCCTTCATTATTTCCATTTCTTCATAAGTTAATTTAGCTGGCTTTTCTAATATTTCAATTGGTGTTAATAATTTCCCTAAATCATGGCAAAAAGCCGCAAAGAGAATAGTATTCATATCTTCTCTTACTATTCCTAAAAGCTTATATAAATTATATGTAATTACCTCTACTGTTATGGAATGTTCTAATGTACCTTTACTTCTAAAATTATTACATTGAACTACCATCTTAGTAAATTGTTCTAATTCTTCTTTGGATATTTCTATAGTGTCTAAATAATCATAAAGCTCATTCCAATATTCACCACTAATTATCTTCTTGTATAAAATATTATCTTTGTTTATTTTTAAAAAAATATTACTAACTTCTGTTATAAAATTTTCATCAACATTACTTAATATATCTTCCATATCTAAGAGAAGCTTATTTATATATATATTATCGATATCATTTAATATATTAAACAACATGGCTATTTCTTTATATCTACTATTAATTAAAGAGTATTTCTCATATGGCAAATGGTGATATAAACATATCTCAGCCATATCTGTAGAATAAACAGTATAATTTTCTAAAAAAATATATCCGCATACTGAATGATTACTTAAATCAGCTTCTGGAAATTCATGTTTAAATCGTTCTTCTAATTTGCAAGCTCCAATATCATGTAAAATAGCTATCTGTACCATTTGGTTTATTTCATATTCACTATATTTACCTTGTTCTTCCAAATATTTTAATAATATATATGCAACTCTGTGACCGTGTAAAAATAATTCTTCATCTATTCCCTTAAGAATATAACTAAATAATCTTAGTACATTTCCTAGAACATACTTTTTCATCTTCTGCCCACCTTTTTCCTCTTCAATACTCCCCAAACACATATTATAAACTATTTCCTTATAATATAGTCTTTCGTCCATAAGAATTATTTTCTTTAATAAAATGTAAAACATTAGCTGATAATTTTTAATAAAAAAAGTGATAAAAGCTACCCAAACTTAATAACTTCTATCACCTTTATAATTTATAGTATATTCATTTTTATACTTTTTGACACTATTTTATGCTTCTTCTTTAATTCCCATAATAAAAGTAGCAATGAAAGAAACTGCTCCTGCAATAATTAATCCTATGCAGTAATTTAACATTGTATTACTAGTTGTAATAGCTATAGCTGGTAAAGCTGTAACACCAACTGCTGTCATTTGAACTTTAGTAGCTACTACATAAGCTCCAGCTGCTGCACCACCAATTGCAGCACCATCTAATTATCCTTGCTACATTTAAACTAGATTTTAATATTATGTATTTGCGTGAACGTTCCTACATCTCATAAAAATGTTTACCAGTATTAACTGGTAATATCTTACTACATAAAACCTTTTCATAAGTTTCAAAATAAATTTGCAAGATAAGGTATCGTTCCCACATTTTTAAATATAACATTCTCGTCTTAAGCTGATTTTATTATACACTGTTTCTTTCTATAAGTCTATATGAAAGTTTTATGTCTTTTTTGATAGTTTTTGATGTTCTTATACCACTTTTTAACAATTCTATCATTATTTCTGCACTCTTTCTACCAGATGTCTTATAATGATAGTGGATTGTAGTTAACTTTGGAGATACAACTTGTGAAATCCTAGTATCACCAATACTCACCACTGCCACATCCTCTGGTACATTTAACCCATTATCTTTCAAACAATCTATGGTAGCTATAGCTAGATTATCAGTAACTGCAAAAATTGCTGTTGGTATATTTTTTTGCTTAATAAGCTTCTTAGTTAATTCATAACCACTTTCATAAGAGAAATCTCCTAATTTTAAATTTTCCATGTCTACTTCTAAATCATTTTCCTTTAAAGCAGCTATATAACCATTTTCTCTTTCAAGACCTACAGATCTATCTTCCTCATAAACTCCTATGAAACCAATATTCTTATGACCTTTTCCAATAAGATATTCTGTCATATATTTTGCAGCATTAAAATCATCATGATATACACAAGGATAATTATCCATATACTGTGCCACCACAACTATAGGCACATTTAATTTATTCATAATTTCCTTATGCCTTGGCGTTATTTTAGTTCCCATAAATATTACGCCATCCACTTGATTGTTTTTAAAAATATTTAAATATTCAAATTCCTTTTCCACTGAAAGGTTAGTGTTAGCTATCAGTACATCATAATTATTTTCCGATAACACTTCTGTGATTCCTTGTACAACTCTTGGTGCTGTTTCTGTAGATATCTTTGGCACTATTACTCCAATAAGGTTTGTCTTACCAGTCCTTAATGATTTAGCATAACTTTGTGGCATAAAACCAGTCTCATCAATTACCTTCTTTATTTTTTCCCTGGATTCTGCTCCAACATAGCCATTATTTAAGTATCTTGAAACTGTAGATTTTGATACGCCTGCTAATTTGGCTATATCAATTATATTTAATGTCATTTCTTATCCCTCACTTTATATATCAGCAGGATATATTCTAGTCCTCTCTATCTCCTACACTTATCCATTATTACTATTATAGTATATATTACTATAAATATATACTTATTTTTATAGTAATATATACTATATGGTATTATACTCAAAATACTAAACATCCTATATAAAAAATATAAAAACTAATCATCTACATTATTTGTATCACCTGTACTATTCTCCCGATATAATGCAGTGGTTCCTATCAAATTAAAAATATATGCTATTTCTTCTAATACAGCTCCAATAAATATTTCTTTATTTGCACTTTTAGTAACTAAAAAATCTTCAGTATCTAAATTATGTGGTAATCTTTGATACTTTGTCCAATAAATCGGTGTTAATATAGTTTGTCCAAATAATTCTAATTGAGCTGCTAATACTGCTGTAGCATCAACATTAATTCCCATATCTTCAAATTCATCTGCAACTTCATTAATTAGCTCACTTTCTTCTTTATCACCATATTGGCCAGCTTGAAAAATTTCATTTCTCCTTTTAATTCTAAATTGTAATATATTTATCCCTTGAACTGAAGCTGTATATTCTAATAAATATCCTAATACTAAAATTAATTGAGCTTTCCATTGGGTCTGCAATAATTCTATATCTTGCAAATCTTGTAATGTATAATTATTATATTTATTAATTGTTTCTTCAGAATAACCAGTTTCATTTCTTCCAGCATTTTTGTCTTTTTTATATTTATTATGGGATATATGACACACCCCCTATTCTCGTAAAGTGAAATAAGTATCTTAGCTAGTCCTATACTTTATAATATACCTAGCTTCATTTTTGGTGATTTTATGATAAAAAAAACAGATGTACCTAAAATTTTTCTAATACATCTGTTTTTATAATTATCTATTTCTCTCTTTAAGTGCTCTTTCCATATCTCTCTTATGGGCTTTTTCTAACATAGAATCTCTCTTATCATAATTCTTTTTACCTCTACATAATCCTAAAGCCACCTTAACTTTTCCCTCTTTTAAATATAGAGATAAAGGAATTAATGTATATCCTTCTCTTGCTATTAACCCATTAAATCTAGATATTTGCTCTTTATGCAAAAGTAACTTTCTTTCCCTTAATGGATCAACATTAAATATATTACCTTGTTCGTAAGGACTGATATGCATGTTGTAAATAAAAACTTCACCATTTCTTACATCTGCATAACAATCTTTTAAATTACATTTACCAGCTCTAATAGATTTTACTTCAGTTCCAACTAGAGCTATCCCTGCTTCTATAGTCTCCTCTACAAAATAATCATGACGAGCCTTTCTATTTTCAGCTAAGTTGTTTTTGTTTTTAACCCTTGCCACTTTTTCCACCCACTTTATTTATTACGTACTTTTTTCTTTTATTATAACAACTACCTAAAATTTACTCAATAAATTAATATTGAGTAAATTTTAATTATGAATTATATTAATGCAGTGCTCATTAGCTGTAGCGTTTAATTAGCATAGCGTTTAACTGTAAATAATTTCTACGCAATTATTTACATGTCTTCATCTTCAGCTTTGCTCTCTGCCACATCTTTCTCTTCTTGGTTTCCTTCTTTTGTTCCAAATTCTTTTTTGATTTCAGCAATTATTGAAGCTGTTCTTTCACTTGGAACTATTTCTTCTTTTTCTCCTTCATTCTTCACTATATCAAAGAATATTTCTCTATTATCAATATCTACTCTGCTACATCTTACTTTTACTGTATCACCTAATCTATAGATATTCTTTGTTCTTTCACCAATAAGCATTAAATGAGCTTCATCATATACATAGTAATCATCATCTAAATCTGTTATATGAACTAATCCTTCTATAGTGTTTGATAACTCAACAAAAATACCAAATGAAGTTACTGATGAAATTATTCCATCATACTCTTCACCTATTCTATCCATCATATATTCAGCTTTCTTTAAATCATCAACTTCTCTTTCAGCATCTTCTGCTAGTCTTTCCATTTCAGATGATTGTTTTGCTGCTTCGTCTACAATAACTGCAAGTCTTTCTCTTCTCTTATCATTTATCTTACCATTTAGGTTTTCCTTAATTATTCTATGAATTTGTAAATCAGGATATCTTCTTATAGGAGAAGTGAAATGACAATAATATTGTGCTGCTAAACCAAAGTGTCCTGCACATTCTGGTGAATATCTAGCCTGCATCATACTTCTAAGTAAAAGTGTACTTACTACTGTTTCTTCTGGCTTACCTTGAACCTTTTCTAAGATTTCTTGCAGAGCTCTTGGATGAATCTCTTGTGAAGACTTAATTGTATATCCTAAGTTATGAATAAAATCTTTAAATCTTTGAAGCTTTTCATCATCTGGTTCTTCATGGACTCTATAAACAAACGGAAGGTTCTGCCAATACATATTTTCAGCAATAGTTTCATTACATACAAGCATAAATTCTTCTATTATTCTATTTGCTATTGCTCTCTCATATGGCTTGATATCAATTGGACGTCCAAGCTCATTAAGTATTATTTTTGATTCTTCAAATTCAAAGTCTATTGCCCCTCTTTTTCTTCTCTTTTCTCTTAAGATTAAGCATAGTTCTTCCATAGTCTTAAAGTCTTCTATTAAATAATCATATCTCTTTAATAACTCTTCATCAGCTTTGCCTTCAAGTATTTTAGTTACATCAGTATAAGTCATTCTTTCATTTGTTTTAATTACTGTTTCATCAATTTCATGAGCTAGAACTTTACCTTTTTTATCTATTTCCATGAAGCAACTTAATGTAAGTCTATCAACATTTGGATTTAATGAACATATACCATTTGATAGCTTTTTAGGAAGCATTGGAATAACTCTATCTATTAAATATACAGAAGTTGCTCTTTTTAAGGCTTCTTTATCTAGTGGATTTTTTTCTCTAACATAATGTGAAACGTCAGCAATATGCACACCTAATCTATAATTACCATTATCTAATCTTTCAATAGATACAGCATCATCTAAATCCTTAGCATCTTCTCCGTCAATTGTAACCATTCTTAAATCTCTTATATCTTTTCTTCTAGCAATTTCAGCAGGATCTATTTCTTCTGATATTCCTTCAGCATATTTTAAAACTTTTTCTGGGAACTCCTCTGGAAGTCCGTGTTTTTTGATTATTGTTAAAATATCAAGACCCTTTTCGCCTTTCTTTCCTAATACTTCAGTTATAATTCCCTCTGGACTTCTTCTTTTATCTGCCCATTTAACAACTTTGACTATTACCACATCCCCATGCTTTGCTCCATTACTATCTTTCTTAGAAATGAAAATGTCTTGTGTAAGTCTTGTATCTTCTGGCACTACAAACCCAAAGTTTCTACTTTCTTCATAAACACCAATAACTTTTGTATTAGCTCTTTCTAGAATCTCAGCAACTTCTCCTTCTCTCTTCTTACCATTTAAATCGTCTCTTGTAATTTGAACTAATATCCTATCTCCATTCATGGCCCCATTCATACATGAGCTAGGTATAAATACATCATTTTCATCTTCATTTTCAGGTATTAAAAAACCAAAGCCCTTTTTGTGTACCTGTAATTTTCCTGTTATTAATCCCATTCTCTCTGGAACTGCAAACTTATCCTTCTTAGTTCTTACAATAAGCCCTTCCTTTTCCATAATCTTCAACGTCCATTTAAAGTCCGTATACTCATTTTGACTTATATCAAAAACATCAACAAGCTCTTGAATATCCATCGGTCTATATGCTTCTTCTCTCATGAAGCTTAACAATGTTTCTTTTATTCCCATATAAATTTATTCCTCCATTTTTATATCTATATTTTATTCATATAAATTTATATTCTAAGATATTTATTCTATTTTATTATTAACAATAAAATAGACCACTATACTTTATAGCGGTCTATGTATAATCTATTAAACTATGTTTAAAACTACTGTATTAATAGCAAATAATAACATTGATATCATTGTAATCTTTGCTAATAATGCATCTTTTGTTCTTCCCTTATTTTTAGAAAAGAAAGTTTCATTCTTACTTCCTTGAACAAGTCCGCTTAAAGCATCTGCTTTACTTTTTTGCATTAATACTGACACTATAACTATTAATCCTAACACAATTTCAATTCCAAATAAAACTTTAGTTAACATGGTGCACCTCCCATATGTACGCTCTTAATCATATAATTTTATCATAACATAATAAAATTTAAATTACAAGAAGTTACATAATATGTAACTTCATTTTATAACAAAAGTGTTTCCTAATTACTAGGAAACACCCTTAATATATATTATTTTAAATTAAAGAATGCTTTTCTACCTCTGTATTCAGCAACATCATCTAATTCTTCTTCTATCCTTATTAATTGATTATATTTTGCAACTCTTTCAGATCTAGCAGGAGCACCAGTCTTTATTTGTCCTGCATTTACTGCCACAACAAGATCTGCAATAGTAGTATCTTCTGTTTCACCACTTCTATGTGAAATAACTGCTGTATATCCAGCTCTATTTGCCATTTCTATTGCATTTAAAGTTTCTGTAAGTGTTCCAATTTGATTTAATTTAATAAGTATTGAATTAGCAACTCCTCTATATATTCCATCACTTAATCTGTCTGTATTAGTAACAAATAAATCATCACCTACTAGTTGTACTCTATCTCCCAATCTATCAGTTAATAGCTTCCAACCTTCCCAATCTTCTTCTGCCATACCATCTTCAATTGAAATTATTGGATACTTATTCACCCAATCTTCAAAGAAATCTACCATTTCAGATGCAGTTAAAGTCTTACCTTCATGTTCTAATACATATTTTCCATCTTTGTAATATTCAGATGAAGCTGCATCAATGGCAATAAAAATTTCCTTTCCTGGTTCATATCCAGCTTTAGTAATTGCTTCTAGGATAACATCAATTGCTTCTGCATTTGATTTTAAATTAGGTGCAAATCCACCTTCATCACCTACACCTGTTGAATATCCTTTATCATTCAATGTTTTCTTTAATGAATGATAAATTTCCCCACAAGCTTGAACTGCTTTATCAAATGAGTTAAATCCTACTGGCATTATCATAAATTCTTGTAAATCTACAGAGTTATCTGCATGGGAACCACCATTTATAATATTCATCATAGGCACTGGAAGAACTTTAGCATTAACTCCACCTACATATTGATATAGTGGTATTCCTAAATAATTTGCTGCAGCTTGTGCCACTGCTAATGAAACTCCTAGGATAGCATTAGCTCCTAATTTACCCTTATTGCTAGTACCATCAAGTTCAATTAACATTTTATCAATATAAGTTTGATCAAATACGTTACAGCCTATTAACTCTTCTCCAATAGTATCATTAACATTTTCCACTGCCTTTAAGACTCCTTTTCCCATAAAGTAGTCTTTGTCTCCGTCTCTTAATTCAACTGCTTCATAAATACCTGTAGATGCTCCTGAAGGAACTGCAGCTCTACCCATAGTTCCATCTTCAAGATAGACTTCTACTTCTACTGTTGGAAAGCATCTTGAATCCAATATTTGTCTAGCAACTACATCTACTATTTCAACATAATTTTTCATGAATATTTCCTCCTTTATGTAAAAAAATAATAAGCACTTTAAACTACTTCATTATTTTTCGCATCTATATAAAATAATATTCATAAAATTTTAGTTATAAAAAATGGACCGTTTATCTATAAAACAGTCCATTTTTTACTCTTCTTCATTACAATATTCTTCAAATTTTATTTCCCAGTATTTTGCACTTTTATAATCAATTTCTCTCATATAATTTAAGAATATATCTAAGGAATCTATCCCTTTTAACCCCTTCATTAAGTGCCTTGGAAATGAAACTTTTCTTGTATAGCATTGCTTAGGATCTATTACCTTGATATTTTCTTCTTCGTCAACATATATATCCCTACATCTTGCATCTAGCTTAGAAAACTTTAATCTTTTCATTTCATTAAAAAGTTTATATAAATTCATCACAAGTTTTTTAGACATTCCATTTTCCTTAATATAGTGATCAAGCCTCTTTCCTGGAACCATTTCCCTAAGTATATAATTTTCATCATACTTAAAGATTTTCGGAAAAAATTTAGATTTTCTCACTTTATATAATATTTTTGCCTCTTCCCTGCATATGTCTTTATCAATAAATATCTTAACAGCCTTATTATCAGGGAGCTCATAAACTATTCCATTATGCCCCTCCCCTAAAAGCTTCGCTTCTCTAAAAAGCTTTTCTACTTCCTTATTAAAGTTTGCCGAATATGCATATGTCCTAGCCATTATACCTACCTAAAATAAATGCTTACTTAATTATACTATTCTTCTTCAGTGTTTATACTTACTATTTCTTCTCTAATTTTATACTTAGCTACCTTCTCATCAATTCTCTTGCTTATTTCATTTATTTCATAAACTACTTTTGTTACTTCTTCAATAGATTCTGTTTGAGTTTGTATTGTAGCATTAATCTCTTCTATATGTGCTGACTGTTCTTCTGTTATTTGGGTAACGCTATCAACCTTAATCATAACTTCTTTTTGATTTTCATTTACTTTATTAATTTCATTACCTACGTTATATATTTCTGTTATTAACTTTTCAGAAGCTTCTACAATCTCCTCATACTCTTCCATAGTCTTATTTATTTGCTCATCTGACTTTTTAGCAATTGATAAAGTTTCTGTTACTTCACCTTTAACATTTGCTACTGATGATACTATTTCTTTTATTATTTCTTGTATTTCATTTACTGATTCTGATGATTGATTAGCAAGTTCTCTTACTTCATCAGCTACAACAGAGAATCCTTTTCCTTGCTCCCCAGCTCTTGCTGCTTCAATTGCTGCATTTAATGCTAAAAGATTAGTTTGCTCAGCAATTCCTCTTATAGTATTAGTAATAATGTTTATTGAATTAAACTTATCTGATAAGCTGATAATTTCTTCATTTAAATTTTCTGCACTATTTAAATTAGCTAGTATATTTTCTTTAATATTATTAATAAGCTCAATAGATTCTGAATTTTTAGTCTTAACTATATCACTCATATTTAATAATTCTTTTGACATACCTTCAATATTAACAATTCCATCTGCTAAATTATTTAACTCATCAACCATGTTAATCATATCTTGTGCCTGTTCATTAATTCCCATTGTGACACTTTCAACACCATTATTTATTTCTTTTGCTGAATCTGAAATCTTATCCATTTGATTTTTACATTCAGTATTTTTTATATTAGTATCTCTTACTATATCTTTAAGATCACTAATAAATATACTTTGCTTTTCATTAATTGAATTAACGCTAGCTATTAATTCACCAATTTCACTTCTAGAATTGCTTTCAATAAAACCACTAAAATCACCTTCTGCTAATAGAACAGCTTCTTCTTGCACTCTCTTTATTGGCTTAACTAATAATGCTAGTGCAGAATATCCTATCACCCAAGTTGTTATTACAGCTACGACAAAAATTACTATAGATATTACTAATAATATGCCTACACTATATAAATATTGGTTTTTTGGAATAGCCATAACACACTTCCAATTTACTCCATCTATAGTGGTATATGCAAAATATTTTGTCACTTTATCATAATCTACTGCTTTTATTACGCCTGTGTTGCTATTTTGTATAGCTTCATTTAATCTACTTAAACTTCCATTGTTTATTGAAGCTAGGTCTTTTTTACTATTAACAAATTCTTCATTAATATGAATAAGTATCTCTCCATTTTCATCAACTATAAATGAGTATTCGTCTTTCTCTCTTTTAACTTCATTTACCACTTGTAAAAGACTATCTATAGATATATCCGTAGCTAGAACACCTACTATCTCTTCATTTCCTAAAGGAACTGAAATTGTTATTACAGTACTTCCTGTTGCTGAATCAATGTAAGGCTTGCTTATTGCTACCTTTTTTGTTTCATAAGCACTTTTATACCATTCCATTGATAAAGCATTG
The DNA here is from genome assembly GCA_000435835.1 of Clostridium sp. CAG:221. GTDB lineage: Bacteria > Bacillota > Clostridia > Clostridiales > Clostridiaceae > Clostridium. Next base: position 100,883 of record FR883405.1, read on the forward strand.
TAATCAGCACTTGGTGTCCATTGATCAGTACCAATGTAAGTACCATCATTTAATGCTACATAGTATACTAAAACATTTTCATTATCGTTTCCAACTTCTTCTAAACATTTTTTAATATAATCACTTTTAAAATTATTAGCCAAAGATAAAATTCTTGATAATTCCTCTAGGGACGTCACTTCTTTATTTATCCAATCATTAATTCTGTCACCATACTTTTCAACTACTAGTATTGCTTTTTCATCTAATTCTTTTATTACCTTACTTTTTACTACAAAATAATTAATTACTGTGGACACTAATAATATTATACTAACTAATACTACTACCGTTGAGGTAATAATAGTTCGTAAGCCTATCTTCTTCTTCTTCTTTTTCATTTTACACTCTCCTATCAAATCAACTATTTTTACTAATTAATTATCGACAAGAAATTATTTTTATTTATAAAAAAAATAATATTAATTTAGAAAAACAAAGAAATAATTTTCTCTATTTTCCAAATTAATATTTTTAATAGTTTTTATCTTCATATAAAATTCATTTAAACTTTATCTTTCATTTCCCCAAAATACAGTTGCAATAGTTCCAGGTCCTCCATGAGTTCCTATGACTGTTCCTATATATTCTACTTTAACATCCTTAAAGTTTAATTCCTGTAAAATTATTCCCTTTAAATATTGAGCTTCTTCTAACACATCACCATGCATTATATATAGTATTTCATTTTCAATATTTATTGCGTTTTCTTTTACAATAGAAGCTAAACGCTTTAACCCTTTCTTTTTCCCTTTGATTTTTTCTGAAACTTCAACTGCTCCACTGTTATTTAATTTAAGTAAAGGTTTTATATTTAATATTGATCCTACTGCTGCAGATGATGCTGATAGTCTTCCACCTCTTTTTAAATGTTTTAAATCATCCACCAATATAGCATGGATTACTTTACTTTTATTTTCTTCAATCCACTGTACAATATCTTCTAGCATCTTACCTTCTTCTATCATCTTGCAAGCTTTTTTTATCAGCATTCCAAGGCCCATGCTCACTGATATACTATCAACTACAGCTATTTTAGCATTTGGATTTTCCTCCAAGATATTATTCCTAGCCATATTGGCACTATTAAAGGTTCCGCTTAAAGCAGAAGATAGTCCTATATATAATATTTCATATCCTTTATCTAATAGCTCTTTAAACTTTTCCTCAAAAGTATAAATATTTATTTGTGAAGTACTAGGCATACTTCCTGCCCTTAATTTTTCATAAAACTCTCTATATCCTAAACTCTTACCTAAATCATCCTTTAAAGTTTCACCATCTAAATTTAATAATAATGGAATAAGTTCTATATTATTTTCTTCAATAAAATTAATTCCTAAATCACAAGATGAATCTGTTATTATCTTAATAGACATTATAACCTCCCAAATATTTTCACATTTAATATATTGTCATTATATTAGTACTATCTTAGAATGTCAAACATTTCGATTATCAAACATTATTATAATAAAAAAATACCCGAAAGGGTATTTTTTTATTATTTAGAAACTATTAAGTTTTCTCCTGTCATTTCAGCTGGAGCTTCTAGTCCCATTACATTTAACATAGTTGGAGCTATATCAGCTAACTTACCATTCTTTAAAGTTTTACCTTCAGTATGGTTTGAAACCCATACGAATGGTACTGGATCAGTAGTGTGAGCTGTGAATGGCTTACCATTTGAGTAATCAATCATAACTTCAGCATTACCGTGGTCAGCTGTTATAAATACAGTACCATCTAATTCTAATACTTTATCTACAACTTTTCCTAAGCATGTATCAACTGCTTCAATAGCTTTCTTAGCAGCTTCTAAAACTCCTGTATGTCCAACCATATCTGGGTTTGCAAAGTTTAAGATAACCATATCGTATTTTCCTGAATCTAATCTTGCTATTAATTCTTCAGTAACTTCTGGTGCACTCATTTCAGGTTTTAAATCATAAGTAGCAACCTTTGGAGAAGCAATTAAAGCTCTATCTTCACCTTCATTTTCTTTTTCAACACCACCGTTGAAGAAGAATGTTACGTGAGCATATTTTTCAGTTTCAGCAATTCTTAATTGGTTTAATCCCTTGCTTGCAACATATTCACCTAAAGTGTTTGTAATTACTTGTGGTCTGTAAGCAACTTCAACACCTTCTAATGTCTTATCATATTGAGTCATAGTAACAAATACTAGATCTAATGTTTCTCTCTTAAATCCATCAAATACCTTATCGTTGATAGCTCTAGTTATTTCTCTAGCTCTATCTGGTCTAAAGTTGAAGAATACTACTGAATCTCCATTCTTAATTTTACCATTTTCATTTACAACACATGGTAATACGAATTCATCTGATTTATTGTCATAGTAAGATGCTTCTAAAGCTTCTACAGCACTAGCTGCTTTTTCACCTTTTCCTAGAACCATAGCATTATATGCAAGTTCAACTCTTTCCCATCTATTATCTCTATCCATAGCATAATATCTACCTGATAAAGTAGCTATTTGTCCTACACCTATTTCAGCCATATAGCTTTCTAAATCTTTAACAAATTCAATTCCTGAACCTGGAGCAACATCTCTACCATCCATGAAGCAGTGAACATATACATTTTGAACTTCTTGTTCTTTAGCTAATCTTAATAAACCTTTTAAATGATCGATGTGAGAATGAACTCCACCATCAGATAATAATCCCATTAAGTGTAAAGCTGCATTATTTTTCTTAGCATTATTCATTGCAGCTAAAAGAGCTTCATTTGTAAAGAATCCACCATCTTGAATTTCTTTAGTTATTCTAGTTAATTCTTGATATATAATTCTTCCTGCACCTATATTTAAGTGTCCAACTTCTGAGTTCCCCATTTGTCCTTCAGGTAATCCCACTGACATTCCACTTGCTTGTAATTCACTATGTGGATATTTAGCAACTAATTTGTCAAAATTCTCTTTTTTTGCTGCTTCAACAGCATTTCCATCGCCTTTTGGAGCTATTCCAAATCCGTCTAATATCATTAACATTACTGGTTTTTTAGCCATAATTCCCTCCAAATATCGTAAATCATTTTTTTATACAATAACACAAATTATTGTAAAGTTTATCAATTAATGCTTTAAATAGATTAAAAACAATAAATTACTTTATATTTATTATCTTTAATTTAATTCACATTTATTATACTATAATTATACGTGTATAACAATAAAATAGCTATTTTTGTAAAGGTTTGCCTACAAATATTATTCATCAGCTAAAATTTTAATATTTCCTCATTAAAATTTTCTTATACACTTATAACTTACATATACCTTAAATGCTTCTAAAAACATAAAAAAGAAGCCCTAAGGCTCCTTTTTTTCTAATTAGTAGTTAACTATTTGTGCAAAATCAGTAGCAACTAAGCTAGCTCCACCAACTAAAGCACCGTCTATGTCAGACATAGCCATTTGAGCTTTGATTGTTCCTGGCTTAACTGATCCGCCGTATTGGATTCTTATCTTATCAGCAACTTCTTTTCCAAACATTTCAGCTAAGATGTTTCTGATTGCCATAATTGTTTCGTTAGCTTGTTCATCAGTAGCAGTTTTACCTGTTCCTATAGCCCAGATTGGTTCGTAAGCTATAACAACTTTTTCTGCTAATTCTGGTGCTAAACCTTCTAAATCAGCTTTTATTTGAGCTCCAACAACATCGTTAGTTGTTCCGTTTTCTCTTTCTTCTAAAGTTTCTCCACAGCAAAGGATTGGAGTTAAGTTGTGAGCAAATGCAGCTTTAACTTTTTTATTTAAAGCTTCATCAGTTTCATTGAAGTATTCTCTTCTTTCACTGTGTCCTAAAACAACATAGCTAACTCCCATAGCTTCTAACATACCTGGAGCGATTTCTCCTGTGAAAGCTCCTTTTTCTTCAAAGTGCATGTTTTGTGCAGCAACTTTAATGTTTGACCCTTCAACAGCTTTTAATACTGCATCTAAGCATACAAAAGTAGGACAAACTACTACATCACAAGTAGCATCCTTTACTAATGGTTTTAATTCGTTTACTAATTTAACAGCTTCTTCTGGAGTATAGTGCATTTTCCAGTTTCCAGCGATTATTGCTTTTCTCATTATATTCACCTCATAAAATTTTTTAAAATTTTAATTATGAATGAAGAATTACGAATGATGAATTAAGGATAAAATTCTTAGAGAATTTTTGAAATAAAGTTCTATTTCTAAACTCCTTTAAGGAGTTTATTCCTAAATTCATCATTCATCATTCATAATTTATAATTTATAATTTTAAACGATTATTTATCGTTTAAAGCAGCTATTCCTGGTAAAGTTTTACCTTCTAAGAATTCAAGTGAAGCTCCACCACCTGTAGAGATGTGAGTCATCTTGTCTCCAAATCCTAAGATGTTAACAGCAGCAGCTGAGTCTCCTCCACCGATAACTGTTGTAGCATCTGCATCTGCCATAGCTTTAGCAACTGCAATTGTTCCTTTGTTGAAGTTTTCAAATTCGAATACTCCCATTGGTCCGTTCCAGATTACTGTCTTAGCATCTTTGATTGCATCAGCATATAAAGCTTCTGTCTTAGGTCCGATATCTAATCCCATGAATCCAGCTGGTATGTTTTGATCTTCTGTTACAGTAGCTTCAACATCTTTGAATTCAGATGCTATTCTGTGGTCTACTGGTAATAAGAATCTAACTCCGTTAGCTTCAGCTTTAGCTATCATTTCTTTAGCGTAGTCTAATCTATCATCTTCACATAAAGAAGTTCCTATTTCATATCCTTGAGCTTTTAAGAATGTGTAAGCCATTCCTCCACCGATGATTATTGTGTTAACTTTTTCTAAAAGGTTGTTGATAACAGCAATCTTATCAGAAACTTTAGATCCACCTAATATAGCTACGAATGGTCTAACTGGATTGTTTACAGCTTCTCCTAAGAATTTTAATTCTTTTTGGATTAAGTATCCACATACAGCTGTATCAACGAATTTTGTTACACCTTCAGTTGAAGAGTGAGCTCTATGTGCAGTTCCGAATGCATCGTTAACGTAGATATCGCAAAGACTAGCTAATTCCTTAGATAATTCTTCACCGTTCTTAGTTTCTTCTTTTCTACATCTAGTGTTTTCTAATAATACAACGTCTCCGTCTTTCATATCAGCAACAGCTTTTCTAGCGTTTTCTCCAACTACTTCTTCGTCTCTAGCGAAAACTACTTCTTTACCTAACATTTCGCTTAATCTTACAGCAACTGGTGCTAATGTCTTAGAAGCATCTTTTCCTAAGTGTGAGCAAAGTATAACTTTAGCTCCATTTTCTACTAAGTATTTGATTGTTGGAAGAGCTCCTACTAATCT
>FR883406.1:0-8927 GCA_000435835.1 Clostridium sp. CAG:221
TAGAAGTGCAGCATAAAAAAGTTTGACTTTTTGTGTCCTAAATATTGACATAAGACCACATATCCTGACGTATACTACATACTTCTGATGCTCTTAGACCCCCAAACGCTTGAAATGCTATAACTAAAGCCATATCTGGATACAAATCTCTTGCTACTTGTATTAAATTAATTACAGCTCAAAAGAGATACGCTTAACTTTATTAATCCTTTTTTCGGTAGGTAAAAAAATTGAGAACCTATAAATATTTCTAATCCTTCCTTTCTTATCTTCAGTTTTATCCAAATCTTTATAACTTAAAAAGTTCATTTTATATTCATTTAATAAAAAAGTATAGAATTTTCCAAATATTCTCTGATATTCTTCTATTACTTGTCTTTTTACCATTCCTCCCTCTCTTTCTTCCTACTTTCCCTTCCTTATAAGAATTAAGAAAATCTTCTCCCATTTCTTTGGTTATATCACTGATACTACTTATTTTATATTTTCTTTTATTTTCTATAAAAACATAGTTTAAGAAACATACAATAACTTTACTATGGTTTAACTTTTTATTTACAATTTCCTTATTATAAAAATAAGCAGAATATCCAGTAACTTTAAAAAAATTACTTTTAGTATTCTGTAAAACAATAAAAACATATTCTTTTTTTTCTAATTCTTCTGTAATTAAGCATATTTTTTTGTTTTAAATCTTAAGTTTTGTAATTGAAACTCTTTCATAACACCTACTCACCTGTAGAATTAATAAAAGAAATTAACATTTTAATTTTTTAATTTCCTTTACCCTCATAATCCAATAAATGTAATTAATTTACACATACTTTTCTAGTATACATCACTATTTCATTTTTTCCAATTCATTTTTTAACACTAAGTAATTTCTTTTATAAATCAATACACTTGTCTATGGCTCCAATATAGCTTTCTGTTTCTACGATTTTACATTTTACAACTTTACCATCTACTTTTCTAACCAAAACCTTACCTAATAAGTTTTTAGCTACGGTTATGGCATCATCTTCATAAAATTCTTTTGGTAATATCATCTTTTCCTCCTTAATGAATCTTTCTCCATTAGTATTTTAACTTACTCTACAAAATATTATAACTATGCATTAGATATTATAACTAAGCACTCATTTACCATATTTAGAATATACTATACTGAATTATCAAATCTTTAAGGAGATTTATTTAATGAATCCATATAAAATTTTAGGCATTCCGCCTACAGCTTCAAAAGATGAAATAGAAAGTGCTTACGAAAGAATAGTAGATACTTATCAAATTGATAATGCTAATTCTGATGATTACTATTTGATGGAAGATAAAATTTCTGAAGCTAATGAGGCATATAATACACTAATCAATGACTTAAAGTATAAAGAAATTAGAAACCTTATAGAAAATGAACAATTTATTTCTGCTGAAACAGAATTGAATTTAATTTCTGATAAGAATAACGCTGAATGGAATTATTTAAAAGGGTTTGTTATGCTAAAGAAAGGTTGGGTACAATCTGGTGTGAATCACTTAAAAACTGCTGCTGAATTAAATCCAACAAACCCTGAATATAAAGAAACTATGACAATTCTTTCAAGAAAAATAAACACCATAAAACAAAATTATGCCAGAGCTGCTGCTGCTGCCAATATGAAAGCTAATCAAAATAATATGAACATGTGTGGTGGAAATAGCGGTGCTCCTAATGGAATGTGTGGAGATATGGGCAATTTAGGAAATATGATGGGCGGAGGTAATCCACTAGGAAATATGATGGGTGGCAATGCTAATCCAATGAATAATAATCCTGCTGGTGGTGCAGTACCAAATGGAGGAATGGCTCAAAATCCAGCTGGTGGCAATGGTATGAATGGAAATCCTCTTCAAAATATATTGCTTCAAAGCCTATTATCTGGTGGAAATAATAATGCTATGAATATGTGCGGAAATGGTGGCGGAAAAATGTGTTAAGTAAGGTGGCTAGTAAATAAATGTTTGGCTATATTACACCACTATACAATGAGTTAAAGCTTGGAGATTACTATTACTTTAAAAGCTACTATTGTGGCTTGTGTAATACCATAAAAGAAAATTTTGGTAATATACCTCGATTAACCTTAAATTATGATTTAACATTTATTGGCTTCCTTTTAGATGGTCTAAGCAATGAACCTATAAAAAATAAATCAATTCATTGCCTTAAACATTTAACAACTGAAACCGTAATCTGCCAACCTACAAATGCATTAAATTATATTTCTGCAGTTAATATAATCATTTCTAGCTTAAAACTTAAAGATGATATAGTAGATGAAGGAAGTATTAAAAGTCGGCTATTTCATGTACTTTTTCTTCCAGCTGATAAAAAAGCAAAAAAATATTTAAAATCACTATTTTCTATTATAGATGAAAATATGACTATCTTATCTAAGTATGAGAAACAACTTGATTTTGCATCCTTAGATGAAGTATGTCACCCATTCAGCGTCATAATGGCTTCTATTTTAAGCTTATATCCATACAGTCTTCCAGATGACAGTCCTAAAATACGAGAAACTCTGTATAATCTTGGCTACTCTATTGGAAAATGGATTTACCTTATGGATGCATTAGACGATTGGAAGGATGATTTAGATAATGATAGATTTAATCCACTGAATGCCATATATAATGTAAATAGTATTCCTTTTGAAGATATTCTAAATTTAGTAATTGAAGATATTGACTTTATTATTTTCAGTTGTTTAAATAACTGTAGCGAATATATGAAGGCTCTCCCTTTAAAAAGACATTATACAATCATTGAAAATGTTATTGATCTTGGAATGCCTGAATCATATTATTCTGTAATATTTAAGCTTAAAGAATTATTAAATTTAAAAGAAACTAGTGTCACATAAAATTGGACACTAGCTTCTTTTAAGTTTAATAAGTTTTTTATTTTTCATAGATAATAATATCTCTTATACTATCTTCTTTTATAGCATCATCTTCTATATCATAAACGTTAGTAACAGTAACCTTTTTAACTTCTCCCTCTAACTCATCAAATCTTGCCATAAAGTAAGTTTTTACCTTTTTATCAAGCTTTACTTCTTCTAGCATAGAAGTGCTATATTCACCTTCAGTTGTTTCTACTACAACTTTGCATAAGTTTCCTTCTTTACCAAAACTATATGCTTTTGAGCTATTATTTGATATATCAGCTCTTAAAATATATCCATCTACTAGTTTTATCATCTTAGATAGGTAGATATTAAGCTTTCCTGAAACTATTTCTGGAGCTTCAACATTAGTACATTCTATTACTCCATCAGGTGAAACAGCCCAGCCATCATCTTCTTTTACCATAGCATAATTATATGTATATGGTACTTCTTTTCCATCTTCCATAATGGCCATATTTACTACTGCTTTTTCTATATTTTCGTCTATAACTTCAATACTTTCAGTTTCAGACTTAGTAATTTCAGCATTCTTTCTATTAGCCTCAAGCATCTTTACCACTGTTCCGCTACTATAGCCTACTGAATCTAAATATACCTTAGAATATAATGAAACCATATTCTCTATGTCATTTGATTTATTATATTCATTAAATAAGTTTATTGCCTCTTCAGCACTTTCAGCTCTAACTGGTGTTACATCTTTATTAGTACATCCTGTGAAAAGGGTAGCAATAATTCCAGTTGATACTAATCCCACAACTAATCTTTTTGTAAATTTCATATTATTCTCCTTTACGTATATATTTTCCTTTATTAAGCATAACATAATTAACTCTATTTTTCAGCATTGACTTTAAAAAAAAGATAATGTTTACAAATTATTTATTTTATAATTGAAGCCTTCATTGTCTGAAGGCTTCAACTTCTATATAGATTTTATATAAAATCCCTTATTATATACTTCCTTATCGTACTTTATCTCAATTCCATTGCATATCTTTTCATATTCCTTATGTACTACAAAAGTTATTCCATCTACTAATTCTTCAATATCATTTTCACCTTTAAAATCTGCATATATTTCATATGCTGGTTTTCCACAACCAATGAAGGGCTTAACTCTTATATAATTCTCATTACTATTTTCTATCATTTCCTCCAATGCTTTTTTTGCCTTTTCATCAAAAACTATTTTCATAAAAAACATCTCCTTTGCCAATAATATATATTTATTATATATTATTTACAATACTTTAGCATTAGGAACTTTTCATATTTTATAAAAAGTCCCTAATACCAAGATATTTTTTTATATTTTAACATCACCATTACTAGCTAATGGACTTTGGATAAGCCAAATTCTTCATGAAGCAGATTTATAGCAATTTCAATATCCTTAGTATAAATAAGGCACCATATAGTCATATTAGAATCTGCTGTCTGTAATACTTCGATATTATTATTTTGCAACACATTTATTATCCTTGCCATAATACCAGGAACACCAGTCATTCCTGCCCCTACTATAGCTATTGTACTACATTCCTCAATTATACTATATTTAATTCCCACCAAATCTAATATGCTAGATACATTTTCCTTTTCAGATTTATCTACTGTAAAAAACTGATGTGCTGGAAAGATATTAATAAGATCTAAACTTATATGATTCTTAGCAAGTATGCTTAATAAACTTTGATATGCCTTTATATTGCTATTTTCAGATAACCTTATCCTTACTTGAATCCTATTATTAAGATAAGTTATTCCTGTAATATATCTTCTTTCATTGCACATGATATCATTGCTAATCAATGTTCCCTTTGATTCACTTAATGTGTTTTTTATAAAAAGAGGAATGTTCCCCTTCTTTGCTAAGTCCACTGCTTTAGGATGTATTACTTTAGCGCCTTGATCTGCCAATTGAAAAACTTCATTATACGTTATTTCATCAATAAGTGAAGCATCTTCAACAATTCTTGGGTCAGCTGTCATAATTCCATCCACATCAGTATAAATCTCTATTTCTTTTGCTTTTACAGCATTACCTAAAATACATGCTGTAGTATCGCTTCCTCCCCTACCTAATGTAGTAAAATATCCATCTTTAGTTATTCCTTGAAAACCTGTAACAACAGGAACCTTCCCTTCTCTTACCACTGACAATAATCTATCTATATCAATGCTTATATACTCAGCCTCACAGAAATTATCATCAGTGATTATGCCAGCTTGTCCTCCTGTTAATGGTACTGCCTCAATTCCTTCATTATATAAAGCATTTGCTACTACCACCGAGCTTATAATTTCACCGCAACACATCAAGAGATCCTTGGAATTTCTATTGGTTTCCTTAAATTTATCATCTATAAGAGTCAATAAAGTATCAGTGGCATATGGCTGTCCTTTTCTACCCATAGCAGATACTACCACTATAGGTGTAAATCCATTTTCAATTGCCTCCTTCACTTTAATTGCTACCTGTTTTCGCCTATCCTCTGTAGATACAGATGTACCTCCAAACTTTTGTACTATTATATTCAAGGAAATCTCCTCCTTAGCTAAGCTTTAGCTCTTTTAATTTTCCCTTCTTCTGCGGAGATTACTATTACGTTAGCACCAATTTTAGTAACACACTCCCAAGGTATTTCTACAAATTCCCTACTACCTCCAAATAAGCTTAACTTATTGCTGCTAACACCTACAACCAAGAATTTTAAGTATCCTTCTTCATCTACTATAAAGTCAATGTTTTGAGCACTATCGTATTTTTCTGCACATTCTAAATTAAATATTTCAAATTTCTCCAAATCACTTATAAGTTTTTCGGAACTATCTGCTTTTTTTTCATAATATTCAAAATCTTTCATAAACAAATTACCTCCTTACTTTTCATAAAATTTTATGCTAAAAGGAGGCAATTTATTACCCTCATATCCTTATTTACTCAGCAATATAATCATTATACTCTTTTGTCATTTACTATAACATCTCTATTATACGCTACGTCAGAAAGTCCTATAATTTTATTTAATCCATCAATTTCTACATCTTGACCTACATATGATGCACTTATTATTCCCGGTTTAAAGCACTCTTCCAATACATAGTTTATGTCTTGCTTATTTATTTTGTTAATTTTTTCGGTAACTTCTTCTGCTGTTTTTATCTTATTTTGTAATAATAAGCATTTAGCATTAGCAAACATTCTTGATGCTGTGCTTTCTAAGCCTAAAAGATAACCAGAAATAAGCTTTTCTTTATTTATATTAAGCTTCTCATCGCTAATACCATTATCTGCAAATTTTTTAAGTTCTCTATTAATAACTTCTAAAGCTTTACCTGCAAATTGTTTACTTAAGCCAGTATAAATATTTAAGCTTCCAACACCTATATAAGGCTGTGAATATGAATATATAGTATAGCAAAGTCCAAGCTCTTCTCTTACTTTTTGGAATAATACTGATGAGGCACCTCCACCGAAAATATTATTTAATAAAGCAAGTGAATATGCTCTTTCATGAGCATATGGAAGCCCTTTTAATCCAACGTTTATATGAAGCTGTTCTATTTGCTTATTTACAGATGCTGAACCATCTAAAAGGTTTACTTCTTCATAAGTAGGTATATATATTTCATTTTTATCCCAAGGTCCAAAATAATTTTCAATTAATTTTTTCAATTCATTTTTATTAAATTTTCCACATATACTTATTACTGAATTATGAGGAGTATAATGTTTTTTTACATATTCCTTAATTTTCTTACTATTTAATGATTTAATTATATCAATAGTACCTAATATTGGATCTGCAAGAGAATTATCACCAAATATTACTTTTGAATGAATATCTTCAAGAACATCTTCTGGATTATCTTCGCTCATGTTTATTTCTTCTATTACCACACCTTTTTCCTTTTCAATTTCCTCGTCATCGAACTTTGCATTAAGAAGCATATCTGAAAGTACATCTAGGCAAAGTTCCAAATGTGTATATAATGATTTTGTATAATAACAAGTTGTTTCTTTACTAGTATAGGCATTAATTTGTCCACCTACATTTTCTATGTCTTGAACTATTTCTTTTGCACTTCTCTTATTAGTACCTTTAAAAAACATATGCTCTATAAAGTGTGAAATTCCATTGACAGACTTTTCTTCATTTCTTGAGCCATTTTGAACCATAACTCCAACGCTTACTGAATTTACATGTTCAATATATTCAGTAACAACTCTTAATCCGTTATCTAACGTGTATATCTCAAACATAATTACCTCCATTTTTTTAGTTTGATTTTAGTTTATTTTAATTTATATTATTTTATTCTATATACTAAAAAAAGAGAATTTTAATAATTCTCTTTCACATAATAAATATTATTTTAATGAATAAATATTATTGTTCTGTTGTTTCCTCTTCAGCAGGTAACGCATCTTTTCTTGAAAGGTTTATTCTGCCTTGTTGGTCTATTTCAGTTACTTTTACAAGTATTTCATCTCCAACTGATACTACGTCTTCAACTTTATTTACTCTTGCTTTATCTAATTTAGATATGTGGCATAAGCCTTCTTTATTTGGTAAGATTTCAACAAATGCTCCAAAAGCAGCAATCTTTGTAACTTTACCTAAATAAACTTCACCAACTTGAACTTCCTTAGTTAATCCTTCAATAATTCTTATGGCTTCATTTACTCCTTCATGATCAGGTGATGAAACAAATACTGTACCATCTTCTTTAATATCTATCTTAACACCAGTATCTGCAATAATCTTGTTGATTACCTTTCCACCAGCACCAATTACATCTCTGATCTTTTCTGGATCAATGCTTATTGTGCAAGTCTTAGGTGCAAACTTAGATACTTCTTTTCTGCTTTCTGGAATACATTCTTCTATCTTATCTAAGATATATACTCTTGCTTTTCTAGCATCAGTAATTGCCTTAGAAATTACATCAAAGCTTAAACCTTTAATTTTAGTATCAACTTGGATAGAAGTTATACCTTCTGTTGTACCTGCAACTTTAAAGTCCATATCTCCAAAGAAATCTTCAATTCCTTGAATATCTGTTAATACTTCTTCATGAACTAAATCTTCTGAAGTTATTAATCCCATTGCTATACCAGCTGCTGGTCTCTTTATTGGAACACCTGCATCTAATAATGCTAATGTAGAACCACAAACTGAAGCTTGAGAAGTTGATCCATTTGAACTTAATACTTCAGATACTAATCTTATAGTATATGGGAACTCTTCTTCTGAAGGTATTAATGGTTCTAAAGCTCTTTCAGCTAAAGCTCCATGTCCTATCTCTCTTCTTCCTGGTCCTCTAAGTGGTCTAACTTCTCCAACTGAATAAGCAGGGAAGTTATAGTGATGCATGTATCTCTTAGATTCTACTTCACCAATACCATCTATTATCTGTATATCTCCTACAGCTCCTAAAGTAGCTACAGTCATAACTTGAGTAAGTCCTCTAGTAAAAAGACCTGTACCATGAGTTCTAGGTAGTATTCCTACTTCACATGAAATCTTTCTTATTTCATCAAATGCTCTTCCATCTGGTCTTCTCTTATGGTTAAGAAGCATATCTCTTACAACTTCTTTTTGCATAGAGTAAACTATTTCATTGATGTCACCTAAGAAATCTGCGTACTTTTCTTGGAATTCTTCCATGATTTTATCATTTACGATATCCATAGCAGCATTTCTTTCATCTTTATCAGTAATCCACATTGCTGCTTTAATCATTTCACCAGCAAACTCTTCTATATCTGCTTTTAATTCTGAATTTGGTTTATAAAGAACTGGTTCTTTCTTTTCTTTACCAAACTTAGCCATAGCCTCTTCTTGGAATGCTACGATGTCTTGACATTTTTCAAAACCGTATTCAATTGCTTTGATCATTGTTTCTTCTGGTATTTCATCTCCACCAGCTTCAATCATCATTACTCTTTCTTTTGTTGCACAA
>FR883406.1:8977-61471 GCA_000435835.1 Clostridium sp. CAG:221
AATACTTTCTTCTCTTTCTTTTAATGTTGGATTTAAAACAAAGTTTCCATCGATTAATCCCACTTGGACAGCTCCAACAGGTGTTGTGAATGGAATGCTTGATAGGCATAATGCCATAGATGCAGCATTAATTGCTAGAATTTCCGGTAAGTTATCTTGTTCTACAGAAACAACTGTACAAACTACTTGAACATCATTTCTATACCCTTTTGGGAATAATGGTCTAAGAGGTCTATCTACAGCTCTTCCAAAAAGAATTGCATTTTCTGAAGGTCTACCTTCTCTCTTGATGAATCCACCTGGTATTTTACCAACTGAATATAATCTTTCTTCGTATTCAACGCTAAGTGGGAAGAAATCTATTCCTTCTCTAGGTTTTTCTGAAGCGTTAACATTTGTTAATATAACTGTATCTCCATAGCTCATGAATATTGCTGCATCTGAAAGCATTCCTACTCTGCCAGATTCAACTTTCATTTCTCTTCCAGCTATGTTTTTTGTAAGTACATTAGTCATTTTTTATAACCTCCCTTCAGGTCTTTCGGTTAATTTTTAATCTTTAAAATAATAGAGCGGATAAAACCCGCTCTACAGACTATCTTCTTAAGCCTAATTTTGAAATTATAGCTCTGTATCTTTCGATATCTTGAGCAGCTAAATACTTTAAGAATCCTCTTCTTTGTCCTACCATCATTAAAAGACCTCTTCTTGAGTGGTGGTCTTTCTTATGAGTTCTTAAGTGAGCTGTTAAAGAGTTGATTCTTTCAGTTAAAAGTGCGATTTGAACTTCTGGTGAACCAGTGTCTCCTTCATGTCTTCCGAATTCTTTAATTATTTCTTGTTTTCTTATTGCGTCCATTATGACACCTCCGTAATATTATCCCCTTATATCCATGGTATAAGTGAAAGCTTATATCTTAGATATAGGTTTGTTCATCAGTTATTATATCAGACTAATTTAATATTGTAAACAAATTTTATTTTAATAATAATTTTGTCATTTAATACAAATTAAAATCCATATTAAATTATAATATTATTTTTTTCAGCATAACTCTTATCTATCTTTAATTGATTTACCAATTCTTCTAAGCCATTAAATTTTATTTCTTCCCTGATTTTATTAATAAAAGATACATTTATAGTCTGCCCATATATATATTCATTAAAGTCAAGAATATTAGTCTCTATAGTTAATTCTTTCCCATTTACTGTAGGATTATGCCCTACAGAAGTAATTCCTTTAAAAATTTTTCCTTTTATAGATACATTAGTATAATATACACCTTTTGCAGGAATACATTTACTTTTATCTATTTCTAAATTTGCTGTTGGAAATCCTATTGTTCTTCCAAGCTTCTTGCCATGAATTACTTTTCCTTTAAGAGAATATGGTCGTGTAAGCATATTAAATGCCTCTTCCACCTCACCATCAATTATAGCTTCCCTAATTCTTGTAGAACTTACTACTGAGTCTTTATATATACAAGGCTCCATCACATATAAATCAAAATGATATTTAGATTTAAGTTCATTTAATAATTTAATATTACCAGCATTTTTATAGCCAAACTTAAAATTAAATCCTACTACAATGCCCTTGATATTAAAGTTCTCACATATATTTTTAATAAATTCTTCTGGACTCATTTCCATAGTCTCTTTATCAAATTTCTTAAAAGCCAGTATATCTATTCCTTCTTCTTCTAGAATAGATACCTTTTCTTCATTGGTCATAAGTAAATTCAATGTACTATTTGTATTAATAAATTTTCTAGGATGATTTTTAAAGGTATAGACAATTGACTGCCCTTCACCTTCTTCAGCCAGCTGCTTTATCTTACGTATTAGAGATAAATGCCCTTCATGCAATCCATCAAAACTGCCTAAGGCTACAAAGTTTTTTCTATTTTCTTTCTTTAAAATAGCATCTTCTAACACTAACATTATTTTTCTCCTAAGTTATTAATAATTTAGTAATCTTAAATCCTTTATCATTCTTGCTTCCAAGACCTAAGAATTTCTCTCCATCATATACGCGATATAATTTTTCATTTTCAACTTTATCATTTGTATACCTAGTATCTCCAACTCTTACTCCATTTACCAAAAACTTTGCATACTTATGATTTATATTAATTCTTTCATAATGATTTAATGCTTCTTCTATGGAAATTAAATGCTGTGAATAATTTTCGCTGGTAAGATCCTTAATATTAATTGAATCTTCCTGCTTAAATACTGATGTTTCAGCTCTGTTAAGCTCTGTCATTGCTGCATAAACTCCAAGCTTTTCACCTATATCATAACAAAGACTTCTTATATAAGTCCCTTTTGAACATGTAACCTTCATTGAAACAAAAGGGTTATTTATTTTTATATTTTCAATATTATAAATAGTTATATTTCTTCCTTCTCTTTCAACTTCAATTCCCTGTCTTGCTAAAGTATATAATCTAACACCATTTTGTTTAAGTGCAGAATACATAGGTGGTATTTGAGAATATTCACCTAAAAAGCTTTTTATTGCCTGTAAGATTTCTTCATCAGTTAAATGACTAGTTTCATGACTTTCAAGAATATCACCTTCATCATCATATGTAGTAGTTTTAATTCCTAGTTTAAATTCTACTTCATATACCTTTCTTGAATCCATGATATAATCTATTATCTTTGTTGCTCTTCCAATACATACTGGTAAAACACCCGTAGCTTCTGGATCAAGGGTACCTGTATGACCAACCTTTCCAGTTGAACAAACTTTTTTTACTTCTCTAACAACATCAAATGATGTCATTCCCTTAGGTTTAAAGATATTTATAACTCCATTCATATCTTATAACTCTTCCTCTATTTTGCTTAATATTTTATCCCTAGCTTCTTCTAATGTTGAATATTTTATAGCTAATCCTGCAGCTTTAGTATGTCCACCTCCGCCAAAGTATTCAGCAATCTTTCTTACATCAACATCATTTTTTGATCTAAGGCTAGCTTTAATTTTATCATCTGCTTCTTTCACTAATAAAGTTACTTCTACACCTTTTATTTGCAGTCCATAAGATATAATGTCAGAAGTATCTCCCACTTCTATACCAAATTCTTCTCCTGCATCTTTAGGAAGTTCGATTAAGGCAACTTTACCATCACAAACAAGCTTCATACCTGTAAGCACTTTACCTACAAATCTCACTCTATTAAAATCCTTATTATCAAAAAGACTTTGATAAATAAATGTATTATTTACACCAATTTTCTTCAGTTTAGCTGCGATTTCTAAAGTCCTATATGTAACATTAGAATGTCTGAAAGCTCCTGTATCTGTTACTAATGATGTATATAAACATGTTCCTATTTCTTTACTTATTTCATCATCTTCCTTAAAGACAAATCCTAGCTCCAACAATAATTCATAAACTATTTCTGCTGTAGCTGCTGCATTTGTATCTACGTAATTTTCATTACCATACATATCATTTGATAAGTGATGGTCTACATTTAATAATACTTTATTATAATTTTCTAAATTGGCACATATTCTTTCATAATTGCCACAATCTAAGACAATAACTACATCTGTATCAGCTGTTGGTTCATATATTTCACCAGTTACATCTTCAGCACCTAAAAGAAATCTTAAATTTTCAGATAGAGATTCCTTAGAAAGTATATAGCAATCTTTATTTAAGGATTTTAATCCATTATAAAGCGCAAGAACACTACCTACTGCATCACCATCTGGTGATACATGGTAGGTAATGCCTATCTTCTTTGCACTTAATAAAATATCTTTAATTGTTTTAATTGACAATTATTTACCCTTATTTACCTTATGAATAAGTTCTTCAATACGCATTCCATAGCTTATTGAATCATCTAATTCAAAAATTATTTGAGGATTATGTCTTAAATTAATTCTTATGCCAATTTCTTTTCTTATATATCCACTTGCATTTTTTAATGCAGTGAAAGTATTATTCTTTTCTTCTTCATCTTTTCCAAATATGCTTACAAATACCTTTGCATATCTTAAATCCTTAGTAACTTTTACTGCTGTTACAGAAACCATTGCAGTAAGTCTTGGATCCTTGATTTCATTTTGGATTATATTACTAACTTCTCTTCTGACTTCTTCATTTATTCTTCCGCCTCTATAGTTAGCCATTTAAATCACCTCTTAAAGCTCTTTTCTTTTTACAGCTTCCATTGTAAATGATTCGATTATATCTCCCTCTTTAAGGTCATTGAATCTTTCAACACTTAAGCCACATTCGTATCCTTTATTAACTTCTTTAGCATCATCTTTAAATCTCTTTAATGAAGCTAAGACAGATTCAAAGATAACTATTCCATCTCTTATTACTCTTATTTCAGAATTTCTTACTATTTTACCATCTGTTACGTAACATCCTGCAATAGTACCTACGTTAGATATCTTGTAAGTCATTCTTACTTCTGCTTTACCATTTACAACTTCTTTGTATTCAGGATCAAGCATACCAATCATAGCAGATTTAACATCTTCAATTGCATCGTAGATGATTCTGTATGTTTTTATATCTACTCCATCTCTTTCTGCTGCAGCTATAGCATTTGAATCTGGTCTAACATTAAATCCTATCATTAATGCATTTGAAGCTGCTGCTAAAGTTATATCTGTTTCTGTTATAGCACCTACTGCACCATGGATAACTCTAACCTTAACATCATCTGTTGAAAGTTTTTCTAAAGATTGTCTTATTGCTTCTACTGAACCTTGAACGTCAGCTTTAACAATAATGCTTAATTCTTTAACCTTACCTTCTTGGATTTGGCTATATAAATCTTCAAGTGATACTCTATGTGATGTTTGATGGCTTTCAGTTTTAATCTTATCTTTTCTGATTTCAGCCATATTTCTAGCAGTCTTTTCATCTTTAACAACTACAAATCTGTCCCCAGCTGCTGGAACTTCTGAAAGTCCTAAAACTTCTACTGGTATAGATGGCCCTGCTGATTTAATCTTTTTACCCATATCATCAAACATAGCTCTTATTCTTCCATATGTAGATCCAACTAAAATAGAATCTCCTACATGTAAAGTACCATTTTGAATTAATAATGATGCAACTGCACCTCTACCTTTATCTAACTTAGCTTCAATAACAGTTCCTTTAGATTTTCTATTAGGATCTGCAGTTAATTCTTGCATTTCTGCTGTTAAAAGAATCATTTCAAGTAATGAATCTAGGTTTTCTCCAGTCTTTGCTGAAACTGGTACACAAATTGTATCTCCACCCCAGTCTTCTGATACTAAACCATGTTCAGTTAATTCTTGTTTAACTCTATCAACATTTGCTCCTGGTCTATCAATCTTATTGATTGCAACTATCATTGGAACATTAGCAGCTTTACAGTGGCTTATAGCTTCTTTAGTTTGTGGCATTATACCATCATCAGCAGCAACAACTAAGATAACGATATCTGTTACTTGTGCTCCTCTAGCTCTCATAGCTGTGAAAGCTTCGTGTCCTGGTGTATCTAAGAATGTTATTTTTTCACCATTTAAAGTTACTGTGTAAGCACCTATATGTTGAGTGATTCCACCTGCTTCAGTATCAGTAACTCTAGCTTTTCTTATAGCATCTAATAATGAAGTCTTACCATGGTCAACGTGACCCATTATTGTTACTATAGGAGGTCTCTTTTCTAAGTTTTCTTCTACTATATCTGTATCTTCTTCAAATGCCTCAAGTTCTGTTTCTTCTTCTTTTCTTTCAGCAATAACTTCGTATTTTTCACAAAGTTTTTCTGCTGTAGCAAAATCTATTTCTTGGTTAACTCCAGCCATTACACCTAAGAATATTAAATTCTTAATAACCTCTGCTGTTGGTTTTCCAAGCTTTTCACATAACTCTTTAACTGTGATAGTGTCACCTATTTCAACTACTCCACATGCTGCTTCTGCATTTTTTTCAATTTCTTCACGTTCTATTTCTTTTTTAGTCTTCTTTTTCTTTCTTACACCTTTATTAACTTCTTCAGCTAATTGGTCTTCATATTCATCAACTATAGATTTCTTTGTTTCTGGTATTCCATTTTCACCTATAAGTTCTTGAATTAGTGCAGCATCTTCATCTTCTATAACACTCATATGATTTTTTACTTCTACACCAAACTCTTCCATTAATAAAGTTATTAAGTCTTTTGAGCTTACATTTAACTCTTTTGCCAATTCATATACTCTGATTTTTGACAATAAAATCACCCCCGGTTAATTTGTTGCTGAATTTTCTCTGTATAAGAACATTAACTTTTCAGCCATATTCTTGTCAGTTATTGCTAAAATTTTAACTTCTTCTCTTCCAATAGCAAAACCTAATTCTTCTTTTGAAAAATCTTCTATTAATTCTATATTTTTAGCTATGCAATGGTTCTTAAATTTTTTTCTAGTGCTATTTGAAGCATCATTAGATATTATGATTAAGAAAAAGTCTTTCTTATTTCTTTGTTCATCACATCTACTATAGCCTTCAACTATATTCCCAGCTCTTTTAGCTAATCCTAGAAAGTTAAAAAACTTATCCATTTAATATCTCATTCCTTAATCTATTATAGATTTCTTCATCTATGGCTATATCAAGATTTCTACTTAGCCTTTTAGCTTTAAAAGCTTTTTCAAGGCATTCTATATTTCTACAAATATATGCCCCTCTTCCAGATTTTTTACCTGTAAGATCTACAGTTACTTCTCCTTCTGGAGTCTTAACTACTCTTATAAGCTCTTTTTTAGGCTTCATTTCCATGCATCCAGTACACATTCTTAAAGGTATCTTCTTTACTTTCATCAGTAAATCCTCCTTTAGTTTTCTAATGCCTCTGCTTGAGATTTACTCTTAATGTCAATCTTCCAGTTAGTAAGCTTAGCAGCTAATCTTACATTTTGACCTTCTTTACCTATTGCAAGTGAAAGTTGGTTATCATCAACGATAACTTTAGCAGATTTAGTTTCTTCATCTATTGTAACACTTAATACTTTTGCAGGGCTTAATGCACTTGCTAAGAATTCTGCTGGATCTTTGCTCCATTTAATTATGTCAATTTTTTCACCTTTTAACTCATCTACAATATTTTGAACACGAGCTCCCTTAGGTCCAACACATGCTCCCATTGGATCAACATTTTCATCATGAGATACTACTGCAATTTTACTTCTTGAACCAGCTTCTCTTGAAATACTTTTTATTTCAACAACACCTTCATAGATTTCTGGCACTTCTAGTTCAAATAATCTCTTAACTAATCCTGGATGAGTTCTTGATACAACAACTTGTGCACCTTTTGAAGTATTTTTAACTTCAACTACATATAATTTTACCTTTTCATTAAATCTATATTCTTCTCCTGGAATTTGCTCGTTAGGTCCTATTACAGTTTCTAACTTACCAACATTAACAAATACCATGCCTTTATCTTGTCTTAAAACTGTTCCAACAATAATATCATATTCTAACTCTTTATATTCGTTATATATGATGCTTCTTTCTGCTTCTCTTATTCTTTGTGTTACAACACCTTTAGCAAGCTGAGCTGCAACTCTTCCAAAATTCTTTGGTGTAACTTCGAAATCAACTACATCATCTAAATCGTAGATTGGTCTTATAGCTTGCGCTTCTTCAAGTCCAATTTCTGTTACATCATCAAATACTTCTTCAACAACTACCTTTTGAGAATATACATGGATTTCTCCAGTTTCTCTATCAATTGTTACCTTTACGTTTTGTGCTGAAGAAGTTGGTCCAGCATAATTTTTCTTGTATGCTGCTACTAATGCATCTTCAATTGTTTCGAATAATAAATCTTCGCTAATTCCTTTATCTTTAACTATCTCTTTAAGAGCACCTATAAATTCTTGATTCATTTATATTTCCCCTCCTTATTATATTTCCCCTTCTAAGTTTACTGACTTAATTTTATCTTTTGGAATGATTATTTCTTCAGTTCCTTCAACTGTTATTGAAGTCTCATTATTTTCCTTAAGTATTCCTTTTATAGTCTTAGTTCCTTCAATGGCTTTAGCAAGTTTTACTAAGACTTCACTTCCTATAAATCTTGTATAGTGTTCGTTGGTAAATAATGTTCTGTTTAATCCAGGAGATGAAACTTCTAAGAAATATGCATCTGTAATTGGATCCTTCTCATCTAATACATCACTTACTCTTCTTGAAAGTGCTTCACAATCATTTAATGAAACGCCTCCATCTTTTTCTATATATATTCTTAAATAATATTCTCCGCTTTCTTTCACATATTCAATGTGATAAATATCATAGTTAAGTTCTTCTGCTATTGGCTTAACTATTTCAGCTATTTGTTCCACTAAGGCATTAACTTTCATTTTTTACCCTCCTTTTCAATATTCAGTTTTTTCGCAATTTAAACATAGGTACATAAAAACGCAACTAGAAAAGTAGTTGCGTTAAAATAGAAAGAGCAGGCGTTTACCCCTACTCTATATCTTTTAGCTATTAGTAAATTACTTCCTTTAACATATTATCATACTTTACTAACAATTACAAGGGGTTATTATTTGCAACCTTTCCCCCTGTTAAAACTTTACCCAAAAGCAAGTATTTTTATTCATAGCTCTATTTAATTTTACTATTCCTCTTTTTCTCTTACTCTTAAAGGAATTCCCATTTCATCTGCTAAACTCTTACACCTTTCAATTTGTTCATCATTTATTACATTAACCACTGAAAAAGCTACATCACCAATATTTTCTTTAACATACTTAGCAAATTCAATCATAGCATAGAAAGCTTCTGTGCCGAACTTTGGTCTTGTTACTTTCACATATTCCTCTGCCGTTGGTGCATTAAGACTTATTGAAATTGCATCAATACATCCAACAAGCAATCTTGCTGTATTTTCCTCATTATGAATCAAATCTGAAATACCTGTTGTATTTATTCTGATTTTAACATCAGATTGTGACTTAATAAATTTAGCCACTTCTATCACTTCATGTATTCTAACTAATGGTTCTCCATATCCACAAAAAACCACTTCCTTATATGAATCAAGTTCTTTTTTCTTAAGCGCATCTATAACTTCACTAACTGAAGGATCCCTATCAAGCCAAAGACTTCCACTTCCTTTAAGTCCATCCATTTCTTTTCTAATACAAAAAGTACAGCTACACGGGCATTTATTAGTTATATTAATATATAAACTATCTCCAATTGTATATAATATATTCATCATTTTTATCCACTCCATCTATGCTTCTTTTAAAGAAACCTTGTTTTTAAATTTCACTTTATCTAGTGATAAAGCTGCCATAACAAATACTACTCCGCTTCCTACCGGTTGCACTAAAGTAATAAAGTTCATATAAAAAGCAGCTATAAAATTGCCATACATTATATATTCAGCTAAGCAATACAACATTACTCCTGTAAAACCTGCTAGAAGAACTGCTAAAACATTCCTCTTGCATAATATCTTTTCATTTTTACTTGTGAAGAACAATACTAATATAGGTTTTATAATGATTGTTGGTATCACCCATACAGCTGCACCACTGAGCAAGTCTGCAAGTCCTGCACCTATAGCTGCTACCATCATGGCATAAGGTAGTGGTAATATAGATGCTGCCATATATATGAAGGCATCTCCCACATGTACATATCCTCCATTTACACCTACAGGAATATGAAAAGATGTGGTAGCACTGCATATAATAGCCGCTAAAAGAGCTGCTATTGCTAATATTTTTACTTTACTGTTCCTGTTACTCATATAAATAACTCCTTTAATATTGGTTCAAATACAACGCCATTCTTTACATCATTTTTTTGTGTTGCAGAATAACATATTGCTTTATAAACAAATTCTGAAGCCGTTTTTATGGCCTCTTCAAAGCCTCTTCCAGTCATCAGCATGCCACATATTATAGAAGCAAATATATCTCCTGTTCCTCCAAATGATCTATCTGAATGATTATTAACTATTACATACTTCTTGTCTTCATCCATATCATAAGCAAAATTTATTATTTCATTTCCTTTTATAATACCTGTAATAACAACCTTTTTAGGTCCTAAAGCACATATTTCTTTAGCAATTTCTTCAATTTCTTCTAAAGAATATTCTCCATTTTTATATTCCTTACCAGAAAGAATACACGCTTCCGTAATATTAGGTGTAGTGACAGTTGCTAATGCCACAAGTTCTTTCATCTTTCTGCACATTACCTCTGTGTAAGTCTTATAAATCTTTCCACCATCTCCCATTACAGGATCTATTAATACAAAGGAGCTATTTTGACTTATTATAAATTCCTTTACAATATCAATTTGCTTTTCAGAACCTAAAAATCCACTATATATCCCATCAAACGCAAACCCCATTTCATCCCAGCTATTTTTATAGTTTATCATTTCTTCTGTAAGATCTAAAAATGAAAATTTCGAATAGCCCGTCTGACATGATAGTATTGCAGTTGGAAAAGGGCAAGGTTGTACCCCTAATACAGATAGTATTGGTATAGCCGCAGTAAGAGAACATCTCCCAAGGCCTGAGATATCATGTATTGCAGCAACTTTTTTTATGTTTTTTATCATTTTCCTCACCTGCTACATTTATTATATGAAAAATATAACATATAATTTAGTTTAAAACAAAATGTACCCATACATTATATCTAATGATTAATATAAAAATATTTATAGTCTATATTGCTCCATAAGCTTACTAAAAGCCGGCAATGAATTTACTATTGTCTCATAAGATACACAATAAGCTAATCTAAAATATCCCGGCTTTTTAAATACTGATCCTGGAACTAGTAATATATTAAACTTCTTTGCTTCTTCACAGAATTTCTTATCATCTTCTATTGGACATTTAGGAAATAAGTAAAATGCTCCTTGAGGTTTTTCACATTTAATTCCAAGATGAATTAAATGATTATAAATCAAATCTCTATTTCTTTTATAAATATTTACATCCACCTCTAAATTTAAAGATTTTTTAATTACTTTTTGAAATAATGATGGTGCATTAACAAAACCTAAAATTCTATTTGCAATACTTAATGCTGCTGTCATTTCTTCAAAATCATTCATATTATTATTTATTGCCACATATCCTATTCTTTCACCAGGTAATGATAGTGATTTACTATAGGAATAACATACAAATGAATTATCATAATAATTGAATATATACGGAACATCAGTATCATCATAAACAAGTTCTCTATATGGCTCATCAGCAATAAGATAAATGTCATTATTATACTCTAACTGTTTTTGCTTTAATACAAAACATATATCCTCTATAACTTTACTACTATAAACTACTCCAGTAGGATTATTAGGAGAATTAATAATAACTGCTTTTGTTCTTTCAGTGATATTTCTCTTTAGATCTTCAACATCTGGCAAAAAAGTATTTTCTTCTGTACTAGCAATGACTTCCTTGCCATTAAAATTCTTAATGTAATTACTGTATTCTCCAAAGAAAGGTGCAAACACTATAACTTCATCACCTTCTTCTAAAATACTCTTAAAGATTATATTAAGCCCTCCTGCAGCACCACAAGTCATCACTATGCTTTGTTCATCAATATTCAACTCATATTTTTTATTTATGCTATTTGCAATTGTTTTTCTTACATCCTCATAACCTGAATTACTCATATATCCATGAAGATTTAATGAATCTTCCTCACTTACAATTTCACATATAAGCTTCTTTATTTCTTCAGGTGTCTCTACATTTGGGTTACCTAAGCTAAAATCATAAACATTTTCCTTACCATACTTTCTAGCTAATTCTTTTCCCTCTTCAAACATAGCTCTTATTGTAGCTCCATTTTTAATTAAACCTCTCATATTCTCAGTTATCATATTAAAAGCCCCCTTAATTAATGATGAATTATGGATGATGAATTAAGAATGAAGGAAGAAACTCTTACAGAGTTTCAAACATTTATATATATATATTTATTCAAGAAAGTCCCTAAGGGCTTTCAACCTTAATTCATCATTCATCATTCATAATTCTTAATTTTTCTTAATTACTCCAATTGCTACACCTAAAATTTCTGCTTCTTTTCCTATTAGCGAAATAGGACTATATAAAGCATTGGCTGGCATTAAAGTAGGAATACCATCATTATACTTTAATATTTTAAGTGTAGCTTCTCCATTAAGGCTAATAGCAACAATATCATTTTGATATGCAGTATTTTGTCTTCTAATAACTACCAAGTCACCATTATCAATATTTTTTTCAATCATACTATCCCCTTTTATCTTTAGTATGAAATTCTCGTTGTTTTTATCTACCCACTCTTTTGGTAAATAGAAGTTTTCCTGTTTTTCATCATTTATTTCAATAGGCTGCCCAGCAGCTATCTCATTATACACTGGTATTTCTTTCAAATTCTTTTCATCTATATTTTCTTCATTTAAATATATTTCTTTTTCTATAGAGCTATCATCTACTTTAAACTCTAAAATACTTTTATTTTTTAAATTTAAATATTTATATTCATTCATATATGCTACTGTTTCCTTTTTACTTGCCTCATAAACTGTTTTAAAATTAAATGTCTTTCCTTTAAAATCAGCACCTAATTCCTTTAACTTTCTACCTTTTACAAGCCATAAGTTCTCTCTAGCTTCTAAACTGTCACCTACAGTAAAAATTACAGAAGAATATTTCTCTTTATTTGACAATTCTTTTACAAGTTCTATTTCAGCTCTTGTATAGTTTTGAATTTCTTCAAAAATTATATGAGAATATTTATGATTATGTTTTCTAGCATATTTAATTGCTGAAAGTACATCATCATACTTATCCTTATATCCCATATCCATAAGTTGGGCATTATATACCTCCATAAGGCTGTATAAATACTCTCTTGAAAAAGAACATTTTCTAATTATTCTCTTTCTGCCTTTTCTAATGGCATTTTGATATTCTTCAATGGTAAAACCACAAGATTTTATCCATAATATTTCATCAAAAATTTCTCTAATATCCATTTTAGAAAGAAGCTTTGATTTTTTAGAATACTCATTGTATAGTTCATTAAAGCTTTCACCTTTTAATATTTGAAAAGCTTCTTCATCAGAAATAAGTTTAATCCTCTTTCCATTATAATAACCTTTAGCATACATAGATATTATTTCGGTAAGAGATAAAAATTCCACTCTTTTTTTTCCAACTGAAAATAAAGAATAATTTTTATTCTTTTCAAATTCTTTATTATATATTTTTTCAATTTCATTCTTTCTATCCTCAGTAATGTAAAGCACCTTATCATCAGGGTAAATACAATAATTATTTTCTAAGTTTATAGCTCTCTTTATTGAAGCCATAGTCTTTCCTGTATTCTTTTTCCCCTTTAATAATGTAAATCCAACTGACTTACTATTAACAAATCTACTTTGCACTTTTGTTAAAATCATTTTCTCACCTGCTTTAATCTCATATGTATGATAAAAACCCCAAAGAACCTTTGGGGTTATATTATAATTCTATTGGTTTAAAGACAGCTTGTCAATTATTTAGTTATTTTTTCTTGTAGGTATTCATCTATAGCTTTAGCAGCCTTCTTCCCTGCTCCCATGGCAAGTATAACTGTAGCAGCTCCGGTAACAGCATCTCCACCTGCATAAACTCCTTCTTTAGTAGTAAGACCTGTTTCTTCATCAGCAATAAGACACTTCCACTTATTGGTTTCTAATCCATCAGTTGTTGATGAAATAAGCGGATTTGGTGATGTTCCAAGAGACATTATTACTGTGTCTACGTCCATAACAAATTCTGAACCTTCAACCGGTACAGGTCTTCTCCTTCCTGAATCATCTGCTTCTCCTAGCTCCATCTTTACACACTTGATTCCCTTTACCCATCCATTTTCATCACTTAATATTTCCACAGGATTAGTAAGTATATCAAAAACCACACCTTCTTCTTTAGCATGATGTACTTCTTCTTGTCTTGCTGGAAGCTCTGATTCACTTCTTCTATATACTATATGAGATTCAGCACCTAATCTTAATGCTGTTCTTGCTGCATCCATAGCAACATTTCCACCACCTACTATGGCAACTCTTTTACCAACTTTTACAGGAGTATCATAGTCTTCCTTAAATGCTTTCATCAAATTTACTCTTGTTAAAAATTCATTAGCTGAAAATACTCCATTGGCATTTTCCCCTGGTATCCCCATAAACTTTGGTAGCCCAGCACCTGAACCAATAAATACTGCCTTAAATCCTTCATCATTTAAGATTTCATCTATAGTTATGGTTCTACCTACAATAACGTTTGTTTCTATCTTAACACCTAATTTTTTAATATTATCAATTTCAGCTTTAACTACTTCTTCCTTAGGAAGTCTAAATTCTGGAATTCCATATACAAGTACTCCCCCTGGTTCATGAAGTGCTTCAAATATGGTAACATCATAACCTTTTTTAGCTAAATCACCAGCGCAAGTAAGCCCTGCTGGACCTGATCCAATTATAGCTACCTTTATATTATTGGACTCTTCTTTAAAAGATACATCAACATTATTTTCTCTTGCCCAATCTGCTGCATATTTTTCTAGCTTTCCTATGGCTATTGGTTCACCTTTAATTCCTAATACACATTTCCCTTCACATTGACTCTCTTGTGGACATACTCTTCCACATACAGCTGGAAGTGAGCTATATTTAGCAATTTCTTTAGCAGCACCTTCAATATCATTTTCCTTAATATGGCTGATAAACTCTGGTATATTTATTGATACAGGACATCCTTCTACACATTTAGGATTTTTACAATGAAGACATCTTGATGCTTCTTTAACAGCTCTTTCATTATCATAACCTAAGCATACTTCCTTAAAATTTTTAGCTCTTTCCACAGGATCCTGTTCAGTAACTGCCACTCTTTTCATTCTATCTGCTAATTCCATTATTTTTCACCTCCACAGCCACAGCCTCCATGTTTATGAGTAGTTCCTTCCTCCACTCTAAGTAAAGCTCTTCCTTCCTCAGTTTTATAAAGAGCTTGTCTTCTCATGGATTCATCAAAATTTACTAAATGACCATCAAATTCAGGCCCATCAACACAAGCAAATTTTACATTTCCACCTACAGTCACTCTACATGCTCCACACATACCTGTGCCATCAACCATTATTGGGTTTAAGCTTACTGTAGTTTTTATATTTAACTCTTTTGTAAGCTTGGACATAAATTTCATCATAATCATTGGTCCAATTACTATGGCATGATCATATTTTTTATTTTCATTATTCACTAAATGATTTAGCATATCTGTAACTCTTCCATTAAATCCATAACTACCATCATCAGTGGATACATAAAGATTTCCTGCAACCTTTTTCATTTCGTCTTCTAAAATAATAAGATCTTTTGTTCTTGCTCCAATAATCACATCTGCTTTTATTCCTTGCTCATAAAGCCACTTAACTTGTGGATATACTGGGGCTGCTCCTACGCCTCCAGCAACAAATAAAATATTCTGTCCTTTAAGACTATCAATATCCTCATTTATCATCTCACTTGGTTGCCCTAGAGGTCCAGCAAAATCCTCTACATAATCACCTATTTCATATTGTGCCAATTCTCTTGTTGCAGCACCTACAGTTTGAAACACGATAGTTACAGTACCCTTTTCCTTATCATAATCAGCAATTGTTAATGGAATTCTTTCTCCTTTTTTATCATTTCTTATGATTATAAATTGCCCTGGTTTTGCTGCTCTCGCAACCCTAGGTGCTTCTATATCCATTAAGTATATATTTTCAGTAAGATATCTTTTGTCTGTTATTTTATACATTGTTTCACTTCCTTAATAATTCTTAAATATCTAGTTTAAATAAAACTATAGTTCAACATCATTTCCGTAGTATGTGCAAACTAACAGTTTTTCCATTGTCTCATCATCAATTGTTCGAGGATTTGATGATGTACATGCATCAAGAACAGCATTATGAGCTATAAACTTAACATTTGAAGTAAAATCCTCTTCAGTGATTCCATATTCTTTCATAGATGTAGGTATACCTAGCTCTTTATTAAATTCTCTTATCTTATTTATTAATAAATCTGTAGATTCTTTATTATCTTTACCTTTTACTCCTAATACTTCTGCAATATCTGCATATCTATCTTCACAAGTTTTTCTATTATATTGGATTACATACGGTAAGAAAATAGCATTAGCACATCCGTGAGAAATGTGGAATACTGCTCCAACTTTATGTGCCATTGAATGAACTATTCCAAGTAACGCATTACTAAATGCCATTCCTGCAAGACATTGTGCTTCATGCATTAATTCTCTACATTCTTTATTTTCTTTATAAGATTCTATTAAATTTTCATTAATCATTGATATAGCTTTTAGAGCTAAAGGATCAGTAAAATTAGATCTTAAAGATGCAGTATAAGCTTCTATTGCATGAGTAAGTGCATCCATTCCTGTATGTGCTACTAACTTAGCTGGCATTGTCTGTGCTAAATCTGGATCAATAATTGCAATATCTGGAGTTATATTAAAATCAGCTATAGGATATTTTATTTTAGCCTTATAATCAGTGATTACAGAAAACGCTGTTACTTCTGTAGCTGTACCTGAAGTTGATGGTATTGCCACAAATTTAGCCTTTTGTCTAAGTTCAGGAAGTCCAAAAGGTACCACTGCTTCTTCAAATGTAAAATTAGGATATTCATAAAAAATCCACATTGCTTTGGCTGCATCTATTGGAGAACCACCTCCCATAGCAACAATTAAATCTGGTTCAAAATCTCTCATCATTTCTGCACCCTTCATAACTGTTTCCACTGAAGGATCTGGTTCAACACCTTCAAATAAAGCAACTTCCATTCCAGCTTCTTTTAAATAGCTTTCTACTTTATCTAAGAAGCCAAACCTCTTCATTGAACCTCCACCAACTACAACAATAGCTTTTTTAGCCTTAAGAGTCTTTAAAACTTCTAATGAACCTTTTCCATGATAAATATCTCTTGGTAATGTAAATCTTGCCATAATATTCTTTTCTCCCCCTCTATTCACACTTTTACTAACTTTAACATCAATGGTTATTTTTAGTTACAATTACATAATATACTAAATTCTTCTAAAAAAAAAGAAGCTTTATGCTTTTTTATGCATAAAACTTCCTATTTTTAAATTATTTATTGTATTCTTTACAATTATCATCCATATCTTTTATTATATTATCTACAACATTCCAAGATGAAACTGAAGCACCAGCAGCTAACATATGTCCACCACCGCCATATTTAAAAGCAATATCATTTACTCTAGGTCCATTAGATCTAAATTCACAAAAGATACTTCCATCTTCTTTTTCAGCAAAGAAGTGCCAGTTTATTATACCAGCTGTATCTTGCAAAGCATTAACCATTCTAGCTGCTTTCATTGGAGTTAATCCATATTTAACTACATTATCATAAGTAATTTTTAAATATGCCACTCCATTTTCTGTTTTTTCATAATTACTATAAATAAAACCTAAAAACTTTAGTTCTTCTTCTTTTCTTCTATAAAGATTTGCATAAATATCTTTTGTTTGTAAATCAAAAGTTATTTTTGGCAGTTTTTTAAACAGCTCTGTTGGATTATCTACATAGGCAAATCTTCCTGTATCGCCAATAATACCTGTATATAATGCTTTTCTACCATTATATTCAATCTTTAATCTATCACTATTTGCTAAGTAAAAATCTAATATCATTTCACTGCATGATGAATATTCAGTATCTACCCATGTTAAATCTTCAAAAGGAGCATCAAAAGGTTTATGATGATCAATTTTTATTATATAACCACAATCCATAAAGCTTTGATTATCTACTCTTTCTTTATTAGACACATCCACAATAATAGCCAAAGTATCTTTATCACATACAACACTTTCATCCATAGTTCCAATATATCCTAATTTTTCTAAATGTTCTCCTAACAAATATACCTTCTTATCTGGATATGTACTTTCTATTATACTTTTTAATCCATTTTGTGAACCATATGAATCTGGATCAGGAAATACATGTCTAAATATCGCTATTTTATCGAATTCTTCTATTTTTTCTAAAATATTCTTGATTAATATTTTTTTCATAAGCTATACTCTCCATTATTATTTTATGTTAAGCATTATTATAATACTTAACATATTATTATATCAAATTTCTATTTAAATTCAAGAAAAAACCTACCTAGGAAACTAGGTAGGCAATATTTTTATATAAATATTATTAGTTACGTCCTATTGATGTTTGAACTTGTGATACTATATCATCAACTAAAACTTCAACATCTGTAATGCTTCCTGACATGAACGCTTCATACTTTTCTTGAGCTACTGTTCTTGCTGATTGAGCGTTGTTTATAGCTGGTGTATAGTATGCATATGGAAGTGATTTTTGAGCTACATTGTATACTTGGCTGTATAATGAAGTTTCATCATTTAAAATATTTTTAACTATTTCTGTTTCAATTGCTGATTTTCTTACTGGAAGATATCCTGTAGCAGTTGCAAATTTAGCAGTATTTTCTGCATTTGTTGCAAACTTTACAAACTCGTAAGCAGCATATTGAGCTTCTGCACTTACATTGTTAGTTACAAATAATGAAGCTCCTTGTTGCATAACTGCTTTATCTTTTCCTTCAAATACAGGTACTTCTACAACAGCAATTTCAAAAGCTCCATCATTGTTTAAGTATGCATATCCTGCTGAAGAACCTTGGTAACATAACATTTTTTGATTAACAAAAGGATTTGAAAGGAATTTATCTTCCCCAGCAATTCTGAAAGCTCCACTTTCTGCTTGTTTTTGGAAGAATGTCATATATTCTCTAACCCATTCATTATCAACATTAATAGTACCTTTTGAGTCAACAAAATCAAGTCCATCCATTTTTAATGATGAAATAAAAGCATTTGAAGAAGAGTCAAAACCAAATCCTGCTACACCTAATTCTGTAACAGCTTTATTAGATATTTCTGCTAACTTTTCAAAAGTTAAGTCTTCTAAATCTTCTAAAGTATAACCTAAGCTTTCTAACATGTTTTTGTTAACATATAATACTTCTGTTGATTTAGTCATTGGAAGTCCATAAACTTCTCCTTCACCCCATTGAGATGTTTCTTCAATGAAAGTATCTACAAAATCATCCATTTCATCAGCCATACCAACATTTTTATCATTGATAAATGAAGATAAATTAACTAACTTCTTGTCTTCTATCAATCCAGTAGCTACGTCTGGATAAACATTTATAATAGCTGGTAAACTATTTGATTGTGCTGCTGAAATTACTTTTTTGTTAAGGTCTACAATAGATCCTTGGCTAATGGCGTTTACTGTAATTCCTTTATCATTTGTTGCATTAAAATCTTCAATTATTTCATTTAATACCTCAGCTTGTCCCCCATTCATATAATGCCACATTTCAATTGTAATTGGTTTAGTTAATTCTGTAACCATATCACCATTTTCTGATTTACTAGAACATCCAGCTAATGATGTCATCACTAGTGTACTAGAAAGTAAAGTTGCTAAAAGTCTTTTTTTCATTAAAGTCACCTCTGTAATAATATTTATATATATTTATATAAAGAGAGAGGCTATGAACCTCACTCTAAATATCTTAACCCTTTGTTCCACCTAATGAAATACCATTCATAATTTTCTTATGTAAGAATACATAAACACCTACAATTGGAACTGTTATTATAGATGATGCTGCCATTAATAATTCATATTGGTTACCTGCATCTGATTGGAATGCTGTAAGACCAGTTGCAAGAACTCTCATATTTTCATTATTAGTAACTAATAATGGCCATAGGAAAGCATTCCAAGAATTAATTCCAACCAATATAGATATAGTTATTATTGATGGTTTTGCAATTGGCACTAAAACTTTCCACAAGAATTTCCAATCTCCTGCTCCATCGATTTTAGCTGCATAATAAAGCGGCTTTGGTACTGTTAAGAAGAACTCTCTTAACATATATATATATAGCACGCTTGCCGCATAAGGTATAAATAATGATGTATATGTATCAATCATTCCTAAATTAGATATAGTTTTAAAGTTATTAACTATTAAAACTTCCCCTGGAATCATCATTGATGCAATAAATATTGAAAATATTAAATCTCTACCTTTAAACTCTAAATGAGAGAAAGCAAATGCTGATAAGATAGAAATCACTACTGTACTTATTATACTTAATGCTGTTACTATAATTGTATTTATAAAATATCTTCCAAATGGAGCCATGCTAAATGCAGTGCTATAGTTAGACCACATTACTTTCTCCGGTAGCATTGTTGGTGGTGTCTGAATAACTTCAAATCCTGACTTTAATGATGATGAAATCATCCAGTAAAACGGAAATACAGTTATTATAGCAAAAATAACTAGTAGAAAATATTTTATAGCTACTCTAAAATTATTTTTTTGGTTCATTTCTGCACTCCTTAATAGTGAATCTTATTACGTGTTACTACTTTTTGTACCATAGTAACTGTTAATATAATCAGTAATAATATAACTGATGCTGCAAATGCAAGTGGGAAATCTTGATCTCCATAGAATCTATCAATTATATATCTTACAATTGTAGATACTTTTCCATCTAGAGTTCTTCCTCCAAATAGAACATATACTTCTGTATAAACCTTAAATGAAGCTATTAAGCTAATCATATATGTATATGCTATCATCGGTGATACTAGAGGAATTGTTATCTTTCTAAAAATTGTACTTCCCTTAGCTTGGTCAATTTTAGCAGCTTGGTAGTATTGTGGATTAATTGACGCAATACCAGTAGTCAATATTAATGTATTGAATGCTAAACTCTTCCATACTGCAAAAATAATTAACGCTGTCATAGCATACTTAGGATCATTAAGCCAGTTGATTTTATCAACTCCTAAAAGTCCTAATAAGTAGTTAATTATTCCATATTCACTATTAAATAACCATGACCATACTAATCCAATTGCTACTACTGAAGTTACATATGGCAGGAAATAAACACTTTGGAAAAATCCTCTTACAGTTTGGTTTTTTAAGTTTGCTAATGTATTAGCAAGAATTAAAGAAATAAATACTGATGAAAATGGAACAACTACTGCATAAATTACAGTGTTTAATAATGACTGAATAAATCTTTTGTCACTAAACAAGTATTGATATGTACCAAAACCAAACTGGAATCCTGCTGCCTTTGTTTCATCAAAACTGAAGATTATAGTATAAATTATTGGATAAAATACAAATACGCCTAATAATATAAGCGCTGGTAATAAATATATATATCCTTTGCAATTTTTCTTTAGCATTTTGTTATAAACGCCTCGCTTTCAGCGTCAAACACATAACTCTTACCAAGCTTAGGTCTAACTATCAATTCATTTCCTTCTTCAATTTCAAATTCTTTTTCTACAAGCATTTTGTATTCCGTTTCATTATGAGTAAGAGTAAGTAATCTTTCTCTTCCTAATATTTCAACAGTTTTTACAATTGTCTTTAAACCGCTTTCTGCTACTTCGAAATCTTCTGCTCTAACTCCCATTAAAACATTCTTTTTATCTAATGGTAAGTTGTTTACTTCAAGAGAATCTACCTTTGCAATTCCATTTTCAACATTTAATTCTATGAAGTTCATTTCTGGACTTCCTATAAATGAAGCAACAAACTTATTGCAAGGATTCATGTATATATCGCTTGGTGATGATATTTGTTGTATAGCACCATCTTTCATTAAGACAATCTCATCTGAAATACACATTGCTTCTTCTTGATCATGTGTTACAAATATAGCTGTAACCCCTGTTTCTTTTTGAATTCTTCTTATTTCTTGTCTTGTTTCAACTCTTAGCTTTGTATCTAAGTTTGATAAAGGCTCGTCCAATAATAATATGTCTGGCTTTTTAGCTAAAGCTCTTGCAATAGCAACTCTTTGTTGCTGTCCACCTGAAAGTTGTGCTGGCTTTTTATCTAGTTGATCTGCAATCTTAACTATTTTTGCAACTTCTTCAACTCTTTCAGCTGCTTTTTTCTTGTCCCACTTAAGATTCTTTAAAGGGAACATGATATTTTCTCTAACAGTCATATGTGGATAAAGTGCATAGTTTTGAAAAACTAATCCTATTCCTAATTGTTCTGGTTCTAATCCTGTAACATCCTTGTCTCCAAAGAATATCTTTCCACTATGTACTTTGTGTATTCCTGAAATAGTAAAAAGTGTTGTTGATTTCCCAGAACCTGATGGGCCTAGTAACGAAACTAACTTTCCTTTTGGAATTTGTAAAGTAACGTTATTAATAGCCTTAAAGTCACCAAATTTTACAACTAGATTTTCTAGTTTTATTCCCATTGATAATTCACCTCATGCTTTATTTACTTTTTTTATGTTACTTGTACGAACATTTTTTAACCACCACTAATCTTTCGCACAATACTCAGGATACGACATTTCTCTACCTAATGTCAACTCATTTTCGTATTTATGTAACATATTTCTTTTTCGTTATATTTTCCAACTTGATTGTTTTTATATTTAGTAACTTATTTTAAATCATATTTAACATTATGTAAAAAATAAAATTATTTAATATAAAATATTAAATAATTTTAATAAAATGTCACCTTCACTTGGTTCTTTATATTTTTAAAATTTAAAACATTTTCTTTCTCATTACTTACTTCCCAAAATAACGAATTACATTTTGCAATACCATTAAAGTTTTTAGCTATTTCTTCCCTCTTCATATCTTTTAAAAGCATTCTTAGATTTTCCTGCTGCCATATGGATATATCTCTTCCTATGGATGATATTATTTCATTTGATGGTATATTTTTTATATTAGGTCCATTTAAATCTTTTTCAATGGAATTTATGGTATATCTATTATTTCCTCCATCAAGAATTATAAAATAGCCATAGTCATATATGCTTCTTACTAACCTTCCATACCCCTGTTTCATTCTAATACTTACCTTAGAGTAGTTATATTCTTTATAATTAACATTCCTATAAGCTTTTAAAGCTTTAAACAAAGGATCCTTTGGATTTACATTTGGTACTTTGTCAAAAATTACACAAGCTAAGCTATCACCTGGAAGATCTATACCTTCAAAGAAACTTTTACTTCCTAATAATATTACCTTTCTTTCTCTATCTTTCAAAAGATGTATTGCTTTTTTACTAGTATGTATTTCTATATCAGCCCCAACTATCTTTTTTTCCAATTCCCTTTTAAAAGCATCCCTTCTATTATTATTATTAAATAATACAAGCATATGTCCTGACAACGCCTTGGATATTTCAAAAATCAAAGAAGCACCTTTTTCCACATAACTCTTCTGTCTATAATCACCAATATCTTCAGCAATAAATACTTTAGTTCTCTTCTTAAGATTAAATACAGGATTTACCGTATATTCATTGGCCTCTCTTTGCTCTAAAATTTCTTTTATACTTTTATAAGAGTTATTTATCCTAAGAGTTGCTGATAAAAAAGCTACGCTTTTAGCATTGTTAAGAATCCTTTCATTTATAAGATCCCCAACACTTAATGGAACATTTCTTAAAATAAAATTAGCATATTCATTACTTATATTAATAATTCTTGCATTTTCCCTATCTATTGATAAAAACTTATCAACTGTGTCATAAGCTCCTTTTAATTTTGCAATATAGTTATTTATAAAATTGTATTCGGAACTCTTGTCCTTATTATCACCTACAATATCCTCTAAATTTTTATTAATAACTCTATGCAATCCATAAATACTATTTTTTAGCGTCTGAAGAGGTTCTCTTAAACTATTCAAAAAAGCTTTATGCTCATATTCACAATTATTTATTTCATCAGAAAAATCATATTCCTTATCTTTAAGCTTTAACCTCCTTATTTCATTAAACATATTGTTTATATTAAATTGAATTTCTACTGTTTTATTTTTAATACTTATGGCATCAACTTGCTCCCTATATCCATAGTTGGCATTAAGCTTCTTTAATATAAATATAATTGAAGGCTTTCCTTCATCTACAAGCTTTAATAACCTTATGATCTCACTGGCATTAAATTCCTCAGCAAAAAAATCATAAGCTTTTTCCATAAGATTATGTGCTTCATCTATGATTACATTATTAATTTCTCTTTTTTCTTCATAAGGCCAACTGGCTAATAATGAATGATTTACTACTGTAATATTTTCCTGTGGCAACTCATTATATCTTTTTCGTAAATAGCACGGCTTATTACACTTCCCTAAATTACATTCATCACTATCGCAATTTACTTCATCAAGATATTTTTCAATTTCAAAATATGAGTATGCCCAATAATTTATATTTTCAATATCACCATATTCCCCATTTTCCACAAGCCTCTTAAGAAAAATATATACTAACTTCCCTTGAATTTTCTCACATTTCCTTAGTCTTTCTATACACAAATAGTTTTTCTTTCCTTTAATGGAACCATATTTTACTGTATTATGTAAATTTAATGTTTTTAAAAGCTTAGGAATATCTTTTTCTATAAGTTGATTTTGTAATTCTTTTGTATCTGTAGAAATAATAAAATTACTACCTTCTTTGTTTTTATTCCTTGAATTTTCATA
Organism: Clostridium sp. CAG:221; assembly: GCA_000435835.1. Lineage (GTDB taxonomy): Bacteria > Bacillota > Clostridia > Clostridiales > Clostridiaceae > Clostridium. The sequence continues at coordinate 33,674 of FR883406.1, forward strand.
TGAGCATATTGCAGCTGTCAGTATATAAGCAAAACTCTTTCCACTTCCTGTAGGAGCTTCAATAAAGATTCTTTCTCCCTTTTGGAAATTCTCTCTTATCTTTTTAGATATGTTTTCTTGTTCTGGTCTATATACATATTTAAAACCTTCACTACTCCATAGCTCTTCATTTCTTAAAAGCAACTCATAGCTAGACAGAGCTTTATGGTCAATTCTTTTATTAACTGATTCTCTTTTCCCTTCAAGTTTTATATAGTTATATAATTCTGTAGAAAACAAAGGCGGCGAAATTAAATATTTTTGCCAAATCCAATGAATATTTTCCCTTTTTAACTGCTCATACAATCTATTCTTTAGTGGAACATTTTCCTCCCTAATCCACAACCTACTTAAAAGGCAATTTAAAGCAATAACCATCTGCTTAGTTTTTTTCATTTTTTCACTTTCTTCTAAGGTTGATATTTCCTTTAAAATATCCTTTAAGTAAAAAGATTTCATATAAGGTTCTAATATTGCTGCCAATTCAATTAAGTTTAATAATTCATTAGTACATCCATAATCTTTAAATGAAATATTATCCTGATCATAATAAATTACTGGATATTGTTCTATAAATTCTTTAAACCTTTTATTTTCCTCACTAGCTCCATCCTTAAAAGAAAAGATTTCCTTTTCCGGTTCCATTGTTGCTGCTTTATACTTAAGGACCTCTACCTTCTTCCAGCTTCCCATATTTTCTATATCAATAAATATTACTTCTTCCAAAACACAATCTAACTTCAGCAATTTCTCACCTCTTTTTTCCATTAGTATTTTTATATTATTTCATTATTTATGGTAAATCAACATAAATATGCTACTTTAAAATAAATATCTCTTGCATAATTTTCAAATGTAAAATATTATAATGTATGTAATATATGAAAAGGAGATATTTATGTTAGCTTTATTAGTTATTTTTTCTTATCTAATGGGTTCTATACCTACAGGATATATAATAGTTAAAAAGAAATTTAACAAGGATATTAGAGAATTTGGTAGTGGAAACATTGGAGCTACCAATGTTGGAAGAATTGCAGGTAAAAAACTATCTAAAATTACAGCTATATGTGATATGCTTAAAGCAATAGTACCTGTACTAGTAACATATTTATTCTTATATTTAGGACTTTTAAAAAGTAATAAAAGTATTGCATTAGCTTTAGTTGCTGTTGCAGCAATATTGGGACATAACTATACTATATTTTTAAAATTTAAAGGTGGAAAGGGAGTTGCAACTTCTGCTGCTGCATTTATGTTTATAGTACCAAAAACCTTTATTGTAACAGCAATAGTCTTCTTTGGATTAAAGCTATTTACAAAAGTAGTATCTATTCGTTCATTAAGTGCTGGTGTTACATTATTTGTCACAACTTTACTTTTTGGCTATGATAAGTATTTAGTGAGTGCAACACTATTTGCATGTGTTTTAGTATTTTGGAGACATAGAGCTAATATCAAAAGATTAATAGACGGTACTGAAAAATAAAAAAGCTGGATTATCCAGCTTTTTTTATTTTTTATAAATTCACAATAGTTTGATACAATTTATTCAAATGGACTTTCTTCAAATTCAATAAAATATCCTTTAGGATAAGAGCAAACAGGGCATGCATTTGGTGCTGACTTTCCTTCATATATATATCCACAATTTGTACACATCCAAATTGTCTCTTCTTCTCTATTGTATAAAGTATCTTTTTCAATCATATCAGCATATTTACCAAATCTCTCTCCGTGCTTCTTTTCAACTTCTGCAATATTCTTAAATGTATTGCTTATTGCTATGAAACCTTCTTCTTTTGCCACTTTGGCGAAATTTGGATACACATCATCATACTCTTGAAATTCTCCATGCTCTGCGGCTCTTAAAAGCTTTGCTATATCATCATAATATGAAACTGGATATCCACCTTCTATATTAACATTTTCACTGTTACAACTCTTAAGTGCTCTATAAAATACTTCTGCATGAGCTTTTTCTTGATTAGCTGTATAAATAAATAAATCCTTTATTATATGCATTCCTTGCTTCTCTGCTGCTTCAGCAGCTATAGTATATCGGTTTCTTGCTTGACTTTCACCAGCAAAAGCTCTCATTAAGTTTATCTTTGTATTACTATCCTTTAAATCCATAATATTCCTCCTAAAATTAATCTAAATATATTATTGGAGGATTTGATAATTTTTATTCTTTATATTTTAAGGAATATGAAAATATATAAAAAAGCAGAAAATCTTTTTAGACTTTCTGCCTTTTTTATATATTATTTTGCTTTTTCCTCAACTGGTTTTCTTAATATTCCAAGAAGTATAGCACCTACTATTGTTCCTATTACTACTGATAATAGATACATAAATGGTTTCCCTATTACAGGTAATACAAATATACCACCATGAGGAGCTCTAAGTGTACAATTAAAGAACATAGATAATGCCCCTGCTGTTGCTGAACCAATTACCGCTGAAGGTATTACTCTTAATGGATCTGCCGCTGCAAATGGTATTGCACCTTCTGTAATAAATGATAATCCCATTACAAAATTAGTTACTGCTGCATCTCTATCTTTTTTAGTAAATTTATTTCTGAAAACTACTGATGCTAATGCAATTGCTAATGGTGGAACCATTCCTCCTGCCATAACTGCTGCCATAACTTCAAAGTTTCCTGATGCCAGTGACGCTGTACCAAAAACGTATGCTGCTTTATTGAATGGACCACCCATATCTATAGCCATCATACCAGCTACAACCATACCTAAAAGAACTCTACTTGTTCCTCCCATTGAATTTAACACATTTGTTATTCCTGTATTAATTGTTCCAAAGAATGGATTTACAAATAATAAAATTGCACCAACTAAACCAATTCCTAATAAAGGATATAATAATGTAGGCTTTAATCCTTCTAAAGATTGTGGTAAGAAACTTAATACTTTCTTAATTCCAAGTACAAGATATCCTGCTAAGAACCCTGCAAATAAAGCACCTAAAAATCCACCACTAACAACAGATATATTAGAATCAAATGCACTTGCTATGGTAATACCTGAATTTGCTAATGCTCCACCAACGAAACCAGCTGCTAATCCTGGTCTATCTGCAATACTCATTGATATATACCCTGCTAAAACAGGTAACATAAAGTTAAATGATGTCTCACCTATTGTTTTAAGAACTGCTGCTAACGGTGTATTCTTTCCAAAGTTAGCTGGATTTATATTATAATCATCAAATAAGAATGCTAAGGCTATTAATATACCTCCTCCAATAACAAATGGAAGCATATGTGAAACACCATTCATTAAGTGTTTATAAATCTGACGTCCAAAACTTTCTTTTTCTGCTGACTCTTCATCCTCACTGCTACCACCTGCATGATGATAAATAGGCGCATCTCCTTTGGCAGCTCTACTTATTAACTCTTCTGCTTTATGAATACCATCAGCAACCTTAGTTTGAATTACTTTTTTTCCATCAAATCTAGCCATATCTACCTTTTTATCTGCTGCCACAATGATAGCTTCACAATTTTCAATGTCTTCTTTTGTTAAAACATTCTTGGCTCCACCCGAACCATTTGTTTCAACTTTTATAGATATACCCATTTCTTCAGCTTTTCCATTTAAGCTTTCTGCTGCCATATAAGTATGTGCAATACCAGTTGGACATGCAGTTACAGCTAATACTTTATAGCCTTTTCTTGAATCGTCAGCAGCTTCTACTTCTTCTTTTTGCTCATCTGGGAATTTTTCTTTTTCTTTTTTATCTATAAGATTTAAGAACTCTTTTTTATCCTTTGCATTAATTAATGTCTTTCTAAATTCTTCATCCATTAATATAGTTGAAAGTCTTGCTAATACCTCTAAGTGAACTTCATTTTCACCTTCTGGTGCTGCTATCATAAAGAATAAATGTGAAGGCATTCCATCAAGAGCATCATAATCAACGCCTTCTTTACTTACAGCTGCTGCTAATGAAGCATTTTTTACAGCTTTTGTCTTACCATGAGGTATAGCAATACCGTCACCAATTCCTGTAGTGCTTAAATCTTCTCTTGCTAATATAGCTTCTTTATATCCTTGTTTATCATTTAAGTTACCTGTTTTATCCATCAAATCTATAAGCATATCAATAGCTTCTGCTTTGTTTTTAGGATTAAAGTTTAAATCTATTCCTTGTTCATGCAATAAATCTACTATTCTCATTATTTATTTCTCCTTCTATAATTGTTTTAACAATTCTTCCACTTTATCTTTTGTTGCCAAGCCTTCTGAAAACGCTGAAGCACTACCTGTAGCTACTCCCATTTTAAAAGCTTCCTTAATATTTTTATCTTCAGCTATACCAGCTAAGAATCCACCAACCATTGAATCTCCAGCTCCTACTGAATTAACCAATGTTCCCTTAGGTGTGTCACTTATAGTTATTTCACCATTTTCTTCAATTAGTATTGCTCCATCACCAGCCATTGAAATAATTACATTTCTTGCACCAATTTCTTGTAATTTTTTAGCATATATAATTATTTCTTCTTTATTCTTTAGTTCCACATTGAACATTTCTCCTAGTTCATGATGATTAGGCTTAATTAAAAATGGTTTATATTTTAATACATTAAGTAATAAATCTTTTGTTGCATCTACTACAAAGTTTATTTCCTTATGCTGAAAATCTTTCATAATAGTTTCATATATATCATCTGGTAAAGTACTTGGTATACTTCCAGCTAGAACAACAAAATCTCCTGCTTTAAGAGTATCAAGCTTTTTATATAGTTTTTCTATATCTACTTTTGAAATATCAGGACCCATTCCATTAATTTCACTTTCTTCCTTACTCTTTAATTTAACGTTTATTCTTGACATTCCCTTTTCTAATTTTATAAAATCACTGTCTACTCCATGATCTGCTACTAACTTTTCAATTTCTTCTCCTGTAAATCCAGCAACAAATCCTAAAGCTCGATTCTTAACTCCCAAGTTTTTCAGTACAATTGATACGTTTATACCTTTTCCACCTGGATAAATATTCTCCTCAGAAGTTCTATTTACATGCCCTGCCTTAAAATCATCCACTTTTACTATATAATCTAATGAAGGGTTTAATGTGATGGTATTAATCATTTTATTCACTCCTATTACCTATACGTATTTAATCCTTTACATAGTTGCTAAGAACTTCTGTTAAGGTTTTCTTTAATTAAATAATATGCTACTTTTCTTTCATCGTCAATACATTTCTTTTATTTACTATCATTTTATTTCAGTTTCTTTCATAAACATTCATTTTTAGCTTCCTTTCAATTTATTTTTAGTATGTACCTTTTTTACTTGATTATTAATTATCTATAATCTAAAATTAAGTAAATAGATGGAGGTAAATTTATCTATGAAATTTTTTTTATTATATATATTATTTATAAATATTTTTTCATTTACATTAATGCTTATTGATAAAAAAAAAGGCTATAAAAAAGAAATGGCGTATTTCTGAGCAAACTTTACTCTCTGTATCATTTATAGGCGGATCATTAGGTGCTTATTTAGCTATGATACTCTTCAGACACAAAACTAAACATTTTAAATTTAAATACGGCTTACCGTTAATGATAATTTTTCATTGTTTTTTCTTTTCTATAGTAATAAAAAAGATAGTATAAATTGTGAATAATTTATACTATCTTTTTATATTCTAAACTATTTCTTATTTTTCTTTACTTTATTTTCATAAGCATTAAATAATACTAAAGCAACAATACTAAATATAACTGGTCCAGCTATTTGTGCTATGGTATCAATATATTTACCTTCTTCAATTGCTGGCTGGATTATTGTAAATACGTTAGCAAATCCAACAGTGATGATTACTACCACTGCACAAACAGTGGCAAAGCTTTTACTCTTAAATATTATAAACGGCTTAGCTATACTATCATTTTTCTTAAATGCTATAAATGCTATAGCTAAGAATATAGTTGGTATTGTCATTGCAACGTTACTCATTAAAATTAATAAATCAAGGAATGCCGCTGCAGTATCACCACCAAATGATGCTACTACTATTATAGCAACTACTATTAGGCATTGTATCCATAAAGCCTTAACTGGCATATTGTTTTTATTAACTTTAGTCCAGCTTTCAGGCCATATTTCTTTTGGTGTTCCTTCTATTAATTGCTTTAATGGCGAATATATTAATGTAAAGAATGCACCTATTAAAGCAAGGAACATGGCAAGACCTATATATCTTGCAAACCAAGTACCCATTATTGCAGCACCTTTAGGTGAAAGTCCAAATACATTTCCAAGTTGAACTCCAAGATTCTTGATTACTACATATGAAACGTTAGCTCTACTTACTTCTGGTGAACTTAATATTTCTTGCCAATTTGTAAATAGACCTATCATAAGTATTCCTAATGAATATCCTATAGCTATTACTATAGCTGAAATCTTAATTCCTGTCGGGAATGTCTTTTCTGAATTCTCAGTTTGATCAACTAATCCACCAACAGCTTCTAACCCACCATATGCAAATATTGCATATACTAAGAATGAGAATATTGCTAATATAGATGTATATGATGGATTTGGGGAATTAAAGAAGGCTGAAAAGCTTATTGGTTCAGCAGCTTTAAATCCATTTCCTCCAAATACTATTAATGCACCTACTAAAAGAACTATGTTTGCACTTGTAACGAAAAATCCTCCAACAGAAGCAATTTTTGAAATGCTTTTTAAACCTTTTGTTGATAAATATGTAATTACTACTATTAACACTACACCTAGAATAGCTAATGTCTTAGGTGCATTTAAGCCAAATAATGACCACGTTGATGTAACATCTGATCCAAAAATTAAATTAGAAAGTGGAACCCAAATTGATGAAGATACACTTACCATCCATACTATGTATGAAGCAAACCACATGAACGTTCCAACGAAAGCAAATTTTGCTCCCACTGCTCTCTCCATCCAAGCATATATACCTTTTTCTTCTTTAAATGCTGCACCATATTCAGCCATCATGAATGCATATGGAATGAAAAATGCAATTGCACCAAATAAATACCATGGGATAGCAGAGTATCCCATTAAGTAAAACGCTCTTGGAATATTGTTAAATCCAAAAACTGATGTGAAAATCATTAAAATAAGCGCAACTAATGTTAATTTACTCATTTGTTTATTTTCTTTTCCCATAATTATCTCCTTTTCAAGAATATTTTAACAATCTTATCATTAGTGATAAAATCACACTCATCTATAATAACAAATATCTTTATTATAATCTATATTATTATTTTCATTTTTCCCTAAGTTATTATTTTTTTTCCTATATACTATCATTTTTTTCACTGTATATTTAATTATTATTTGTTTTTAAAACATTTTTATAATATCATAATATTTTTTTAGATTAAAAAAATAACAGTGTTTAAATCTGTTTTTTCTATGAAGATAAGATGAACTTTCACTATTTATTATAACAAACTCACATTTTTAGTATAAAATACTTATCATATACAACTAGATTAAATTAAATTGGAGATTTTACATATGAATAATTTTAACTTAAACCAAAAACGTCAACAAATGTACACTAAAAATAAACAAAAAAACATTAATTTTTCTTAATGATAATTACATATAAAAAAAGCTATATCAACTTTGATACAGCTTTTTTCATATTCTTAATCTATCTTCATATTATTTGCAATAAGCTTGTTACTTCTTTTAATAAATTCAGAAATTTCTTCTGGGCTTAATCCCCCACTAGAAATCCTAGCTAAATCAAATATCTCATGGCAAATAAGATTTTTATTATCTTCATTTTCCATGGTTAATATATTTTTTATAATCTTGTTATTTCTATTTATAACTAAAGTTTTTTCTTCCTTAAACATGGCTGCCATATCCATGTTTCCATACATTCTGCTCATTTCAATCATTCTTCTTGATTGTTCTGAAACTGTAATAAGTGCTGTAATTTCTTCGTTCTTTAAAGATTCAACCTTAACTTCTTCTATTTTATCTTTTAATATTTCCTTAAATAATTCTTTAATTTTCTCATCATTATCATCACTATCTTCTGTATTTTTTAAGATATCACTTATATCAGAATCAATTCTTAAAAATGAAAGGTTTGGATTTTCTCTTTCTAATAGAGTTATAAAGTGGTTATCTATACTACAATTTAGAATAACTGCATTTAGATTATTTTCTTTAAATATATTTATATATTGACTTTGCTCATTTTCATTATTTACATAGTAAATCTTATTTTCATGAGTCTCTTTACATTGCTCCATATATTCTTTTAAAGTTAGATACTTACCATTTAAATCTTTAAATATAAGTATTTCCTTTATTTTTTCATAAAAGCTTTCATCTCTTAGACAGCCATACTTAATAAATATCTGTATATCATCCCAAAAGCTTTCATAATTTTCTCTTTGATTAGTAAATACATTTACCAGCTTATCTGAAACCTTCTTAACAATATGTTTAGAAATCTTAATTACATTTTTATCTTGTTGTAAAAAGCTTCTTGACACATTTAAAGGTAAGTCTGGACAATCTATTACTCCCTTTAGCAATAGTAAAAACTCCGGAATTACTTCTTTTATATTATCTGCTACATAAACTTGATTGTTATATAACTTTACTTCACCTTCAGTAACTTCTAGCTCATGTTTTAATTTAGGGAAGTATAATATACCTTTTAAATTAAATGGATAATCTACGTTAAGATGGATCCAAAACAACGGATCATTATAATCCTTAAATTCCTTCTTATAAAACTCCTTATATTCTTCATCGCTGCAATCCTTTGGCATTTTAGTCCAAAGTGGTTTTATTTCATTTATAGGAGTCTCTTTTTCCTCATCTTTCTTTTCTGCACATTCATCTTCAAAGAATATTTCCACTGGCATAAAAGAACAATATTTTTCTATTACAGATCTTACTTTATAATTATCTAAAAATTCACTGCTTTCCTCATTTATATATAAGGTAATAGTAGTTCCTCTACTTGTTTGCTCTTTTGATTCACCTATTTCATACTCTGTTCCACCATCACAAACCCATTTAACGGCATTTGAACCATCTTTATATGATAGTGTATCAATTTGTACCTTATCTGATACCATAAAAGCTGAATAAAATCCTAAACCAAAATGTCCAATGATTTGTTTTCCTTCATCTTCACTTTCTTTATATTGCTTAACAAAATCCTCTGCCCCAGAAAATGCTACTTGTGTTATATATTTTTCTACTTCTTCTGCAGTCATTCCTATTCCATTATCGCTAAGAGATAAAGTTTTTTTATCTTTATTAACCTTTACTACTATTTTATAATCATTATCTTCTTCAATTTTAGCTTCACCTAATGATACCAGTCTTTTAAGCTTATGAACTGCATCACATCCGTTACTAATTAATTCTCTTACAAATATATCCTTATCAGAATATAGCCATTTTTTAATTATTGGAAAAATATTTTCTGTATGTATTGATATATTGCCTCTTTCCATGATAATATTACCTCCTATACCTTTTATTGTATAATTTTAGTTTATCTGATTTTTTAAGTCAATTGTTTTATTTTAATTTTTCATTTACTTTTTATTAAATTTTTGCAATAAAAAAGGAACAATTACGTTCCTTTTTAGTCATCTTGCAAAGCTTTAAGTCCCCTATCACCAGTTCTTATCTTTACTACTTCTTTTACATCATATATAAATATCTTTCCATCTCCAATTTCTCCTGTGCGAAGGACTTTTTCACATACTTCTATAACATTTTCCACAGGCACTTCACAAACTACTACTTCAACTTTTATCTTAGGTAATAGCTTAAGTTCCATTGGTACTCCTCTATAATACTGCATTTCACCTTTTTGAGTACCGCAGCCTAACACCTGTGTAACAGTCATTCCCATTACTCCTATTTCATTTAATGCATCCTTAAGCTCTTGAAATTTTGTCTTACGAGTTATTATTTCAAGCTTAGTTATAACATCCCCCATAACTTATCCTCCTTTTAATACATTTTGATGATTAATCTATTAGATATCTACATTTATATTTTGGAAATCAGCATAACTACTTTCTATGCCATGCTCTTCTAAATCTAATCCTCTTATTTCCTCTTCTCTACTAACTCTTAAACCAACTGTAGATTTTATTACTTTAAACAATATTCCTGAAGTTATTAATGTCCATGCAGCTACTGCAAGAATTCCTACAAGCTGTATTCCTACAAACTTGAAGCCACCACCATAAAATAATCCCTTCATTTCTCCATGATATGCAAATAATCCTGTTAAAAATGTTCCTAAAACACCATTTATACAATGTACACCTATAGCACCTACTGGATCGTCAATTTTTAATTTATTATCTATAAATTCTATACCAAATACCATTGCAAAACTTGAAATTACTCCTATAATTGCTGCTCCTAGAGGTGTTACCAAATCACATCCTGCTGTTATAGCCACAAGTCCTGCTAAAACACCATTTAATGTCATGCTCACATCAGGCTTTTTATATCTAATCCATGTTAATATCATTGTAGTACAAGCTGCAAATGCCGCTGCTAAATTAGTTGTAATAAATATTCTAGAATTTAATTTAACATCCATAGCTGTTAAACTTGATCCAGGATTAAAACCAAACCATCCCATCCATAATATAAATACTCCTAAAGCACCTAAGGTCAAACTATGACCTGGAATAGCATTTGATTTTCCATTCTTAGAATACTTCCCTATTCTAGGTCCAAGCATCCATGCTCCCATAAGTGCACACCAGCCTCCAATAGAATGTACAACAGTTGATCCTGCAAAATCGTGGAATCCTAGGCTACTAAGCCATCCTCCACCCCATACCCAGTGACCAACTATTGGATAAATAACTGCACTTATTACAAAACTATATATACAGTAAGAAATAAACTTTGTTCTTTCTGCCATGGCACCTGAAACTATAGTAGCAGCTGTTGCACAAAATACTGTTTGGAAAAACAAGAATGCATCTTTTGGAATATTAAGTCCCAAGTGCTTTATGCTACCACTGGCAAACCATATTGGAGACCCTATTACTCCTGCAATATCTTTACCAAACATTATACCAAAGCCTAAAATCCAATAAACTGCTGAACCGATGGCAAAATCCATTAAATTCTTCATTATGATATTCCCAGCATTCTTTGAACGGGTAAAACCAGTTTCAACCATCGCAAACCCAGCTTGCATCCAAAATACCAATATTCCTCCAAGCAATACCCATAGCGTATCTAAAGCTACTGTTGTTTCCATAAACAATTCCCCCTTATTAACAAATAAAATATAATATTTTTCTTTTATTAATAATTTCTGCAGAAAATATGTAATGATAAAGATAAAGGGGCCATAGATTCTAAATCTATGACCCCTTTGCCATCAATTACTATATTAATATATTAAACTATTTTTCCACAAAATGTCAATACATTTTTTTAAAAGGTACTGCATGATATTTTGCAGTACCCCATATATAAAATCCAAGCTATTAATATTTTGCATATAATAGCTTGAAGCCTACACTATTTATTATTTCTATAGTCATTTAATTTATACAGTATATTCACAAAAACTTAACTTATTAAAACTTAAATATAATTGTTTTACCCTCTATCATATACTATAATGTAATTGAAATAAAAAATGGAGTGATCTATATGAATAATTATAATAATAGATATGGCTTTGATCTTCTTTCTGTTTTTATTATCTTCATTGCCTTAATATTAAATATCTTTCCTGTAACAAGAATTTTTTCTTTTATTCTACTTATTTTATCTTTTTATAGAGCTTTTTCTAAAAAGTATTATAAAAGACGTCAAGAATATAATGTGTTTTATACATATTGTAATAAATTCTTAGGAATATTTAACAAATCATTACCTGCTAACATTCCTAATTTTCACTTTGGGAGCCTTTATCCATTGGTGGAAAACAGTAAAAATTATTTTAATGAAAAGCGTAATTATAAAATAACTAAATGTCCTAAATGCCATCAAAAACTTAGGCTCCCTAGAGGTAAAGGAAAGATTGTTGTTACTTGCAGAAGGTGTTCAAACAAATTTGACTTTAAAACATAAAATATGAGATTTTTTAAAATCTCATATTTTTTTTACCCCTTTTGCAATTAAATTTAATAAAATAATTGTATAATTATTTTCAAACCTTCCATCTTTAAACTTTTGCATTACCTTCCCTACATTGGGATTACATCTCATTAAAAGCTTTATTTGTTCATCATTAATTTTAGGAATTTTTAAAATATTATTCATTCCTATAATATCGCTATGGATGGTTACAGCTTCAAAATCCAAATCCTCAAAACCACATCTTTTTAATATCTTCACTAACTTTCTTCCTATTTCCCTATTCCATCTTGCTCGCTTTTCTAATTCCTGAAAAAAACTTCTTCCACTTTTAATTAGGAAGGCAGGATCACTTATTCCCATAAGACCACTATCTGAATCTATAATAGCTACAATTCCTCCTGGCTTCAAAATACGATATATTTCCCTTACAGCCTCCACAGGCTTATCTAAATGTTGTAAAACAAACCTACATATTACAAAATCATAAGTATTATCTTTTATTCCAGTTTTATAGACAGATGTTTTTTTAAAGGCTATTCTATTATTATAATAACTGTTAGACAGTCTATTTTTAGCAATCCTAAGCAGTTTATCATCTATATCCAATATAGTTACCCTTGAGTTTGGTAAGTTTTCCAAAAGCTTTTCACAATAAAAGCCAGGCCCTCCTCCTACATCCAATATATTCATTCCATCTTTTAACCCAAGCCATTTTAATGTCCTAAACTCTTTTTCCCAGCCTAATTGTACTTGTGCCTTCAATCTATCTACTTCATTATTAAAGCCAATCATATTATAAATAGAACTATATGTCACTATATACACCTCTAAATTGCTTTTGCTTTTATTTTATGTTACAAATATAAATTGGTTCATATAACTTAAATTACTACATATGCAATTAAAGGAAAAGTAACTAATGATAATACTGTGGAAATAAACACCAGTATTGTAGCATATTCCTTTTCTTTATTAAGATTTTCTGCTAAAATTGATGTTATAGCTGCCGTAGGCATTGCTGTAAGAAGCACCATTGTATTACTTAATACTGAATGAATTTTCAATATCTTGAAAATCATAAATAAAGCTAATGGTGTAATTATAAGCTTTAATAATGAGCTATAATACACAGTCCAATCACTCATATATTTCTTAAAACTAATATGTGATAATATAACACCTACAATTATCATTGATAAGGGCGTTGTAACTGCTCCTACTAAATCCATAGTAGAAGTAATAACTTCTGGAATATCTATTTTAAAAATAAATAATACTATTCCAATATATACTGCTATTACACTAGGATTTACTAATACTTTTTTAATCTCTTTTATATTTATTTTTCCTGTAAACAATAAAATACCATAAGTCCAAACCAAAATAGTAAAAAACATATTAAAAATAGAAGTATATATTACTCCTTCTGCACCATAAATGCTTCCTATAATAGGAAAACCTACAAAGCCACAATTTGAAAATACATTGGCAAATTGTAATAAAAATTTATTCTTACTTTTTATAGGTTTTAAAAATATATATGATATGAAAATACTAGCTATTATAGTTATACCACTATAAAAAAATGCCTTAATTACATTACTTTTCATTTCTTCATCATATTTAATCAAAAATGATGATATTATCATTATAGGCAAAGTAATATTAAGTAATATACTACTTAATCCCTTATTTACTTCTTCATTGATTATTTTCTTTTTACTTCCATAAACCCCCACTAAAATAATTAAAAATAGCGATATTACTTTATTTATTATTATACTTATATCCATTTCTTTATCCCCCTTACACCTAATTATATTACAACTTTTTCCACAGGCATATATTTACCATACAAAAAAACTCATGCCCTATTAACCTTATCTGTATTTCTAATACTAGCTAGTTAATATTGACATGAGTTTTTATTAGAATAATGAAAGTTGATTAGTTTCTGACATTCCTTTTAAGCATCCATGTGTACTTAAAGTTTCAATAACAGTCTTTGATACTTTAGACCTTATTCTTAAGTCTTCTTTAGAAATAAATTCTCCATCTTTCCTTGCTTCAGCTATTGCCTTGGCAGCATTCACTCCAACACCTTGAAGAGAACTAAGTGGTGGTCTTAAAGCATTACCAACTATTTGGAATTTAGTTGCATCAGATTCATATAAATCAACTTTAAGCATTTCAAAGCCTCTTTTATACATTTCAAATGCTAATTCCAGTACTGTAATAAGTCCTTTATCTTTTACTGTTGCACTATTTCCTAATGCATATAGTTCCTGTAATTTAGCATGTACTGCACTTTCACCTTTACAAATAAGATCTGCATCAAAATCATCTGCTCCTCTTACTGTAAAATATGTTGCATAATATGCCAGTGGATAATATACCTTATAATATGCAACTCTCACTGCCATCATACAATATGCAACAGCATGCCCCTTAGGGAACATGTACTTAATCCTCTTACAAGATTCTATGTACCAGTCTTCAACATTATTTTCTCTCATTATTTTTTCAAATTCTTCTGTTAAGCCTTTACCTTTTCTTACACTTTCCATGATGGTAAAAGCTGTTTTAGGAGGTACACCTTTGTACATAAGGTATACCATAATATCATCTCTTGTTGCAATACAATCTCTTAAGGTAGTATATCCTTCCTTAATAAAGTATTGTGCATTATTAAGCCATACGTCTGTACCATGAGAAAGTCCTGAAATTCTCACCAGGTCAGAGAAGGTTTTAGGCTGTGTATCCACAAGCATCTGTCTTACAAACTTTGTACCAAACTCAGGAAGACCATAAGAACCAACTTCACATTCAAGCTCCTCTTTAGTAACTCCTAGAGCATCTGGCTTAGTAAATAATGATAATACTTTTTCATCGTTTAACGGTATTGTTTTAGGATCTATGCCTGTTATATCTTGAAGCATCCTTAATACCGTCGGATCGTCGTGTCCTAGTATATCAAGCTTTAACAGTCTTCCGGAAATTGAGTGGTAATCAAAATGGGTTGTTGTTACATCTGATGTATTATCATCTGCCGGCCTTTGAATAGGCGTAAAATTATATACATCTGTATAATTAGGCACAACCATAATTCCACCTGGATGCTGTCCTGTAGTTCTTTTTATTCCAGTACATCCAATGGTCAACCTTTCAATTTCTGCTTGTGAAGCAACTTCACCTTTTTGATCTAAATATTTCTTAACAAATCCATAGGCAGTCTTTTCTGCCACTGTACCTATTGTACCTGCTTTAAATACATATCCCTTACCAAAAAGAACTTCTGTATACTTATGTATATCAGCTTGGTTATCCCCAGAGAAATTTAAATCTATATCTGGTTCCTTATCTCCTTCAAATCCTAAGAAAGTTTCAAATGGTATATCGTGACCATCTTTAATATATGGCACTCCACAATCTGGGCAATCCTTATCTGGCAAATCGGCCCCTGAACTCACTGATCCATCTAAGAAGAATTGTGACTTTTTACATTTTGGACATACATAATGAGGTGGAAGACCATTAACTTCTGTAATATCTGACATTGTTGCAACAAAGGAAGATCCAACAGATCCTCTTGAACCAACTAGATATCCATCTGCATATGATTTAGCCACCAGCTTTTGTGCAATAAGATAAAGAACTGCATATCCGTTATTTATAATAGAGTTTAATTCTTTATCAAGCCTCTTCTGCACTACTTCTGGCAAATTTTCTCCATATATTGAATGAACCTTATTCATTGTCATGTTCCTTATATCATCATCTGCCCCTTCAATCTTAGGAGGATATGTTTCATCAGGAATAGGCTTTAATATATCAACTGAGTCTGCAATTTCTTGTGGATTTTTAATAACAACTTCTCTTGCAATATCTTCACCTAAATAAGAGAATTCCTTTAACATCTCCTCTGTGGTTTTCAAGTATAAAGGTGGTTGATTTTCTGCATCTCCAAAACCTTGACCAGCCATTATAATCCTTCTAAATGCTTCATCTTGTGGCTCCAAGAAATGTACGTCTCCTGTAGCTACAGTTGGCTTATTAATTTCTTTTGCCAAATTATAAATCTTCCTATTTATATCCTTAAGCTCTTCTTCATCTTTAACATTTCCTTTTTCTATAAGATAAGCATTATTTTCAATAGGTTGAATTTCAACATAATCGTAAAAGCTCATTATTTCTTTTACTTCTTCATCTTTTTTACCACCAAGTACAGCTCTATAAATTTCACCTGCTTCACATGCACCACCAATAATTAATCCTTCTCTCATTTCAGCAAGCCTTGACTTTTTAGTTCTCGGTCTTCTGAAGAAATTATCTATGTGTGCTTCTGATACAAGCTTATATAAATTTCTTATACCTTCCTGTGTTTTTGCTAAAATTATTATGTGATATGTAGGAAGTTTCTTAATATCTACCTTTTCTAAGAAGATTTTATTAAGGTCACTTAAACTTGAAACCTCATATTCTTCTTTAATCTTCTTAATACATTCTACAAATATATCACCTGTTGCTTTAGCATCATCTACAGCTCTATGGTGGCTTGTAAGCTTTACTCCTAAATGTTTAGCCACTAAATTAAGCTTAACTGATTTTAATTCTGGATATAAAAATCTACATATTTGTACTGTATCAAGTATAGTTGCATTAAAAGGTAAATCTAAATCTTTGCAGTTCTTTTCTATAAAGCTACAGTCAAAACTAGCATTATGCGCTACCACTGCTGCATCTCCTATAAATTCCATAAACTTTGGTAATACAAAGTCTATTGAATCTGCATATTTTACCATATCATCGCTTATTCCTGTAAGCTCTGTTATCTTATAAGGAATTGGTCTTCTAGGATTTACAAACTCACTGAAGCTATCAATTATTTTTCCATTTTTAACCTTTACCGCTCCTATTTCAATAATTTTATCATTCTTAGGTGAAAAACCAGTGGTTTCTAAGTCAAATACAACATATGTATCATCCAAGCTTTGCCCTTTTTCATTAAGTGCTAAAGGAATACCATCATCAACTAAATATCCTTCCACACCATAAAGAACTTTAATTTTATTTTTCTTTGCGGCAATTTGAGCATCTGGGAAAGCTTGAACAACCCCATGGTCAGTAATAGCTATGGCAGGATGTCCCCACTTAGCAGATCTTTCAATGATTTTTCCAACTGGAGTAATTCCATCCATAGCACTCATGGTAGTATGACAGTGTAGTTCCACTCTTTTTTCTGCTGCCCCATCCATTCTCTCTAGCTTTTTCATTCTTAAGATATCACGTCCCATGATAACAACTTCTCTAGCATATGTATCATATATTGCTTCACCTCTGACCTTACAATAAAGTCCTTTTTTAATATTATTAAGGACTTCTTCTTTTTCCTGTGGCTTTAAGAAGCATTTTACTGTAATTGAGTCAGTATAGTCTGTAATAAAGAATGTTAATATTATCTTTCCAGTTTTAGTTTCCATAGTATCAACCTTAAATACTTCTCCTAAAACTGCCACATATCCAGAAGTTTCATTTATCTCCTTAATTGGTATTGCTTCAATAGATATATTTCTTCCATAAATACAGTTTTCACTCTTAGGCTCTCTTTTATATGTATTTTCTTTCTTTTCATATGTCTTCTTCTCTGCAGGTTTCTTTTCTTCTGTCTTTCCACTTTCTTTTGATCCATTTCCTGCTTTTTGTGCTTCTAAAGCTTTGGCTTGTAGTGCCTGATTTAAAAGTTTTCTTTCATTTTTTTCTTTTTCAGCATAATCTATAATTACTTCCATAGATGGATCAAATCTTATTTCTACCTTACATTTCAAACCAAATATGGCTTCAATACTTCCTTCAATAGATTTCTCACCACATTTTGACTTTAGATGGTCAGTTACTTTATCATACCCATTTAGTACAATTACCTTATTACCTTCAACAATTCTTTTACTGCTTAAAAGCAAGGTCTTGCATAATGGCGTTTTCTTTACTGTATCAGAAATACATTCAAGCCAATGACTTTTCACCACTTCTTCTAAAGAAATATTTGAAGCATCTCTATAAAATATGATTTCTACAGTTATCCTAATCATCAATGTCTTACATATTATCTTCTTTATTAATTCTTCTTCTTCTATGGCTAATCTTTCTTTTCCTCTTAAAATTACTTTTAAAATATTACTCTTTTTTAAAAGCTGAAATCTTATTATTTTTAATTCTTTATCTTCTAAGCTTTCATGTTTATTTATTTCAAGGGTAATTTTCTTTAAGATATCTTCGCTCATTAAAATCACCTCATCTTTATAAAATTAACTATAACATTATAACACAATTATAAAAATTAAAAAGCTATCTTAATATTCAAATATTAAGATAGCTTTTTAAATTTTATATTCTAATAAAATTAATCTAAAAATTCTACATGTCCATCTAAATCATAGTATGCACCAACAATTTCTAGCTTTCCACTTTCAACTAAATGTTTGATGATTTCATCTTCTGCTAATTGAGCAATTACATCTTCAACATTTTTATGAGAAGCTTCCTCAATAGACTCTGAAGCTTCTACAGCTGGTGCTATTCTTTCCACTATTGACCCTATATTCCCTTCTACTTCAGTTCCTTCATGAATACTCTCATAAGCAGCTGTAACAGCCCCACAACTCTCATGTCCCATTACCACTAAAAGAGGTACTCCTAAATGCTCAACACCATATTCAATGGAGCCTATAGCTAAATCATCCACAACATTACCTGCTAATTTGATATCAAATATATCACCTAGCCCTGTATTAAAGATATGACTTGTTACTACTCTTGAATCTGAACATGATAAGATCACAGCAAAGGGATTTTGTCCATTTTCAAGTTCTGCTCTTCTTTCTTTTGATACATCAATTGTTTCCTTTGCATCCTTTACATATTGTTCATTACCTTTTTTAAGTCTTTCCAAGGCATCATTGGCTGTCTTAATTTCCATACTTTCTAATGTAGCTTCAGATTTTGCCTCATCTTTTTCTACATTTCCGCTACCGGTAGCTAATCCACTACATCCCACTAATGTCATCATACTCATAATAAGCAAAGTTATTGTTATTCTCTTCATTTCTCTTCCTCCCAATTTTTGTTTACCAAGGAACTATTATACACTCAGCTATCACTACATGCAAAACATCATTTTACATAATATTTATTATTTACATTAATCTCGTTAATTTATTCACTAAATAAGTTCTTTTTCTTCTTTATATTTAAAATATACATTTCACATAATTTGATGGTAAAATTATCTTATATCAGTTCTATAAAGAGGTGAAATTATGATATTAAAAACCGAATTTAAAAATAATATACCAAGATATTACTGTAGCAACTGTTCAAAATGTACTAGTCATATTTCAATAAACTTTACTAATCTAAAACATAGAGGATGCTGCTATTACTTTCCTAAATTTAATTTAGTAGATATTCAGAAAATGGTTCAACTACCAGGCGGAAAAAATGTTTTAGATAAAATAATAAACACTGATGGTACCATAATCTATAAGTATCATATTGAAACTCATGGAATCTTTGAAGAAGAAAAATATCAAAAGTTCCTTCAAGGTAACTTGGAACTTTCAAATGAAGAGCTTAACATCTTAATTTCTGATGAATTTCATGATAAATCACTTTTCTTTAAAAGCTGCCCTTTTGTAGAGGATGGAGTTGGATGTACCATTCCATTTCAATTTAGGAATCCAGTATGCAATTTCTTTCTTTGCCATGAAATAAAAAATAATGCACACGATGATAAATTAATAAAAGAATATGAAAATGAAGCAGAAAGTTTCTGGAAGTTTTATGATTGGGAAAATATGAATTTAACACATTTACTCCATGAAAATAATCTAAATCTTCTTAAAGATTTTCATAAAATCTTAAAGTTTCTAGCTAATTATGAAATTTCCTACTATGATTTTCCCCCACTGGCAGAAATGGACCTCCATACTGAGGAATCATCAACTAATTTTATAAAATAAATAAGTACAAGCTTCTTTTTTAGCTCATCCCTATGTTTATTCTATAAATGATAATAAATCTATTAATCTATCATAGCCTAACACTACATTTTCAAACTCTTCTTTTGCATTTTGTATATACAAGGAAGGGTCCTGTAGTGCTGGCGAAAAATGAGTAAGCATCATTTTTCTACATTTTGCTTTTCTAGCTAATGTAGCTGCTTCTCTAAAGGTCATATGTTGATTTTTTATAGCTTTTTCTATATCATCATCACTACCATAAGTTCCTTCACAAATAAATAAGTCACTATCTTCTATAAAATTTATACTTTCTTCTAAAGGTCTGCTATCAGTGATATAGGAAAGCTTAATTCCTCTTCTTTCATCACCAAGCACCATTGAATCTTTATATTCTTTGCCCTCATAAATAATACTTACTTCACCTTTTTGCAATCTATTCCATAATAATTTAGGCACATCATTCTTTAGAGCTTTTTCCACATTAAACTTTCTAGCTCTCTTAAAATAAAAGCTATATCCTATACATGGTGCTGAATGCTCCAGTTCCATTGTATTAATCATTATCTCCGTTTTTTCCTCAGCATCTTCGTTTACTTCTAAGGTTTCACTGCCCATTTTTAATGCTATTCTTCTTTCATTTTCTATAATCTTTACTTCATAAGGCAGATACCTAGCAATTACTCTTAAATAATCTACCACCTTGTCTATTCCTTCTGGTCCTATGATGGTAAGAGGTGCTGTCCTTCCACTGTTGCCTATGGTGGCTAACAATCCTGGAAGCCCTACGATATGATCTCCATGACAATGAGTTATACATATTACATCTACAGATTTAAATCCCCAACCAATGATCCTCATGGAAACCTGTGTTCCTTCACCACAATCAATTAATATTTTTCGTCCTTTAAAGTTTATTAAAAGTGCCGATAAATTTCTAAAGGGCATAGGCATTCCACCACCACAACCTAACAAGCATAAATCTACCATTGTTACCCCTCTTTCTTTTACTAGTATATTTATTAATTTACTCTACTATTTTATATTTATCCATATGATTTTAATACTTCCATATATTATCTAAGCTTCAATTGCGGAACATATTAAAAATTATATTAATCATAGATATAAATCATGCCCTTGGAAAATTGATGATTTAAGTTACTAAAACTCACACTATTAAATAAGGTTGCCTATATAGGCAACCTTATTTATGTGTAACTCACAAACTCAGTAATGTCATTACAATTTTTATTAAAAGAGTTAGAGGCTTAAATTCCAATTTATTTTTACAATTCAAGAACACAATCTTCAGTTATTGCAACTTAAAAGGATGTCCGTATGTACCTCCTCTGTTTTATACTCCTATTTCAAGATTATTTTAAAGAAAAGCAAATATATTTTCTTAAAAAAATACTAAAGTCATTAGGAAATCCATTAGAAAATCCGCTGGTTAATATTTTTACCCTAATCTATAACCCCTTTTACATAAACTCATATAATTTGAAATAAAATTTAAAACGGTTGAATAAAAGGATACGCTAATTTATTATCGGAAATACTGTTTAACTTATAAAATTTTAAAAAAATCTCATTCTTTAAGCAGTCCTAGTATAGTATTTACTCTCCACAATATCTCCATTAATATCATACATTTTTAATATCTCTGAGTTAGCTGGCAAGATAATTGTAAATGGCTTACTATTATCAATATCCTTTATTTCAACACCATTACTAGTGTTAATTTCTATTTTAGCTATTTGTTGCTTATTCATGGACATATAAATCTTTTCATCAAAGCCTTTCATTTTAAGTACTAAAGCATCATTGACATTTTCCCCTGCTGCACCATATCTAAAGAAATAACCAAAAGAAAATCCTTGATTATTAACATAAATAGATATAATATACTTTTCTTCACTATCTTCATAAAAGAGCATTGAAGAAATACGCTTTGTTTCTGCTTTAGCTACTTGCCAATCATCAGGTATTCTTTGAGATACTCGTGCATCTTTTTCAACATTTGTCTTATACGTACCTATAGCACTGTTATTATATAAAAAAATTAATATTAGTAGCATAAATCCAGCAAGTACTCCTAAATATTTGCCTATATTTTTCATCCACCTTCCTCCATTTTTTTCCTAAAATTGTAATTTACCATTATATAAGTTTTATAATAATATCACATAATTTTAATATTATTCATCATTATGTTTAATTTTTCTTATTTCCTGAATGATAACATATGTGCAACACATCATAGTAACAGTAGTTATTGTAGCAACCACAATAGCAATTCGGTCTTGCTGAAAGCCTAATAATCTGAATAAGATTATAAATATAGATGCAATGATAATTGATGCTACAAACGCTAAACATATCTTTACAATAATATCTATATCCTCTCTTTTTATTACATTATCTTCTTCTGATTTTTCATTGGTAGAACTATATCATCCAAATGCATAAACTCAACTAATTAATGCTATAACTAAAATGATTCCTCTCATTATTAATCCTCCTTAATTTAATGAAAAAATATAATATAATTGGACACTAAACTTTATGATTAATTATACCATATTTTACATAAATTGTAGCTATTAATAAATCGCTTCGTAATTAATTATTTAAAGTAATCCAACCTTTTATCTATCTATAAGCACAATTAATTTTCTTTTCATATTTTATTATATAAACCCTTTTTTATTTCTTTTATTCTTACTCTTCTTCCCATGCCATAGCTCTAGTTACTGCTTTTTTCCATGCTCTATAAAGCTTTTCTTTCTTATCTTCATCATATTGTGGCTCATACGCTTGGCTTACACACCATTTTGTAGCTATCTCTTCTTTTGATTTCCAGAAGCCAACAGCTAATCCTGCAAGATATGCTGCCCCTAATGCAGTTGTTTCTGTAATTATTGGTCTAATTACCTTTGTTCCAGTTATATCAGCTTGGAACTGCATTAAGAAATTATTTCTACTAGCTCCTCCATCAACCTTAATACTATTAAGTCTACAACCTGAATCCTCTTCCATTGCATCCATAAGATCCCTTGATTGATAAGCAATGGATTCTAATGCCGCTCTTATTATATGGTTTTTATTAGTGCCTCTTGTAAGTCCTAATATAGTTCCTCTTGCATACATATCCCAATAAGGAGCTCCAAGCCCTGTAAAGGCAGGTACTACATATACTCCACCATTATCTTTTACTTTACCTGCAAAGTATTCTGTATCAGCTGCATTATTCACTAGCTCTAACTCATCTCTAATCCATTGAATTACAGCTCCACCAACAAATACTGATCCTTCAAGAGCATATTGGACTTTACCATCTATACCAACTGCTATAGTAGTTAATAATCCATTTTTACTTTCAATCATCTTCTCCCCAGTATTCATTAAAAGAAAACATTCTGTTCCATATGTGTTTTTTACATCTCCAGCTTTATAGCATGTTTGTCCAAATAATGCACATTGCTGGTCTCCAGCCATTCCAGAGATAGGTACTCTTACACCACCTTTTCCCCCTAGATTAGTGTATCCATAAACCTCAGAAGAATTTCTCACTTCTGGAAGCATAGACATAGGAATACCTACTCTTCCAATAATCTTCTCATCCCATCTAAGCTCTTTGATATTATATAACATTGTCCTAGATGCATTTGTATAATCTGTAACATGTACTTTTCCATTAGTTAATTTCCAAACAAGCCATGTATCTACAGTTCCAAAAAGTAATTCTCCTTTTTCAGCTTTCTCCCTAGCTCCCTCCACATTATCTAAAATCCATTTTATTTTTGTTGCTGAGAAATAAGCATCTAATAATAACCCTGTACTTTCTTTTACATATTTAGCAAACTCTTTATCCTTCTTTAATTCATCAACAATTGCAGCAGTCCTTCTACATTGCCATACTATGGCATTATATATAGGTTCTCCAGTATATTTATCCCATACAATAGTTGTTTCTCTCTGATTGGTAATACCAATTGCTGCTATTTCTTCTTGAGTTATATTAGATTTAGCCAGCACTTCTTGTAAAACACCATATTGACTGGACCATATTTCCATTGGATTATGCTCCACCCATCCTTCATGAGGATAAATTTGTGTAAATTCCTTTTGACTTATATCTAATATATTTTGATCCTTATCAAAAATAATAGCTCTTGAACTTGTGGTTCCTTGATCTAATGCAATAACATACTTTTTCATTTTTTATACCAATCCTTTCAAAATATATATTAAATAAAAATAACCACATAAAACATATTAATTGCATAAATGCATATGTTTTATGTAGTAACTCTCACTTTCTGTTATTACCTACATAAATAGAAATTTTAAAACTCTAAATGTAACTTGGTAACCGTTTACAGTTATATTTTTTAGTATTACAAATATCATAACTCTTGTCAACTTGCTTCTCTCATTTATATATACTATACAGTCTCAATCTTTGCTGATATTTAACTTTTTTAATTGCAAAAAACGAAAGTTATTTTTTGTAAATATTTATATTTGTTTTTCAAATTAACAGCTCTAAAGCTTTACATATCAAGATTAATATAGATTTTTTCTTATTTCCACTATTGTCATTTTCTTCTTTTTATGGTATAAATATATTTATATTTTGCAAGTTGTGTTTTCGAAAATTGCATTTGATAAAAACAAAGGGGGATACTTATGAGAAAAAAATTAAATTTGACAGCGAAAATTTTTATATGCTTAATTCTTGGAGCCATTACAGGTATTATTTTATACCAATTACCTAGTGGATACATTAAGGATGATTTTATTATTAATGGTGTTTTTAAAGTTATAGGTAAGGGATTTGTTCGAGCAATGCAAATGCTAGTTGTACCTTTAGTATTTTGTTCCCTTGTTTGCGGTAGTATGTCTATTGGAGATACTAAGAAATTAGGTAAAGTAGGTGCTAGAACCATAGCTTTCTATATTGCAACTACAGCCATAGCAATAACCCTTTCCATTGGTATAGGAAAGTTAATTAATCCTGGTTTAGGTCTTGATTTATCTACTATAGAAATTGCTGAAACAACTATAGCAGAAAGTACAGCAGTTTCTGATGTAATATTAAATATAATTCCAACTAATCCTATAAATTCATTAGCTGAAGGAAATATGCTTCAAATAATAGTATTTGCTCTTTTAATTGGCCTTATTTTAGCACAATTGAAGGATAAAGCTGAAACAGTTGGTAAGTTTTTTACACAATTTAATGATATTATGATGAAGATGACAACAATAGTTATGAAGGCTGCTCCAATAGGTGTATTTTGCCTTATAGCCACAACTTTTTCAACTATGGGATGGAATGCTTTTGCTCCACTTTTAAAATATATATTTGCAGTATTTTTAGCATTAGCTATTCATTGCTTAGTAACATATATGCTTATGCTTAAAGGCTTTACAAAACTAAGCCCAATAAAATTCTTAAGCAAATTTGCTCCTGTTATGAGCTTTGCATTTTCTACAGCATCATCTAATGCTTCAATTCCTTTATCCATTGAAACATTAGATGAAAAATTAGGTGTTTCTGAAAACATATCATCTTTTACTGTACCACTTGGTGCAACTATTAACATGGATGGGACTGCTATAATGCAAGGTGTAGCTGTAGTATTTGTTGCTCAAGCTTTTGGTATCAACCTAGGATTAAATGATTACCTTACTGTAATACTTACAGCAACACTTGCTTCCATAGGTACTGCTGGTGTTCCTGGCGTTGGTATGATCACTCTATCAATGGTCTTTAATTCTATAGGACTACCTGTTGAAGGAATAGGTCTTATAATGGGAATTGATAGAATATTAGATATGTGTCGTACTGCTGTCAATGTTACAGGTGATGCAGTATGTACAACAATAATTGCTAAACAATACGGTGAACTAGATGAAAGTATCTTTAATGACGATCTTAATACAGCAATTTTAAATGATTAATTAAGAAAAGGGCAATTTATAATGCCCTTTTATTTTCTATTACAATATTTTATTTAATTCTATTACCGCAATATGGACAATAACTATATTGTGAATCAACCTCTCTTCCACAGCCTGGGCATATTTTTTTCCCTCCATGTATTTTCCTCTTCTTTTAAATCCCAATAATTTATTTCTATATCATTGTCATGCTCAATACTTTTTCCCTTTTCCTTAGAAACTTTAAATACACAGCTACAATTCTCACAAATAAGGTAGTATTCTTCATGCCACTTAAATATAGGTATAAAGAAAAAATGAAAATAATCATATTGCTTTACCAATTTACCTGTAACATTTTGTAAACATCTTTTACATGTAAGATTATTTATTTCTTTTATTATCTTTTCCCTATGTTCTATGCCAAAAATCCCTATAAAAAACATAGTTTCCTCCTTTTATAATATTAATAAATTTGTTTTATAAGCATTAATATTTTCTATTATACATATGCATATATTTATTATAGTAGATTATTTAAAATAAAGGAGTTTTTTATGCAATCTATCTTAAATAAAATTAGCAATTTAGAAAAACTTATAGGCAACACTCCACTAATTGAAATTACCTTTAAATATAAAGATAGACCTTTAAAGATTTATTCTAAAATTGAATATTACAATTATACTGGAAGTATTAAAGATAGAGTTGCCTTATATATAATAAAAAAAGCTTATTTAGCTGGTAAAATTAAAGAAAAAGATATTGTTGCAGAAGCTACCAGTGGTAATACAGGCATATCCTTTGCAGCCATTTGTACCTATCTAAATCATGATGTCCATATTTATATGCCTGATTGGCTCAGCACTGAACGAATGAAATTATTAGAAAGCTTCAATGCAACCTTACATTTAGTTTCCAAGGAAGATGGAGGATTTCTAAAATGTATTTCATTAATTGAACAGTGTAGCAAACTTTGTTCTGATATATTTCTTCCAAGCCAATTTACCAACGTAG
Organism: Clostridium sp. CAG:221; assembly: GCA_000435835.1. Classification (GTDB taxonomy): domain Bacteria; phylum Bacillota; class Clostridia; order Clostridiales; family Clostridiaceae; genus Clostridium. Next base: position 60,855 of record FR883406.1, read on the forward strand.
ATAATATTTATGCTCATTACTACTCAACTGGTCCTGAAATCTATTCTTCCTTAAGAAAAAGACATATCATTCCATCTATCTTTGTTGCTGGTGTTGGTACAGGTGGTACTGTTATGGGAATAGGTAAATACTTAAAAGAAAAAAATAAAAACATTAGAATTTATCCTCTAGAGCCAGCTAATTCTCCAACACTATCAACAGGAACACACATAAGTGACCATAGGATTCAAGGTATATCTGACGAATTTGTTCCACCAATTTTAGATCTTGCCTCTTTAAATGAAATTATAAGTGTTGATGATGGCGATTCAATAATAATGGCTCAAAAACTTTCTAAAGTTCTTGGTCTTGGTGTAGGTATTTCCTCTGGTGCTAACTTTTTAGGTGCTGTTAAGGCCTTAGAAATGAATAATTTTAAAGGAGCAGCTATTACCGTTTTTCCTGATGATAATAAAAAATATATTTCTACAGATTTAATGAAAAAAGAACCTGTTAAAGAAAACTTTATTTCTTCAGATATTGAATTATTGCATTTTCGCATATTATAATCACCATAAAATAATATAAAAAATATAGGCAGTTTTTTAAACTGCCTCAGACTGTTGACAAAGTGTCAA
>FR883407.1 GCA_000435835.1 Clostridium sp. CAG:221
AATATTACTGGAAATCAAAATTTCCAGTAATATTTTTTAATATATAAAATCATTTACACAAATTTATCGATAGTCTCAAATTTTCTTTTAATAATTTATCTATAGTTTCAATATATTTTTTTATATCAATTTCTTTTCCTTTAATTAGTATTTTTTGACTCTCTATAACTACTTCTAATACATTAATTTCTTTATTCATCATCTTATATAATGAACTATTTTCAAATCTATCATCAGCTATTTTCTCTATTTGTTTATTCCTATCATTAATTATATTCATACATCCTTTTAAACGATTTTCTAAATCTTCAATAATCTTTTCTAACTCTTTAATAGTTTTTCTTGTCATTATAAACACCCCGTCAGTTATATTATTTTTATTATTGTTCAATAGATTAATTTTTTAATATCACTAAATTTTGATTCCTTTTTTGTGAGGAAAACATATATTATGAAATAACTGGTACTATATCCCTATCTGTTATTCCTTTAAAAATATTATGGTTTCTCTATCTAAATTAATATTAATATCTAATTGATCTATATATTTATTTATAGTTACTCCCCCTTCAAATTTTTTAAACTTACGATTATTAGCGTTAGTATTAACTCCTGTACCTTTAACTCGTTTCCTTTCTGAGACTATTCAATAAAGATATCTGACAAATAGCTTTTTAAATAAAAATACTAGATCAACTGCTGATAGACAATTTTTATGACAATACAAATTTCTAGTTAAATTTCTAAATAAATAAAAAATCTATATATTTATTAATCTTCCTTAATAAATGTTCTTACGTAACTAATTCTCCTATCATAAACACTCCAATTTAATTTTGTGATTCTCTTCTTTCATTTATTATTGTTGAAACCTCCGTTTAATAAATTAATATGCTTTAAATTATATTATATATTTCATCTAAATTAAAGACTGCTGACAGTTTCTTGAAAAATAAATAAGTGTTTCTTTTAAATATAGAGTAAAAATAGAGAAATAGTAAACATCTGTATATAAAGAGTTAGTCAATATAAAATAAACATGATGAAGAAAATATCTTTGAAAAAGTCATGTATGAAAATAACTAGAAGTATAAATTACTATTTTAAGGTATTATGATAAAATAATGTGAAATACAAAATTAATATATAATTATTTAGAATATACCTTAAAAATAGAATGTGATAAATAAATTAACTATGGATTAAAGAACTCTGAAGTTTTTTATATTTAAGAACATATAATTTTTACTAAACTATCTATTGAAAAAATATATTATATTTGTTAAATATTAATTTTTTATATTTAAATTAGAATAAAAATAATAAAACTTTTAGTAAAAATGCTTGAAAGTTTAATCAAAAGATATTAATTTAAGTATAAAAAAGTAAAACAATATGCTATGGAGGGGTAGATTATGTGTAAAATAATTCCGCAGTTAGAGTGGTTAGAAAATCCAGAAATATTTGCTGTGAATAGAATGGAGGCCCATTCTGATCATAAGTTTTATAGGAGTGTAGAAGAGTTAAAAAATAATAATATGATATTAAAACAAAGTCTTAATGGGAAATGGTATTTTTCATATGCAGAAAATGCTAGCCTTCGTGTAAAGGATTTCTATAAAGAGAATTTTGATTGTAAAGGCTTTGATATGATTAATGTACCAGCTCATATTCAGTTGGAGGGATATGATAAATGTCAGTATATAAATACAATGTATCCTTGGGATGGTCAAGAGGAATTAAGACCACCTATGATATCTAAATCATATAATCCTGTTGGAAGCTATATTAAATATTTTGAAATTAATGATGAATTAAAAAATAAGGAAATAAGATTATCCTTTCAAGGTGTAGAAACAGCTTTTTATTTATGGATAAATGGTGAGTTTGTTGGATATAGCGAAGATACTTTTACACCTTCAGAATTTAATATAACCCAATATATAAAAGATGGTAAAAATAAAATTGCAGTAGAAGTTTATAAAAGAAGTAGTGCAAGTTGGATTGAAGATCAAGACTTTTGGAGATTTTCTGGAATATTTAGGGATGTGTTTATATATGCCATTCCAGAAATTCATATAAATGATATTTTCATCAAAACAGAATTAAGTGATGACTATAATAGTGCAGTTTTGAAAAGTGAGTTGAAGATTACTAGTAATACGGGTTACGTGAGTGCATATTTATGCGATAATAAAGGAAATGAAGTAGCTTCAGTTGAAGAAGTTAAAATAGAAAAAGAAATGGAAGTTAGTTTTAATATAAACAATATTAATCTATGGAGTGCAGAAAATCCTTATTTATATAATCTTTTTATTAAAGTTTTAGATGATAATAAGGAATTAATTGAAATAATACCTCAAAAGGTTGGATTCCGTAAATTTGAATTAGTTAATGGTATTATGAAGTTAAATGGAAAAAGAATTGTATTTAAAGGGATTAATAGACATGAATTTAATGCTGAACATGGTCGTTCATTAACTAAAGAAGATATGCTTTGGGATATTAAGTTTATGAAAAGACATAATATAAATGCTGTTAGGACTTCACATTATCCAAATCAAAGCTTATGGTATGATTTATGTGATGAATATGGTATTTATTTAATAGATGAAGCTAATTTAGAAAGTCATGGATCATGGCAAAAGTTAGGGAAATGTGAACCTTCTTGGAATGTTCCAGGTTCAATACCAGAATGGGAAGGTTGTGTAGTTGATAGGGCAAAATCAATGCTTGAAAGAGATAAGAATCACCCATCTATATTAATTTGGTCATGTGGAAATGAGTCATATGCTGGAGAAAATATATTATCTATGACTAAGTTTTTTAAAGAAAGAGATAATTCTAGAATTGTTCATTATGAAGGAGTATTTTGGAATAGAGATTTTAATGAAATTAGTGATATAGAAAGTAGAATGTATGCAAAAGCAGCTGATATTGAAGAGTATTTAAATACTAATCCTGAAAAGCCATATATAAGCTGTGAATATATGCATGCTATGGGAAATTCCTGTGGAGGAATGATGAAATATACTGAACTTGAAGACAAATATGAAATGTATCAAGGTGGTTTTATATGGGATTACATTGATCAAGCTCTATATAGAATAAATGATAATGGAGAAAAAGTATTAGCTTACGGAGGCGATTTTACAGATAGAGCTACAGATTATAATTTCTGTGGTAATGGTATAGTGTTTGCAGATAGAACTATATCACCAAAAGCTCAAGAAGTAAAATTTTTATATCAAAATATAAAAATAAATGTAGATATAAATGGTACTACAATAAAAAATGAAAACTTATTTACAAATTTAGATAAATATGATTTTGAATATTTACTAGAAAAAGAGGGGAAAATTATTCAAAAAGGAACAGTACAATTGAAAGGAAATCCAGGTGAAGAAGTTTATATAGAAATTCCATGGATAAAAGATTTAAAAGCTGGAGAATATGTATATACTGTTTCTGCAAAGCTAAGAAATGATGAAATTTGGGCGGAAAAGGGATTTGAATTAGCTTTTGGACAAATGTCAAGAGAAGTTAAATGTGAAAAACAAGAGAGCTTAAAAAAATTAAATGTTGTTTATGGAGATGTTAATGTCGGAATTATTTATGAGAATTTTAAAGTTATGTTTTCACAGACAGAAGGCGGTATTGTTTCTTTAATATATGATGACAAAGAATATATAACAAGGACTCCAAAACAAATTTATTGGAGAGCTTCAACAGATAATGATAAAGGATACAAACATGAATATGCTTGTGGAGAATGGGCATATGCTACTATGTTACAAAAATGCATTGATTTTGAAGTAAAGGTTTCAGAAGATAATACAAAAGCTAATATTACTTATACTTATGAATTGCCAAATATCGCAAGAAATTTAGTAAAAGTAAATTATTTAGTTACATCACCAGGTATAATTAAAGTTAATATAAAATATAATGGGGCAGAAGGATTAAGTGAATTACCTACTTTGGGTATGAGTTTCAAATTAAATAAAGAATTTAAGGTATTTAATTGGTATGGAAATGGACCAGAGGAAAATTATATAAATAGAAAAGAAGGCGCAAAACTTGGAGTTTATTCAAAGCTTGCAGAAGATAATTTAACTCCATATTTAGTACCACAAGAATGCGGAAATTATACAAATACAAGGTGGATAGAAGTAAGAAATAATAAAAATGAGGGACTAAGATTTTCTTATGAAAAAAATCCATTTGAATTTAGTGTATTACCTTATAGTGTTATGGAACTTGAAAATGCAATGCATAAGGAAGAATTGCCACCTATAACATATACTTATGTAAATATATTATCAAAACAAATGGGTGTTGGTGGCGATGACAGCTGGGGTGCACCAGTGTTACCAGAATACTGTATCCCATCAGATACTGATATAGAATATAGTTTTATAATATCAAATATATGTATATAGGAAAATTCAATAAATTTTTTATAAATATTAGACAGTATCAATAGTAAGTAGTAATATTAAATTAGTTACTAATAATAAAGTATATATTAAATGGTCTGTTTTAAATATTTTTATAACAGACCTTTATTTTTATGAATTATTGCATGAAATTTGTTTACAGCTTTTTCTTATTTTAAGTTGTGTTGGAACAAGTACTTTCTTTGGATAATGTCTATTACTATTAATCTTTTCTAAAAGCAAATCTGCAGCAGCATCACCTAAGCAATCAGTCGGAACTTTAATGGTTGTTAAAGACGGAATCATATAGCTTGAGGATGGATAATCATCAAATCCTACTATACTTATATCATCAGGTATTTTTAATCCTCTTTCTGAAATAGCTTTATATGCACCAATTGCCATAGCATCATTACCAGCAAACATAGCTGTTGGAATATCATCTTTACTAAGAACTTTAAGCATTAGTTCATATCCCATTTTATAATTGAATCTATTATTATTTATATATTTATTTATTCTATATAAGTAATTTTTGTTGTATATATTTTTTTCCTCCATAAACTCCTTGTAAACTTCATCTCTTTCATCAATATATATATCTGTATTTTTGATTAAGTCAATATCGTTTCCACCAAGAAAACCAATTTTTCTATGTCCTAAGCCATATAAGTAATCAAATAATTCTCTAATAGACTTTTTTAAATCTACACATACAGAATCAAATTTATTATCATCTGGAGAAAAATTAACAAAAACTAAATTTTCATTAATACTTGAAATCCTTTCTATAATTTCATTTGAAAATCTTCCTATTATAATTATTCCAGCCAGACATTTTAAAATTTCATAATCACTTTCTTTATTTATTCTTATAATAGTATAATTATTTTCATTACATTTTTTTTCTGCAGCTAATCTTATAGATAAGAAATAAGGATCTGCAAGCTCTTCATTATTAGTATACCAGGAAAGTATACCAATTTTTTTTATATTTTTTGATTTTACTTTTCTATTTTTTAATGATTTATATTGAAGTTCATCAGCAATTTTAAGAATTTTTTCTCTTGTACTATCAGATACATTTAGTGTTTCATCAAAGTTTAAAACTCTAGAAACAGTACCAATAGAAACATTTGCCTTTAAAGCAATATCTTTAATTGTAGCCAAACTAATCACCTCCTATAAAAATTTAATTACGAATTTAAGTTTAAACTTTACTTAAAAACAAGTCAAATTTTATATTAAATATAAAAATATTAATTAAAAATATATAAAATTTTTTTAGTAAAAAATAGTAAAATTTAACCAAATAACATTGACTAAAATTTTACTAGTTTGTATAATAAAGGTGATAACGATAACAAAGTTATAAAAGTATAAAAGTATAAAAGGAGAGATAAAAATGAAAATTACTTCTAAAGAAAAATATTCCTTTGGTTTAGGAGCTATAGGAAAAGATGCTGTATATAATATAGTGGCTGTATATTTTATGTTTTATTTGACAGATGTATTAGGTATAAGTGTTGGATTTATTGGAGGATTATTTTTTGTAGCTAGAATTTGGGATGCTGTGAATGATCCTATAATGGGGCTTGTAGTAGATAATACTAGAACAAAATGGGGAAAGTTTAGACCTTGGATATTAATTGGAACAATAATTAATTCAATTATATTAATTTTATTATTTACTGATTGTGGATTAACTGGTAAATCACTTTATGTATACGTTTCGGTCATGTATATTTTATGGGGAATGACATATACCTTAATGGATGTTCCTTATTGGTCAATGCTTCCAAATTTAACAAGTGATAAAAAAGAAAGAGAACAAATTTCAGTAATACCAAGAATATTTGCTGCTTTAGCCGGACTTGCAATTAGTAGCTTAGGTCTAAAGATAGTAAGTGTTTTAGGTAAAGGAAATCAAAAGAGTGGGTTCTTATTATTTGCAATTATAGTCTCAGTAATATTTATAGTTACTATTTCAATAACTGTTAAAAATACAAGAGAACACAATTCATCTCAAGCAAATCAAGAAAAAACTACACTAAAGCAAATGATGCTAGTTTTAGTAAAAAATGATCAATTAATAGCTTTTTTAGCATTAGTATTATTATTTACAATAGGACAACAAATAATAGCATCTATTCAACTATATTACTTTAAATATGTAATAGGTTCAGAAGAGTTATTTACAATATTTGTTTCATTTTCAGGTATAGCAACAATATGTGGATTATTTGTATTCCCTAAAATAGTTGAAAAACTATCAAGAGTTAAGGTACATATATTAGGTTGTACTTTGCCAATAATAGGTATACTATTGTTGTTAATTGCAGGAATAATAGCCCCACAAAATAGTCTATTAGTAGGATTATCAGGAATTATTTATAGTTTTGGTGGTGGGTTCTTTTCAGGAAGTCAAACAGTTGCTCTTGCAGATATTGTTGATTATGGTGAATATAAGCTAGGAACAAGAAATGAAAGTGTTGTTTTTTCAATGCAAACGTTATTAGCTAAAGTATCAACTGCTTTTAGTGGTTTATTAACAGGATTAATTCTTTCAACAACAGGATATGTTCCTAATTCAGTTCAATCAGTATCTACAATAAATGGTTTAAGAGTTGTAATGACTGTAGTACCAGCAATATTTATTTTAATAAGTATAATAGTCTATAAAAAGTTTTATAAATTGAATGGAGAGTTATTGTCAAAAGTAATTATAACTCTAGAGGAGAAGAGAAGAAATGAATCTGGGTCATTAATTGTGGATATGGGTGAAATATCTGATATAGAAAACAGAATAAGTAAGGAGGTTAATTAATGATAATAAAATGTATTAACAAAAAAGGTTTTGATAATTTAACATTAGATAAAGAATATGTAGTTATAGATGAGAGACAAGAATATTATGTAGTAATTAGCGATAATAATGAGGAAGTAATATGTAGTAAAGATAGATTTATTGTGATTAGAGATAGTAAACTTATACAAAAAATAAAAGCTACAATTAATGAACTAAATTATCAAATTAAAAGTGATGGAAAAGATATAAAACATTATACTATAAGAAAAAATTCAAAAGGTGAAATAAAAGAAATATTAATAAAGTTTAAATATAACAACTAAGGATAGCTAACTATATGTTATATTAGAAGAAAATTTCTAGTATCATAATTAGATTTTGAATAATTAGTAATTGTAAAATTTTATATAAATAATATAGTCTATTGCAAGAAAGATTTCACTAATAAGTGACATAAAAAAAGAGTAGATAGATTTGCTTATTACACAAATCTAATCTACTCTCCCTTCCTGGGACTGTTGAAAGAATTGTGTAATATCA
>FR883408.1 GCA_000435835.1 Clostridium sp. CAG:221
AAGTGGTAAGGCAGAGGTCTGCAAAACCTTTATTCCCCGGTTCAAATCCGGGTGGCGCCTCCATAAAACCTACAAGTTAATCTTGTAGGTTTTTTATTTTTTTCAAATAAAAAATTAAGAATGATAAATGATGAGTGATGAATTAAGGTTGAAACTCGAAGAGTTTCTAAAAAAATATATTTTCTAAACTCCCAAAAGGAGTTTATTCCACAATTCATAATTCACAATTCATAACTTATCATTATAAAAAGTTATTCACATAAAAACAAAACATATCCACAGGCTTGCAAGAGTTTTGTGTGGATATGTTTTTTGTTTTGGAAAGGCATATATTTTGATTAATAATATTATATGCAGAAGAAAAATATATATTAAAAAATAATAATTAAATTAATTGAACATATCTTTCTTATATAATAAAATAGCAGCTCCACCAGTTAGTAGAAGAGTAAAGATTATAATGGCATTAAAAGCCCCAGGGTTGCTTTCCATGTTGCCAGGGAAAGGAACATTCATACCAAAGATCCCTCCTATTATAGTTGGAATAGCCATTAATATAGTAACAGAAGCAAGAACTTTCATTACTATATTAAGATTATTAGAAATTACAGAAGCAAAAAAGTCCATTGTACTGGCAAGTATATTACTATATATATCAGTCATTTCAATAGCTTGTTTATTTTCAATTATTACATCTTCTAAAACATCTTGATCTTCTTCATATTTTTGCATTATTTCTAACTTAAGCATCTTTTCTAAGGTTATTTCATTGGCCTTAAGGGATGTAGAGAAATAAACTAAAGATTTCTCAAGTGAATGAAGTTGTATAAGTTCGCGATTCTTCATAGATTTATGCAATCTTTTTTCAATCATAAGACTCTTTTTATCTATTTGTCTAAGATAAATTAAGTAATAAGTTGAGATTCTATTTAAGATTTGCAGTATAAATCTAGATTTTTTATATGAAAAGAATGATTTAACACGTCCGTTAATAAAGTCTGTAAGTATTCTACTATTTTTCAAGCATATAGTAATTATCTGCTTTTCAGTATGAATTATTGCCAGTGGATATGTATCATAAGTCAGAGAATTATCCTCCATTTCTGTAAAGGGAATATCTACTACTACTAGTGTACAGTTATCTTCAAAATCTATACGAGAAGTTTCTTCATCATCTAGAGGTGCCCTTAAAAAATTAAGAGGTACTCCAGTCTTTTTAGATACTAATATAAGTTCTTCCTCAGAAGGGGCAACAATATTAATCCAGCATCCTGGTTCAATAGAATCTAAAGCTTTTAATGTTGAATCAGATTCGCTTAAGCTTTTATATATTTGAATCATAAATAACCTCCAGAAACATGTTAATTTTATTTATAGTATAACATAATAAAATTTTCCGGTATATAAAAAGAGACTTAAGGAAGGAATGCTTAAGCCTCTTTAATAGTTATTTAAAAGTATTAAAAAATTCGTTTTTAACTTCAGCTAAAAGATCACTTTTTTCAATTAAATCAAAAGCAGTAGATGCTAGAGCAGCAGAAGCTTTAATACATTGATCCATAGCAAATTTACTAATGGTGGAATCAGCAAAGTCTTTAGATCCGTATTTGATAGATGAGTCTTCTGTAATTCTATAATAAGGATGTATGCAAGGAACTTTTCTGCTTACAGCTCCAATACTTAAGCCTGAACGAACATTTTTTGGAGCACCTATAGTTATTTCACCATTTTCTTTTAAGTTATGACTGAAGAGTCTATTTAAAGTACGATTAGTAAGCAACTCTTCGTTTGGAGGCTCATATAAAGAAATGGTATGTTTAACATGAATGAGATTTGAAACATCTTTAACTATTTCTCTTAGCTTATTTTCTGCTAAAGTAGCCATTTCAGTATCGTTGGCTCTTATATAAAATTTAGCTTCACTTTCTAACGGTAGCATTAGAGGGGTATATCCACCTTGAGAAAGTATTGAATTTATTTCTACTCCCTTAGGAAATCCCTTTAAAAGAGCATTTAATATATTAAACGTTAAAAGCACTGCATCAAGGGAAGTATAAACATCATTATTTAAAAAGCTTAATCCGCTATTACCTATAAAGTTAATCTTTAATGGAATAATTGCTGAAGATGTTCCACTTTCACATGTAGTTAAATCAGGATGAGCCATCATTACTATATCTATATCATCAAAAACACCTTGCTTAACCATTATTGATTTCGTTCCACCTAGATATTCACCAGGACAGCCAATTAGTATTGATGTTCCTCCTACTTTATCAATAACGCTTCCTAAAGCTAAGGAAGCTGCAATAGAGGTAGTTGCTACAAGATTATGTCCTGTAATATGTCCATCTTCAGGTACAGCATCATACTCGCATAAGAAGCATATCTTAGGATATCCATTTCCTTTGCTGGCATAGAAAGATGTTTCCAAGTCTAAAAATTTTTTTTGTATATTAAAATTATGATTACTTAAAAAATTAGTTATATAATCATAGGATTTAAATTCTTTATAACTAGGTTCAGGATTAGTATATAAATATTTGTTTAATTCAAAAAGTTCATCATAATGCCCATGTAAATAGCTTATTATTTCCTGTTTCATAAATACTCCTCCATTAAATCTATTAATATTATTATTTTTCCTTAAACAATATAAAATATTTATAAAAAAGTAGTATTGATTGAATAAATTCTTTTAATGTGGAAAGGAATATAATATAAAAACAATGGAGGGATATATATGGTAATTAAAAACAAAGATATTATTAAAAATAATAAAAAATGTATAGTATGTGATGATAATTGTAGTGGAGGAAAAGTAACTATTTTGGGAAGTTGTATTTGCAACGAGTGTTTAGATAAAATTACAATTATGGATATGGACAATCCTCAATACTATAAGATTAAAGAAAAAATAAAAAATAAACTTATAAAGTATTTATAATTAAAAATACTATACATTAATAGTGCTTTATAGTAAGATAATTATGACTCATTTTTATACAGTTTATAGATAATTGTATAAATATATGAGTTATTTTTATTTGTGATACTAATGACCATAATATAATGATATTAGTATATTTTCTGGAGGAAATTATGGGGAAGATATTTTGTTTAATGGGAAAAAGTAGCTCAGGAAAAGATACTATTTTTAAAGAAATAAGCAATATAAAAGAGCTAAAATTAAATCCAATAGTTTTATATACTACTAGGCCTAAAAGAACTAATGAAACTAATGGTGTAGAATATTTCTTTATTAATGAAGATAAATTAGAGCAATTTAAAGACCAAGGAAAAATCATTGAATGTAGAAAATATGATACAGTACATGGTCCATGGTATTATTCAACAATAGATGATGGACAGATTGATTTGGAAAAAAGTAATTATATAGCTATTGTTACTTTAGAAGCATATAACAGTTTTAAAAGGTATTTTGGTACTGAAAAAGTTTATCCAATATATATAAACATAGAAGATGGATTAAGGCTTGAAAGAGCATTAACAAGAGAAAGAAATCAAAAAAATCCAGACTATAATGAGTTATGTAGAAGATTTTTAGCAGATTCTGCTGATTTTAGTGTTGAGAAGCTTAAAGAATCAGATGTGAATAAAGAATATATAAACATAGACTTACAACAATGCATAGAAGATATAATAAGAGATATAAAGAGAGAAATGCAAAGCTAAAAAATTAAGCTTTGCATTTCTCTTAAATTTTATATTTTTAATTATTTGTATAAAATAGAAAAATATAGGCATATTAATAAAAAGAAAATAAATGTATGTTGAAAGTTAATAATATATTATTAACTAGGTAGATATTATGATAAAATATAATAAAGAGGATTGAAAATGAGGTGGTTATTTATGAAATTGGTCTTAGCTATAGTACAGGATGATGATGCATTAGATTTAATTGAAGAGTTAAATGATAAGGGATTTAGGGTAACAAAATTAGCAACAACAGGCGGATTTTTAAAATCAGGAAATACCACATTAATGATTGGTGTAGAAATTGATAAAGTAGATATAGTAATAAACATTATTGAGGAAGTCTGCAAGAGGAGAAAACAAGTAGTATCAACACAACCAGGATTATCAGGAGAAAGTGGTATGTATATGCCTTTTCCTTTAGAAGTTGAAGTTGGTGGAGCTACTGTTTTTGTAATTGATGTAGATAAGTTTGTAAAGATATAAAAATAAAAAGAGGTGCTTTAATGAGAAATTTTGTTGGACACAGTAGTCTTATAGAAAATTTTAAAAATAGATGTAGTAATGGAAATCTTTCTCATGCACAACTTATTTCAGGTGAAGATGGTATAGGAAAAAGTATACTAGCAGAAATATTAGGCAAGTTGATTTTAAATGGCGATTTAAATAGGGAATATGTAGATATAATCAATTATAAGCCTAGTAAAGCTTCTTTTGGGGTGGATGATGTAAGGGAGATTATTGATGAAGTAAATAAAAAACCTTTTGAAGGTGATAAAAAAGTTATTATTATTCATCAAGGAAATAAACTTACAATTCAAGCACAAAATGCATTATTAAAAACTATAGAAGAACCTCCAACAGAAGTATACATAATAATTTTATGTGAAAGTTTAGAATTAATTTTAGATACTATTAAATCTAGATGCGAAATATATAAATTAACACCTTTAACAAAAGATGAGCTATATAAATATATAGCAATAAAAGGATATGATTATAGTGAGGAAGAAAAATCATCAGCAATAGCTTTTAGTGAAGGAATACCTGGAAGAATAGATAGATACTTTAGTGATACAGAATTACAGGAGCTGAGAGATAAGATTGTGGACTTGCTTTTACAATTGACTAATAATGAAATAGAAGCAATTTTAGAAAAGGAAGAGCAATTGGTTTCATATAAACAAAATAAAGAGGAAGTAATAAATGTATTATCTTCATTTATAAGAGACATATTAGTTAACAAAGAAGTATATAATGAAAATTTAATTATAAATAGAGACAAAATCAAGGAAATAGAAAGATTAACTAATGAAATGTCTTTTAAAAAACTAAATAAAATGCTATTAGGTCTGCAGGAAGCCAGAAAGAATATTAAAAATAATGTTAGTTGGGCAATGACTGTAAGAATAATGCTTATGGACTTTATGGAGGGTTAAAATGATTAAAGTTATAGGAGTACGATTTAAGAAAGCTGGTAAGATATATTATTTTGATCCAGCAGGTTTAGATATAGAAAAAGGAAATTTTGTAGTGGTAGAAACAGCTAGAGGAATAGAATTTGGAGAATGTGTAATTGGTTTAAAAGAAATAAATGAAAATGATGTAATTGCACCTTTAAAAAGCGTATTAAGAGTTGCTACAGATAGTGATATAGAAAAACATAATCAAAATAAGGAAAAGGAAAAAGATGCTTTTAGTATATGCTTAAAAAAGATAGTTGAACATAAGCTTACTATGAAACTTATAGATGTGGAATATACTTTTGATAATAATAAGGTAATATTTTATTTCACAGCAGATGGAAGAGTTGACTTTAGAGAGTTGGTAAAAGATCTTGCTACAATCTTTAAGACACGTATTGAACTTAGACAGATAGGTGTAAGGGATGAAGCTAAGATGCTTGGAGGGCTTGGACCTTGTGGTAGACCAATGTGCTGTTCAACATTCTTAGGAGACTTTGCTTCTGTATCAATAAAAATGGCTAAAGAACAAAATTTATCACTAAATCCAACCAAGATATCAGGAATATGTGGAAGATTAATGTGCTGTTTAAATTATGAGCAAAGTACATATGAAGATATTAGAAAGAGAATTCCAAAGGTAGGTTCTATTGTAAAAACAGAAGGTGGAACTGGTGTGGTAGTTTCTAATAATATAATTAAAGAAAGTGTAAAAGTAAAATTAAGATGTAAAAAGACTGAAGAGGAAGTATTAGAAGATTATAAGATTGAAAATATTGAACTTGTAGAAGGAAGCTATGAAGATTCAGTTGAAGATTCAGATATTAAATTAGAAGTTACATCAGAAGAAGATAGAAAATTAATGAAAGATTTAATGAAAGATATATAAAAATTCTAATAATTAAAAGAAAATAATAATAATATTTAACATTTATATGATAAAACCACAAAGCTTGTCTTTATATACTTGCAATGAATAAGGGATATGATAAAATAGATATGTAGAGTTATTAAATAATGGAGGTGTTTTTAAATGGCTTTTTCAATTCAAGATTCATGCATTAGCTGTGGTGCTTGTGCTGCAGAATGTCCAGTAGATGCTATATCTCAAGGAGATACTCAGTTCGAAATAAACGCTGATGTTTGTATTGATTGTGGTAACTGTGCAAATGTTTGTCCAGTTGGTGCACCAGTTCAAGAATAGTGTGGGGGAGAGATATCTAAGAAGATATCTCTTTTATTTTATATAAAAACAGATTTTATAACCCATTATGCATAAGTATTGTAGATGGAAGTGTATTATTGTAGAAATCTGAAAAATAGACAGTGTCAGTTTTTACTGAAACTACATTTTTACAAGATGATAAGAAATCTTTAGGGCCATTAAAGTAAAAATTGCTGTAATTATTCTTATAGCACATTGGAATTATATATTTTGCATTAAGCTTTTCAGATAGTGAATATGCATCAATTCCATTTAGACAAAGATTACCACCAATAGGTATAAACAGAATATCGGCATTATGTAATATCTTTATTAGCTCATTATTAATAAACTCGCCTAGATAGCCTAAATGGCAAATCTTCAAATTATCCACTTTAAATAGATAAATTATATTTGGTCCTCTTTTTAATCCTTGAATTAAATCACTTTTACTTTCAAACCCTTCAACTTTAATATTTTCAATATCACAATTGCAGGCAGTATTTACTATTTTGCCAAAGGGTTTTATGTTTTTAACAATAGAAAAATCTATAGGCATACTGAAGGTAGAGATATCAGCAGTAATATTTTCAGTTAATGTGCTAAAAATATTAAATGGATCTAGTAGTATCTTTTTTCCTAAGTCAGTAGTTAATAAAAATGTACTATTGCCAAACCATTGAATTTTCATGTTTATCACACCCTATTAACCATATTATTATTTAGTTTAAGTAATAATTTAGTAATAATTCATCAATGGGGAATTTTTTTAAAATTTAGATTATAGACAGCGGAAAATTAATTGTATATAATTAAAGTCAAAGAAGGTCAATGTGTTAGGAAGGTAATATTATGGCAAGAATATCAGATACAATTGCTGATTTCATTTATTCATTGATTGATGAAACAGAAGACAATCAAGCAATAATTCAAAGAAATGAATTGGCAGATAAATTTAACTGTGCTCCATCACAAATTAACTACGTATTAACTACAAGGTTTACTTGTGAAAAGGGGTATGTTATTGAAAGTAGGAGAGGTGGAGGTGGATATATCATAGTCAAAAGGATATATCATAACAGCAGCCAACAGAAAATTAATATATTAAATGAAGCAATAGGATCAAGTATAACTTATCAAGGTGCAGTATCTATAGCTGAGCATTTATTAGAATTAAATATGGTTACAATGAGGGAATATGAAATAATAAAGGTAGCTGTAAATGATAGAACTTTAGGCTCAGTGGAAGATAAAAATAAAGTTCGTGCAGATATATTAAAAGGTATGGTCAATATTATATTATCAGAGTAAAGCATTTAACTTATTAAAATTATTATATAGCAATGATATGACAGAATTAAATTGATATATAAGTCATAAGTATTATAAAGATTAAATAATACAAATTAGGGTAGAATAGGTAAAAAGGATAGTTCTATATGGTATGGAGGTGCAATGATGATATTTGGGAGGTTTACAGAAAGAGCACAAGTTGTGCTAGTTGAAGCACAACAAGAATCACAGAATTTTAAACATGGGTATATAGGGACAGAACATATTTTACTTGGAATTTTAAAAGAAGGCGGGTATGCAAGCCAGGTTTTAAATAACAGAATGATTACTCTAGATAAAGTAAAAAAGATGATAGAAGAATATTTAGGCTTTGGAGATGAGGAAATAGTAACAGGAGATATGCTTTTAACTCCTAGGGCAAAAAGGCTTTTTGATGACAGTATAGATATAGGAAGAAAATTTAATCATAGCTTCATTACTCCAGAACACATCCTAGAAGCACTTATTAATGGCAGTGAAGGGGTTGCATATACAATTTTAAGCACATGTAAGATTGATATGCAGGAGATTAAAGAGGAACTGGAAAAGTATATATCAGGCAATGATTTTAGAGAAAACAAGAAAATAATCAATAAAGAAAAAAAGCAAAATAAAACGCCGATGCTTGATCAATACAGTAGAGATTTAACTCAAATTGCCAGGGAAGGAAAACTTGATCCTGTTATAGGCAGGAATGAAGAAACTCAAAGGGTACTAGAGATACTTTGCCGAAGAGTTAAGAACAACCCTTGTCTTATTGGAGAACCAGGTGTTGGAAAGACTGCTGTTATAGAAGGGTTAGCTCAAAGGATGGTTGCTGGTGATATTCCTGAAAGTCTAAAGGAAACAAGACTTGTAACATTAGATATTACTTCTATGGTGGCTGGAGCAAAATACAGAGGCGAATTTGAGGAACGTTTAAAGAAAGTAATGAATGAATTAAAAAATGAAGAAAACATTATTGTTTTTATTGATGAAATTCATACCATTGTAGGTGCAGGAGGAGCTGAAGGTGCAATAGATGCATCTAATATATTAAAGCCAGCACTTGCAAGAGGTGAAATAAAGTGTATTGGAGCTACTACCATAGATGAGTACAGAAAGCATATTGAGAAGGACGCAGCCTTAGAAAGAAGGTTCCAGACAATTAATATTGAAGAGCCTAATAAAGAAGAAACTCTAAGAATATTATATGGATTAAGAGATAAGTATGAATCACATCATAAAGTAAAGATAACAGATGAAGCATTAAAAAAAGCAGTAGAGCTAGCAGACAGATATATTACCGATAGATTTATGCCAGATAAGGCCATAGATTTAATTGATGAAGCAGCTTCAAAGGTAAGAATATCTAAGCTTACTTTACCGCCAGAACTTAAGCAAAAAGAAATTGATATTGAAAAGTCAGTTACAGAAAAGGAAGATGCAATAAAAAATCAGGATTTTGAAAAGGCAGCTAACTTAAGAGATAGAGAAAAGCTTTTGAAAGAAGAATTTGAAAGCATTAAGGAGCAGTGGAAGGCTTGTACTTGTAATGCCGTTAGCGTTGTTGATGAAGAAGATATAGCAAAAGTTGTTTCTATTTGGAGTCGTGTACCATTAGAGCGATTAAATGAAAAGGAAGCTGATAAGTTATTAAGATTAGAAGAAGTATTAAAGAATAAGATTATAGGACAGGATGAGGCTATTAAAGTTATATGCAAGGCTATAAAGAGAGCTAGGGTAGGACTTAAGAATCCTAATAGACCTATAGGCACATTTTTCTTTTGTGGTCCAACAGGGGTTGGAAAGACTGAACTTTCTAATGTTATAGCTGAAGTGATGTTTGGTAGTACAAACAATCTTATTAGAATAGATATGTCAGAATATATGGAAAAGCATTCTGTATCAAGACTTATAGGTCCGCCACCAGGATATATTGGCTATGAAGAAGGTGGGCAACTTACAGAAGCAGTACGTAGAAAGCCATATTCAGTGGTATTATTAGATGAAATTGAAAAGGCTCATGAAGATGTATTCAATATACTTCTTCAAATAATGGATGATGGAAGACTTACTGATAGTAAAGGAAAAATAGTTAATTTTAAAAATACTATCATAATAATGACTTCTAATGAAGGAGCTCAAAAATTAAAGAAGAAAAATACTATGGGCTTCTTTAGTGATGTAAATAATAATGCAGTACAATATGAAAAGATGAAAGAATTTATTATGGGAGAGCTTAAGAATAAGTTCAGGCCAGAATTTTTAAATAGACTTGATGAGATAATAGTATTTAATCAATTAAATGAAGAAAACATTAAGAATATTGTAGATATAATGTTAAGCGACACCATAAATAGATTAAAAGAAAAAGAAATATTCTTAGATTATGATAAAGAATTAAATAAGTTTATTGCAGATAAAAATGAAAATTTAAGCTTTGGTGCAAGACCAATAAGAAGAATAATTACTAGAGAAATAGAAGATAAACTAAGTGATGAAATGCTTAAAGGAGAAATTAAGAGAGGCGATAGGCTTAGCGTGTGTTTCAAGGATGATGAGCTTATTTTTGCACACAAATAAAATAGGGCGATAATTATCGCTCTATTTTATTATGCTTTCATTTTCTAAATTTGAATTTATTATCATATTTTCTAGAGGAATATCCTCTAAGGAAGTATAGTAATCATTAGTGTGAATGTTATTATTATCATTTAAAGTGTTTTTTGCAGGCATATTTTTGTAATAAGATTTATCTATCATAAATATCAACTCCTCATTAAAATCAGTATTATTATGAGCTGAAATGTAAAATAATATTCTTATTAGAAAGTTGTATGTTAATTGTAAATTTATAGCTTAAAGAAGAGTTTAAATATATATTGAGATAATGGTGATTTTTTAGTAAATACTTTGGCTTTTATATATTTTTTATATTTTGTTTATGATATATTATAGATAGAAAAATAGATTTAAATTTGAATATATAGGTTAAAGTGTGGTGAAAAGTTTGGCTAAAGTTAAATCTATATTTATTTGTGAAAACTGTGGCTATGAATCGCCAAAATGGCTGGGAAAATGTCCAGACTGCAATAACTGGAATACATTTGAAGAAAGCTTAGTTGAAAAAAAGAGTAGCGTAGCAGCAGTTGCAAAAAAAGTATCATTGACTATGAAGCCTGTAAAAAAATTATCGGATATTACTTCCAGTAAAAGTGATAGAATAACAACAGGAATTAATGAATTTGATAGAGTTATGGGAGGCGGTATTGTTAAAGATTCCATAACAATTATTACTGCTAGGCCAGGAGCAGGAAAGAGTACATTGCTACTGCAAGTGGCACATAGCATAGCACATAAGGGACATAAGGTTATTTATGCATCAGGGGAAGAAAGTGATAGCCAAATTAAGAATAGAGCAGATAGAATATTAAATAATATAAGCGACAATATATGGGTTCTGCAAGAAACAAGTATGGATAATGTTGTTCATGCTACAAGGGATATTGATCCGGATTTAATTATAATAGATAGTATACAGACATTTACTATGGAAAATGCACTTCCAGCTAGAGCAGGATCACCTACTCAGACCATGGAATGTGCAAATGAATTATTGAGAGTAGCTAAGGATGATAAAAGACCAAGGGCAGTAATAATAGTAGGTCAGATGACTAAAGCTGATGAACTAGCAGGTCTAAGAGCTTTAGAGCATTTAGTTGATACTGTTTTAATTATAGAAGCAAACAGTGATGAGGAACTAAGAGGTTTAATAAGCTCTAAAAATAGATTTGGTAGTACAGGAGAAACAGGATTTTTCCAAATGACAGAAAAGGGAATGGAATCTATAGATAATCCATCGGAGTATTTTATGACCAAGAGAGAGGATGGAGATTTAGTTTCAGGAAGTACTTTAACAGTTGTTAAAGAAGGTTCAAGGGCAATAATAATGGAAGTAGAAAGTCTTGTTTCAAAGACATTTACTCCCTATCCAACAAGGATAGCAGAAACATTAGGTAAGGATAAATTAAATACTTTAATCTCTATTTTAGAGATAAGAGGTGGAATTAATTTATATGATAAAAATGTAATTATAAAGACAACTGGAGGAATGAGAGTTAAGGAACCAGGAGTCAATTTAGCTGTAATTATGAGTATAGTTTCATCGGTGAAAAATAAAGGAATACCTACTGATGTTGCATTCATTGCAGATGTAGGTCTAACAGGCGAATTAAAAAAGGTGCCTTCATTAGAAGGAAGAGTAAGAGAGCTTGCTAGAATGGGATTTAGAAAGGTTTATGTAGCAAAGGATTCTTTTGCAAAAGGCTTTAAAATCGAAGGAATTGATATAATTTCATTAAAAACTTTAAATGATGTTATAATAAATATATATAGATAATTTAAAAAATCACGATAAATTAGTGCAAAAGCATAAAAATGGAAGATAGAAATTACTTAGAAGTGCGGCTTTAGAAGTTATTATAGTAATTAGGTGATTATATGAGGATTAAGGATGATAGTAAGATAAAAAACATTTTAAAAATAGTTAGCCCGGGCACTAATTTAAGAGAAGGGCTAGAAAATATTTTAAGAGCAAAGACCGGAGGGTTGATAGTTCTTAGTGATAATGAAGAAGTAATGAAGCTTGTAGATGGGGGATTCTATATAAATTCAGAATATAGTCCTGCATACATATATGAATTAGCAAAAATGGATGGAGCTATAGTAATTAGTGAAGATTTAAAAAGAATAGTATGTGCTAATGCACAGTTATTACCAGATCCATCAGTAAGTACTTTTGAAACAGGAACAAGACATAGAACGGCACAAAGAATAGCAAAACAGACAGATGCAATAGTTATAGCTATATCTCAAAGAAGAAATTTGATAACCATTTATAAGAAAGATATAAAGTATGTATTACAGGAAAGTAGCGTTATACTAGCAAGGGCTAACCAAGCAATACAAACTTTAGAAAAGTACGTAAATGTATTAGAAAGAGTAATTAACAATTTAAATCTACTGGAGTTTCAAGACTTAACTACAGTTTTTGATGTAGTAACAGCTATACAGAGAACAGAAATGGTTATGAGGATAGTAGAAGAGATAAAGAGATATATCTTAGAGCTTGGTAATGATGGAAGACTAATATCTATGCAGCTTAATGAGCTTATAAGATATATTGAACGTGATGGTATACTGTTAATTAGAGATTATTGCAAGGAAGATGGCGATTATAATGAGATATACAAGGAAATACAAAAGCTTAATGCTGATGAGTTAGTAGATTTAGATGCTATAGCAAAACTTTTAGGATATACAGGATGTGTATTAGCGGATACTCTTATATCGCCAAAGGGATATAGAATATTATTTAAAATACCAAGAATACCTACTAATGTAATTGAAAACTTGATAAAGCACTTTGGACAATTGAAAAACGTTTTAGAAGCATCCAGTGAAGATTTAGATCAAGTTGAGGGAATTGGTGAAGCACGTGCTGCAGCAATAAAGAATGGATTAAAAAGAATTAAGGAACAAGTAAATTTAAAAAAAGAACTTTAGTAATTTTATAGAATATAAGGCCTTATAATTGGTGACAATATAAAAGCAGGTATATAGCATACCTGCTTTTAGTACATTATCTAAATGTAAATTTACCTAAAGTATCTAATTTGGAAGTTTCATTAATTAATACATCATAAAGATTTATATCTAATATATTACATAATGATACTAGATAAAATAAGCTAGTGCCTATTTCATTTTCAATTACTTCACGACAATTATCACAAAGCTTTCCGTTTAAATGAGTTGAAAAAGCCTTTGATAATTCATCCAGAGAAGTATCAGTATTATTGAATTCCTGTTTTGATGCAGTAATGTCAATGCATCCACAATTAGTAACAGCTTTTGCCACAGATCTATTAACTTTAGAGCAGCTTTCAGTATATTTAGTTAAAACATCTAAAATGCTTTTATGCCTTATTAGAGAAGTACTAACGTCATTTTGAAATGTATCAAATATTATATCCTTCATTTTGAATCAGCTCCTTAAATAGAGTTTAGTATAAGAAAATTTCCTAAGGAAATAAATTTGTTAATATAACCCTTGGGCGAATTGGTTAATATAATAATAAACAACCTGGCCATTCATTAATAGGGGGTACAGAAAAATAATTATTGATTTTAGCAGTAGGTGTTCTATGATATAATTAAATGGTTATTTATGGAGAGTTAATATCTGAAATTTAATATATATAATAGGAGGTGAAAATGTGCTGAAAAAAATTGTTAAATTGATTAGTTCAATTATGGGAATAGCAATAGGGTATATTGTTGGAAAAGTACTTATTACATTGGGCATAAGGCAAGGAATAAAAGTATTTGTAGAGCCTTTATATACTGGTTTAATCTTACTTATTGTAATTTTAATTTTTGCAATTATTTTTTATTTTTTATCATCATTTATTTACAAAGGAATTATAGCTATAATAGATGGATTTGAAAGGAATATTCAAAAACTCACAGTGACAGAATTTCTTTTTGGAACATTAGGACTTTTGGTAGGACTTGTATTTGCAACTCTTATAGGAGTTCCTATATCTAGGATTCATTTTGTAATAGGGCCTATATTATTTATTTTAATAGATTTAATTGGAGCTTTGGTAGGAATAAAGATATTTATTAAGAGAAAAGACGATATATTAAATTTACTTACTTCTATAAAGAAGAATGGCATAAGGGATAAGAAAAATAAGCATAATGAAAAGATATGTCCTAAAATATTGGATACTTCAGTAATTATTGATGGAAGAATATTTGATATATGCCAAACAGGATTTGTTGAAGGACCTTTAGTAATTCCAGGATTTGTGTTAAATGAACTTAGGCATATTTCTGATTCTGCTGATGGTCTTAAGCGAAATAGAGGAAGAAGAGGGCTCGATATATTAAATAAAATACAAAAAGAACTTTCTATAGAAACTCAGATTTATGAAGAAGATTTTCCAGAAATAGCGGAAGTGGATGCAAAGCTTTTAAAGTTAGCACAGGTCTTAAATGGAAAAGTAGTTACCAATGATTTTAATTTAAATAAAGTAGCAGAATTCCAAGGAGTGCCTGTACTTAATATTAATGAGTTAGCCAATGCCATAAAGCCAGTATTGCTTCCAGGTGAAGAAATGAAAGTAGTAGTTATGAAGGATGGTAAGGAAGCTTCACAAGGAATAGCATATTTGGATGATGGAACTATGATTGTTGTAGAAGGTGGAAGAAAGTTCATAAGCGAAGAAATAATGGTAGTTGTTACATCTGTATTACAGACAGCTGCTGGTAGGATGATATTTGCAAAACCGAAGGAAAGTTAAAAGGAGTTTTAAATGATAAGCGCTATTGTTTTAGCAGGTGGAAGAGGTAAGAGAATGAATTACCATAAAAGCAAGCAGTTTATTGAAATAAAGGGAAAGCCTGTGCTTGTATATACACTTGAGAAATTTATTTATAATAAAAGTATAGATGAAGTAATATTAGTACTTCCAGAAGATGAAGTTGATTATTGTAAAAAGGAAGTATTGCAGAGATATTCTTTAAAGGTAGATAGAATAGTAATTGGAGGAAAGGAAAGGCAAGATTCAGTATTCAATGCACTAGAAGCTATGGAAAAAGCAGATATAGTATTGATACATGATGGTGCAAGACCTTTTATAAATGAGAAAATCATTGAAGAAGGAATAAAATATGCCAATATTTATGGTGCAGCTGCACCAGGAGTAACTCCCAAAGATACTATAAAGGTAAAAAATGAAGATAACATATCAGTAGATACACCAGATAGAAATATGTTAGTTGCTGTACAGACGCCTCAATGTTTCAAATATGATGAAATTTATCAGTGCCATAGAAAAATTAAGGAAGAAAATGCAATAGTAACAGATGATACTTCAGTGGTAGAAAGATATGGACATAAAGTATACTTATATGAAGGTGATTATACTAATATAAAAATAACTACCCCTGAGGATTTAATTTTAGCAGAGAGGCTTATATAGGTTATTGACAGGCTTTTTGCAAAATTATATAATAAATAAATCAAAAAAATATATTGTAAAGCAAGGAAGAAGAATAGTAAAAATCGCCTTTCAGAGAGAAAATCCTAGGCTGTAAGATTTTCAAGAGATTTTGAACCAGCTTCAGAGTTATAGCAAAACTATCGGTTTAACACCGTTATCATTATAAGAGCACAAATTTAGGTGGTACCGCGACTATAAGTTCGCCCTAATTATATTAGGGTGGACTTTTTTATTTATAAACTATTAATGATGGATAATGATATAAGTATAAATAGTATTTTAAAGTCGTCATATCTATTACATTGATTTATATAACAGGAGGAAAAACTATGAAAATGTCAAATATGTTAGTATCAACATTAAGAGAAGTTCCAGCAGAAGCAGAAATAGATAGCCATAAGCTAATGCTTAGAGCAGGGATGATCAGAAAGATGGCTGCAGGGATTTATAACTATATGCCATTAGGATTAAAGGCTTTAAAAAATGTAGAAGAAATAGTAAGAGAAGAAATGAATGCAGCAGGAGCACAAGAATTCTTAGCCTCTGCAATGCTTCCAGCTGAATTATGGCAAGAATCAGGAAGATGGGATGTTTACGGAGCAGAAATGTTCAGATTAAAGGATAGAAATAATAGAGATTACTGTCTTGGACCAACACACGAAGAAGTATTCACTGATATAGCAAGAACTGAAATAAAATCTTATAAACAACTTCCAGTAAATCTTTATCAAATACAAACTAAATATAGAGATGAAAGAAGACCTAGATTTGGTGTTATGAGATCAAGAGAATTCGTTATGAAGGATGCATACAGCTTTGATAAGGATCAAGCAGGATTAGATGCTTCATATGACAAAATGCATGCAGCATATATCAATATCTTTAACAGATGTGGTATAGATGCTAAATGTGTTGAAGCAGATTCAGGTGCAATAGGTGGATCAAACTCAGCTGAATTTATGGTTAAATCAGAAGTAGGAGAAGATGATGTAGTATTCTGTACATGCTGCAATTATGCTGCAAATATAGAAAAAGCTCCTTCAACAGTAGAAGTTGCAGAAGTAGAAGAATTAAAGGAAACTATTAAGACAGAAACACCAAATGCTAGAACTATTGAAGACTTAGTTAAATTCTTTAATACAACTGAAAAGAAATTTGCTAAGACATTAATATATAATGCAGATGGTAGAATAGTTGCTGTAATTGTAAGAGGAGATAGAGAAGTTAATGAAGTTAAAGTATCTAATGCTTTAGGTGGAATAATAAACTTAGATATGGCTTCAGCAGAAGAAGTATTTGCTGCAACAAATGCACAAATAGGATTTGCAGGACCAAT
Source organism: Clostridium sp. CAG:221 (assembly GCA_000435835.1). Classification (GTDB taxonomy): domain Bacteria; phylum Bacillota; class Clostridia; order Clostridiales; family Clostridiaceae; genus Clostridium. The sequence continues at coordinate 17,110 of FR883408.1, forward strand.
AGGTATAAAAGTTGATGAATTATTAGTAGATGAAGAAGTAAGCAAGATGTATAACTTCATACTTGGAGCTAACGAAACAGGATATCATATAGAAAATGTTAATTACGGCAGAGATTTTACAGGAACTGTTGGTGATTTTAGAAATATAACAGCTGGAGAGAAATGTCCAGAATGTGGTGGAGAAGTTACTATTTCAAGAGGAACAGAAGTAGGGCATATATTTAAATTAGGAACTAAGTATTCTGAAGCTATGAATGCAACATTTATTGATGAAAATGGTAAAGAAAAACCATTCATAATGGGATGCTATGGAATAGGTGTAACAAGAACTTTAGCTTCAATTGTAGAGCAACACCATGATGAAAACGGAATTATCTGGCCTTTATCAGTAGCTCCATATCACATTTCAGTAATACCAGTAAATATTAAAGATGAAGCACAAATGGAAATAGCTAATAAATTATATGAAGAATTAAGAGCTATTGGTGTTGATGCTTTATTAGATGATAGAAATGAAAGAGCAGGAGTTAAATTCAAAGATTCTGAACTTATTGGAATTCCAATGAGAGTTACAGTTGGTAAAAAAATTACTGATGGTGAGGTTGAATTTAAGTTAAGAGATGGAGAAATGGAAACAATAAAAATAGAAGAGGTTGTTTCAAGAGTAAGAGATGAGTTCCAAAAGAATAATATAAAATTATAAAATTTAAAGGGAGGATGTCTAATGAGAATTTTTAATACTTTAACGAGAAGTAAAGAAGAATTTGTACCATTAAATCCAGGTAAAGTTAAGATGTATGTTTGTGGACCTACAGTATATAACTTCTTCCATGTTGGAAATGCAAGGACATTCATTATATTTGATACGGTAAGAAGATATTTTGAATATAGAGGATATGAAGTTGAATTTATACAAAACTTTACAGATATAGATGATAAGATGATAAAGAAAGCTAATGAAGATAATACTACTGTTAAAGAAGTAGGAGATAAGTATATAGCTGAATATTATCAAGATGCTGATGGATTAAATATAGAAAGAGCAACATGCAATCCAAGAGCTACAGAATTCATTGATGACATAATTGAATTTGTATCTGGACTTATAGAAAAAGGATTTGCTTATGAAGTAAATGGTGATGTTTATTTCAGAACTAAGAAGTTTGAAGGTTATGGTAAACTTATAAAGCAAAATTTAGAAGACCTACAAGCTGGTGCTAGAATAAATGTTGATGAAAGAAAAGAAGATCCAATGGATTTTGCTATCTGGAAAGCTCAAAAACCAGGTGAGCCAGCTTGGGAAAGTCCATGGGGACCAGGAAGACCAGGATGGCATATAGAATGTTCATGTATGGCTAAAAAGCTGTTAGGAGAAACTATTGATATACATGCTGGTGGAATGGATTTAGCATTCCCACATCATGAAAATGAAATAGCACAAAGTGAAGCATTAACAGGAAAGCCTTTTGCTAAGTATTGGATGCACTCAGCATATTTAAACGTAAATAATCAAAAGATGTCTAAGTCTTTAAATAACTTCTTAACAGCTAGAGATGCTCTAAAGGCTTATGATGGAGATGTCATTAGATTCTTAATGCTTTCAGCACATTATAGAGTACAGTTAAACTTCAGCACTGAATTATTAGATTCAGCAAAAGCTTCAGTTGAAAGATTATATAATGCAATTGATAATTTAGAAAATTTAATTAATGAAGTAGCTACTGAAAAGATGACAGAAGAAGAAGTTAAATATCTTGAGAGCTTAAATGCATATAAAGAAAGATATATTGAAAAGATGGATGATGACTTCAATACAGCTGATGCAATTACAGTATTATTTGATTTAGTTAGAGATTATAACACTAATATAACAATAGATTCATCAAAAGAATTATGCGAAAAGGCATTAGAATTAATAAGAAGCTTAGGAGCACCTTTAGGAATGCTTCAAAAGCAAACAAAAAAAGAAAGTTTAGAAGATGAAATCGAAAGTTTAATTGAACAAAGACAAGAAGCAAGAAAGAATAGAGATTTTGCTTTAGCTGATAAAATAAGAGATGATTTAAAAGCCAGAGGAATTGTTCTAATAGACACACCACAAGGCGTAAGATGGAAAAAAGAAAATTAAAAAAAGGGAGCTGTCATTTTTGACAGCTTCAATGTTATAAGTTAATAAAAAAATAGAGAGTGGTGAAGTAAGTGCTTCAAGATTATAGAGAAAAAGAATTTAGTGCTAAGGATGCAAGATTATTAAATCCATTGCAACTAGCGCTTATAGGTGATGCAGTATACGAACTGTACATAAGAAATTATATATTGGCTAACAATATAAGCTTATCAGCACATAAAATACATGTGAAAGCCATAGGATATGTGAAAGCAAAGAGCCAATCAGCTATAATGCATTCAATAGAAGAGGAGCTTACAGAAGAAGAAAGCTACATTTTCAAGAGAGGAAGAAATGCCAAGTCAGCAACAGTACCTAAGAATGCTGATGTAAGGGATTATAGAATGGCAACAGGTTTTGAAGCATTAGTAGGATATTTGCATTTAATAGGAGATTACGAAAGATTAAATTATATATTAAGTAAAGCTGTAACAATAGATATAAGTAAATAGTAAGGAGTTTTTTATATGACAAAGAGAGAAAATCCAAGAAGAAGAGAAAATATAGAAAAGAAGAAAAACAGAAGAGAAATGTCAAGAACTGAATATGTATCTAAAGGAAATAGAGCAAATGCTCAAGGATATGGAGATAATGAAGTTGTAAATGAAGATTTGGTTCTAGGAAGAAATGCCGTAATTGAAGCATTAAAAGGTGATAGAACTGTTGAAGCTCTATATGTGAGCAAAGGAGATTTAGAAGGTTCTGCTAAAGTAGCTTTAGCTTTAGCTAAAGAAAAGAATATTGTTGTTAAGGAAGTTGATAGAAGAAAACTAGATTCTATGAGTGGAGGATTAGTTCACCAAGGGCTTATTGCTAGAGTAACACCATTTAAATATTCAGAAGTAGAACATATTTTAGCGTATGCTGAAAAGAGAAATGAACAGCCATTTATTATCATACTTGATGAAATTGAAGATCCACATAACCTTGGTTCAATCATAAGAACAGCTGAATTATGCGGTGTTCACGGAATAATAATTCCAAAGAGAAGAAACGTAGGAGTTACATCAACAGTTTATAAATGTTCAGCGGGAGCAGTTGAACATATGAGAATAGCAAAAGTTACAAATGTTAATGCAACTATTGATACTTTAAAAGAAAAAGGAATATGGATATATGGAGCAGATATTGAAGGAAAAGACTACAGCTACAATGTAGATTTTGGAGGACCTTGCGCTATAGTAATTGGTAGTGAAGGAAAAGGAATATCTAATTTAACTTTAAAGAAATGTGATGTTCTTGTAAAGATACCTATGATTGGAAAAATTAACTCTTTAAATGCATCAGTTGCAGGTGGTATAATGATGTATGAGGTATTAAAAGGAAGAATAACAAAATAATTGTTATTAATGTACGAGGTCTAAAGTGAGATTTGTATTTGTTGATGGGTACAATGTTGTAAACAGTTGGGACATCCTAAAAAAAGAAAAAAGTGTTAGTTTAGAGAGTGCTAGACAAAAGTTAATAGATATTTTAGATAATTATGGTGCCATTAATGGATGTAAAGTAATATTAGTTTTTGATGGATATAAGGTAGCAGGCAATAGGGAAAGTAAATATGAATATAACAAGAATCTTATGGTTATATTTACTAAGGATGGAGTAACTGCAGATGCATATATTGAAAAAGAAGTAAATCATATTGGAAGGAAATATGAGGTGTATGTTGTCACATCTGATTCTTTGGAACAGCAAACAATATTCCAAAGGGGTGCAGTAAGAATTTCAAGTATAGAATTTTATAATTTGGTTTTTAAGACCAATGAAGATATTAAACATAATTCTAAAAAAGTAAATTTAAATGATAAGAATGTCCTTCTAGATAATATAGATGATGATGTTTTAAAAAAATTAGAAGCAATGAGAAGAAGTTAAAGGGTTTGAGAATTATATTGTAAATAGGAGGTCATATGTGTAGCAAAGAAGTTTCAAAAGATCTACTTATGGATGAAGATGAAATTGAAAAAAGTATAGTTATGGATGCTAAAAATGGCGATGTAAGAGCTCAAGAATACATAATTTCAAAGTATGAAAGCTTTGTTAAGGCTAAGGCCAAGTCATATTTTTTAATAGGAGCCGATAAAGAAGATATATACCAAGAAGGAATGATTGGTTTATACAAGGCAATAAGAGATATTAACTTTGAAAAGGCTACAACTTTTAAATCTTTTGCAGAACTTTGTGTAACGAGACAGATTATAACGGCAATAAAGACAGCAACCAGACAGAAGCATATACCGCTAAATACTTATGTTTCATTAAATAAGCCAGTATCAGATGATGAATCAGATAGAACATTATTGGATATATTATCAAGTATAAAGGTCAGTGATCCTGAGGAGCTAGTCATAGGCCAAGAACAAAAGAAATTAATTGAAGATGAAATTGAAAGAGTTCTTTCAGATTTGGAAAAAGAAGTATTTCAAAGTTACTTAGACGGAAAGTCATATCAAGAAATTGCATGTGACTTGGATGTGCAGGCAAAATCAATAGATAATGCATTGCAGAGAGTAAAAAGAAAGTTAGAAAAATGCTTAGCTAGCAAGGAACAAAAATAGAAAAATCATATTGACAAAAAAAACAAATGCTAGTAAACTTTATAATTGGTATATTAAAGTGAAATACACTTTAATGCTCACGTAGCTCAGTCGGCAGAGCGTCGCCTTGGTAAGGCGGAGGTCGTCGGTTCAATCCCGATCGTGAGCTCCAATTTTTAAGATATATGTATGCAAACGCTAGGCAGAGTTTATTAAAATAATATAAGGAGGAATTTGCAAATGGCAAAGCAAAAATTCGAAAGAAGT
>FR883409.1 GCA_000435835.1 Clostridium sp. CAG:221
TTGACTTTTTGTGTCCAAAATATTGACATAAGACCAAAGTAGCACAAGACATTTTTGTACTATTTAATTCTTTTTGTACTTTATATTATAATTTATCAATAAAAAATATAATATAAATATGAAAATATTGACGAAATAAGACGAAAATGATAATATAATTCAAGTGATAATAAAAATCAATAAAAAAGAAGGGGGAATATCAGATATGATACTAAATAAATTAATAAAAAAATCAGTATTAATGAGCATGATAATAGGAAGTGTAGCACTTATAGGGTGTGGAACACAAACAAATGAAGAAAAAGTAAAAAGCGAAAATCAAATAGTAGTAGAACATAAATTAGGAACTACAACTTTAAATGATACTTCTAAAAAAGTAGCAGTATTAGAATTATCATTTTTAGATTCACTTTATAACTTAGGAGTAAATCCAGTAGCTATAGCTGACGATGGAGAGCAAACTAAAGTAACAGATATAACAAATGGAGAATCAATAGAATACGTATCAGTTGGAAATCGTAAAGAACCAAATTTAGAAGAACTAAGTACATTAGATTTAGATTTAATAATAGCAGATACAACTAGACATAGCAAAATATATGAAGATTTAAGCAAAATAGCACCAACAATAGTATTAGATAGTATTGGATCAAGCTATGATGAATACATAAAGAACTTTGAAACTATAGCAAAAATAGTTGGAAAAGAAGATAAAGCAAAGACTAAGATAGAAGAAACAGAAAAATTATTATCAGATGTTAAAGCAAAAGCACAAGAAAAATTAGGAGATAAAAAAATATTAACAGTATCACCTAAAAATGATGAATACACAGCACATACTTCAACTTCATTTGTAGGACAAGTTTTGGAAAAAGCAGGATTTGTTAATGCAATTGAAAATAATGATAAAGAAGTATCATTATCTTTAGAACAATTGGTAGAAATCAATCCAGATATAATGGTATATATGAGAGAAGATATAGATAAAACTATATACAAAGAATGGAAAGATACAGAATTATATAAATCATTAAAAGCGATACAAAATGGAGATGTATATACAACGATAGCAAGAGGTCCTTGGACACAATATAGAGGATTCATATCAATAAATACATTAACTAAAGAAATGTCACAATGGCTATTAGATAATAATTAAATGATAGGATGGTGATGCAAGTGAAGTCTATAAATAAAAATAAATTTTTAATATTTTCAACTATAGGTATATTAGCAATAGGGGTATTTTTATTAATAGACATTTTAATAGGAATGAGTGATATAGGCTTTAAGGATATTATAAGTGCTATTTTTGATTATAGTGGAAGTAAAGAGGATTTAATAATAACAACTATTAGACTTCCACGTGTATTATTATGTATATTAGTTGGAGCATCTATGGCTATTTCTGGATTAATTATGCAAAACTTAACTAGAAATCCACTTGCATCATCTCAAGTTTTAGGAATAAATGCAGGAGCTACTTTATCAGTAGTTATAGTAATGGTATTTTTTCCTGCATTAGGATATAAAACAAAAATATTAGCATCTTTTTTGGGAGCAGGATTTGTAGGGGTAACTGTTCAAACAATAGGGAGAATTAGAAATTTATCACCATTAAAAGTAACATTAGTAGGAATAAGTATACAGTTATTTTTAAGCTCCATAACAAAATTTATAATGCTATTTAATGATAGTAAAACATCAGATTTACTGTTTTGGATGATTGGAGGAGTTCATCATGCTCAAATTACACATATAGTGGAGTTATTACCATGTTTTATTATATCAATACTTTTAATAATTAAAATATCAAATTCAATGGATACATTAAAAATGGGGGATGCCATAGCAATTAGCTTAGGAGAAAATATTAAAGTAATAAAAAGTATAGCAACTATAGTAGTAATTTTACTATCAAGTTCTTCTGTAGCAATAGCAGGACCAATATCATTTATAGGATTAATAACTCCTCATATAGTAATTAAGCTAGGAGCAAGAAATTTTAGAGAAAGTTTTATATTATGCGGTATATATGGAGCTAATTTGCTTTTATTATCAGATATAATATCTAAAATTTTAAAGTATCCTTATGAATCACCAGTAGGAATAGTAACAGCTTTTATGGGAGCAGTTTTTTATATAATACTAGCTAATAAAGAAATGAAAAGAGGTGGAGTAAGTGAAAAGTAAAAATACATTAATATTTACTATAAATATAATAATGTTAGTGCTTGTATCTTTTATAAGCTTACTCTTTGGAAGTAAGATATTAAATATAACAGATGTATTTAATGCAATATTTAATAATTCAACTTCAAAATACTCTTTCATTATTTTTGAGTATAGAATACCTAGATTATTAATATGTATAATGGTAGGTATGAGTTTAGCTGTAGCAGGGGCTATTTTTCAAGGGGTACTTAGAAATGCACTTGCATCTACTGATGTACTTGGGATAGGAAAAGGAGCAGGCTTTTTTGCTTGTATGGCAATAAGTCTAGGTTTAAAAGAGCCTATATCCTTATGGGCTATGGTTGGAGGGCTTTTAGCAGGAACTATTATTTATATACTAACTAAAAAAACAAATTTCAAAAATACTAGTATAGTAATAATGGGAATAGCTATAAGTGCATTATTTGATGCAGGAATACAATATTTAAATATAAGCAATTCAGAAAATATACAAACTATTCTTTTATGGTTAACGGGAAGTGTATGGGGAAGATATTGGAATGAAGTAAAAGTACTAACACCTTATGTAGTAATATTTATTCCATTAGCTATAGTATTAGCACATAAAGTAGATATATTATCATTAGGTGATAATATAGCTATTAATTTGGGTGAAAAGGTAAGTTTATTAAAAGTTGGTTTATTATTAATAGGAATAATACTTACAACTAGTAGTGTAAGTGTAAGTGGAACTATAGGATTTGTAGGACTTGTAGCACCACATATAGCAAAAAATTTAGTTGGATATAAACATATTTTAGTTATTCCATTAAGTGGTTTAATTGGAGCAATACTTTTAATTACAGCAGATATTATAGGAAGAACTATAATTGCACCAAGTGAAATTCCAGTAGGAATAGTAACAGCTATAATAGGAGCACCTTATTTCTTATATTTGTTATTAAGAAAAAAATCTAATTAGAAAGGTAGTAATTATAATGAGCTTAGATATAAAAAACTTAGTTTTAGGATATGAGGACAAAATAATAGTTAATAACATTGATATATCTATTTCAAAAGGTGAAATTACCATTTTAATTGGAGCAAATGGTTGTGGAAAATCTACTTTACTTAGTGGAATGAGTAGACTATTAATTCCTAAGGAAGGAAATGTATTTTTAGAAGGAAAATCAATACATGATTATAAACCTAAAGAATTAGCTAAAAAGTTAGCAATTTTACCGCAGGGACCAATAGCACCAGAAGGTATAACAGTAAAGGAACTTTGTTATTTTGGAAGAAATCCATATAAAAGTTTATTTGGAGGAAGATCAAAAGAAGATGAAGAAATAGTAAATTGGGCTATTGAGGTAACTGGACTTAAGGAATTTGAAGATAGGAAATTAGATTCATTATCTGGTGGACAAAGACAACGTGCATGGATTGCAATGTCATTAACTCAAGATACAGATATATTGTTATTAGATGAACCTACAACTTATTTAGATTTAGCATATCAAATAGAAATTTTAGAGTTACTAAAAGATTTAAATAAAAAGACTAAAAAAACAATAGTTATAGTAATACATGAATTGAATCAAGCTGCTAGATATGCAGATAATCTTGTTTGTATGAAAAATGGGAAGATATATTCAAAAGGTAAAGTACATGATATATTTAATGAAACAATGTTAAAAGATGTATTTGGTATAGATAGTATAGTAATTCCTGATCCTATTACTAATAGACCAATGTGTATTCCAAGATAGCAATATTTAAATGTGAGTATTACATCACTTCTATACATGAAACCCACAAAAATCATGATTTTTGTGGGTTTATTTTATAGACACAAGGTAATCTAAAATACATTGGTAAGTAAATTTATTTTTTAATTAATAAAATAAGAAAAGAAGAAGATATTCAAAGTAAAATACCATTAATGGGAGTTGTAGGAGCATTTGTATTTGCAGCTCAAATGATTAATTTTTCAATACCTGGTACAGGATCCAGTGGGCATATTACTGGTGGAGTTTTACTGGCAGCAATTTTAGGACCAGAAGCAGGATTTTTATCACTTGTATCAATATTAATAGTTCAATGTTTGTTTTTTGGTGATGGAGGTCTTTTAGCTTTAGGATGTAATATTATAAATATGGTTTTTTTCAGTTGTTTTATAGGATATAAATTCATTAAAAAATGTTAAATGTATTTAGTAAGTGAAATCTTGTATAAATATATGTAACATTTTTTATTTTTTTATGCTAATTTTTAAATTTATGTATCTTAATTAGAAAATTACAAATAATACATAATATTTAATAAGGTAATATGAAAAGGGAGGAAAAAAACAAGTGCATTTAACAGACAGAGAAAGAGAAAAACTTATGATTGTTGTTGCTGCAGATGTTGCAAGGAGAAGAAAAGAGAAAGGCTTAAAGCTAAATTATCCTGAATCTGTAGCGCTAATTACTAATGAGCTTTTAGAGGGTGCTAGAGAAGGTAGAGAAGTAAAAGATTTAATGGACTATGGTACAAAAATTTTAAGTAAAAGCGATGTAATGGAAGGTATACCTGAAATGATTCATACAGTTCAAGTTGAAGCAACATTTCCAGATGGGACTAAATTAGTTACAGTACATGATCCAATACGTTAAGAAAGGAGATAGACATAATTGATACCTGGAGAATTTATTATAAAAGAAGGAACTATAGAATATAACAAAGGAAAAGAAGCAATAAAACTTGAGGTGGTAAATACCGGTGATAGACCTATACAAATAGGTTCTCACTATCATTTTTACGAAGTAAATGATTACTTAAAGTTTGATAGAGAAAAAGCTTATGGAAAGAGATTAGATATTCCATCTGGTACTGCAGTTAGATTTGAACCTGGAGATAAAAAAGAAATAAATTTAATAGATATTGGTGGAGTTAGAAGAGTTTACGGTTTGCGTAATTTAGTTGATGGGTATTTAGATGGAAGGAGAGTGAAAGAATAATGAGTTTTGAAATTGATAGACATCGTTATCTAGAATTATTTGGGCCAACTAAAGGAGATAAAATAAGGCTAGGTGACACAGATTTAATTATTGAAATTGAAAAAGATTATACAGGATATGGTGATGAATGTAAATTTGGAGGTGGTAAGGTCTTAAGAGATGGAATGGGGCAAAATGCAATTGAAAGCAGAGAAAATCCTATGGTTGCAGATCTTATTATTACAGGAGCCACTGTTGTAGATTATACAGGAATATATAAAGCTGATATTGGTATTCGTGATGGAAAGATTTTAGCTATCGGTAAAGGTGGTAATCCTTATACTATGGATGATGTGGATTTTATAGTATCACCAAGTACAGAAGCATTGGCTGGAGAAGGCAGGATAATAACTGCAGGTGGTATAGATACTCATGTGCATTATATAAGCCCAGATGTTGTTAATGCTGCACTGGAAGGAGGAATAACAACACTTATAGGGGGAGGAACAGGCCCTGTTGATGGAACTAATGCCGTTACTTCAACACCAGGAAAGTGGAATATTCATCGTATGTTACAATCTGCAGAAAGCTTTCCAATAAATCTTGGCTTTTTAGGAAAAGGTAGTGGAGCTAATATAAGGGTTACAGCAGAGCAAATTGAAGCAGGTGCTTGTGGCCTTAAGGTTCATGAAGACTGGGGAGCAACAAGATCTGCAATAGATTACTCATTAAAAACAGCAGATAAATATGATGTTCAAGTTGCAGTACATACTGATACATTAAATGAAGGTGGATTTGTAGAACATACAATTGAAGCAATTGCAGGAAGAACAATTCATACATATCATACTGAAGGAGCAGGTGGTGGCCATGCACCAGATTTGTTAAAAGTAGCTTCTAAACTTAATGTAATACCAGCATCAACTAATCCAACTAAACCTTTTACTATAAATACAATTGCAGAACATTTAGATATGTTAATGGTATGTCATCACTTAGATCCTAAAGTTCCAGAAGATATTGCATTTGCAGATTCTAGAATAAGACATCAAACAATTGCAGCGGAAGATATATTACAAGATATGGGTGTATTTAGTATTATGAGTTCTGACGCAATGGCTATGGGAAGAATAGGTGAAGTTATTACTAGAACATGGCAGACTGCAAGTAAGATGAAAAGACAAAGAGGAATATTAGAAGGTGACTCTGAAGAAAATGATAACAATAGAGTGAGAAGATATATTGCAAAATATACAATAAATCCAGCATTAGCACAAGGAATATCACAATATGTAGGTTCCATAGAAGTAGGGAAAATGGCAGATTTAGTACTTTGGGATACACAATTCTTTGGTGTAAAACCACATCTGGTAATTAAAGGTGGTATGGTAAATAAATCAATAATAGGAGAAGCAAATGCATCTATTCCAACGTGTCAGCCAGAATTTTATAGAGATTGTTTTGCTGCATATGGAAAAGCAAAATATCCAACTTCTGCAACTTTTGTTTCTAAATACGCATATGAGCATGGCATAAAAGAAGAATTAGGATTACAAAAGTTAGTATTACCAGTAGGCGGAATAAGAAATTTAACAAAGAAAGATATGAAATTAAATAATGCAACTCCAAAGCTTGGTGTTGATCCAGAAACTTATGATGTCACTGTAGATGGAGAGTTAATAACTTGTGAACCAGCAAAAGAATTACCATTGGCACAAAGATACTTCTTATTCTAAGTTTAAAAATAAATTTAATATAATTTTTAAATCTTATAGGAGGGATTGAGAAATGATTTTTCATGAGATAATAGGAAATATTAATGAAATAGATGATTTAAATGGATATCATGTTGAAACAATATATTTAAATAGTGAAGATATGCTTAAAAGAATTTTAAGAGTAACTTCAGACCATAACAGAGAGTATGGAATAACATTAGATAATAACGAAAAATTAAAAGATGGTGATATTCTTTATAATGAAGATAAGAAACTTATAGTTGTGAAAGCTAATAGTGAAGATGTGTTAATTATTAAACCTTCAAGTATAACTGAAATGGGAGTAATAGCACACGCTTTAGGAAATAGGCATCTTCAAGCACAATTTGAAGATGATAAAATGATAATCCAATATGATAGGTTAGTAGAAGAAGAATTAAAAAGAGATAATGTTAATTATTCAAGAGAAAATATAACTTTAAAAAAGGCGTTTAAACATGTTGAATTTGCACACACACACTAAAAGTAATGAAGATAATATTATAAATGTATTGCGTGTTATTCAAATATGTGACTCTAACTTTCCTATAGGTTCCTTTAATCATTCATATGGTATGGAGAGTTATTTGAGAAATAACAAGATTACAAATGCAGAAAGTTTAAAAGAATACCTTGATGTGTTTTTAAACAATGTATTTATTTATAGTGATGGATTGGCAATTAGGATGTTGTATGAATATTTGAATAAGAATGAATGGGAAAAAATTTTAGAACTTGATAGAATGCTTACAGTTCAAACCATAGCTAAAGAAACTAGAAATGGATCAAAGCTTATAGCCAGCAGAATGATTAAATTATTTCTTGATTTATATGATAGTGACATTTTAAAAGAGTATGAAGAAAAAATAAATGGAAAGAAGGCTTTTGGTCATCCAGCTATAGTGTTTGGATTACTTATGTATTCTTTAAATTTTAATGAAGAGGAAGCTATAATTTTTCATATGTATAGTACAATTTCAACACTTATTCAAAATGGTGTCAGAGCTATACCATTAGGACAAAAAGATGGTCAAATAATTCTTCAAAAGTGTAGTGAGAGTTTTAAAGTTTTATATAAAAAAATTAAAAACTTAGATTATAGTTTTTTTGGTGCAAGTATTCCAGGTATTGAATTAGCTCAGATAAATCATGAAATACTAGAGTTTAGATTATTTATGTCTTAAAATCAAAAAAAGAAAATTAAAATTAGTTATATGGTAAAGGGTGAGATATATGAAAAAACCAGTAATAATAGGGGTAGGAGGTCCTGTTGGAAGTGGAAAAACTTTATTAATAGAAAGAATAACTAGATTAGCAAAAGATGAATATAAATTTGCAGTTATTACTAATGATATTTATACCAAGGAAGATGCTAAATTTTTAGTGAAGAATTCTGTGTTAAGTGAAGATAGAGTTATTGGAGTAGAGACAGGTGGGTGCCCACATACAGCAATAAGGGAAGATGCATCAATGAATTTTGCTGCTATAGAAGAAATGAAAAGCAGATTTAATGATTTAGATATTATTTTTTTAGAAAGTGGTGGAGATAATTTAGCTGCAACCTTTAGTCCAGATTTAGTTGATTTTTCTATTTATATTATCGATGTGGCACAAGGTGAAAAGATTCCAAGAAAAGCAGGTCAGGGAATGATAAAGAGTGATTTGTTTATCATCAATAAAATAGATTTAGCTCCTTATGTTGGAGCAGATTTAGATGTTATGAGAAGAGATACATTAACATTTAGAAAAGAAAAGACATTTATATTTACTAATTTAAAAAAGGATGAAGGTGTAAATGAAGTCTTGTTGTGGATTAAAAAGAATTGTTTATTAGAAGGAATTAATTAATATGAGTAACAGTAAGTATGCAGGAGAATTTGAAATAGTATTGGAGAAAAAGAATGATAAAACTGTTATAAGTGAAAAAAGATTTGATGGTCTAATAAAATTATCTCCAACCATTCATCTTGATAGTGAAAAAATTTCAACTTATTTTATAGTTGGCCTTGGAGGAGGATATGTTGAAGGTGAAAAATATAAATACAGCATTAATCTAAAGGAAGATGCAAGATCAATTATAACAACTCAAGCCTCTACAAAAGTATATAAATGTATACATGGAGAGAAAACTGAACAAGAAACGTTAATAAGTTTAGAGAAAAACAGCATCTTAGAGTATATAACAGATAGTGTAATATTATATAAAGATGCAATTTATAAGCAGGTAAACAATATTTATATGGATGAAAGTTCAACACTAATATATAGTGATGGAATTACATCAGGATGGTCAAAAGAAGGAGAAAAATTTCAATATAGTAGTGTTCAGTTGAAAACAAAAGTATATGTAAATAATAAAATAGTTCTATTAGATAATTTATTAATAAATCCAAGAAAAGATGATGTTACTAAATTAGGTTTTTTTGAATGCTATGAAAATTTTGGAACATTACTTGTAATAAATAAAAATATTAATGTGGAAATTCTTGAGGATTTAAGAAATAATATTAATAATTTAAATTTGCCAATTTATTTTGGAATATCAGAACTTGAAGTAAGTGGATTTGTATTAAGAGTTTTGGGGAATTTGACTCAAAATATAGAAAGTGCAATAAATTTATGTCATAACTTTGTAAGAAAGAAATTTTTAAACTCAAAAGAGTTATCTATACGTAAATATTAGTAGGATAGGTTATGAATAAAGATGTTAGGAATAGTTTTAATCAATAATGTTATTAGCAGGTTGTATAATATAGATGAAAAATCAGCTAGAATTAAAATAAAAAGCTCATAATTTCTCCACAATTGTTTTGTAAACTTAAGAAGTAAACTGATTAAGGAGTGTGATTTATATGGATGATATACCTTTAGGAAATAATGAAATAAAAATATTAAATAGGATAAGTAGTTCATATATGGCACAATGTTTTAAATTTAAATAATCTTACTAATTTACTTGTGTATATATGAACTCTAAAGGAGGAAATTATGGCACAAGAATTATTAAGAGCAGTTCAAGAAAACAAAATGAGTGAATTAAGTCAACATTTAGATAAAAAATCTAAACAAAAGATGGATACTATTGAGAAAACTGAACAACTATATTTAAAAACTTCAGTTTGGACATTAGCAAAAAATAGAATAGTATGGCTTTTAATATTAATGATATCAGCAACAGTTACTGGAGCAATAATTCAAGGCTTTGAAGATGTTCTTCAATCAGTAGTAATATTAGCATCATTTATTCCAATGCTTATGGATAATGGTGGAAATTCAGGTTCTCAATCATCTACGTTGATTATAAGAGGATTAGCACTTGGAGAAATAACAACAAAAGATATTTTTAAAGTAATATTTAAAGAATTTAAAGTAAGTATAGTTGTTGCTAGTATTTTATCATCAGTTAATTTCTTAAGGTTATATTTCTTTACTAGTGCAGGATTTATGGTTTCACTTACAGTATGTGTAAGTTTATTTTTTACTATAGTGTTAGCTAAAGTTGTAGGAGGAATTTTACCTATAATATCAAAAAAACTAAACTTAGACCCAGCAATAATGGCAAGTCCTCTTATTACAACAATAGTAGATGCCTTTGCATTAATTGTTTACTTTGCTTTTGCAAAACTACTTTTAGGAATATAATAGTTATAAAAAGTTGTCTTTAAGATATATTTAAGGGCAACTTTTTAAATGTTATAAAAAAATAGTTATAAAATAAAAGAAAAAACTTTTTGGAGGGTAACAATGACTAATATATTAATAGTTGATGATAAAGAAAAAATATGTGAATTTATAAAAGCTTTTTTAGATAATGAAGGATATTATGCAGATGTTGCTTATGATGGTAAAAGTGCTATAGATAAAATAAATTCAAAAAAATATGATTTAATAATATTAGATAGAATGCTTCCATATGTGAGTGGGGAAGAAATATGTAAATATATAAGAAGTAAATCAGAAGTTCCTATAATTATGTTAACAGCTAAAATTGAAGATGAAGATAAGATTGATGGATTTCATTTAGGGTGCGATGATTACATTTGTAAGCCTTTTAATATAAGTGAATTAATATTGAGAGTTAAAGCAGTTTTGAAAAGATGTAATATTACTAGTTATGACAATGAAATAATAAAGTATGGGGAAGAATTAGAAGTAAATACTTCCACTCATGAAGTTAAGGTTAAGGGAAAAGAAGTTATATTAACAAATACTGAATATAAAATATTACTTACATTAATAAATAATCCTAAAAAAATATATTCAAGAGAAAAGTTACTAGAAAGTACTATTGAGGGATATTATGAAAAAGGTGATCGAGCTATAGACAGCCATATAAAAAATTTAAGACAAAAAATAGAAGAGGATTCAAGGAATCCTAAAATAATTCAAACTGTTTATGGGGTAGGATATAGGTTTGGATTACAAAAGTAAATTAAAGTCAA
Organism: Clostridium sp. CAG:221; assembly: GCA_000435835.1. GTDB lineage: Bacteria > Bacillota > Clostridia > Clostridiales > Clostridiaceae > Clostridium. Next base: position 11,356 of record FR883409.1, read on the forward strand.
TAAATAGCAAACTTATAATATCTTTCACACTTATTATGATTGCAACAATTTTATCAATAAAGTTGTTTGTTAATACAATTTTTAAAGATTCTTTTGAAAAGTATGTTGATGATAGCAATAAAGTAGAAGTAAATCACTTAATTGAATTTGACTTAAAAAACCTATATACAAATGAAAGTTGGAACACTGAGTTTATAGAGAATTTAGGAATAGAAGCCATTAGAAAAGGTATTGCAATTGAAATATATGATAAAAATGATAATAAGGTATGGAGTGTATTTGAAGATGAAAAAGTATTATCAGATAAAACTTTAAATGATATAAGTAAAAATATGAAAAGTATAGAAAAGCAATGGGATAATTATTTTGAAGAGTTAAAAGTTGATATTAATGATGATGAGAGGAATATTTTAGTGGGGTATGCGTATATAGGTCATTATGCATCTACTTATTATATGGAAAATGATGTTGAATTTTTTAATGCTATAAATAGGATTATAATTATAATAGGAGTTATTTCAATATCCAGTATTATAATAATTTCAATAATAATATCCTGATAAAGAAAAATTTGCTCAAGTAATTATAAATATATTATCTAATGCTATTAAATATAATAATGGAAATAATGAGATATATATTAGAGTTTTTAAGAAAAATAATAGTATCAATATAAGTATTAAAGATAGTGGAATTGGTATACCAAAAAGTGAATACAAGAATATATTTGAACGTTTTTATAGATTAGATAAATCAAGAGGTGCTAATGAGAAAGGAGCTGGAGTAGGACTTACAATAGCAAAATCAATAGTAAATGCTCATGGAGGAGAAATAGAAGTTTATAGTGAAATTAATAAGGGTTCTGAATTTATAATAAGTTTACAAAGTTAAAATATTATATAAAAATTAAATATGTAAGTTTATAACCTAAACATAATATGGGGTATAATGAGCTTGATAACCGAGTCCTGGTAAGCATAGCATAAAGATTATTAACGAGTGGTTAAAAATTAACTATAGAAAAATATTCAGATATTGTTAGACTTAACGAATATAAAAATATTGAGTATATATAGTTTAAATTATAAGAAAGGGGGCTATATATCAAAATATAAATTATATTTTGATATATAGTAATTAATCATATGAAAAAATATAGTAAAAAAGTATTAGCAGCATCAAGTGTAATTACAGTTTTGGCTAACAATATAACTATAGCTAATGCCTCAGAATTAATTACAAGTAATGATGAATTTAATAAAAGTGTTTTATTAGAGAATCATCAAAGTACTGGGAAAAAAATATATGTTAAACAAATTCATGATGGAGTAGAAAATGGATCTGAAAGTAATCCATATAAAAGTTTTAGTACTGCTTATGAACAAGCAAAGGACGGAGATACAATTGTTTTAAATGGAAATGTAACTATTCTTGGGCAAGGAAGTGATGGAGCAGCTCCATTTATATGTAAAAAGAATATTACTATTGAAGGTATGGAAGGAACAGATGCTACATTAAACTCTAGAACTTCATTTCAATTAGAAGCGGATGTTGTACTTAAAAATTTTGCATGGTCTTTTCCAGGAGTGTCTGTAGATAATAGAGGAATATTTTTAAATGGTCATAAGTTAGTTATGAATAATGTTTCAGTTGAAAGTTCAACAGAAAAGAGTTGGCCAACAGTATATGGTAGTTCATCTGAAAGTATAAATAATAATGATTCAGAATTAGTAGTAGATAATACAACAGGAAAAAATACTATTTTTGAAAATATTTATGCTGGAAGTTATACAGGGAATTATACTGGAAATGTAACATTAAAGCTAAATAGTGGAGTTAAAATATTAGAAGATATTTATGCCAATGGAGTAAATGGTGGTGTAAATGGAAATATTAATATTAGTATTGGAGATATTTTTGCTAATAGTTTTAAGAAAGCAAGTAATCTTGGGCAAGCTAATTTAACTTTAAATAACCATAATGGTATGGCTGGAAGAACTATTTTAGGTTTTAAAGACATTACATTAAACAATAGTAGTATTAAAATAAATGATGAATCTAATTTTGATGAAGTTAATGGAAGTTTAAGTTTATTAGGAGATAGTAAATTAGATATATCAGCTAAAACAAATACATTAGATATTAAAGGTAACCTTTTAGGTGAAAATTCATCAAAGATAATTTTTTCTGAAAGTGGATCAATCAATGTAGAAGGTGCATTAAATGGAACACTTGAATTAAGAACAGAGGGAAAGGATGCACAAACTTCAGGAATGATATTAGTAGATCATAAATATATTTCTGCATCTAATAATTCTACTGGACAAGTAATGTTTAAGCCATATTGGAATCAAACAATGTATGAATTAAAGTGTGAAAATGTTGATAATAAAAAACAATGGATTACTAGAGTTACAGATAAGCCTAAATTAGATAAAGTAGAAATAGAAGGAGAAAATAGAATTGATTTAAGTAATTATAGAGAAGAAGTTTATAATTTAGTATTTAAAGATATAAATGATAATTTACTAGAATACACTCCAATATTTGATTATAAAATTTTAGGGGTAGATGGACAAGAAGTATCAGAAGATGATATGTATTTTGAAGTTTTAGAAATGCAAAATGAAATGATTATTGAAATATATAATCCAAACTTACCTGTAGGAGATTATAAAATTATACTTACAGATACTTTAACTGGTAAAGAATTTATTCATGTAATTAAATTGTATAATAATGAAGAATCAGTTGTTACATTTGATTTTAATGGTGGTCATCAAAAAGATAACGTAGATATAAATAAAGCCTATTTTTCAGTAGCAAAAGATACATTAATAAATAAAATTGATGATCCAATAAGAAACGGGTATACATTTGAAGGTTGGTATACAGATACAAACTTTACAACTGAATGGGATTTTGAAAATGATAGTGTAAAGGAAGATGACATAACATTATATGCAAAATGGACAAAAAATAGCTATGATGT
>FR883410.1:0-2079 GCA_000435835.1 Clostridium sp. CAG:221
GTTACCACCGTGAAAGGGTGGTGTCTTGACCGCTTGACCAAGGGGCCTAGGTTTTTCATTTCTCTGTCCTTCAGGGTTGTTCCCCCGAGCACATTAACTATGATACTTGAAATCTGAAAAAGTGTCAACACTTTTTCTTCATTTTTTTTATTTTTTTTTTATACCCCCTCATACAAATCCCTCTAATCTAGCATTTTTACTAGGTTTTCAGTATTCTTCAGCTTTTCTATAGCAAGACCATATCTTGATAAAATTCGTTCTTTTTCCTTAATTTCTTCTTGAATTTTATTAATTTCAAATTTACATATTTCTAAAAATTCTTTTTCTTCAACTACCTCAATAGATATATTAAATCCACTTTTTTTAAAATTTTGACCAGAAGCAATAATCTTTACTGGTATCTTATAATTAATAACAGCTAATATTTCTTTTTCCCAAATACCTCTCTTATTTACTTCATATTTATCCTTAAGTAAGTTTAAATTATCAAAGATAATATCAAGCTCAGCTTCTATACTTTCCAATAAAGCTTTATATAATGCTATAGATATTCCTCTATTAAGCTTTACTTTTAGAAAATCACTATACTTTATTAAAAATTCATCTATTTCTGTCTGTTTAATATACTCTACATCATCTTTTTTAAATACTTTTATACCAGTAGAACTTGGATAATTAACCACTACTTGATCGTAATTCATCCTGCGGACCTTAAATTCTCTTTCAAACTCCTCTAAGTCTTTATTAATTATTTTTGCTAACAATAATATCACCTCTTACCTAGTATTCCATAGTTTAATTACTTATATTACTGTGATAAAATCTAAATAAAATTAACTTTAATAATGAAAACCCACATTATTACTTAAGGAGTGTTTATTTTGATTCATCATGAATTATTAATTGTTGGCGGTGGCGCAGCTGGCTTAATGGCTGCTGTAACCGCAAAAGATTTTGGTATAGATGTTGCAATACTTGAAGCTACTGATAGGATTGGTAAAAAAATATTGGCTACAGGAAATGGACGCTGTAATATTTCTAATATTTCCATTGCAGAACCTTTTATTAATTATCATAGCAATAATGACAATTTTTATTATGAAACTTTAAAAAGTTTTTCTGTCAATGATACTTTAGATTTTTTCTTATCTTTAGGCCTTCCTATTATAGAATTACAAAGTAGCAAACTTTATCCACAATCTCTTCAAGCATCTTCAGTTGTGGATATCTTTAGATTAGCTTTAGAGGACAGAAATATTCCAGTTTATACAGAATGTAAAGTAAAAGATATCCACAGAGGAAAAGTTTTTAAGTTATCCACAAATAATGAAGCGTTAAAATTATTCACATGTGATAAACTACTTTTAACTTGTGGAGGAAAAACTGCACCTAAAACTGGATCTGATGGCACTGGATATTATTTATCAGAAAAACTAGGACATAATATAATACCTCAGCTTCCTGGAATCGTCCAGTTAAAGCTAGATTATCCTCATCTTAAATCACTATCTGGTGTAAAATTTGATGGATATGCTTCTTTACTTATTGATGGAAAAGAAGAGCGTAGATATTTTGGTGAAATATTATTCACAGATTACGGAATATCAGGTCCACCAATACTACAACTTTCTGGATTTGCATCACAAGCTTTATCCAAAGGTAAAAAAGCAGAAATAGTAGTAGATATGCTACCAAGATATACTGTTGAATCCTTAGAGGACTTTATTGAATGCCATTTTGCTATGCTTTCTTATAGACCTGTAATTGATGCTTTAATTGGCGTAATCAATAAAAAACTTATACCTACTGTATTAAAAGAAAGCAAGATAGAAGATTTACATATGCCTTGCTATGAACTTGATTGGAAGGAAAAAAAATCTCTTATTAATACTTTAAAAGAGTGGAAGTTTACCTGTGTAGGAACTAATGATTTTAACCAAGCTCAAGTGACCATTGGTGGCATAGATACTACTGAAGTAAATCCTTCAACACTAGAATCAAAACTTATTCCTGGCCTTTATTTTGCTGGCGAACTTTTAGATGTTCATGGTGACTGTGGTGGCTTCAATCTTCAATGGG
>FR883410.1:2124-36774 GCA_000435835.1 Clostridium sp. CAG:221
GGACACAGAGCTGCTGAATGCATAGCCAAAGCATAGATTAGATAATGTAAAATTAAAAATGAATGAAGGGCTGTATCGAAAGTTATTTCGATACAGCCCCTTCTTATTCCCATTTTGAGACGAAAACAGTCAATTCTTTACCGTCTTTATCTTGGATATTACTTAATACTAATAAATTATCTTCATTTTTATGAATTTCACAGACACATTTAATTTCATCATTATAATAACATTCATGCTCAAATAGTATATCTATTTCTTTTAGCTCATATTCCTCTCTAATCTCCTGTGGAACACTATCCATAAACCATTGTACATACTTAACATTATTGACATGTTTATTGAAATCTATATCAGAATATCTAACCTTAAAATTGCTAACATATTCATTATTTTTTACTTTTTCTAGCCTTTCTAACCTGCCTATTAAGTTTTTGCCAGTGGAGCCCTTATCAACATTATAAGCTTTGTATTGATCATCAGTAATTTTTACAGCTCTTCTCTTAACAATATCAATTAATAAGAATAATGCACTACCTTCTACTATCTTAATATTATTTTCATCATATATTTCATAAGTTCTTAAAGCATAAAATTTCTTAAATTCTTCTGCAACAGTCTTTACTTTTATTTTTTCTTCATACTTTGGATATCTATTTATCTTTATATTATATTTATAAAATACCCATGTAAGATTTCTTTCTGTTAAGTATTCCATTCCTACATTTAAGCTTTCTGCATGCTTATTTCCTACATCCCCCAAAAAATTCATTATGCTTTCTAATGTACAATTTAAGTTCTTATCACATTCATAATAATGAATTTCATACATCTTTTCATAACTTATTCCCATAATTCTACCCTCTTTCTCATAGTATTTATTTTAGAAGTATAAAAATAGGTATAGATTTATATCTACACCTATTCCTTTATTTATTTATTTGTTTAATTTTGCTAACAGCTCTTCTATATCAAGTCCATGAACTAATGCAGCTTCTTCAACTGTTTCCATTTGTGCAGATGGGCATCCAACACATCCCATACCAGCTGATGCTAAAACTTCTATTTTCTCAGGATAATTCTTTACAATTTCACCGATTGTCATATCCTTAGTAATCATTTTCTCACTTCCTTTAGTAGCATTTTTTATATAACTGTATATATTTTACATAATATAAAATTTATTTTCAATATTTTCCAAATATTATATTAAAATAATATTTTAACTACTAAACTAAATACTAATATAGACCACTATTATTACCATTATTATTTACATCATTTAAAATATTATCTACATTTATTCCATATCTTATAGAAACATCTTCTACTGATGACAATTGATTTTCTGTATTACCATAGCAAGGTATACCATAACTATTGAATATATCAATTGCACTTGGATTTTCCGCTAAAATTTGACTTATAGTACTATTTTTATCAACCACAAAGAATCACCTCTAACTTTTTTATATTTATAGGCTTTCCTTTATGGTTGATATTTATACTATATTTCTTTTACTCTTATAGTTTGACTTCTCTTTGGACCAACAGATACTATTGATATTCTTGTATCCGTTAATTCTTCAATTCTATTTAAGTATTTTTTTGCATTTTCATGAAGCTCATCAAAAGATCTAGCATTAGCTACTGATTCATCCCATCCATCAAATTCTTCATAAATAGGTTCACATTTTGCTAAATCCTCTAAGCTTGCTGGGAAATAATCTATTACTTCACCATTAAACTTATAACCAGTACATACCTTTACTTTATCTAATCCAGCTAATGTATCAATTTTTGTTACAACTAAAGATGTTAATCCACTAACTCTTACAGCTGTCTTTAATATAACTAGATCTAACCATCCACATCTTCTTGAACGACCAGTAGTTACACCATATTCATGACCTTTTTCTCTAATCCATTCACCAGTTTCATTTTCTAATTCTGTAGGGAAAGGTCCTTTTCCAACTCTTGTAGTATATGCCTTAGCAATACCTACACTATTAGTTATCATATTAGGGCCTATACCAACACCACTTGCTACTCCCCCTGCAGTTGTATTAGAAGAAGTTACATATGGATATGTTCCATAATCAATATCTAAAAGCATTCCTTGTGCACCTTCAAATAATACATTTTTATCTTCTTTTATCTTGTTATAAACTACTACTGAAGTATCTTGTACAAAAGGTGCTATTTTTTCAGCATATTTGCTATATTCTCTATGAATTTCTTCAAAATCTAATGCTTCTCCACCTAATACTTGTGTTATATATTTATTTTTTGCTTCTAAATTACTTCTTAGCTTTTCTTCAAAAACTTCTTTATTTATTAAGTCACAAACTCTTATACCGCTTCTTTCAAACTTATCAGTATAACAAGGACCTATTCCTTTTCCTGTTGTTCCTATATCATTCTTTCCTCTTGCAAGTTCTTTTAGTTTATCTAGAACCTTATGGTATGGCATTATTATGTGAGCTCTATCACTTATAACTAATTTTTCTGGTGTTACTCTTACGCCTTCTTTTTCTAGATATTCTATTTCATCAAATAAAGCTACTGGATCTACTACTACTCCATTACCTATTACATTTAATTTTTCATCATGTAATATTCCTGAAGGTATTAAATGAAGTTTATATTGCCTATCTTCAACTTCTACAGTATGCCCTGCATTATTTCCACCTTGATATCTGACTATTACTTCAGCCTCTTCTGCTAAATAATCTGTCATTTTTCCTTTTCCTTCGTCGCCCCATTGAGCTCCTAAAACAATAAATGCTGACATAACATCTGCCTCCCTTTTAAAAATATTGCCTTATTTTATAACTTTTTAATAATCTCTTACCTATCCATACTATCAAAGTAATTATAAACTTTCAAGATTTTTGCGAATATTTATTTGCTTTGAAAAATTATAATTCGTTAGGCATTGTTTATATACGTGTTAATTTTATACTTTTATTTTAAATATTAAATTTTTCTTTTGTTTTCACGAATTTTACATTTTTACTGCCCTAAATAAAAAAATGAGCTAGATAGCACTAACTCATTACATTGTTTTTGATTTCTCTGCACACTTTTCTACAGCACTGATGACTGCATTTCTAAAGCCATTCCTCTCAAGCTCTAAAACTGCATCAATAGTTGTTCCTCCTGGTGAGCAAACAGAATCCTTAAGTTCTCCTGGATGCTTTCCTGTCTCTAATGCTAATTTAGCAGATCCTAATATGCTTTGTTCTGCTAGCTTATATGCCTTAGCCCTTGGTATTCCTAGTTTAACTCCTGCATCAGCCATTGCTTCTATAAACATAAATACATATGCTGGTGATGATCCACATAGAGCAATAAAGGCATGGAAATCTTTTTCTTCTAATAATTCATATTTACCAAAATAATTAAATAAAGAACAAACTTCTTCTAGTTCTTCCTTATGAATATTTTTATTCTTACATATAGCTGACATACCTTCACCAACTAAAGCTGGTGTATTAGGCATAGTCCTTATTAATTTTACCTCAAATCCAAAATACTCTTCTATTTGCTCAATAGTAACACCAGCTGCAATAGATACAATTATTGCTTCCTTGCTTACTACATCTCTGATTTCTGCTATAACTTCCTGAAAGAAGTGAGGCTTCACTGCTAAAAATATAATATTGGCTTTTGCTGCTACTTCTTTATTATCATTAGTTGATTTTACTTCAAATTCTTTCTCTAGCGCTTCTTTAGATGCTTCTGTTTTAGCTGAAACAATTATATTTTCTTTTTTTATTTCTCCACTACTTATAAGTGATCCTAACATAGCTTTCCCCATGTTTCCGCATCCTATAAAACCAATTATCTTATTTATCATAAAAATCCACACCTCTTCATTTTATTCTGTATGAACTAAATCTAAATCTGCAAATTTAGAGTGAGCTCCAATCCATGCCATTTTAACTGTTCCAACTGGGCCGTTTCTTTGCTTAGCTATAATACATTCACCAATATTCTTTTCTTCAGTTTCTTTATTATAATATTCATCTCTATATAAGAACATAACAACATCGGCATCCTGCTCAATTGATCCTGACTCTCTTAAGTCAGAAAGCATAGGTCTATGGTCAGCTCTCTGCTCTGGCGCACGAGATAGCTGTGACAGTGCTATTACTGGACATTCCATTTCCTTAGCCAGTGCCTTAATGGATCTAGAAATTTCAGATACTTCTTGTTGTCTATTGTCATTACCTGAACTACCAGACATAAGTTGTAAGTAGTCTATAAGAATCATATCAATTCCATGCTCCATCTTAATCTTTCTACATTTAGATCTCATTTCCATAACTGTAATACCAGCTGTATCATCTATGTAAATTTTAGCTTTTGAAAGTGGTCCTGTTGCACGGGCAATTCTTTCCCAATCATCATCATCTAAATTACCTGTTCTAAGCTTTAGCATATCAACATTGGCTTGAGAACATAAAAGCTTATAAGCCAATTGTTCCTTAGACATTTCCAGTGAAAATATTACTACGCTTTTTCCTTCTTTTAATGCTGCATTTTCTGCAATATTCAATGAAAATGTAGTTTTTCCCATAGAAGGTCTCGCTGCAATAAGAACCATATCCCCTTTTTGGAACCCTGAAGTCTTGGCATCTAAATCTTTTATCCCTGAACCAACTCCAGTTATTTCTCCCTTATTATTAAACAGCCTTTCTATTTCTAAGAATCCTCTTTCCAAAACTGCTGAAAGTGGTTCATATTCTTTCGAATCTTTATTTTCTGCTAAATCAAAAATTTTCTTTTGGGCAATATCTATTACTTTTTCAACATCACCGCCATTATTATAGCTTTCTTCTATAATAGCTGTAGACGTCTTTATAAGTTTTCTTAAAGTAGATTTTTCTTCAACAATCTTTATATATGAACTTAAATTAGCTGTAGTTGGTACAGATGCACTAAGCTCTGATATATATGTAACTCCACCAGCTTTCTCTAACATATCCGCTGATTTAAGATGCTCTAATAATGTAACTAGATCCACAGCCATATCTTTTGCGTACATTTCTCTAATGGCCTTATATATGACCTTATGTCCATCTCTATAAAAGTCTTCTTCTTCTAGCTTTTCAAATACCTTTGCTATAGCTGTCTTGTCAATTAACATTGCTCCAATAACAGACTGCTCTGCTTCGATACTTTGCGGCAAGCTTCTCATCATAGGTGCGTCCATAAAGCATTCCTCCCTCCAAATATTTTTTTGCAATAACACTATTATATAATATTATACTTTCATTTTATATATAAACTTTTTTACCTAAATTCATCATTCTTAACTCATAATTTTTGAATAAAAAAACGAAGCATTAAGCTTCGTTTTTTATTCAAACACTATTTCCATAAGCTCTTCAATGTCGCTTACTGCTCTTACTTCTATATCATTAAGTCCAAGTGGAATTTCTTTTTCATTATCCTTTGGTACAAGAACAAGCTTAATTCCCTTTCTTCTTGCGCCATAAATTTTTTCAAAGATTCCTCCTACAGGCTTAACCTTTCCTCTTAAAGAAATTTCACCAGTGATAGCTACATCCTGACGTATCTTTCTATTTAAAAGAGCACTGATGATACAAATAGTAATTGCTGCTCCTGCTGAAGGTCCATCTATTTGTCCTCCACCAATAACATTAACATGTATATCATATTCCTTAATATCTTTATCTGTTATCTTTCTAATAACTGATGCAGCATTAAATACTGAGTCTTTTGCCATAGAACCAGCTGTATCATTAAACTTAATTGTACCAGCACCTTTTTTCTTAGCATGGAATACAGTTGCTTCTATTTCTATTGTAGAACCAAGGAATCCACTTACACCTAAACCATAAACGTGGCCTACTTCTCCACTTTCAAGATTTTTTAATATTTCAAAAGGAGTATATCTTCCTATAGATATTACTTCTTCAACATCTCTTAAAGAAATTACTTTTTTGTCTACTTCTTCTTTATTATATAATGAGTATCCATAAGCATCTGATAATATATTTACAGCTTTTCTACCTTCAATGGTATATTGACTTATTAAATGTGCTACACCATCTTCTAATGTTACCTCAAGCTTCTTAGCTGCATTATTTACTATTCCTTCAATGTCCTTTGATGATAATGGTTCAAAATATACTTCTGTACATCTTGATCTTAAAGCCGGATTGATTTGTCCTGGTTCCCTAGTTGTTGCCCCAATTAATACAAAGTCTGCTGGAGCTCCATTATCAAATAAGTACTTTATATATTTAGGAATGTTCTCATCATCTGGATCATAGTAAGATGATGAAAACTCAACTCTCTTATCTTCTAAAACTTTTAAAAGCTTATTTTGTAGAATATCATCTAATTCTCCAATTTCATCAATGAATAATACTCCACCATGAGCTTCTGTAACTAATCCTGTCTTTGGCTCTGGTACTCCTATTTCAGCTAGATCTCTCTTGCTTCCTTGATAAATTGGATCATGTACTGAACCTAAAAGTGGATTTGTTATTTCTCTTGGATCCCATCTTAAAGTAGTACCATCAACTTCAACAAATTTTGAATCTTCATCAAAAGGAGTAGCTTTTAATTTTTTTGCTTCTTCTAAGGCAAGTCTTGCAGCTGATGTCTTTCCTACCCCCGGTGGACCATATAAAATTATATGTTGTGGATAAGGTGATGCCATCTTAGATAAAAGTGACTTAATGGCTCTTTCTTGGCCTACTATTTCTTCAAATGTTTCAGGTCTTAAAAGAGACATTACATTTTTATTTATCTTCTTAGCATCTAATGCTTCTAGCTTTTCAAGCTTACTATTAGTTTTTGAGTTTTCAATGCCTTTTTGCTTCTTCATAATAGATAACTTTAATTCATCCATAAATTTATCTTGTCTCTCAGCTAAGGCCCTTTCAACTTCCACTTCAATTTTATTTTGAACATACTTTTTAGCAATATTTTCTGATATCCAATATACTACATCTTCTAAAACATCTACTGCTTCACTATCATTTGGAACTACCTTAGCTCCATTTCCATCTGATGCAATAACATTTAGTGCATATATTCTCTCATTTATGTCTGTGGAATTAATATATTTCTGTAATTTAAATCTTACTGTTCTTGCTCTTATTGCCCCTTCATCAAGAACATTTTTTAATATATCAAAAAGTACATTTACTTTTGCTTCTAAAGGTAAATCACTTTCTAATATATTTTTAAAATCTAATTTTTCATTAAATGAATTCAAATTTAGTCCTCCTTATTGTTTAGGAACAATAACAACCTTCATCTTTGTTGAAACTTCAGGATATAGTTTAACCTCAACATCATATCCTCCAGCAACTTTTATTGTACCTATAACAACTTTCTTCTTATCTATTGATAAATTGAATTTGCTATTTATAGCTTCTGCAACATCTTTGTTAGTTATTGCACCAAATAATCTTCCGCCATCTCCTGCTTTAGCTTCAATAGTAACTTCCTTACCTTTTAATTCAGCTGCTAATTTTTGAGCTTCTTCTAATTCTGCAAGTTTTTTCTTTCTTTCATTTTCTTTCTTAGCATTAAGAACATGTAATTCATTAGCAGTTGCTTCCGTAGCTAATTTTTTAGGAAATAGATAATTTCTTGCATATCCATCTGATGCTTCTATAACATCACCTTTTTTACCTAATTTTTTAACGTCTTGTAATAATATAACTTTCATATTATGCACCTATCCTTTAAAGTTTTATTCTTTATTGTCTTCTTATTATAATTATATCTATATTTTACTATTTATTAAGGTCTCTATGTTAAAATAATAAAGTTTTTTATTCTTTCATATTTCTAGCTATAGATTCTTTAAGAAGGCTTATTGCTTCATTCATTGGCATATGTAGCTTAGCTCCTGCCATATTCATATGACCTCCACCGCCAATTTCTTCTAATACAACTTGCACATTTACATCTCCAATAGAACGTCCGCTTATAGCAACACTTCCATTTGATTCACTTAAAACAAAGCATACATCTATGCCTGATATATTTAAAAGTTCATCGGCTGCTCTAGCAACAATTACTGTATTAGATGTAGAACTTGGGCAAACAGCTATGGCAAGATTATTCTCTACTTCTGCATTCTTAATAGTTTCAGCTATAACTAAATAATCTTCAAAACTATCAGCAAACATCTTTTTAACTTCTAAAGTATCTGCTCCTAGTTCTCTTAAAAATGCTGCTGCATCAAAAGTCCTCACACCAGATTTAAACTGGAATCCTTTTGTATCCATAACAATACCAGCTAAAAGCCCTTCTGCCTCTAAAGGCTTTATAACAGGCTTTTTAAGTATATATTGTATTATTTCTGTAACCATTTCTGAAGTTGATGAAGCATATACTTCAATATAATTTAATAATGCACCTTCAATAATATCAGGGCTTCTTCTATGATGATCTATAATTATTTTTCTATTAATTTTTTCTACTAAGTCTATATTTTTAACATATCCTTTATTATGAACATCAACAATTATTAAAAGTGATTTATCGTTTATATATTTTTCTGCTTCTTCACCTGTAATAAACATATTGTCATAGGAACTATCTTTCTTTAATTGCTCTAGATAGTATTCTATGGCATTAATGTCCTGTTCTAATATTATATTACAATTCTTCCCCAATTGCTTGATAGTAGTCCAAAGACCTACTGATGCTCCTAAGCAATCCATATCTGGACTCTTGTGACCTATTATAAATACATTGCTGCTTTCAAAAATTAGTTCCTTAATAGCTTGAGATATAACCCTTGCTCTAACTCTTGTTCTTTTTTCCAGCTCTCTAGTATTTCCACCAAAAAAATGAATCTTGTCATTATTTTTTACAACGACTTGATCTCCACCTCTACCTAAGGCTAATTCTTTAGCCATTACTGCAAAGTTATAGTTTTCCTGAGGTGAAACTCCCCCTCTTCCAACACCTATACTTAAAGTAACTTCTAATTTATTTCCTATATCAATACCTGATATTTTTTCTAATATATCAAATTTACAGTTTATTTCATCATTTATGTACTTATCTTGTACTGATAAAACATATTTATTTGATTCATATTTTACTATCATAGCCTTAAGCTTCTGTCCATATGCATTTATAGCTTTTTCTACTTCTGCCACAAGCATAGGTCTATTACTTTCTTCAGTTCTTTCCAAAGCTTCTGATAAATTATCTACTTCAATAAGCACTACACTTTCCTTTGTAGCATACAGGTCTCTTAAGTTGCTAACTTCAATAAAATAAACTATATATAAATTGTTTGCTTTATCTTCATCATATTTTATTTGATTAGCATATACACTGTAAAATCCTTCTTTAATTTTAACTCGTTGCTTTAAATCTTTATCACATTTTAATAATTTCTGTAAATCTAAATTTCTTGCTATAGATAAGATACTTTGTTCTTCTATATCTTGATTGCTTAATTCCTTTTTAAATCTCTTATTTCCCCATACAATTTCACCATTTTCATGGATTAAAGCAATTGGGTATGACATATCTGAAATATTATCATTTATATTAAGCTTGATTTTTGATGTTATTAAACTCGATTGATTATTTTCCTTATTTATATTTATAGTTTCATATAAAATAATGAATAGCATTATTACTAGAAAAATAGTTGCTAGAAAAAAATTATATGTGTAAAAAGAAATAATACTTGCTGAAATTATTGCAGCACATATTAAAAAAATATTATACTTTTGTAGCTTTTCTTTCATTGAAAGCCTCCTAAATTTATATTAATACCTTTTTTTAAGGTGATTTTGAAGCTTACTTAGATTTTTTCCCTCTTTTTCATATGAATGGCCTTCATTTATCCCAATTTTTAATTTCTTACTCATATCATCATCTACTTCATTGCAGCTATACCCTAATTTTTGTGCTAATACGTATAATATTAAAATAGCTCCAGAGATGCAATTTAAAATAGCACCTTGAGCTGCACTACTTCCTCTCACTAAAAGAGAATATAATTCACCTATTATACATAATAAATTTGCCTTAAGCTCTTCTATCATTTTCATATTAGCCATAATATTCAAATCCTCTTTTTTCACAACTTCCCCCTCCCTTATACCCTTGTATATTTATTTTAATAATATTTTATAATTTATGCAACTAAATAGATCTGTCAATTACATAATATGTAAATTTCTTATTTTTTATAAAAAAAATAAAAGTCCCTGAAAAATCAGGGACTCCTAAACTCATTACTATTCAGTTGTGAATGGTAATAAAGCTATATTTCTTGATCTCTTTATTGAAGAAGTTAATTCTCTTTGGTGCTTAGCACAAGTTCCAGAAATTCTTCTTGGAAGAATCTTACCTCTTTCAGTAACGAATTTTCTTAATTTGTTAACATCTTTGTAATCTATTGATTCAGCTTTGTCAACACAGAAAGCACATACTTTTCTCTTAGATCTTCTCATTTTTCCGTTTCTTTTCATATCTCTCATCTGTCTTACCTCCTTTTTAATAAAATTAGATATTTCCTTAGAATGGCATATCTCCATCATCTACTGGAGTCATGTCATTGTCAAAGCCCATTCCGCCGAATACATCATCTGCAGAATGTGAATAATCAGAACCGCCACTATTAAATGAACTACTATTATTACTTCCTCCATTACCTCTTGATAAGAAGGATACACCATTAAATGTATCAGCAACAACTTCAGTTACATATCTCTTAGTGCCATCTTTTGCATCATAAGATCTAGTTGTAATTCTACCACTTATAGCAATTTGACTACCTTTACTCATGTATTGAGCAGTGTTTTCAGCTTGCTTTCCCCATATTACTACAGGAATAAAGTCAGCAGATTTTTCACCAGTCTTACTGTTGTAATTATCAATTGCTAATGTTAAGGTGGTAACAGCCGTTCCATTACCAGGAGTATATCTTAGTTCTGGATCTTTTGTTAATCTTCCTATAAGTATTACCTTATTCATTTAAAACACCACCTAATTAGTTTTCTTGTTTAACAACAATATGTCTTATAACACCATCAGTAATTCTGAATACTCTATCTAATTCTTTTGGTAATTCAGTGTTAGCTTCAAAATTTATTAAAGTATAGAAACCTTCGTTAACTTTTGCGATTTCGTAAGCAAGCTTTCTCTTACCCCAGAAATCTACGTTTTCTACAGTTCCTCCACCATTTTCTATAACACCTTTGAACTTTTCGATGTTAGCTTTAACAGCCTCTTCATCTAATGATGGGTGTAATATAAATATAGTTTCGTACTTTCTCATCATTTTCACCTCCTCCCCTCGGACTCACGGCTACACTTTGTGTAGCAGGGATTACAATTTAAAATTTTATCACTATAAATATTTATTTTCAAGTTTTTTTTATTTATTTTGCTTTTATTTTATAACCTTTTTTGCTTCTTTTTGGAACTTTACCCTTGGAAGCATCACTATTCGCCCACAACCTACACATTTTATTTTAATATCAGCACCTAGCCTTATTACTTCAAATTCTTTGCTACCACAAGGATGTTGCTTTTTCATTTCTACTATATCTCCAATATCAAACTTATCTATCATTTTCTAGCCCTCCTTTTTACTACTTATCTTACCATTGAATACTCATTATTTTCTCTCTTATATATATTCTTATAAGACATATTTCCTTCATTTATTACTTTATTTACTGATTCTTCATCATCTAATCTTACACATAAGCCACAGCTTTGAGTTATTGAAGTTGGTGTAGGCATCATTCTAAATGATAATCCCATTTCTTTCACAGCTTTTTCTCCACTCATAGCATCCAACGTATTTTTAAATACTATTATATAATATTTCATCTTTATATCACTCCCTGATGGCATATTTACAGTTCTTTAATACTCATAGTATATTATACTTATTTTTCAATATATACAAAATATTTTGCTATTGATTTTTTAAATTTTTCTTCTATCATAATTTATAAAGGAAATTTTTTGATTTTTATATTAATATACTTTAAGGAGTTTTTTATGAATGTTTATTTAGATAATGCTAGTACTTCTTTCCCTAAACCTAAAGCTGTATGCGATTCTATGTATAATTTTATAGCTAATATTGGTGGAAACAGTGGACGTTCTAATCATACCAATGCTTTAGAGTCAAATAGATATGTATTTGATACAAGAGAAAACATTGCTTCATTTTTTAACTTTCCTAAGATAGAAAATGTAGTCTTTACCAATAATATAACCTCATCACTTAATATACTTATTAACGGTATATTAAAAAAAGGAGATCATGTAATTACTTCTTCTATAGAACATAATTCTGTTATAAGACCTCTATGGAATTTGAAAGAAGCTAATATTATTGACTTAGATATAGCAGAAGCAAATAGTTTAGGTATACTTAGCGTAGAAAGTATTAATAAGCTAATAAAGCCTAATACAAAGCTTATTGTCCTAACTCATGCTTCTAATGTCATAGGATCTATTCAACCTATAAAGGAAATAGGAGAACTTTGTAAGAAAAATAATATATTCTTTATTTTAGATAGTGCTCAAAGTGCTGGTGTACTTCCTGTAGATTTTGCAGAATTCAACTTAAGTGCTTTAGCTTTTACAGGTCATAAGAGTTTACTTGGACCTCAAGGTATCGGTGGTTTTATTATAAGTGATGAACTTAATGAAATATGTGAGCCATTTATATTAGGTGGTACTGGTAGCCTTTCTCATGCACTAAGTCAGCCAGACTTCTTACCTGATAAATTTGAATCTGGTACATTAAATATTCCTGGAATAGTAGGTTTAAATGAAGGCATTAAATTTATTAAAAAAGAAGGCATTGAAAACATATATGAACATAACAGCTCTTTAAGAAAATATCTTATAGATGAAATGGCTAATATGCCAAACTATAAAATATATGGTGATTTATCTCCTGAAAGAGGAACCACTTGTATATCATTTTCCCATAACAAGCTAGATATAAGTGAATTATCATACATATTGGACTCTGATTTCAACATAAGTAATAGAAGCGGTCTTCACTGCTCTCCACTTGCTCATAAAACCATAGGTACATATCCTAATGGAACTATCAGATTCAGTATTGGTTATTTCAATACCATGGAAGAAATTAAATATGTCATCGATAGCTTAAATAAAATTAATAAATTATATTAGAAATAATTTTTATTGAATACTATGTTTTTCTAATGCCCATAATCATAAATAATGAAATTGTTTTGAAATTATTTATAGGAGGTATTAAATGAAAGATATGTGTTGTATTGATGCTTTTTCTCCCACTTCAAGTTCGGAAATCAAGGCATATTTCATGGAAAACTTAAAGCCTATTATGGATGAAAATAGAGACATAATTTTTTTATGTATTGGCACTGATAGAAGCACTGGAGATTCTTTGGGTCCATTAATTGGTTATAAATTAAAGTCAATTATTTCCAAAAAATTATATATATATGGTTCCTTAGAAAGTCCTATTCATGCCACAAACATATTGACTATATTAGATAAGATTAAAGCTAATTTTAATAATCCCTATATAGTTGCCATAGATGCTGCATTAGGTTCAGTTAATAATATTGGCAAGGTTATTATTGAAAATAAGCCCTTAGCACCAGGAGCTGCCTTTAATAAATCCCTACCAGCCATAGGTAATATGTCTATTAAAGGTATTGTAAATATTTCTGGTGGTATGGATTTTACCTTGTTACAAAATACAAGATTGTATACTGTTATGACCTTGGCTGATTCTATTTCAAATGGTATAAGCTTATTTTCTAAATCAGTATAAAAAAAATCTGTATCAAGCTTCTTAGTTTGATACAGATTTTTTCATATTATTCTTTGCTCATTGCTTCATTTAAAACATGTAATTCTTCTTCTGATAATTCATATCTAGATATACCTTTATCTATTGGCTTCGCATAAGTAGTACTGTCTTGTCTGCTATAAATACCTGTTAAAACAATACCATCATTATGTGAATCTAAAAGTGCAATAGAAAAGCTTAAATCACTTCCTACATCCTCAAAAGCCTTATATCTCATTATTGCTACTTTATTAACACATCCCTTTAATGCTTCTTCAAATCCATTTGTGATTTCTAATGATTTTTGAGAATTTTCTACTGCTTCTTCAATTCTATCTAAATTACTATTTATAAGTTCTTCGATATTTCTTCCTTTAGATCCGCGCATCATCTTTTTATATCTTTTATTAACCTTGCTTACTGATATCATTAATATTATTGTAATTAAAAATAATAATATTGTGATTACTGCTAATCCTAAAACTATAAAAATCGAATATTCATTAACAATATTTAATATGTTATCCATTTGTTTATTTTCTTCCTTTCAATGTTTCACGTGAAACACTATAACTTAATTATATCTAGTATTCTTTGTAAATCCTCATCTGAATAATATTCAATCTCTATTTTCCCTTTATTATTTTTATTGCTTATATTTACCTTAGTTCCAAAATATCCTTGTAATCTTTCTGTAATATCTTTATAATATGGATTTAATTTGTTTTTATCTTCTTTCTTTTGAGGCTTAGAAGTTTTCTTTTCCTTGCAATCCTTCATAAATTTTTCAAGCTCACGTACTGATAATTTATCATCTATAACTTTTTGTGCTATTTCACACTGTAGCTTAGCATCATTTATTGAAAGTAAGGCTCTTCCATGTCCCTCTGAAATCACACCTTCAATTAGATATTGCTTTACACCTTCAGAAAGATTTAATAATCTCATGGTATTAGTTATAGCCGTTCTTGACTTTCCAAGTCTCTTACTTAGCTCTTCCTGTGTCAGATTAAACTCTGATATAAGCTTCTTATATGCATTTGCTTCTTCAATTGCATTTAAGTCTTGTCTTTGTATATTTTCAATTAAGGATATTTCCATAACCTGCTTATCTGTCAAATCCATAATTATTGAAGGAACTTCTTTTAATCCTATAAGTTTCGCAGCTCTCCAACGTCTTTCTCCTGCCACAATAACATACTTGCTATCTACTTTTCTTAATATAATAGGCTGTATAATTCCGTTATGTTTAATAGACTCAGCCAATTCCAATATCTTTTCATCATCGAAAAGCTTTCTTGGCTGTTCATTATTATTTTTTATTAAGTTAATATCAATAAGTGCTACTCCATCTTTATTCTTTTCTTTCTTACTATTAATATTATTAGATACTTCTTCTGGAATTAAAGCATTTAATCCCTTGCCTAACCCAAATTTCTTGCTCATAATATCACCTTTCTATTGTCTATCTAAAAACTCTCTTGTAAGTGCCTTATATGCATCAGCACCTTTACACTTTTCATCATACAGCATTATAGGCAGGCCAAAACTTGGTGCTTCTGCTAATCTAATATTTCTTGTAATTGTAGATTTGTATACTTTGTCCTTAAAGAAATTCTTAACTTCAGAATACACTTCATTACTTAAATTAGTCCTATAATCATACATAGTCATTAATACGCCTTCTATATATAAATCTGGATTTAGGGACTTCTTAATAAGCCCTATGGTATTCATTAACTGACCAACACCTTCTAAAGCATAGAATTCACATTGTATTGGTATTAAAACTGAATGTACAGCTGTTAAAGCATTTATAGTTAAAAATCCTAATGACGGTGGACAATCTATAAAGATATAATCATATTGATCCTCTACCATTTTTATTTGCTCTAATAGTATTGTTTCTCTATTTTCTTTATTTATTATTTCAACTTCAGCTCCAGCTAGTTCCATAGTAGATGGTGCTATGTATAAGTTTTGTATTAATTCACTTTTTAATATAACATCCTTTAAAGGTACATCTGCTGTTAAAACATCATACATGGAAAATTGTAGATTTTTCTTATCTAAACCTAATCCACTTGTAGTATTTCCCTGGGGATCTATATCAATTGTTAATACTTTATATCCTTCCATAGCTAAACATGCACATAAATTAATATTTGTTGTAGTTTTTCCTACTCCGCCTTTTTGATTAAAAATACATATCTTCTTCATAAAACTCCCTAATTCTTGGGATTAATCCCCCCTCTCCTCTTTATATTATATATAGTTTTTTTACATAATAAAAGTACAGACAATATAAAATTTTGGTTAATTGTTTCACGTGAAACAATCACAAATAGATTTGTAAAATCTATTTGGAAATTATGAATGATGAATTACGAATTATGAATTAATGTCGAAACTCAAAGAGTTTCAGAAAAATAAAATTTATTATAAACTCTGTGAGTTTATTCCTAAATTCATCATTCATCACTCATCATTCATCATTATCTAAGTTCTTCATAAAAAAATGGACACGTTAGTGTCCATTTTTTTATTGATTTTTAGGTATAGAAACTGTTATTTCTATGCACTCTTCTTTTTCCTGCAACTTATATTCTGCTGGAATATTAAATTTACCTAATACTTGTTTAATTGTATTTACATAAAGTTTACCTGAAAGAACACCTTTTCCTTTTTTTCTTTTCTTCATTTCTTCCCCAGCAATCTTTAATAATTCTAAATTTATAAGCTCTTCTGTCTTCTTTACATTTAATGAATTCTTAATTGCCTTTTTAATAATCTTCAATTGAAGTTCTTCCGTTGGAAGACTAAGTAAAGCTCTAGCATGTCTTTCTGTTAAGCTATTTTCAAGACAAATTAATCTAACCTTTGAGCTTAACTTAAGCAATCTCATCTTATTAGCTATAGTTGATTGCTTTTTCCCCATTCTTTTAGCTAATTCATCTTGTGTAAAATTATGTTCATTAATTAAATTATAATACGCTTCAGCCTCTTCAATAAAATTCAAATCTTCTCTTTGAAGATTTTCTAATAAAGCTATTTCAGCAGACTGCGTATCAGTTATTTCTATTATGTTACAAGGTACAGATTCTAAATTA
The DNA here is from genome assembly GCA_000435835.1 of Clostridium sp. CAG:221. Taxonomy (GTDB): domain Bacteria; phylum Bacillota; class Clostridia; order Clostridiales; family Clostridiaceae; genus Clostridium. The sequence goes on from FR883410.1 coordinate 19,081, forward strand.
GCCATTCTTGCAGCTCTCCATCTTCTTTCACCTGCTACTAATTCAAACTTATCTCCAATTTTTCTTACTGTGATAGGTTGTATTATTCCATGACTTTGAATCGATTGTGATAATTCTTCTAATGCTTCTTCATTAAAAAACTTTCTTGGCTGATATGCATTAGGAAATATATTATGTACATTTATATTTACTATTTCTTTCTTTATATCCATTATGACCAACCCCCATAATTTATTAACCTTTTTATATTATTGGTATAAATATTATTCTATAGCGCTTTCTAAAAAAGAAAGTGCTATAGAATTTATAAAACATTTTACTTTAATGGATTTTTATTTACAGTTCCTGCTTTTCTAGGGTACTTTTTATTGCATTCCTTAACTTTTAATACTTCAACTATATTATGTCTTAAATCTGTTCCTTCGATAGATACTTCTATTATATTTTTAAGTTCTCCACCTAATATTTTAATAGCTGCTTTTCCATTTTCTAATTCTTCTTCTATAGCTGGTCCCTTTAAAGCAACAAAGTGCCCATTTTTCTTTACATATGGTAAGCAAAATTCTGATAATACAGCCATATTTGCTACTGCTCTAGAAGTAGCCACATCAAATTTTTCTCTAAGCTCTGGATTTCTTGCTCCATCTTCTGCTCTTGAGTGAATTGTTGTAACATTAGTTAATCCTAACTCTTTAACCACAAGATTTAAAAAGTTAATTCTCTTATTTAATGAATCTAAAAGAGTTATTTTTGCAGTTGGATGCATGATAGCTATAGGCATTCCTGGGAAACCAGCCCCTGTACCTACATCTATTATCGTATGAGCTTCTGCTATGGCTTTAGACTTAAATGCCTTTATACAATCAACGAAATGCTTTTTAATAAATTCTTCATCTTCTGTTATAGCTGTTAAATTTATTTTTTCATTCCATTCTTGAACAAGTCTCATATATTTAATAAATTGCTCATATTGCTTTTCACTTAATTCAAGATTTACATCATTGGCTGCTGTTTTTAATTCTTCAAAAAATCTCATATTAGTCCTCCTTATTTTTCTTTTTGCTTTGATTTTCTAAGTAAATTACTAAAACTGAAATATCAGCTGGAGAAACTCCTGAGATTCTTGAAGCTTGCCCTAAACTTACTGGTCTTATCTTTTCTAATTTTTGAATAGCTTCTATTCTAAGACCCTTAACATCATTGTAATTTATATCTTCAGGCAATAATTTTTTCTCAAATTTTCTAAATTGATTTACTTGAATCATTTGTGCTTCTATATATCCTTCATACTTAGAAATAATATTCATTTGTTCACCAATATCTTCTTTAAGCTCTGGTCTTTCTGGATCTAATGGTGCTAGTGAGAAGTAATCAACTTCTGGTCTCTTAATTAATTCATACATACTTATTGGCTTTTTAAGTTCTGCAGAACCTAAGCTTACTAAAAATTCATTAACTTCTTTCTTATTTGTTATTTGTAAGTTTTTAAGTCTTTCTATTTCATTTTCAACAGCTGTTTTTCTTTCTTGGAATCTTTCATATCTAGCATCTGAAACTAATCCTACAGATCTTCCGATTTCAGTTAATCTAAAGTCAGCATTATCTTGTCTTAAAATTAATCTATATTCAGCTCTTGAAGTCATCATTCTATATGGTTCATTAGTTCCTTTAGTTACTAAGTCATCAATTAAAACTCCTGTATATCCATCAGAACGAGTTAAAATCATTGGATCTTTTCCTTGAACCTTAAGTGCAGCATTTACCCCTGCAACTAAACCTTGTGCAGCTGCCTCTTCATATCCTGAACTTCCATTTAATTGTCCAGCTCCATATAATCCACTTATTGTTTTAAATTCTAATGTAGATTTAAGTTGTGTTGGATCTATTGAATCATATTCAATGGCATATGCTGTTCTCATTATTTCAACATTTTCTAATCCTTCTAATGTTCTATACATTTGAATCTGTACTTCTTCTGGTAATGATGATGACATACCAGCTACATACATTTCTAATGTATCTTCTCCTTCTGGTTCAATAAATATTTGATGTCTATTCTTATCTGGGAACTTCATTACCTTATCTTCTATAGATGGGCAATATCTTGGGCCTACCCCCTCAATAGCTCCATTATACATAGGTGATCTATCAATATTATCTCTTATTATATTATGAGTTTCTTCATTTGTATAAGTTAGCCAACAAGATACTTGTGGTCTATCCACATTATCATGCATAAATGAAAATGGCACAATTTTATCATCACCTGGTTGTTCTACCATTTTAGAAAAATCAATAGATCTCATATTAACTCTTGCTGGAGTTCCAGTTTTAAATCTTCTTGTAGAAATTCCTAAATCCATTAAACTTTGTGTTAATTCATTGGCTGCTGCTAATCCATTTGGTCCACTATTATATGTAGTTTCACCGATAATTATCTTAGCTCTTAAATATGTTCCTGTAGTAAGTACTACTGCCTTGCATTTGAAGAAGGCACCATTTCTAGTTAAGACACCAACTACTTTTCCATCTTCAACTTCAATATCTATTACTTCTAACTGTCTTACATCTAAGTTTTCTTGATTTTCTAAGACAGATTTCATTCTTTCTTGATATTTCTTTCTATCAGCTTGTGCTCTTAAAGAGTGTACTGCTGGCCCCTTTGATGTATTAAGCATTCTTGATTGGATAAATGTATGATCGATGTTTATCCCCATTTCTCCACCTAAAGCATCAACCTCTCTAACTAAGTGACCTTTAGCTGTTCCTCCTATGTTAGGATTACAAGGCATTAATCCTATAGAGTCTAAATTAATAGTACATACTAATGTTTTTAATCCCATTCTTGCTGAAGCAAGGGATGCTTCGCATCCTGCATGACCTGCTCCAACAACAATTACATCATATTCTCCTGCATCATATTTGTATTTGTGTTTCATTTCTTATTTCTCCTACTTTCCTACACAGAAATCGCCAAAAATTTTATTAACCAAATCTTCTTCTAATTCATTACCTGTTATTTCGTTCAATGCTTTTAAAGAAGACATTACATATATTGAAACTAAATCTAAGTATTCATTTCTTTGTACTCTTACTAATGCTTCTTCTGCATTTTCCAGTGCTCTTATTAAAGCCTGCTTATGTCTTGAATTAGAAATGATAAGACTTTCCGTTTCAATAGATCCGCTAAAGAATAAATCTTTTATATTTTGCTTTAGCTCATCTAATCCTATTTCTTCCTTGGCAGATATTCTGATTATATTTTCAAAATCTTTAATATATTTTTCATCAAGTTTTTGTTCTAGGTCAATTTTATTTAATATTAAAACTGTTTTCTTTCCTTTAACTTGCTCAATTATTTCCTTATCTTCATCACTTATTTCTCTTGATGAATCCATTACCAATAATATTAAGTCAGCTTCTTCTAACTTTTCTCTAGATCTTTCTACACCAATCTTTTCTACAACATCTTCTGTCTCTCTGATACCTGCTGTATCTATGATTTTTACTGGAACTCCATCTAAATTTATGTACTCTTCTATGATATCTCTAGTTGTACCAGCTATATCAGTAACTATTGCTCTCTTTTCTCTAAGCAATGCATTTAATAAAGAAGACTTTCCTACATTAGGCTTACCTACAATGGCTAAGCTTAATCCTTCTCTGATAATCTTACCTGCATCTGCTCCCTTAAGCAGCACTTTCATTTCTTCTATACCGCTCTTTAAGCTCTTTTCAACATTTTTAGGGATACTTGGATCTATTTCTTCATCATCCTCAGTAAAATCTACCGCAAATTCAACTAAAGCCATTACATTTAGCATATATTCTCTTAATTTATTTATATGTCTTGATAAATATCCTGAACTTTGCATTAAGGCAGACTTCATAGATAAATCTGTCTTAGCCCTTATAAGATCCATAACAGCTTCTGCTTGTGATAAATCAATTCTTCCATTTAAGAAAGCTCTCTTAGTAAACTCTCCTGGTTCTGCAATCCTTGCACCAGCTTTTATTATGCTTTCTAGAACCTTATTTGTTGAAACTACTCCACCATGGCAGTTTATTTCAACTACATCTTCTGCTGTAAAGCTTCTAGGTCCTTTCATATAACTTATTATTACTTCATCTATAAGATCATCACCATCATAAATATGTCCATATTTCATAGTGTATGATTTCATTTCTTTTATATCTGTTCCACTTTTAGCTCTAAATACCTTAGATACTATTTCTAACGCATTTTCACCTGAAACTCTTATTATTGCAATACCACCTTCACCAATAGGTGTGGCAATAGCACATATTGTATCAAAATCTCGCATTTATATATCCTCCTTAGAATATATTTTATTAGTTATTATACCCTAAATTAGCTAATATTCATTTTACAAGACTATTTTATATAAGTCAAAAAACAAAAAGTGAAAAAAGGTGTCATTTTGACACCTTTTTCCACTATCTTTTAATACTTACAACTACTCTTCTAAATGGCTCTTCACCTTCACTATAAGTATTTATATCATTATAATCCTGTAAAGCAGAATGAATTATTCTTCTTTCATATGGATTCATTGGTTCTAATTTATAAGCTCTTCCAGATTTTCTAACCTTATATGCTGTCTTTTGTGCAACCTTTATTAAAGTTTCTTCTCTTTTCTGTCTATAATTCTCTGTATCTAAAGAAACTCTAATATATTCATCTTCATGGTTCTTATTAATAACTAAAGAAGTAAGATATTGCAATGAATCTAAGGTTTCCCCCCTATATCCAATAACTAATCCCATCTTATCACCACTGATATTGATAGATAGTACTCCCTTTTCTTCTTTAATATCTAATTTTGCATTTACTCCCATGGCTTCTAACACATCATGTAAAAATACCCTGACATCTTCTGCAGCATTTCTCTTAACAGTAACCTTGATTCTAGCTGGTTTTGCACCTATAAGATTTAAAAAACCTCTACTGCCTTCATCAACTATTTCTACAGTTACTTTATCTTTATCAACTTTTAACTCCTTTAAAGCAGTTTCTAAAGCTTCATCAACAGTTCTACCATTGACTTCTATTGTTTTCATAGTCTATTCACCACCTATAAGTATTAACTTATTTCTTTTTCTTTTTAGACTTTGGTGCATATACCTTTTTTTCTGCTTCTAGTTTAGCTTTTTCGTCAGCTTTTTTCTTAGCTGGCAAATAATTAATAAAATATGTTTGAACTAATTGAATAAGTCCTCCAATTATCCAGTAAATAACTAGTATTGGTTGGAATTGAAGTGCCATGAAGCCCATCATACCTGCCATAACTATGTTCATTGTTCCCATGTTCATTGGGCTATCTTCTGAATTAGTAGACATTGACTTACTTAATAATAATGATGGTATATAAGTACTTAATGCAGCAAGTATACCAAGTATTATTGAAGTTACATTAAACATACTTGTTGGCATAGCAAATACGTTATTTATGAATAAGAAAGATAAATCAGCACCATCTGTTGGCTGTATATTTCTAAATACATAATATAAAGCAAATAATATAGGTAATGGTAATAATGCAGGAAGACATCCTCCAAACATACTTACATTATTTTCTTTCATTAGTTTTGAAGTCTCTAATTGCATTTTTTGAGGATCATTGGCATATTTTGCCTGAATTTTCTTTAATTCAGGTTGTATTTCCTGCATTTTTGCATTTGACTTAGTAGACTTAATATTTAGTGGTAAAATCAGCAATCTTATTATTAATGTAAATATAAAAATTGCTAATACATAAGAAAGACCTTCCTTGTTTTCTGGTATCCCTAAAGATACTATAAAAGAATGTAACGCACTGAAGATTGCAGTCATTCCATTAACTATAGCACTCCACATTGAAAATAACCTCCTTATTTTACAGGATCATATCCCCCGTTTTTGTTAAAAGGATTACACCTTAAAATTCTTTTGATAGCCATATAACTCCCCTTTATGGAGCCATATTTTTCTATGGCTTCCACAGCATATTGCGAACAAGATGGTACAAAAATACATCTAGCTGGCCTTGTGGGAGAGTAATATTTTTGATATAAATTTATTATTTGCAAAAGCACTTTTTTCATTATAAATATATTCCTGCCTTTTTAAATAAATTTTTCATAGCTCCTTCCACATCAGAATATTTTTTATCCTTTATAGCGCTTCTGGCTACAAATACATAATCATATCCTGGCTTAAGTTCATGATAATTTAATCTGTAAGCTTCATATATTAATCTCTTGCTTCTACTTCTAACTACGCTATTACCTACTTTTTTACTAACGGATATACCTAATTTATTATAAGGAATATTATTATCATCCTTATTTTTTTTATTAGGAAAAACGTATAGTACCAATAAGTTGTTAGCATAAGATTTTCCTTTTTTATAAACAAGTCTAAATTCTGCGTTTTTTCTTAATTTATATATCATAAGTAATATTATACGCTCCTTAACTATCTGCATATGCAGAAAAAGGCCACATCTGCGGCCCTTATGCTGTTAATTTTTTTCTACCTTTTTGTCTTCTTCTTCTAAGAACGTTTCTTCCTGATGCAGTAGACATTCTCTTTCTGAATCCGTGTTCTTTTTTTCTTTGTCTCTTTTTTGGTTGGTATGTCATGAACATTAACAATGCACCCCCTTTAAGCTAAATTTCTATAGTAAAAACTATATCTTCTTAAATTAAAATTTACCTTATTATTATATATACTTACCTTTTTCGTGTCAATATGAATTAAATTCCGTGGACTTGTTGATAAAGTTATGCACAGTTTTAAAAATTGTGGATAACTTATTGAAAATCCACAGGTATATATGATATTATTAACATAAGTGTGAATAAGTTTGTGAATAACTCAACTTATCCACAATTGTGGATATCTTTGTGTATAACTTGTTCAAAATTTTTTGATATTTTGTTATACAGTATGTAGTATTGTCGAATTTACTGGCTTTATACACTTTTTTTATTGTTTAAAATTACATATATCATATCTGTGGATAAATATATTATAATTATGTTATCTACATATTTGTCAACATGTGAATAACTTTTATTCACTTTATCAACAGCAGCTTGTCTGTGTTGATAACTTTGTGACTAACCTGTGACTAAATTGTTTATAATTTTTTTTGGAGGATAAGCTAGATGGAAACTGATTTAAAAAAATTATGGGAAAATACCCTAAATATTATTAAAGGCGAGATGTCTGAAGTTAGTTTTAATACCTGGATCAAAAGTTGTGAGCCTATATCAATTTCATCAAATACTATTAAAATCAGTGTTCCTAATGTCTTCACTCAAGATATATTAGAAAAAAGATATAAAGATTTAGTAATAAACTCAATATATTCAGCTTGTTCTAAGCAGTATAATGTTGAATTTCTTACTGAATCGGAAATCCAAGAAGCCAATTCTGATAAGCCAACAGATTCAAGTGAGCAAAACCATAAAGATTCAATGAGTATTACTGTAAGCGATGAAATGTCAAGTACATTAAATCCTAAATATACCTTTGATTCTTTTGTTATCGGTAACAGTAATAGATTTGCTCATGCTGCATCTTTAGCAGTTGCAGAATCTCCAGCAAAAGCTTATAATCCCCTGTTCATTTATGGAGGCGTTGGACTTGGAAAAACCCACTTAATGCATGCAATAGGTCATTACATACTTCAAGGAAATCCAAATGCTAAAGTAGTTTACGTTTCTTCTGAAAAATTCACTAATGAACTTATCAATTCTATCAAGGATGATAAGAACGAGGAATTCAGAACTAAGTATAGAAGTGTGGATGTTCTTTTAATTGATGATATTCAATTTATTGCTGGTAAGGAAAGAACTCAAGAAGAATTCTTCCATACATTTAATACTTTACATGATGCAAACAAACAGATAATTCTATCATCTGATAGGCCGCCAAAGGAAATTCCAACACTTGAAGATAGACTTCGTTCTAGATTTGAGTGGGGTCTAATAGCTGATATACAGGCGCCTGATTTTGAAACTAGAATGGCTATATTAAAGAAAAAAGCTGATGTGGAAAAATTAAACGTTCCTAATGAAGTTATGGTTTATATTGCTACAAAAATTAAGTCTAATATAAGAGAGTTAGAAGGTGCACTAATAAGAATAGTTGCGTACTCTTCTCTAACAAATAGAGAAATTACCGTTGATTTAGCAACTGAAGCATTAAAAGATATTATTTCAAATAAGCAAAATAAAAATATCACTATTGATCTTATTCAAGATGTAATAGCAGCTTACTTTAATTTAAGAGTAGAAGATTTAAAATCTCAAAGAAGAACAAGAAATATTGCATACCCAAGACAAATAGCCATGTATTTAAGCAGAAAGCTTACAGATATGTCACTTCCAAAGATAGGCGAAGAGTTTGGAGGACGTGATCATACAACGGTTATTCATGCGTATGAAAAGATTTCAGAAGGCTTAAAAAGCGATGAAAGCCTACAACGTACAATAGATGACATAACTAAAAAAATAACTCAAAAATAAAGTTATTCACACCTGTTGATAATAACCTGTGAATAACCGGTGGATATCTTTTTTAAAATTATTAGTGTGTGGATATTGTGGATAAGTGTTCAAATTTGTCACCAACTTATCCACAGTATTTTTTTCTTATAAACATAGAAAAAATCAGTGTTTACAATAGTTATCCACATATCCACACGCCCTACTACTATTATTATTAATAATTATATTATATTATTTATATATATTGTCTATAAATCTATGTGCATAACTGTGCATAACTTTAGGAGGTTGTCTTATGAATTTCATATGTTCAAAACAAAAATTACAAGAAGGTATTTCTATAGTTACTAAGGCTATAACTGGAAAAACTACAATGCCAATTTTAGAAGGTATTTACATAGAAGCTAATAATGAAGGCGTAACACTTATTGGATCAGATATGGATGTAAGTATCGAAACTAAAGTTGAAGCTACAGTTATTACACCTGGAAAAATAGTATTAGATGCGAGATTATTTGGTGAAATCATTAGAAAACTACCAAATTCAGATGTAAAAATAGAAATAGCTGATAATGATTTAATACAAGTTACTTGTGAAAAATCAGTATTTAACTTGGTTTACATGAATCCAAGTGATTATCCAATGTTACCAACAATAAACGAAGATTTAAAAGTTGAAGTTCCACAAAATTTATTAAAAAATATGATTAAAGGTACTTCATTTGCTATTGCTCAAGATGAAGCAAGACCAATACTTCAAGGAATTCTTTTTGAAGTAAAAGATAAACAATTAAATTTAGTAGCATTAGATGGATATAGATTAGCCATCAGAAATGAACTTTTAGATATAGATAATGACATAGAAGTCGTAATTCCTGGAAAAACTTTAAATGAGGTATCTAAAATTTTAGAAGATAATTCAGATTTAGTTGAAATTACCTTCACAAATAATCACATTTTATTTAATTTAAAAACTACAAAAGTGATTTCAAGATTACTAGAAGGTAAATTTGTAAATTACAACTCACTTTTACCTCAAGAACATAAGCTAATTGTTAATGTTAAAAAGCAAGAACTTCAAAATGGTATTGAAAGAGCATCTTTAATGGCTAAAGATGGAAATAGCAACTTAATCAAATTAGATGTGCAAGAAGACATTTTAATTATCACTTCTAATTCTCAATTGGGAAAAGTAAGAGAGGAAGTTGCAATCAATCTGCAAGGAGAAGAAGTTCAAATTGCATTTAACTCAAGATATTTATTAGATGTTCTTAAGAATATGGAAGAAGAAGAAATTGTTATGGAAATGACATCAGGTATAACTCCTTGCGTAATAAAAGGAAAAAATATGAATAATTCAAAATATTTAGTTTTACCTGTTAGATTAGTAAGATAGGAGGAACTTGCATAAAAAGCGTATATATATGCAGGAAAGATGGAACTATGGAAGTGAAAATTCAAACTGAATTTATAAAATTAGATTCATTCTTAAAATTTTGTGGTGCAGCATCATTAGGTTCAGAAGCTAAAATGTATGTTTTAGACGAATTAGTAAAAGTAAATGGTGAAATTTGTACTCAAAGAGGAAAAAAATTATATAGAGGTGACATTGTAGAATTTAATGGTGAAACTTTTAAAGTAGTATAAATGCTATTTTAAAATTAACTATTAAAAGTTTATATATGTTATAATATTATGGGTGTTTAAGATGTTTATTAAAAGACTACAAATGCTTAATTATAGAAATTATAATGCATTAGATATTGAATTATGTCCTAATGTTAATGTGTTCATGGGAGATAATGCTCAAGGAAAAACTAATATACTAGAAGCTATATATTACTGTGCTTTTGCAAAATCTCATAGAACATCAAAAGATAAAGAGCTTATTAATTGGAATGGTGAACATGCATTTATAAGTGTTGATGTAGGCAGAGAAAGACTTGATAAAAGGATAGATATAAGCATTCTTAAGGACGGAAAGAAATCCATAAGGATTAATAAAATAAAAATAAAAAAAATAGGCGAATTATTTGGAAATTTCAATGTTGTGATGTTTTCTCCGGAGGATCTTAGAATAATAAAAGATTCTCCAGGAGTAAGACGAAAATTTATTGATATGGAATTATGTCAGCTAAATCCAAAGTATTATTATAATCTAGTTCAGTATAATAAAGTTCTTAACGAAAGGAATATATTGCTAAGAAATAGAAGTACCAGTAGTGAAATGCTAGAAATATATGATATGCAATTGGTTGAATTTGGATATAATATAATTAGAGAGAGAATTAAATACATTGAGAGTCTAAATAAGTATGCTGAAAAAATACACTCTGATATCACATCGGGAAAAGAAAAGATAAATTTTAAGTATATTAGTACTATAAAGGACTTAGAAAATATTAAAGAAAATTTTTACACACTATTAGAAAAGAATAGAAGTAAGGATTGCGATAGAGGAACAACATCCATTGGTCCACATAGGGATGATTTTTTTGTCTATATAAACGATATTGATACTAAGAGTTATGGATCCCAAGGGCAACAGAGAACAGCAGTATTAACTATGAAATTTTCATCACTAGAAATAATAAAAGAGCTTACAGGAGAATTTCCAGTTTTACTTTTAGATGATGTATTATCAGAACTAGATTTTAATAGAAAAAAATATATTTTAAGTACAATAGGACAGATACAAACTGTTATTACATGTACTGGTATAGAAGATTTATATGAATATTTAGACGAAAAGGCAAAAGTCTTTAAAGTTAAGAATGGAGAAATAGTAAACTCGTAAGGAAACTCTGTTTTTAGGAAAATAAGTTGGATTAAATAAAGTATTTGAATCTTACTTACAAGGAGGAAATAGTATGTTTTTACATTTGGGAGAAAATGTAGTAGTACCAATAAAAGATGTAATAGGAATATTTGATATACATAATTCTATGTATAGTTCAGATACCATATCTTTTTTAAGAATGGCTGAAGAAGATGGATTTGTTGAAAAGATTTCTAAGGAGAGTCCAAAATCATTTGTTATAGCTGAAGTTAATAAGATGAGCAAGGTTTATTTATCACCAATTTCATCGTCAACATTAACAAAGAGAACAAATATTGATTATAATCCTTAAGTCCGATATTTAGCCTTTAGTTTATATATATCAAAGATTAAGGAGGAATATGTCTTGACAGAAAACAAGCAAAGTTATGATGAAAGTCAGATTCAGGTTTTAGAAGGTTTAGAAGCGGTAAGAAAAAGACCGGGTATGTACATAGGGACTACAAGCTCAAGAGGACTTCATCATTTAGTTTATGAAATAGTTGATAATAGTATCGATGAGGCATTAGCAGGATTCTGTAGCCATATCGAAGTTACGATAAATGAAGATAATTCTATTACTGTAGTAGATAACGGTAGAGGTATGCCTGTAGGAATACATCCTAAAATGGGAAGATCAACTATTGAAGTTATCATGACAGTGTTACATGCTGGTGGAAAATTTGGTGGAGGAGGATACAAAGTATCCGGAGGGCTTCACGGTGTTGGGGCATCAGTTGTTAATGCATTATCAGAAGCTTGTGAAGTTACAGTAACAAGAGAAGGTAAAGTATGGCAACAAAAATATTCAAGAGGAAATATCTTAGGTGATGTTACTCAAATAGGTGAAAGTGACGGTCATGGTACAAAGACTTGGTTTAAACCAGATCATGAAATATTTGAGACAACAGAATTTGAGTTTGAAATACTACAAAGTAGATTAAGAGAGCTTGCTTTTCTTAATAAAGGAATTCGTATCACTTTAGCAGATAAGAGAGAAGGACAAGAAAATGTTGAAACTTATTACTACGAAGGTGGTATAAAGGAATTTGTAAATTATTTAAATAGAAATAAAGATGTATTACATCCAGAACCAATCTATGTTGAAGGAGAAAAAGATGGAATCATAGCTGAAGTGTCACTTCAATACAATGATGGATATACAGAAAATCTTTATTCATTTGCCAATAACATAGATACAATAGAAGGTGGAACTCACTTAGTTGGTTTTAAGACAGCAATAACAAGAGTTATCAATGACTATGCTAAGAAGTTTGGTCACATAAAAGAAAGCGATAAGAATCTTTCAGGAGATGATGTAAGAGAAGGTCTTACAGCAGTAGTTTCTGTGAAAATATCTGAACCGCAATTTGAAGGACAAACAAAAACTAAGCTTGGAAACTCTGAAGTAAGAGGTGTAGTTGACTCAATTGTTACTGAAGGAGTAGGTACTTTCTTAGAAGAAAATCCAGCTGTAGGAAAAATAATAATAGATAAGGCATTAATGGCAGCTAGAGCTAGAGATGCAGCTAGAAAAGCCAGAGAGCTTACAAGAAAATCTGTGCTTGAAAGATCAACATTACCAGGTAAATTAGCAGATTGCTCTTCTAAAGATCCAATGGAATGTGAAATCTATATAGTGGAAGGGGATTCAGCTGGTGGTTCAGCAAAGCAAGGAAGAAATAGAAAATTCCAAGCGATACTACCACTTAGAGGAAAGATCTTAAACGTTGAGAAACAAAGATTAGATAGAATACTAAATGCAGATTCAATAAGATCAATGGTTACAGCTTTTGGTGCTGGTATTGGAAAAGATTTTGATGTATCAAAGCTTAGATATAACAGAATCATAATCATGACTGATGCCGATGTGGATGGTGCACATATTAGAACATTACTACTAACGTTCTTCTACAGATATATGAGACCTCTTATTGATGAAGGGCATGTATTTATAGCACAACCACCTCTTTACAAGATAAGCAAAGGTAAAAAAGAAGTTTATGCATATAGTGATGAAGAGTTAGAAAGTGCTTTAAATGAAATGGGCGGTAAAGATAGTTCAGTTGATATACAAAGATACAAAGGTCTTGGTGAAATGAATGCAAACCAATTATGGGATACTACAATGAATCCAGAAGAAAGAATACTTTTAAAAGCTACAGTAGAAGATGCTATTGCAGCTGATGAAATATTCACTATCTTAATGGGAGATAAAGTTGAACCAAGAAGAGAGTTTATACAAAAAAATGCTAAGAAAGTTAGTAACTTAGATATTTAGTACTAATACGAGGTGAAGTACATGAATTTAAATGAGGGAAAATATATCCATGTTGATATAAATAGTGAGATGAAAAAATGTTATATCGACTATGCTATGAGTGTTATAGTTGGTAGAGCACTTCCTGATGTAAGAGATGGTCTTAAGCCAGTTCATAGAAGAATACTTTACTCAATGCAAGAATTAGGCTTAGAGCCTCAAAAAGGATACAGAAAATGTGCCAGAATAGTTGGGGAAGTTTTAGGTAAGTATCACCCACATGGTGATTCCTCAGTTTACGATGCATTAGTAAGAATGGCGCAAGATTTCTCTTTAAGATATACATTAGTTGATGGACATGGAAACTTTGGTTCTGTAGACGGTGATAGTGCAGCGGCAATGAGATATACAGAAGCAAAGATGAATAAGATAGCAGTGGAAATGTTAAGAGACATTAGAAAAGAAACTGTTGATTTTATGCCAAACTTTGATGGTGAGGAAAAAGAACCAGTAGTATTACCTTCAAGATATCCAAACCTTTTAGTAAATGGTTCATCAGGTATAGCGGTAGGTATGGCAACTAATATACCTCCACATAACTTAGGAGAGATTATTGATGGAACAATAATGCTAATAGATAATCCAGAGACTACTGTTTTAGAACTTATGACAGCAATACAGGGACCTGATTTCCCAACTGGTGCAATAGTTATGGGTAAGGCTGGTATAAGAGCAGCTTATGAAACAGGAAAAGGAAAGATTGTCGTTAGATCAAAAACTGAAATTGAAGAGGAAAATGGAAGAAACAGAATAGTTGTTACTGAAATTCCTTATCAAGTTAATAAAGCTAAGCTTATAGAAAATATTGCTGACTTAGTTAAAGATAAGAAGATTACTGGAATATCAGATTTAAGAGATGAATCTGATAGAGAAGGTATGAGAATAGTAATAGAACTTAAGAGAGATGCTAATCCAAATGTAATTTTAAATTTATTATTTAAACATACAAAGATGCAAGATACTTTTGGAGTTATCATGCTAGCATTAGTAGATAATGAACCAAAAATATTAAATCTTAAGGAAGTATTAACTCATTATATAGAATTCCAAAAAGAAGTTGTTACTAGAAGAACTGTATTTGAATTAAATAAAGCAGAAGCTAGAGCACACATATTAGAAGGGTTAAAAATAGCTCTTGATAATATTGATGATGTAATTCATATTATTAGAAATTCAAAAACAAGTGATATTGCAAAAAGCACATTAATGGAAAGATTCCAATTAAGTGAAAAACAAGCTCAAGCAATCTTAGAAATGAGATTAAGAAGATTAACAGGTCTTGAAAGAGATAAGATAGAAGAAGAACTTAATGAAATTATGCAATACATTGAATATTTAAATAGTATATTAGCTGATGAAATGAAGCTTCTTGGAGTAATCAAGGAAGAGCTTAGAGAAATAAAGAGCAAATACAATGATGAAAGAAGAACTGAAATTCAAAAAGTAGTTAATGAAATAGACATAGAAGATTTAATTCAAGAAGAAGATGTTGTTATTACATTAACTAATTCAGGATATATTAAGAGAATTTCTGCTGATACATATTCAGCTCAAAGAAGAGGGGGAAGAGGTATTCAAGCAATGACTACAAAAGAAGATGATTTTGTAGAAAATGTTTTAATAACTTCAACTCATTCAGATGTATTATTCTTTACAAACAGAGGAAGAGTGTACAAGAAGAGAGCATATGAAATTCCAGATGCAGGTAGAACTGCTAAGGGAACTAATATAATCAACCTTATTCCAATAGAACAAGATGAAAGAATTGAAACAGTACTTACTGTTGCTGATGAAATAAGAGAAGGATATCTATTCATGGCAACTAAGAAGGGTCTTGTTAAGAAGACACCTTTATCAGAATTCAAGAACTTAAGAAAGAACGGACTTATAGCTATAAGCTTAAGAGAAGGTGATGAACTACTTAAGGTAAAGGTTACTAGAGGAGATGCAGACATAGTTATAGTATCTGAACGTGGTAATGCAATTAAGTTTAATGAACAAGATGTAAGACCAATGGGTAGAACTGCAGCTGGTGTTAAATCAATGAACTTAAGAGAAGATGATATTGCTGTTTGTATGGATATAGCAGTTGATGATGAAGATTTATTAGTAATCAGTGAAAATGGATTTGGTAAGAGAACACCTTTAGTTGAATATAAGAGACAAAATAGAGGTGGAGTTGGTTTAATAACATACAAAATCAGTGAAAAGACTGGTAAAGTTGTTGGTGCAACAGTATGTAAATCTGAAGATGAATTAATGCTTATAAATACAAGTGGTGTTGCTATAAGAATTAATGTATCAGATGTATCTGTAACTAGTAGAGCTACAATGGGAGTTAGATTAATGAGAACTTCTGATGAAGAAAAGATTGTAGCTATAGCTAAAATTTCAGGTAGAGATGTAGAAGATAAAGATCAGCAATTAACATTAACAGATGAATTAGATAGACAAGAAAATGAAGTTGTAGAAGATAATAGTCTTGATAAATTAGTTCAAGAAGCTCAAAAACAAATGGATGAAAAATCAAATTCAGAAGAATAGTAAAAAGGAGTTGTAGCACTAAATAATTAGTGAACAGCTCCTTTTTTGTATGTAAATAATTTTTACTACAGGAAAAAATAAGTTGGAAAATGTCGCAATTTATAGAATGATGTAGGTATAGATATAGATAATTCTATTGTTGTAACAGAAAATATAAAAAGTGAAAATCATAAAACTTGTGGAATAAGAGTAAAAAATGGATCTACTATTACATTAAATGGGAAGAACACGCACAAGAATGATAAGGATGATATTCTAAAAATTAATAAAAGCAATGAACCTGATAATACTATAAATGATACAGCTAATCAGTATCTTGAAATATATACAAGTAGCAGTACTTCAACTACAACTAATCCACCAATTGAAACAATTACAACTACAACAACAAAATATAGAAAACAAGAAGTAAATGTAGAAACATTAGATGAATTAAAAAAAAGCTATAGATGTAGCAAATTCAATTGTAAATATAACTAAAGAAATAAATCTAAAGGTTTATTAGTATATGGTGCTAAAAATATAACTTTAGAAGATATAGAGTTAATAGGTGATGGTAATAAAAGTGTAGTTGGTTTAGAAATAGCACTTAAATCTACTGTAAAACTTAAAAATATAACAAGCTCAAATCATACAAGATGCGGAATAACAGTAAGAGATGGAGCTGAAGTTGAATTCTTAGGTGGAAATAAGCACACAAATGATGGAGATGATATTATAAGTTTAGTTAATTAAGAAAATATAAAGATAGAGACTTTTTTTATGGAAACAATAATATAAATATAGAGCTTAGCAATGGAGAAACTTTAAAATATGAAGTTTTTTCTGTATATGTTACAGATGTTGAGGATAATTATATTCAAACTAAATTTGATAATGCCAATGAATATAAGGAGTTTTTAGACAGAATAAAGAATAAGTCTATTTATGAAAATGAAATAGAATTAAGTGAAGATGATAAAATAATAACTTTATCAACTTGTTCTTTTGAATTTAATGATGCAAGATTAGTGGTACATGGTAAACTTATAAAGAATTAAGTAAATAAATATAATGCCTTACAGCATAAGCTGTAGGGCAATTTTATTTTATTTATAATATTAAAGCTTTGACATGTGCCTATAAAAACTAAAAAATAATGTCCTTTTTAGGGGGAGTGGTAACAATATATAGTTGAAAAAATTTTTATTAGGTCAGTAAGTATAGCCATAATAAAGCTTTTTAAGTAGTTATAATTTACCAACCTATACTTTAAAAATAAACGTGAACAGTGAATGAATAAGAGCACTTTAGGAGAAAATATATATAAATTACAATACTCTAATCCTGGTGTATCACAATGAGAATTAGTTAGAATATGAAAGAAAAAGAAAGTAATTTAATAATAATTTAATTAATTAAGTATATTTATAATATTTTATAATTAATAGAAGTGTTAAACTAAAACACGTCGACAGGACAGCAAACAACAGTAAAGCTGCTGAAACGACAA
>FR883411.1 GCA_000435835.1 Clostridium sp. CAG:221
TGAGTTAAAAAGTGATGTTAATACTTTAAAGACAGAACAAGTTAAAGTAAATGAAAGGTTAACTAGACTTGAATATAAAGTTGATAAGCTTGAAATTGGGCAAAAAGAAATTAAAGAGAATTTAAATGGATTCCAAGATGAATATACTGGAAAGAGAGTAAAGCTATAGGCTAAAAAATTAGCATGTAGCTTTGTTTTTTTGCATAAAATGGTTATTTAATATAAAAGTTAATAAAACTTTAAAAGTTTAAAAAAAGGTTAGCAAATTAGGTCGAAATATGCTAAAATATATAACATGTTAAAAAGAGGAGGATAAGCTTTAATTATGAACAATAAATTGGAAAATTTAACGTCAGTTAAGAATTTATCAATTTCAAAAAAATTAAAAAAAGTATTAATTGTAGCAATAATAATTATTTCGACTATTACGGTTGCTACTGGAGTAGGTCTTATGTATTTAAAAGGTCAACTTGAAAGTTTTGTTGAAACTGAGTATGCTTCTGAAATATCAATACAAGAAACTGCAACAAGTATATTAACTTTAGCAAGAGATATAAGAGATGCTTATATAAGAGCTGAAAATGGTGAAAATATATCATCATATGATCAAAATGTGAAAAAATATGTAAATGAAATAACTAATGAATTAGAGTATGTTTATAATATTAAC
Source organism: Clostridium sp. CAG:221 (assembly GCA_000435835.1). Classification (GTDB taxonomy): domain Bacteria; phylum Bacillota; class Clostridia; order Clostridiales; family Clostridiaceae; genus Clostridium. Next base: position 671 of record FR883411.1, read on the forward strand.
AAAGATCCAGAAATAGCAAGAGAGCTTGAGAATTTTGGTAATAATATATCAAAGTGGATAAATATAGGTAACGAAATATTGACAGCAATAAATAATAAGGATATGGCAAAAGCTAATAAACTTATATTAAATGATTGTCCAGAAGTATTAGATGTTATAATTGAACAAGTATCTTTAATAGGTGATAAAATAAGTACAAATGTTCAAGATGATATACAAGGGACTACTAGATACATAGGAATAGTAATGATTATAATAATAGTAATAATAATCATTGGTTTAATACTTATAACAAAAGTTGTACAAGCTATAATTGAAAGTATTTCTAATCCAGTTGAAGAAATAAAAGCTGCTGCATTAGAAATGGCTAAAGGTAACTATGATTTAGAAATAGAATATACATCAGAAGATGAAATTGGTGTATTAGCAGATTGTATGAGAGAAATGATTTTATTTACTAAAGATAATATAAGTAATATAACAGAAGTATTAAATAAATTTGCTGAAGGTAACTTTGATGTTGAAATTGAAGATAACTATATCGGTGAATTTATAGAGATAAAAGAATCGCTAGAAAAGATAGTAGATTCTATAAATAATACATTCTATGATATTAAAATAGTTACTGAGCAAGTTAAGGATGGTTCAGAACAAGTTGCATCAACAGCTCAAATTATATCAGAAGGAGCTATAAATCAAGCAGGTATAATTCAAGAATTAATAGCTTCTATTGGAGAAATAAATGAAAAAGTTAAAGTTTCAACTGAACAAGCTAATAGTACAAATGTTTTAACTATAGAGCTAGGAAATCAAATTGAATTAAATAATGAAAAAATGAATGAAATGGTGACAGCTATGAATAAAATAGAAGAGTCATCTAGAAATATTAAATCAATAATCAATACTATTTATAGTATATCAGAACAAACAAATCTTTTAGCACTTAATGCAGCTATAGAAGCAGCTAGAGCTGGAGAGTCAGGAAAAGGATTTGCAGTGGTTGCAGATGAAATTAGAAAGCTTGCAGAAGAAAGTTCAGTGGCTGTAAAGAATACTGAAATATTAATAGAAGATTCTATAAGTAATGTAAATAATGGTAAGAATATTGCCGATGAAGCATCAGAAGCATTAAATGCTGTTGTAGGAAAAGCTAAGGAAGCTGTAGAAGTAATTGGTACAATAGCTAAACTAACAGAACAAGGGGCAATGTCTATTTCAGAAGTATATGAAGGCATAGATCAAATTGCAGAAGTAGTAGAATCTAATACAGCAATTTCAGAAGAAAGTGCTGCTGCTAGTGAAGAATTATCAAGTCAATCTGAAAGTCTACAAAATATGATTGATAAATTTAAATTAAGATAGTTTAATAAAAATTAAATAATAAAAAATAGACAGTTATTAGAAGTATCATTGAAAACTTAATATCTGTCTATTTTTTTATTAAAAAAAGATATATAATTAATAGATAATAAATAGAACAGACTATTGGAGGAAAATTTTAGTGAAAAAAGTAATAATAGCAGAAAAACCTTCTGTAGCTAAGAATATTGCAGATGCATATAATATCAAAATAAGAAAAGATGGGTATTTTGAAGGTGATGATTATTTAGTAACATGGGCTTTTGGTCATTTATTTCAATTATTTGATGCAAAAGATTATGATGAAAATATGAAAGGTTGGAGAATGGAGAAGTTTCCATTTATACCTGAAGAATTTAAATATAAAGTAAAATGTGATAACGTAAATAGAAGTGTTACAGATAAAGGGGCAGAAAAGCAAATTAATATAATTAAGACATTAATAGAGCGTGATGATGTAGATGGCGTTATATCTGCAACTGACCAAGACCGTGAAGGGGAACTTATATCACTGGAAGTATTTATGTACTTGAATCAAAATAAGCCTATATATAGACTATTATTAAATGAATGGACTCCAGATGAAGTTAAAAAAGGGATGAATAACTTAAAGGAAAATATAGAAATGAAATCCCTTCAAGATGCAGGTATAAGCAGACAGTGGGCTGACTGGATTATAGGAATAAATTTAACTTCAGTAGCAACATTAAGATATGGTGGTACAGGTAAAGAAAGAAAAATGATTAATATAGGAAGAGTTTTACTTCCTACATTAAAAATCATATATGATAGAGATAAAGAAATAGAAAATTTTAAAGCATCTACATATTATAAGCTGTTGGCAACTTTTAAGACAAAGAACAATGAAGAGTTTGAAGGAACTTATTATAATGAAAATAATAATGAAAAGTTTGAAGATAAAAAAGTTGTTGAAGAATTAAAAAAGCAGCTTAAAGATAAACAAGGTGAAATTGTAGAGAAACAAGTGGAAAAGAAGAGAGAATATGCTCCTCTATTATTTAATTTATCTAACTTACAGGGGTATATAACAAGTAAATATAAAGGTTGGACATCGGATAAAGTATTAAAGGTGGCGCAAAGCCTTTATGAAAAGAAGTTTACCACTTATCCTAGAACAGGAAGTGTGGCGTTAGACGAAAGTTTAAAGGACAAAACAAGAAAAGTTTTAGAAACTGTAAAAAAAGGATTGCCATATGAAGATCAAATTAAATTTGTAGATAATAAAAGAATATTTGATAATTCTAAGGTTGAAAGCCATAGTGCAATAACACCAACATATATTAGGCCTACAGGTTTAAGTAAAGATGAAGAAATAGTATATAATGCAATTAAAAATAGATTTATAATGCAATTTATGCCAATAGCAGAATTTGAAGAAACTAAGTTAACAGTAAAAGTTCATGATGAAAACTTTAAAGGTACTTTTACTGCTAAAGGTAGGGTTCAAAGAGTTGAAGGATGGCGTGTAGTTGAAAAAATTGAAACAAAAGATACTATTTTACCTTTTGTAAGTGAAAAGGAAATGGTACAAGTAATTGATGGAAAAGTTAATACTGTAACTAAGAAACCACCAAAGCTTCACAATGAAAAAACTCTATTAAGAGTTATGGAGACATGCGGAAAAAGTTTTAAAGATGAAGAAGATTCTCCAGAGATGATGCAAGCAATTTTAAGTGGATTTAGTATAGGAACACCGGCAACAAGGGCTGAAACCATTAAGAAATTAAAGGATACCGGATATATTAAATCAAAAGGTAAGAGTTTAACTTGTACTGACCTTGGAAGAACATTAGTTGAAATATTCCCAGTTAAAGAGCTTTTAGACTTAGAGTATACAGGAAAATTGGAAAAAACTTTATCTGATATAGAAAAAGGTAAATTTAAGAAAGATGATTTCTTAGCTATGATAAAAGATTTCACCGTAGAAGCTGTAGATGATATTAAGAAAGATACAGCTATGCTAAAAAACTTTAAAGTAGCATTACCAGAGGGAACAGAAAGTGTAGGAAAATGTCCTGTATGTGGTAATGATATAATTGAAGGTGAAAAAGGCTTTGGTTGTACCAATTGGAAAAATGGATGTAAATATACCATTTGGAAGAATGATAAATTCATAGAAGCTATGGGGAAGAAAGTAACTAAGGAAATGGTTGAGTTACTTCTTAAGAATGGAAAAGTAGGCTTTAGAAATCTTAAGAGTAAGAAAGGAACTTTATTTTCAGCATATCTAAGATATGAAAAGGATGAAGAAACAGGATATTATAATTGGAAAATGGAATTTATAAATTAATTGATAAAAAAACAGGCATATATTATGTCTGTTTTTTTAATGCTTAGGAATAGTAATACTCTTTTTTATCAAAAGTAGTGCTAAAATCATATTATGATTAATAAGAGAAATTTTGAGGGGAAAGGCGATGAAAAAAAAGATTAGGATTATTTCTTTATTTGTAGCTTTTACACTTTGTCTTTGTGGGTTATTTGGGTGCAATAAAAAAAGTGAAGAGGCAGAAGGCATGGTGACAGTAAGACTTAATGAAGTTGTAAGATCAGTATTTTATGCACCAATGTATGTGGCCATAAATGAAGGATTCTTTGAAGAAGAAGGCATAAAGATTGATTTATCAACAGGTCAAGGGGCAGATAAGACAATGCAGCAACTTTTAAGTGGTAGTGCAGATATAGGATTTTCAGGGCCAGAACAGGTTGTTTATATTTATAATCAAGGTAGGGAAGATTATCCAGTAGTATTTGCACAACTTACTAAAAAAGATGGTTCTTTCTTAGTTGGTAGGGAAGAAGAAAAAGATTTTTCATGGAGCAGTTTAAGAGGCAAGGAAATAATAGGGGGAAGACCAGGTGGAATTCCTGAAATGGCGTTAGAATATGTTTTAAATGAAAATGGACTTAATCCTGAAGAAGATGTAAATATGGTAACAAATATTGATTTTACTGCCACATCTGGTGCATTTAAATCAGGTACAGCAGAGTATGTAGCATTATTTGAACCTACAGCATCTATGTTGGAAAAGGACGGTAGTGGATATATAGTATCATCTATTGGAGAAAGTGCAGGTAATATAGCTTATACTTGTTTCTATTCTACAAAGAGCTACATGGAAAAGAATCCAGAAATAATACAAAGTTTTACTAATGCTATTTACAAAGGACAAATTTGGATTAAAGAACATACTAGTGAGGAAATAGCTGATTCAATTATTTCATTTTTCCCAGGAACAGATAAGGAGATAATAATATCAGTACTAGATAATTATAAGGAAATTGATGCATATTGTGATACTCCTATGGTGAAGGAAGAAGAATTAAAGAAGCTTATGGATATCATTGAAGGTTACGATGAAAGCTTGATTAAAGAGAGACCACCTTTTGAAGTCATTGTAGATAATACCTTTGCTGAGAAAGCAAGTAAGTAAAGGTTGGTGTAAATATGGCAATAGTTGAAGTGTGTAATGTAGATATGAATTATCATAATATGAAAGGCGTTACAGAAGCCATAAAAGATATAAATTTTACAGTGGATGAAGGAGAATTTATTAGTATAATAGGTCCATCAGGTTGTGGAAAATCAACGCTACTTAATATCATAAGTGGGCTTATAGAACCATCAAAGGGAGTTATAAAGTATAAAGGTAGCATTGTTAAAGATAATTTAGATAAAGTTGGGTATATGTTTCAGAAAGATTATCTTTTTCCTTGGCTTACGGTAAAAGATAATGTGCTCATAGGGCTTAAGATAAAAAAACTTCTTACCAAGGAAAATATAGCTTTTACAGAGTCACTCATTGAAAGATATGGTTTAAAGAAATTTGAAAATCATAAACCACAGGAATTATCAGGTGGAATGAGGCAAAGAGCAGCTCTTATTAGGACAATGGCCTTAAAGCCAGAAATATTATTATTAGATGAACCTTTTTCAGCTTTAGATTATCAGACACGTCAAAAGGTAACTGATGATGTATATGCAATAATAAAGTCAGAAGGTAAGACCACTATCATGGTAACTCATGATATAGGTGAAGCCATTGTCATGTCTAGCAAGGTTATAGTATTAAGCAAAAGGCCTGCTTCCATTAAGAAAATGCAAAAAATTCATTTTGAAAACAGTGAGCTTACTCCTTTTGAGAAACGTGGTGAAAAGGAATATATGGAATATTTCTCAATGTTATGGAAGGAGTTTGATGATGATAATGAATGATGAACATGAAGCTTATTTAAAAAAGCAAAAAAGACAAAGGATTAAGATAAGCATTTGGCGAGTAGCTATCTTAATAGGCTTAATTGCTCTATGGGAAATAGCGGCCATGCTGAAATGGATTGATCCATTTTTAACATCAAGTCCCAGTAGAATATTAAAATCATTGGTGGAATTTATAAAAGAAGGTACCTTATTTACTCATATTTGGGTAACTTGTTATGAAACAATTGTAGGCTTCTTATTAGGAACTATAATAGGAGGAGCAATAGCTGTTTTGTTATGGTCATCGCCTACAGTTTCAAAAATAATGGATCCCTATCTAGTGGTTTTAAATTCATTGCCTAAGGTGGCATTGGCACCAATAATTATCTTTTGGGTAGGCAATGGCACAGGAGCAATAATTGTAATAACATTGCTGATATCTTTGGTAACCACTATTATAAGTGTTTTAACAGGATTTAATGAAGTAGATACTGGTAAAATAATCCTAATGAAGACTTTTAAAGCTAGTAAAATGCAGATTTTAAGACATTTAATACTACCAGCTTGTGTACCAGTACTAATATCAGCCTTAAAGATAAATGTTGGACTTTCGTGGGTTGGTGTAATAATGGGGGAGTTCCTAGTGGCCAGAGAAGGTTTAGGTTTCTTAATTGTATATGGTGGGCAAATAGCACAGTTAGATATGGTTATGATGAGCATTGTGATTTTAGCTGTAATTGCCTTTATAATGTATAAGGCTGTAGCCATAATGGAAAAAAGTATATTAAATAAGTATAGTTAGCTGCTTGTTTGAAAGTAGTGGTATTAACTGATATAATATATTGTGTTAATATAAGGGAAGGAGATGGTGTAATGGTTTCAAACCATCTCATTTCCTTTTGCAAGCATAAAGCAAAAAAAGCTTAAAAGATAAATTGAGGTAAAGCTATGACAAGAGAAGGAATAGAAATAAAAAAGATAATCAAGGAAAAGAGGAAGAGAATTATTAGCATATGTGCAGTTATTTTTTTACTGATGGCAGCAATGGTTTTTACTTATAATAATTATTTTTTATATAAAGAAGATGTAGTGAAGATAACAGCTGTAAAGAATGAAGAAGTTTATGAAAAAGAAGGCTTAAATGGTGAAGTGGAAAAATACTATAATCAAGAAATCACAGCAATAATAAAAAATGGAGAGTATAAAGGAAAAAGTATAACTTTAAATAATACATGCTCATATTCAGGGGTAAAGGATGAAGGATATAAAAAAGGCAATTATTTATTTGTTAGTTTAAGTGGTAGTGAAGATAAACTATCAGCTAATATATTGTCTGTAAAAAGAGATATGTATGTTATGGTGCTTATTTGTGTTTTTATTTTGGGAATAGTGATATTTGCCGGTAAAAAAGGAGTATTATCCATTATATCTATCATTATGAATATAATAATTTTTACATATGCATTAAATGAATATGTAAATGGTAAAGACATATTAAAGTTATGTAATTTAATGATAATACTATTTACAATGATTTCATTAATATTAGCCAGTGGTATTAATAAGCAGACCGTATGTGCAATAATATCGACGCTGATATCAGTGGCTTTAATATTTATTATATATAAGATTACCAAGGAAAACTTTGAACAGCCAGAGTATATGATGATGGAATATATAACAAATCCTGAACATTTAGATCATATCTTTATGGCAGGAGTATTAATTGGTGGCCTAGGAGCAATAATGGATGTAGCAATATCTATTTCCGTAGCAGTAAATGAATTAATTAATAAAGATAAGAATATTTCTGTGAAGAACTTAATCTCATCAGTGAAGGAAATTGGTTATGATATTATGGGAACTATGATTAACGTATTATTTTTTACCTATATGTGTGGCACCATTCCAATGCTGATTTTAAAGATAAAAAATGGCTATAAGTTTTTAAGTATTATTAAATTCCAAATTCCTTTTGAAATAATAAGGTTCCTTGTAGGTGCCATAGGGATAGTGGTGACAATTCCAATATCAGGCTTTATAGCTATAACTATATTAAAGAAAAGGAGACAAGTAAATGATTAAGGTGCTGGCAATTATATTATTTGCCTTAATGGGCATTATTGGTGAAGAGAGAGGGATGATGAGCTTTTTCACCTTAATATGCAACGTAGCAGTCTTTATTATGGCTACATATATGATGGCTAAAGGAAAGTCTCCTATGATGGTGGTGTTTATATGCTGCTGTATTTTATGTGCCATTACTTTGTTTTATCAAAATGGTATAAATAAAAAGACTTGGGCAGCATTTTTAGCTGTACAAATTGTAGTAATACTCATGTCTGCATCAGCATGGGTAGTAGGGAATAAATCAATTATTGGTGGTTATAATGATATAAGTATTTTTGAAGATGATGCCATGTTCTTAGATGAAAATATAGATGTAGATATGGAGCATGTGGAAATTGCTATAATAATAATGGGACTTTTAGGTTCAATTATGGATACGGCCATTGCAATTGCTACAGCAGTATATGAAGTATATAGGCATAATGAGGATTTGACAGAAAAGGGATTATTTAAATCAGGCATAATAATGGGAAAGGATATTCTAGGAACCACCTCTAATACCCTTGTACTAGCAGGAATAGGAGAATCTATCTTACTTTTTAATAGATATAAACGGTTTAATTATTCATTTTTAGATATGATAAATTCAGAAGCATTTTTTCAGGAATTCGTCTTTATCATTTTTGGAGCAATAGGATGTGTATTGATTATTCCCATAACAGCATTTTTAATATGTAAAATATTAAAGAAGGAAAAGAAGATAAAATTATCAGTATAATAAATTATAATTGTAAGAGCTATATTAAGTGGCTCTTAATTTTTTTTATATTATTACGAAAGTATTAATATAAAAATATATGAAAGAAGATGATAAAGGTGAAGAAATTATTAAAGATAATCATAGTAGCAGTAGTATTAGGTGGATTAGGTGGATTAGGTTATGCAATATATGATCTAGTAAGACCCAGGGAGACATATGAAATAAAACTTTGGGATAATATTTATAATGGAGATAGCATAGCATTATTTTATGAAGAGGAAAATGATTTAAGAATAGAAATGTTAAGAGGTATTTATAATCTTGATAAAATAGCAAAAGAAGATGATGAAATAAAATATATATTAAAGATAGTAGAAGCTGCAGGTGAGGTAGTAACCTTAGGCGATGTTAATGACACAAAAGCTCTTAATGGATATGATATTATTAGGCTAATTGGAGAAAAAAAGACAGTATCAGCAAAGGATATGTCTATAATTATCAGAGATTTTATTACTTCTGTAGGGTATAATGCAAGAATTGGTGAGATTAGATGTAGTAAAAAAGATGAAGATAAATATGATAGATATTATATTGTTGAATACTATAGTGATAAGTATAATAAATGGATTGCCATAGATATTGTAGATGGTGGATATTTTACTTTTGAAAACACTCCATGTAGTGGTGTTGAATTAGTTGAAAGAAAAAAATCAGAACTAAGATATATAGGTAATATGTCAGAAGAAGAATATTTTAGCAATAAGAAAAATTTATTTAAATCCTATACTATTATGATAGATAATACAGTAGATAGAATTAAAAGTAACAGTGTTATTACATACATTACATCAAAAGAAGAAATAGCTCTTACATATGCCAATGAATCATTAATGCCAACAATATACACTGAAAATACAGCATTATTTACAAAATCACCAGAGGTAGAGTTGGTAGCAGAAGATGATAAAGCTTATATAATATTGATGAAAAGTGAAGAAGAAGGTGTAGAAAGATTTGTGGTAGGAGGATTTAAGGATGGTAGCATAATCAGTGAATATTATGTAGGAAGAAATGATGGATCTTTTGAAAAAGTAAATGAATATTTTGAAGTAGAACTTATTAAAGGTGAAAATATGATAAGTATTTCATGTGATGGAATTAGTGAAGATGCTAGAATTGAAATTATTTATAATTAGTATGTAAATTGTAAAAAATCATAAATTTTATAAAAAAGTAGAATTAAATTTTATCATAATTTATATTATAGTAATAGCAGTGAAAATTAGGCAGTAAAGTTGTAAATCATAGAACTTTTATAGGTTGGATAAAGGTATAAAAGTAGTATATGGGGAGGGGTTTTATATGGATAACAAAATAAAGAAAATAGCGTTACTAACAGGTGGAGGAGATTGTCCAGGTTTAAATGCAGTAATACGTGCTATAACAAGAGCTGCTATTTTGAATTATGGAATTGAGGTCATAGGTTATAAGTTTGGTTATAAGGGATTATATCATAATAACTTTATTCCATTGACCATGGAAACTGTAACTGGAATACTTCACAGAGGTGGAACTATTCTTTATAGTTCAAATAAAGATAATTTATTTGATTATACAGTAGAAAGAAATGGCGTTATTAGTAAGGAAGATGTATCAGATGTAGCTATAGAAAATATGAAAAAAGAAGGAGTAGATGTACTAGTAGTCATCGGAGGAGATGGAACTTTGACATCAGCAAGGGATTTTGCTAGAAAAGGTGTTAATGTAATAGGAGTTCCTAAGACCATTGATAATGACTTAGCATCAACAGATGTTACTTTTGGATTTAATACAGCAATAGATGTAGTTACAGAGGCATTAGACAGGCTTCATACCACAGCGGAATCACATCACAGAATAATGCTATGTGAGGTAATGGGAAGGAATGCAGGATGGATTGCATTGGAATCAGGTATAGCAGGTTCAGCAGATGTTATATTAATTCCTGAAATACCATATGACATAAATAAAATAATAGCTAAGGTTAAGGAAAGAGAAAGCTGTGGCAAGAATTTTACTATTATAGTAGTGGCAGAAGGTGCAAAGCCTAAGGATGGAGATGTGGTGGTATCAAAGATTGTTGAGGATAGTCCAGATCCAATTAGGCTTGGTGGTATTGGTAATAAGTTAGCAGGCGATATTGAAAGTCTAATGAAAGATAAAGAAGTACGATGCACTGTTCTTGGTCATATTCAAAGAGGAGGAAATACTTGTACTTATGACAGAATATTATCTACAAGATATGGAGTTGCTGCTGTTGAAATGATTGTAAATGGTGAATTTGGTAAGATGGTATGTTTAAAAGGAGATACTATCACCAGCGATACCCTTGAAAATGTAATAGGACAGAAAACTAAAAAAGTAAATCCAGACGGTGAATTAGTAAAAATGGCAAAAAAAATAGGAATATCCTTTGCGGATTAAGATTACTGAAGAAAAGTAGACTGTCTATGAAAATAGGCAGTTTTTTAGCATATTTGCAAATGGTTTATATTTTTTAGATATAAAAAAGAATATATAAAAAATTATATAACTATATAAAATAATAAAAATGAAAGTAATGTAAAACCGGAGGGTATTAGATGAATTGTATCAAGAAGTATTTAGAAACAAGGGAAGGAAGGTATTCGTTTTATTTTGAAGATTTAAGAAGTGGGTATTCTTATGGATATAATGAAAACGTTTCTATGACTGCAGCAGGATGTATGAAATTACCTATTGCTATTTCACTTATAAAGGCAAAAGAAGATAAAAAAGTTAATTTTATGGACAAGATAAAAGTGTTAAATGATGAAAAAGTATATGGTACAGGTATAATTCATGAGTTTGATGACAGAGATTATACACTTTTTGAATTGATGGTAATTATGCTTATTCAAAGTGATAATACAGCAGCTAATAAGATAATTGATATATTAGGAATGGAACAAATAAATGAAGATATAAAATCAATGGGTTTAAAGAATTCTAAGTTAAATAGGAAAACTAAGGATGAACGTATGCCGGAAGTGAATATAGAAAATATCACTTCAGCATATGACTTGTGCATGATGTGGAAACATTTATATAATGGTACTTTCTTAAATAAAGATAATGGTCAAATGCTTATTGATATTTTGCAAAGACAGCAAATTAAGAATAAATTGGCATTATATATCCAAGACGATTTAAAATCAGAGATTTCCAGTAAGACTGGAGATAAGCCATCTGTTGAAAATGATACAGAGTATATACACAACAAAAAAGGAAATTTCACATTTACAGTTCTTTCAGAAAAAGTGCCAAATAGCGTTTATGGAACTATAACTTTAGCTAAATGTGGAAAAATGATGTGGGATGAAATAACAAATAATTGGAGTTAATAATATTGACAATATTAAACAATAGTGTTATCCTAAGTAAAAATGAGTACCTTTAAAAGAGTCCAGAGAGATTCAAAAGGAAGCGGATTTTGGCAAAATATTAGGATTAACATGCCTTCCTTTTGATATAAAGGGAGGCATTTTTTACATATGAAACTTTCAGATTTAAATTGATATAATCAAAAGGTTTCTAAAATAAAAAATTCTTTTTAAATTTAACCCAGAGAGGTTAAAAAAGGAGTGAAAAATATGAAAAGTAGACATTTAATAAATCCTATGGATTTATCTGTAGATGAACTTGATGAAATATTTACATTAGCACATCAAATAATAGCAAATCCAAATGAATTTTCAAATTGTTGCAATGGCAAGATATTAGCAACATTATTCTATGAACCAAGTACGCGAACAAGATTTAGTTTTGAAGCTGCTATGATGAGGTTAGGAGGAAAAATATTAGGTTTTTCTGAGCCAAATTCAAGCTCTGCAGCCAAAGGTGAAACTTTAGCCGATACAATAAAAATGGTTTCAATTTATTCAGATATTATAGCAATGAGACATCCTAAAGAAGGTTCTGCAAAGGTTGCAAGTATGTATTCAGACGTACCTGTAATAAATGCAGGAGATGGAGGACATCACCATCCAACACAGACGCTTACAGACCTTTTAACCATTAAGAGTTTGAAGGGAACACTACATAATCATGTCATAGGTATATGTGGTGACTTAAAGTATGGTAGAACAGTACAGTCATTAATTACAGCAATGTCTAGATATGAAAATATAAAATTTGTCCTTATTTCACCTAAAGAATTAAGGATTCCACAGTACATAAGACAGGAAGTGCTAGATAAAAACAATATAGAGTATTGTGAAGTAGAAAAGATTGAAGAGGTTATAGAAAGCCTAGATATCTTATATATGACAAGAATTCAAAAAGAAAGATTCTTCAATGAAGATGAATATTTAAGATTAAAAGATAGTTATATTTTAGATGCACGTAAAATGGATAGAGCTAAAAAAGATATGATAGTTATGCATCCATTACCAAGGGTAAATGAAATAGATATTGAAGTGGATAAAGACGTAAGAGCAGCTTATTTTAAACAAGCAGAGTTTGGTATGTATGTAAGAATGGCTTTAATAGCTAAATTACTGGGGGTAGTGGAATGCTAGAAATAACAAGTATAAAAAATGGATTTGTTTTAGATCATATAAAAGCTGGTGTAGGAGTAAAAATATTTAAATACCTTAACTTAGAAAAGGAAGGCAACCAAGTTGCGTTGATAATAAATGCTGACAGTAAGAAAAATGGTAAGAAGGATATTATAAAAATAGAAAATGTTACTGATGTAGATTTTACTGTATTGGCTTTACTATCACCAGGTATAACCATTAATGAAGTTAAAAATGAACAGATAATTAAAAAGATAAAACCTCCATTACCTCAAAAGATTAGTGGAATATTAAAATGCAATAATCCTAGATGTATAACAAGTGATGAAAAATACTTAGAAGATGTTTTTGATCTTGTAGATGAAAATAAAGGATCATATAAATGTCAATATTGTGATACTATAATTAATCCAAGCGAGGTATAAGGAATATGAATAACTTACTTATAAAAAATGTAAATATAATTGATGCCTTTCAAAATTTTCATGGAGATGTATATATTGAAGATGGAAAGATAAAAGAAATTGGTTTAGAACTGAACAAAGAAGGTGTAGAAGTATTGAATGGAAATGGACAGGTGTTAATGCCATCATTTATAGATACTCATGCACATTTTAGAGAGCCAGGTCTTACTCATAAAGAAGATATAGAAAGTGGATCTAAAGCGGCAGTAAAAGGTGGATATACTGCAGCATGTCTTATGGCTAATACAAGTCCTATTTGCAGCAACTATGATGTCCTTAATCATGTAAGAACTAGAGCTGAAGAAGTAGGTCTTATAGATATACATCAATGTGTATCAATAACTGAAAACTTTAAAGGAAGCAGCATAGAGCATTTAAAGAATTTTAAGGATGATAAGAAAGTAAAGGCCATATCAGATGATGGAGTAGGGGTTATGGATTCCAGCATAATGATGAAGGCTATGGAAGTGGCAAATGAAAATAACTGGGTAGTTATGTCTCATGCCGAAGATAAGACTTTTTCAAAAATTGATATGAGGATAGCAGAAGACTTAATGACTATCAGAGACTTATACTTGGCAAAGGTAACTGGAGTTCATCTTCATATGGCCCATGTAAGTACTAAAGAAGCGGTACAAGCCATAACAACAGCAAAAGAAGAAGGTACAAATGTAACTTGTGAAGTTACACCACATCATATTGCTCTTGATGAAAGCATAAGTAATTATAGGGTAAACCCTCCAATAAGGAAGAAAGAAGATGTAAAGAGTATAATAGATGCCATTAAGAAAGGAATAATTGATTGTATAGGAACTGATCATGCTCCACATACAGAAGAAGATAAGAAAAATGGAGCACCTGGGATGGTAGGTTTAGAAACAGCATTTTCTATATGCTATACAACCTTAGTAAAGGAAAATGGAATTTCATTAAATAAGTTAAGTGAACTTATGTCTAAGAATCCAGCAGACATATTAGGCATGAATAAAGGTTTAATAACTATAGGATATGATGGAGATATGGTTTTACTAGACTTAAATAAAGAAATAGTAATCAATAAGGAAACTTTCGTGTCAAAAGGTAAGAACACTCCTTTCCATGGAAGAAAATACTTTGGAGAAGTTATGACTACAATAAGAAAAGGTAAGATAGTTTATAAGGCTTTAAGTTAAGGAGAGGACAAGAATGGATAAGTTAATAATAGATAAGTTATATGAGAGAGTTGAAGAAAGAGGTGTAGTGTGTCTAGGGTTAGATACTGATGCATCATATATACCACAACATATTTTAGAAGGAAAAAGTTTAGATGAGGCAATATTCCAATTTAATAAGGAAATAATAGATGCAACTCTTGATGTAGTTGCATGCTATAAAGTACAGATAGCATATTATGAAGCTTTAGGATTAGCAGGACTTATTGCATATAGAAATACTTTGAAGTATTTAAGAGAAAAAGATGCAATAATTATTGCTGATATTAAGAGAGGCGATATAGCAGCTACTGCATCACAATATGCTAAAGCACACTTTACAGGGGATTTTGAGGCAGATTTTATAACTTTAAGCCCATATATGGGGATGGATAGCATAGAACCATATATGCCATATATGGAAAGTGGAAAGAAAGGTGTCTTCGTGTTAGTAAGAACATCAAATAAAGGGGCAGAAGATTTTGAAAATCTAGATATAAAAGATGGTAAGAAGTTATATAATGCAGTGGCTGATAAAATAACAGAAGCTGGACAAACTGTAAAAGGAAAATATGGTTATACAGCAATTGGTGGAGTAATTGGATGTACTCATGTGGAAGAAGGTAAAGAAATAAGAAGCAGATATAGTGATATGTTCTTCTTAATACCTGGATATGGGGCACAAGGTGGCACTGCTGAAGATGTTGCACTTTATTTAAAGAATGGCAATGGTGGAGTTGTAAATTCGTCAAGAGGAATATTATTAGCTTATAAAAAAGAAAATAGAGAATTAGAATTTGCAGAATGTGCAAGAAATGAAGCTATTAAGATGAGAGATGCTATAAGAGCGGCTATAAAAGCTATATAGTAGGAGGAATACAATATCATGAAATATACAAGAGCAAAAATATTATCTAATAAAAAAATAGTAGATGGAATATATGAAATGGTTGTGGCAGAAGACAGCAAAGTTAAACCTGGACAATTTTATATGCTGAAGCATCAAGGAGGAACGCTTCTTCCAAGACCAATAAGCATAAGTGAAAGTAAAGATGGAAAGGTGACATTTGTTTATGCAACAGTAGGAAAGGGAACAAAAGAGTTTGCTAACCTTAAAGAAAATGATTATATTGAACTTACAGGGCCTCTTGGAAATGGGTTTGATGTTGATAAAAAGTATGGAAATGTAGCTTTAGTTTCTGGAGGAATAGGAATAGCCCCTATGGTAATGCTAGCAAGAGAGCTTAGAAAAAGAAATAAGGGAATGAAATTAGATCTATATGCAGGTTTTAGAGATGAAATATATTTAACAAATGAAATGTGTGAATACATAAATGAAGGTTATGTTTCAACTAATACTGGTAAATATGGACATCATGGATTTATAACAGATATATTAAAGGTAGATGAATATGATACAGTATTGTGCTGTGGTCCAGAAGTAATGATGAAAAAAGTAGCTGAAATGTGTAAGATGCATGGAGTGCAGGTTTTTGTATCAATGGAAAAGCATATGGCTTGTGGTGTAGGTGCATGTCTTGTATGTACATGTAAAACTAAAGATGGTAATAAGAGAACATGCAAAGATGGTCCAGTATTTGATGGAAACTATGTAGAACTATAAAGGCTTAAGGAGTGCATAAGATGTTAAAGGTTAATATAAATGGTGTAGATTTTAAGAATCCTGTAATAGCAGCTTCAGGAACATTTGGATTTGGAAGCGAATATAATGAATTTTATGATGTTGGAATACTAGGTGGTATTTCATCTAAGGGACTTACAATAAATCCTAAAGAGGGTAATAGTGGTATAAGGGTTTTTGAAACACCAAGTGGAATGATGAATTCAGTAGGTCTACAGAATCCAGGAATAGATAAGTTTATAAATGAAGAATTGATAAAAATGAAGCAATTCGACACTAACATCATAGCCAATGTAGGTGGTGGATGTATAGAAGATTATGAAGCTGCAGTAGAAAAGCTTAGAGGCACAGATATAGATATGATAGAGCTTAATATATCATGTCCTAATGTGAAGAGCGGAGGAATGGCTTTTGGAATAAAATCAGATGTAGCTTATGAAGTTGTTTCAAAAATAAAAGCAATAGCTGATAAGCCACTTATGGTGAAATTATCACCAAATGCGGAAGATATAGTTGATATGGCTATACAATGTGAAAAAGCAGGTGCTGATTCAGTATCGTTAATCAATACTCTAAAAGGATTAGCCATAGATCCATATAAAAGAAAGCCTGTCTTTGATAATATTTATGCAGGAGTATCAGGGCCAGCAGTAAAACCAATAGCACTTAGAATGGTACATGAAGTATCAAAAGCTGTAAGCATTCCTGTTATAGGGCTAGGAGGAATAGTATCAGGTGTTGATGCCATTGAGTTCATGATGGCAGGGGCATCAGCAATTCAAATAGGAACAGTGAATTTCTTTAATCCTAATGCAGGAAAAGAAGTTATAGAACAAATGGAACAGTTCTGTAAGGAACAAGGAATTAAAGATATAAATGAAATTATTGGTATAATATAAATTTTATAAAACAACAAAAAAGATAAGGGCTCAGAATTTATTCTGAGTCTTTATCTTTATTTTCATTTCACCAAATAATAAATTGCTTTGAAAATTTAAAACATTAATGTAAAATATAGATATAAAAATATAAATTAAGACATATTATTGGGGGATATATGAAAAAAGGCAATAAAAATTTAATACTATTTAGTATAGTATTTGTTTTGATTATAGGAATAATTTATATGTGGAATATGAATATGGGGAAAACTTCAACACAAGTTAAAGAAACCATAAGCTTCTTAGAAGAATTAAGTGAAATAGGAGCTATAAATGGAGAAATTGTACCCGTGGCATCAGATATCCAAGAAGTTAAGACATCTTCAAATGGTAATGCTACAGTAGGATATACCTTAAAATGGCATAACTGCGGAGTAGATTTAGATAAGAATTATAATGTAATTGGATTTTTAGAGCAAACTACTACTAAAACTGGTGAAACAGTTTTATCTGAAGAACAATGTATAGATTATGCAGAAAAATATTTAAAGCATATTTTAGATAATGATTTTGAATTAAAAGAAGTATTAGAATGTGAAAAGAATGAGCCTTTTTATACTATTAATTTTTATAGATATCATAGAAAATATATAAATTACGATGATATTATTACTGTTAAAATAAATAAATATTCAGGAGAGTTGGTAGGTTTTTCAGCCTTAAATACAGATAATGTAGAGTATCAATCATTTATGAGAACAAGAAAAAGTGAAGCAAAGAAAATTGCCAGAGAATATCTAGAATTCATTGGGTTAAGTGGTGATCTTATAAATGAAGATATGGGTTATTTCACCACTGAAGAAAATATATCTACCTTAAGTTATATCTTTAATTATGAGATTACAAAAGGAGATAATGAAGGGAAGATATGTACAATTATAATTAGTGGTAATGATGGAACTGTTGTAAAACATAGCATAAAACAATAATATAGATATACAATATATAGATATTATAAATTTTAACTAAGGAGGACCTATGAGAATAGAAATGACAACACCTGCGTTATTATTTACAGCTATATCACTTTTAATTTCAGCATATACCAGTAGATTTTTAACATTAGCAGGATTATTAAGACAACTAGACTTACAATATAAGAAGGATAAAGATGAAATAGTATTAATGCAAATAAAAAACTTAAGAAAGAGAATAAATATCATAAGATGGATGCAAATTTTAGGAGTGTTTAGCTTCTTTTTATGTGTACTTACCATGTTTGTTCTTTACATTAATAAACAGTTTTTAGGTGAAGTTATATTTGCTATAAGTTTGCTATCATTAATGAGCTCCCTTTTACTATCTCTTTACGAAGTAAATATTTCAGTAAATGCAATTACACTTCAATTAGATAAAGAAGGGATTAAGTAATTGAAATGTAAAATGAAAAAATGAAAAATTAAGGATGAAACTCCTTGAGGAATTCCTTTTTTAATTATGAATTATGGATTATGAATGATGAATTAAGGATGAAATTCCTTAGAGAATTTCTAAGATATATATTTTAAAGAATTTCGTAGAAATTGTAACCTTAATTTTTTCATATGCTTGCATTTGAAAATTTAACTAGCTTATGAGCGAAGCGATATAAGCGTTTCATTAGTCACTTGTGACGACTTAACTAAGTTAATAAGCGAAGCGACATGAACTGATTAATTCATAAAATAGAACCAATAGCTTGATTAGCTATTGGTTCTATTTTTTATGTTATTTCCAGCATTCTACGTCATCTACTATTTCAGGAATAGAAGAAGCTTTAAATACTGGGTCTAATCCTTGTTTCTTTTGATCATTGTAGTCTTTAAGAGCTTTAAAGGCTATTTTACTAAGTAGTACTATAGCAATAAGGTTTGTTATAGCCATAAGTCCCATAGATACGTCTGCAAAGTTCCAAACTATATCCATTGATACTACTGAACCTAGCATTACCATAACAGCAACTAGTATACGATAACCATATAGGTATATCTTCTTTTCAGAGATAAATTGAATGTTTGTTTCACCATAATAATAGTTTCCTATGATTGAACTGAAAGCAAATAATAATATACAAATTGCAATGAATGTTCCTCCCCAAGAACCAATTTGACTAGTTACAGCAAGTTGAGTAAGTTCAATACCTTTAATTGATCCATCAAGTGGAACACCTGAAACTAATATGATTAAAGCAGTAGAAGTACAAATGATTAATGTATCAGTAAATACTCCTAAAGTTTGAATAAAACCTTGCTTAACAGGATGACTTACAGTTGCAACAGCGGCTGCATTTGGAGCAGATCCCATACCAGCTTCATTTGAGAATAAACCTCTTTTTATACCTTGAAGTATAGCAGCTCCTAAAGTACCTCCTAAAACTTGTTCAAAGCCAAAAGCATTAGCAAAAATCATTTTTAGTACTGAAGGAAGTTCAGTTATATTCTTACAAACTATGAATGCTGCAACTAAAAGATAAGCTACAGCCATAACAGGAACTATAAATCCTGTTATTTTAGCAATTCTATGTACACCACCAAAGATTATAACTAAAGTAAAAATTGTAAGAATAACACCAGTAATTGTTACATCAATATTAAAAGCAGAGCTAAATGCGCTAGCAATAGTATTTGATTGAACAGAGTTAAATGCAAATCCAAAGCTTATAATAATTAAAATTGAGAATAAAACACCAAGCCATCTCTTTTTTAATCCTTTTTCCATATAGTAAGCTGGACCGCCTTTAAAAGAGTCACCATCTTTTTCTTTATATATTTGTGCTAAAGTAGATTCTATAAAAGCAGATGCAGAACCAATTAATGAAATAAGCCACATCCAGAATACAGCACCAGGACCACCTACAGCAATGGCAGTAGCAACACCAGCTAAATTACCAGTACCAACTCTTGAAGCTGTACCGATACAAAAAGCTTGGAATGATGAAATAGATCCTTTTTCTGATGAAGAAGAACCTTCACCTAAAAGTTTAAACATTTCTTTTATATTTTTAAATTGGACAAAATTAGTCTTTATAGTGAAATATAGACCTATTGCAATTAAAAGTGCAATTAAAATATATGTCCATAAGAAATCATTAATCATTAAAATATAGTCATTTAATGAATTTAAAAAATTACTACAAATATTCATATGTATACCCCCTAATATCATTCGTGTATTGTTGTTTATAATTTTATAATAAAAATATCTAAAATGCAAGAAGAAAAAAGACTAAATTCATAAAAAACCGTATAAAACAGAAAAAATGTCATTAAATTAGTTAATTTGCAAAAACTTATGTTACATATTTCAAATAAACAAAAATTGTCTTGTAAGTATAAAATATATATCATTAATTTATTATAAGAAAAATGGTGTATTAAATATAAGTAAGTGTCTTATATTTTAATACACCAAAATACTAATTAAATAAATCCCCTAATCCAGGAAAGATTGAACCTAAGTCATCTTCCAGTTCATCTAAAGCAGAACCATTAGAGTTACCGTTATTATTTGAATCATTATTATGGCTATTATCATTATTATGGTTATTATTGTTATTATTAGAGTTGCTATTAGAACCAGAGGCTTTTGCCACTGTTAAAGTAACAGATTCACCAGTTTTTATTGTTGATGTAAAGTTCTTAACAGTATATTCACCTGTAGTTATACTTCCAGGAACAGATTCACCAGAAATAATATAGCTTATTCCATTTTCATTTAATATATTAATAGCATCATAAAGATCCATATTTTTGCTTAGTCCCAAACTAGATAAAGAAATAGTTTCGTTATTTGAACTATTATCGTATTCTGTTGGAAGTACATAAGGATAATCAGTAGTTACTGAATTAGGATTTAATTTTTTAATAAATACCTTAGTTACAATGTTTTTAACAGCAGTACTTGCAGTTGCAAGCTTATTATTTTTAATGTTTACCTTAGCTGTCACATGGACATCGCATGCAGTTGTAGGTTGAGTACCTTCAATGAAGTATTCAGTACGTACACGGCTTCCTCTTTGATCTTGCGCACAAAGATCAGTGGCAAGTTTACCAGAATCACGACATACATTAGCAGTTACAACTGTGTCTGGCTTTTCAATTTCTTTATATGAAAGGCCTTCATGAACAACTCCCATGACATCACCCCAAAGGCTAGCAGCAGAACTACTATAACCATTAAGCTTAGTAGGCATATCATAACCTATCCAAACAGATGCAGAGTAGTAAGGAGTAAGTCCTGAGAACCAGAATGAATCACTATTGTCAGTGGTTCCACTCTTTCCAGCAACAGGTATATCACCAAATTTAGCACCACCAGCATCAAAACCTGTAACAGGTCCTTTTAAGATATCGTACATTATATAAGCAGTTTCTTTAGAGAAAAGCTTAGTAGTATCGGCAGTTTTATCTAATATTACTTTACCTGTAGAATCTATAACTTTTGTATAAAGGATAGCTTCTGTTTTTACACCATTATTACCAAAAGCACCATAAGCAGAAGCAAGGATAGTTGTGTTACCACCATCTCTATCATATGGATCATTATTAAATTCTCCTAGAGCTAATGTAGCTATACTTTTTTCAGATTCAGAGTTATAAATTAATCCAGCTTTTCTACCATATTCTAACGCTGTTGATAATCCTAAATTATAAACAACTTTTAAAGAAGTAATATTTTTAGAATACATAATAGCTTCTCTTGGAGTTATTAATCCATCGTAGACACCATTCCAATTGGTTGGTTGGAATGAATATCCAAAGTTTGATAATTCTTCATCAGTTAAAGGTGCATCATCAATTGGTGTAGCAGCAGTATAATTCTTAGTATCAATTGCAGGACCATAAACTGTTAAAGGTTTTGTGTTTGAAGCAATTGATTTTAAGTCATCATAAGCTCTATTTAATGAGTTAGCTGGTTGATTACCTCTTCCTCCAATAATAACTTTTACTTCACCAGTTTTATAATCCATGACAGTAGCAGCAGATTGAAGCATATATACGCCTTCAGCAGTTAAAGGTTCTTCACTATAACTTCCATCAATCTTCACATCAAAATTGCTTCTGTCATCAAGTACAGCTTGAACTCCATCTTGCATTGTTCTGTTCATTGTAGTATAAATTTTTAATCCACCATTAACAAACAGTTTACTTACTTCTTCATCTGTATACTTATATTTTTCTTTTAAATCTTCTCTTACTTGATCAAGAGCAGGGTATACAAACCATTCATAAGCAACAGAGTAATCAATTTCAGCTGCATTAAATTCAAAAGAATTTGAATCAACAAAGGCATAAGCTTCATCATATTCTCCTTGAGTAATATGGCCAAGCTCCAGCATTTTCATTAATACTGCTTTAGTTCTATCAAGATAAGTATTTGGATAATCTTCTTCTTCAGTGTTGTATGCACTATAATATGAAGGTGCTTGTGTAATACCTGCAAGGTAAGCACATTCAGGAAGTGTTAGGTCCTTAGCTGGCTTATTAAAGTAAGATAAAGAAGCAGCTTCCACACCGTATATATATCCACCAAGAGGGATAGTATTTAAATAAGCCTCTATTATTTGATTTTTAGTGAGCTTCTTTTCCAATTGTAAAGAAATATAAATTTCTTTAATTTTTCTATTTATAGAATCAAGTGCAGTGTCTTCACTAGATGCTTCATCAATAAGGACAGTATTCTTAACTAATTGTTGAGTTATGGTAGAAGCACCATGTACTCCGCCTTCTCCTTTTATGATAACCACTACATCTCTAAGTGCAGCACCGATGATTCTACGAACGTCGATACCTTTATGAGATCTGAAACGTTCATCCTCAATAGAAATATAAGCATTAACAAGATTTTCTGGCATTTCATTATAAGAAATTACATAACGCTCTTCTTGTGTAGGTAGATTGTCTATAAATTCGCCGGCATCATCATATAACATTGATGGTTGATTAAGATTTAATACTGAGTTAACATCCAAATCAGGTGCTGTTTTTATAACGGCAAAAATATATCCAAGACCAACAACAAGTCCTATTAATCCTAACATAACTATGGTAAGGAAGAAGTATTTAAAAAATCTTTTCACCTTAGAAGTCTCTTTCATATTTGTTTTCTTTGAATCTGCAGTCTTTTTATTTTGAGCAGATCCACTAGACTTTTTATTAGTAGCCATTTGTTCCTCCCTTAATAAGAATCAAGTATTTAATTTTATAATAATATAACATATTATAGCATATTTATTAATATATTAAAATAATATAAAGCATAAGGTGTATAAATTATGAAGTATTATACAGAAAAAAATAATAAAATCTTTAAATTTAAAAAAAATAGAAGGAGAAATATGTATCTAGCTATTATTATTGCAATTTTAATGTTATTTAATCTATTTTTTTATATATTTGATAAAAGAATGTTACCAACAATAATTGATATGGCTGAGATTAAGATGGAAAGTGAAGCTGTTTCCATAATTAATGAGGAGAGTGTAGCTGTATATTCTGAAAACTTCAAATATGACGATATAATACATATAGAAAAAGATGAAGAAGGTAATATATCTTTGATGAGAGCAGATACAGTTATGCAGAATTATTTAGCTTCACAAGTGGTTTTAAAATGTAATGACCGTTTTAAAAAGTATGAAAGTGTGGGAGTGAAAATACCTATAGGATATTTAACTAATAGTTCTTTCTTTTATAATATGGGGCCCAGTATCACTGTTAAAATGAGACAGGTTGGTAATATAAATACTTCATACGAATCAGTATTTGAAAGTGCCGGCATTAATCAGACACGTCATAAAATTTACTTAAATGTGGATATGAAAATAAGAGTGATAGTTCCACTTAAGAGTAGGGATGTAGAAGTATCATGCCAGATACCAGTTTCTGATACCATCATAGTTGGAAAGATTCCAGATACAGCCATTAATATGAATCCGTAAAAAGGAAATGAAAAACACAACTTTAATTAAAAAGTTGTGTTTTTTTATAATTATGCTTGCTCCCAATTAAACACGTAAGGTACATTTCTATAGTATCCATTGTAGTCTAATCCATATCCTACAACAAATAAGTCATCAATTTCAAAACAACAATAGTCTGGAGATAAATCTACCTTTCTTCTTGAAGGTTTATCAAGTAAAGTACAAGTTTTAACTGATCTAGCGCCTAACTTTTTAACATGCTCAACAACAAATTCCATAGTATAACCTGTGTCCATTATGTCATCTACAATTAAAACATCAAGTCCTTCTATGTTATCAGGAATGTCGTTAACTACTGTAACTGTTCCTGAACTTACTTCACTATGTCCATAGCTTGAAGTTGTCATAAAGCCAATTTTAGCTTTTAAATCAATTGCCTTAAAGATGTCAGCCCCGAATACAAAACTTCCTCTTAAAAGAGGTAATATGTAAAGTTCTTTTCCTTCATAATCTTTTGTGATTTGTGCCCCTAATTCTTTAACTTTTTCTTGTATTTGTTCTTCTGAAAATAATATGTTTCTCTTTCTGTTTTCCATGGGAATCCTCCGTTTACTATATTTACAATGTTTTATTTATAGTATAAAATTATATGAAAGTTGTCAAGAGTATAAGTAGAGGTGAAGTAAATGATTTATGGTAATATAGACGGAATTAGAAAATCAGCACTGGAAGAATTAGAATCTTTATACAAAGCTAAGACACCTAAAGATGAAGTTTGTTCATTAAGTATAATGGAGACAATATCAAGAGTTTCATCATTTATTGAAAGAGAAATAAGTGTAGCTATAGATAGAAGAGGAAATACAGTTTCAGTTGCAATAGGAGATTCAACATCAGTTGAAATTCCTACGCTAGATATAAGCGAAAAAAAATTAGCAGGAGTGAGAATAATCCATACTCATCCAAATGGCTTTAGTAATTTATCTGCTTTAGATATAAGTGCATTATTAAAACTTAAGCTAGATGCTATTGTAGCCATTGGAATTTATGAAGGAAAGATTATAGATTGCTCATTAGGTATGCTTACAGTAATGAATGATACATTAGATTACGAAGAAGAACAGCATATAAAAGTTGAAGATTTAACTTCAATGCATATCTTAAATAAGATTGCATATATAGATTCACTTATAAAAGAAAGAGATATCATTGAAGATGAAGTTGAAAGTGCAATTTTAGTTGGATCAGATACCAAGGAAAGCCTTGAAGAATTAAAAGAACTTACTAAGGCTTGTGAAATACCTGTACTTGATTCTGTATTCCAAAGTAGAAGTAAGATAGATGCAGCATTTTACATAGGAAGAGGAAAGGTTTTAGAAATAGCTACATTAAGACAAAAATTAAGAGCTAATGTAATTATTTTTGACGATGAATTATCAGGTTCGCAAGTAAGAAACTTAGAGGCAGCTCTAGGTGCTAAGGTAATAGATAGAACAACACTTATCCTTGAAATATTTGCTAGAAGAGCTAAAAGTAGAGAAGCAAAGATTCAAGTTGAGCTGGCACAACTTAAATATAGAGCTAGTAGACTACAAGGATTAGGAACTATACTTTCAAGAACAGGTGGTGGTATAGGTACTAGAGGTCCAGGAGAAAAGAAGCTAGAAACAGATAGAAGACATATAAAAGAGCAAATCTATGATTTAAATGCTGAGCTTAAGAAAATTAAGAAAATCAGAGAAACTCAAAGAGAAAAGAGAAATAAAGAAAGCATTCCAAAGGTTTCATTAGTTGGATATACTAATGCAGGAAAGTCAACTTTAAGAAATGCTCTATGTGATGTAGCTGCCCAAAAAGAAGTGCAAGGAAAAGAAAAGGTATTTGAAGCAGATATGTTATTTGCCACTCTTGATATCACTACAAGAGCAATAATACTAAAAAATAAAGGAATAATAACTCTTACAGATACAGTTGGTTTTGTAAGAAAGTTGCCACATGACTTGGTTGAAGCATTCAAATCAACTTTAGAAGAAGTAATATATGCAGATCTTTTATGCCATGTTGTTGATGCTTCAAGTGAAACTGCCTTAGAACAAATCAAGGCTGTTGAAGAAGTTCTACATGAGCTAGATGCTTTAGATAAGAAGACAATACTTGTATTAAATAAGATTGATAAAGCAGAACCAGCACTTTTAGAAGAAATAAAAGTAGCAACAGAACATTATAATACAGTTGAAATTTCAGCTAAGGAAGGTACTAACTTAGAGAAGCTATTAGATGAAATAGAAGAAAACCTTCCATACACAATGAAAAAATGTGAATATCTTATTCCATATGATAGAAGTGATATGGTTTCTTTCCTTCATAGAAATGGAAGAGTTTTTGAAGAAGATTACAAGGAAAATGGTACTTTCATGATTGTTGAAGTAGATGATGAAAGTTATAATAAAAGTAGTGAATTTGTTATTAAATTAATAAATGAATAATGAAAAGAAGAAGCAGAAAGCTTCTTCTTTCTTTATATTAATAAATTTATAGGTTTATAAAATATTATCCATATTATATAATAGTGATAATTGAGAGAATAAAGGGGCGGAAAATGGAGAAGTTTTTAGTAGAGTTTAATGAATATGAACCTAAGTATATTCAAATTGCAAATAATATTAAAAAGCTTATTAATGATAAATATATAGTAGGAGGAGAAAAGCTTCCACCAATTAGGGGGCTTGCACAATATTTAAAGGTCAATAATGACACTATAGTAAGTTGTTATAAAAGATTGGTTAATGATGGTTATGCAGTTCAAAAGGTTGGTTCTGGTACATATGTTAAGAAACGTGATGTGATAAATTCTTTTAAGAGAGAATATTCAAGAGAAATAAAGTCTATGATAAGTTCAGAAGATGGAAATATAATAGATTTTACTGGGGAAAGTAGTAGAGAAGTGATTTTCCCTATAGATGAATTTAAGGAAGTTATCAATAAGGTTCTTGATAGAGATGGAGCAGAGGCATTAATAAACCAGGAATCATTAGGATATATGAAACTAAGGGAGACAATAAATGAAGCATTTTGGCAGGGTAGCCGTGATATAGATGATTTGCTTATTGTTTCAGGAGCGCAGCAAGGTATAGATATTGCATCTAAGGCAATGCTTAATATTAATGATAATGTTATTGTAGAAAAACCTACATATACTGGTGCCTTATCAGTATTTAAATGGAGAAGAGCTAATATTTTTGAAGTTGACATAGAAGAAGATGGTATAAATATTGAGCAGTTTGAGAAAATTCTTAAAAAGCATAAGATAAAATTTTTTTATACCATGAGCTATTTCCACAATCCTACAGGAGTAAGCTACAGTAGGGAAAAGAAGATAAAAATTTTAGAACTTGCCAAAATATATGATTTTTATATAATTGAAGATGATTACTTATCGGAACTTATTTATGATAATAACCTCCAATATGAGCCTTTTAAGAAGCTAGATGTTTATGACAGGGTGGTTTATATAAAGAGTTTTTCTAAGGTATTCTTACCAGGTATAAGGCTTGGATATATAATAAATCCTAAGGTTTTTAGGGAAGTAATGATGAGTTCTAAGGTGAATACAGATATAGCAACTTCAACACTTATGCAACGCTCTTTAGAAATGTATATTAAAGAAGGATACTGGAAAGGATATATTTCATTTTTAAAAAGTGAATATAAAATGAGATATGATTTAATGAAGAAGCTTTTAGAAGAAGAGCTTAAGGAATATGTTTCATTTATTGATCCAAAAGGAGGCCTTACCTTTTATATTAAGTTAAAAAATAAGGAAATTAATAGTGAAGAATTATTTTATAGGCTTAAGGAAAGGAAGCTATATATTACACCAGGAAGCATATTTTATACTGGTAATGATGAAGGACATTATTCTTTCAGGATAAGATATTCACAAGTGAAAGAAGAAGATATAAGGCGAGGAATAAATATTATAAAAGAGGAGCTGGACAAATGTCGTATATAACTATACGTGATTATGGAGAAGATAGATTTATTGAAAAAAAGTCTGAATTTATAGGATATGCAAAGAGAGTAGAAAATGAAGAAGAGGCAAAAGCCTTTGTTAATGAAATAAAATCAATGCATAAGCAAGCACGTCATAACTGTTGGGCATATGTAATTGGTGAAAATATGGGAATCCAAAGATACAGTGATGATGGAGAGCCACAAGGAACAGCAGGAATACCTATTTTGGAAGTTATGAAGAAAAGTGATATAACTGACTGTGCAGTGGTGGTAACAAGATACTTTGGTGGAATACTTCTAGGAACAGGAGGACTGACTAGGGCGTACACTAAGGGAGCATCTATAGCCTTAAAAGCTGGTGGCGTTGTTGAAAAAGTACAAGGAGTAGATGTGGCCTTACATTTAGATTATGACATGATAGGTAAGGTTCAATATGTATGTGGACAAAATAATTGGCACATAGAAGATACTGAGTATACTGATAAGGTAATTGTTCATATATTAGCAGAAGTTTCTGTAAGTGAAGTTATTGAAAAAGAAATGACAGAAGTATCTAATGGTAAGATAATTGTAGAAAAAAGTGATGAAGACATATACTTTAAGGAAGATAATAGACTTTATAAAATCATATAATAAAAAGATAGCAGTACTTTTAATGGTATTGCTATCTTTTTTATTATTCTAAAGAGCATATGTCTTTTTTCTTTAAACCATTTTTTTTGGCCACAGCAGTCCAGGAGTTATTGCCTTGAAATATATATAATCTTTTAGGGAAATTTATAGATGCATAAATGTTAGAGCATACTCCATCATTTAATATGTTGATACATAAAGTGTTTATGGCTAGACCTATATCTTTCTTTATAGCGTGTCCAAGTTCCACATTAGGAAATTCATTGGCAACAGGGCCTCCACCTATACCTAAGCCTTGGGCAAAGATAAGGTTACATTTATGACACCAGTTTTCAATGATTTTTAAAGCAATTCTATTTTGTTCTCCTTCATAAAAACCACAATTACTTATGGCATAAACCCTTATATTATGATTTTCATTGGCTTTAAAATAGATTTCTAAAGCTTCTAAAAATCTTAAAAAGTGTGAAGGTAAAGAATCAATGTAAAGAGGAAAGGCAAGTACTATGGCATCAGAACTATTAAGGGTTTCTAATGAGCGAATAGGTAGTATGCCAGCACGAGCATTAAATTCATATATTTCATTATTTTCAGCAAGAAGTTTTTTGATTTCTTTTAAAAGGTAATCAGAGCAACTATTTTTTGCTTTAGGACTTCCGTTAATAAGACTTATTTTCATAAGATAGCCTCCTTTAATTCTTTAAAAGATGCAATGTCTTTGGAGAAATAAACATTAGATGAACTGCCGTTAAAATTAATAAGATTAGCAGTAACGAGTTCTTTCATTGTTTCCTTTTCTTCTTCGGTGATATTTTCTCCATAGGCATAAACTGAAAGTTTAAGCTTATTTTTATAGCGAGAAGTATGATGCATTTCGTTGTTGCGTATGGTGAAATAAGGGAGAATATAGTTTATACTTCTATCTAAAACATTTTTAACAAATGGGCTATAGCAACCGTAGCAACATCTTGTAAGAATTATAATTTCATCACATTTAGAATAAAGAGAACCTAAATTTCTGTAATTATCTTTTAATATGCATCTGCAAGGAGTTTTAATCCAACAGCTAAAGCATCCTATACATTTTTCAATGGTTCCATCATTGGATATTATCTTAATATCATTGTTTATCTTAGGTAAAAGTGTATTTAATTCATTTTGTGTCAAGTCATGAATCAATACCTTCAATTTTCCTCACCTCTAATAAAGTTCTTTCATATTAAGTAACTATATGGTTTAAGTTATATTTATATAAGTAAAATTAATAATATACTATATTATACAAAAAAATAAAAAATTAAGAAAAGAATAATTATGAGGTGGTATTATGAAAAGTAAAAGTAATATAGGAAAGATTATAATATCTCTACCTATATCCATAGGGTTAGCATTATTTATTTCCGCTAACATATTAAATACTACTGTAAAGAATCATTATATTAAGATTTATGGACTGTATGGCAACAATATAGCTATAGCAGATATTGAAGAGTTGTCACTGAAAGACACAATTCCTACTATTAATAAGAGGGTTAATGGTATAATGCTAACCAATGGTAAGAGAAAAGGATATTTTAACCTTGATGGTAAAAATGCAAGATTATACTTATATAATGATGAAAGCCCTTTTATATATATTAAAACACCAAAGGATCAATATTATATTAATTTAATTACAGCTGATGAAACAAAGACATTTTATAATGAAATAATGAAAGAAAAAAGTTGAAAGTAAATACTTAAAATAGAAAATTGTTTAATTAGAATAAATATGATATAATGGAAGCAGTTTAATAAAATAATAATTTAGGAGGATGAAAAAGATGTCAGGACATTCAAAATGGCATAATATACAAAATAAAAAAGGGAAAGCAGATGCAAAAAGAGGAAAAATCTTTACAAAGATAGGTAAAGAAATAGTGCTTGCAGTTAAGAATGGAGGTCCTGCTCCGGAAAATAACCCTAAATTAAGAGATGCTATAGCAAAAGCTAAAGCAGCAAACATGCCAGGAGATACAATTCAAAGATCAATTAAGAAAGCTTCAGGAGAACTAGCAGCAGTTAACTATGAAAGCATAGTATATGAAGGATACGGTCCATCAGGAGTTGCTGTAATAGTTGAAACTTTAACAGATAATAAAAACAGATCAGCTGGTAACGTAAGATCAGCTTTCACTAAAGGTGGCGGAAACATGGGAACTACAGGATGTGTAAGCTTCATGTTCCAAGAAAAAGGTGAAATAGTTATTGAAAGAGCAGACTTAGATGAAGATGAAGTTATGATGATGGCTTTAGATGCAGGTGCAGAGGACTTTAATGCAGATGAAGAGGAAGTATTTGTAATAACTACTACACCAGAAGACTTCAGTTCAGTAAGAGAAGAGTTAGAAGCTCAAGGTTTAGAATTCTTAGAAGCAGGCGTAAAAATGATTCCAGATACATACACTGAAATTAATGAAGATGATGCTAAGAAGTTCCAAAAGATGTTAGACTTACTTGAAGATGATGATGACGTTCAAGAAGTTTACCACAATGCTGAATTCCCAGAAGGATGGGACGAGTAAAAATTATGAATTATGAGTGATGAATGATGAATTTATTGCTGATTCATAATGTTGTGCATTAATAGAAATGTAAAATTAAAAATGAAAATATAAGTTCATAGCAATATGAATTAATTTAAGTTTTTAATTAGTAATAACAAAGAGAGTTAAAGCAGTTTTATTTAGAGATAATTTAGATGAAACTGCTTTTTTATATTAAAAATTTATAACGCTTTTATACAAAGACAAA
The DNA here is from genome assembly GCA_000435835.1 of Clostridium sp. CAG:221. Lineage (GTDB taxonomy): Bacteria > Bacillota > Clostridia > Clostridiales > Clostridiaceae > Clostridium. Next base: position 32,234 of record FR883411.1, read on the forward strand.
TAAATTTTCTTAACGTATGTTCCACTTCAGGAATAAAGAGTTTCTAAGACTCATTCAGATATTTCCTCCAACATTATATTATTCTGATAGCTAAAGGAAACAATTCTTCATTACACTCGGAGTTGTAGAAATAGTGATATAGACACTTTCTATGAGGGATTACTTTATAGAAGGTGTCTTTTTTCTTAACGTATATTTTGCTCCATTAATAATGAAATACTAAAATAAAATTTTAATCATTTCTTCGTTTTTATTATTCATTAGATTAAAGGAAACAACTCTTCGTTACTCTCGAAGTTGTAGAATTGATGATATAGGCACTTTCTATGAGGGTAAAACTTCATAGGAGGTGCTTTTTATTTTGCTTTGAAAAACTATGATTCCTTCAGTAGGATATACTAAAAATTTATAACTCGCTAACGCACAGACAAATAGATTTTCTTAACGTATTTTCCAATTTAGGAATAAAGAGTTTCTAAGGCTCATTCAAAATTTTATTGATGTTGCAGAGTTGATGGTATATAATTTTGTAAAAAAGTATTAAATTATTTTTAGATAATATGCTATAAAATTTTTATTAAAGATGGTGATTAATATAAATATAGAGGAATTAATTAATGAACTTGTAAAAAATACAGGAAAATCATTATTGCAAAAAGAAGAAGATAACAATGAAATAATAAATTTAGATGAAGTTGATTCATCTGACTATATATGAATACTTTTAAAAAGCCTTGTTCTAAAACATGAGTATAATAAGGCTGAGAATATTCTTTTTGAAGAAATTAAGAAAAATAAATCTGAAAAAATTTATAAAATTGCACTTGATTTTTACGATTTATTAATGGATCAAAGCGATGATAAATTGAAAAATGGTAACTTTTCAAGAGAGGAAATTTTTCAAGGTTTGAAAGATGTGAATATAATTTTTAATAAAGAGAGTCTTACAACTATATAAGAGTCTACACTGAAATTAAATGGACAGATACCTGTCCGTTTTTAATATAACATAAAATTAATAATTATCTTTAAATCCTAATGGATAATTAAAGAGTAACATTGGTGCTCTTTAAAATTATACTATAACACTAAATTAACAGTTAAATTTATATATTTAACTCCATTCTTCTATTCCTAGTTGACATGCCTAATGACTCATAAAATTTAATTGCATTTTCATTAAAATCCCATACATTTAACTGTATTGAAGAAGCCTCATTGGATTTTGCATAGTCTACAATATGAGTGAATAGCATTTTACCAATACCTCTTTTTTGATAGGTTGATTTAATACAGAAATCATCTACATAAACAAACTTTAATGGAATAAGTATATTTAGATTCCTTGTAGTCATGATTTGTAAAATACTATATCCTATTAACTCATTGTTATCAGTATTTTCAACTACAAATAAATTTGTATTATTACTGTTCAATAGCTCTTCAAATTGCTCCTTTTTAAATGGATTGTCAACATTTAAATAAACATCTGGTCTATTTAGAACATGCAAATCATGAATCTCTTTAACTAAATTGCTAATAGCAATATAATCATTAGTATTCCCTTCTCTTATTTTTAAGTTCATAAAAATTCCCCCTTTTATCGTACTAAAAAATTATGCTTTATTTTCTCTTTATATATTAACATAAGAATGTGTTTTTTTACATTAAAATACAAATATAGCATTTTGTATTTAAAATGCAATAAATATAATGATTGATGGAGAATTGCATATTAAGCATTACTGAGGTATTGATATGCCTCATCTTCTATTTTCTGTTAGGATGTAGTATGAGCAGACAATGGGATGATGCAAATTTCAATTTATTGATACTTATGAAAATATACAAGTAATAATATGAAGTGAATAAGGTAGCTTTACATAGATATTGTAAGGATACCTTAATATTTGTATATTAAGATCTGTTTTAATTGAAACCTATTTTTGGGGGAGGCATAATTTAATATCTTTAATAAAGGATTTTAAACTTAAAAGACTAATATATAACCATAAGGGGGTATTTTGGTATGAGTATTATTCTAGATTTGTTTCTTACTTTCGCCAAGATTGGATTATTTACTTTTGGTGGAGGATACACAATGATTTCAATGATTGAAAATAACTGCGTAGAAAAGAAGAGGTGGATTACACATGACGAAATGATGAATGTTACAGTAATTGCTGAATCTACTCCAGGCCCAATTGCTATTAACTGCGCTACTTTCATTGGATATAAATAGGTGGGTATTATAGGTGCTTTGGTTGCTACATTGGGTAATGTGCTACCATCTTTTGTAATGATTTTAATTATTTCTAAGTTCTTTTTTCTGTTTTTGGTATAAAATAGATATAACGATTGATGAATAATTGTATTTAATTGCTCAACAATAAAGTTTTGGATTAAAAAGGTGGAACTATATGAAAAGTTGCATTGAGAAATTATTACCAATAATAAGTGTTATTATATTAGCTTTAGGATTATTCAAGATTATGGATTCAGGTATTGCATTGTCAATTGCAGTAATAATAGGGGGAGTATCAACTATATTAAATGGATATTCTTTGTACGTAAAGAATAAGAAAAAAGAATCAATTTCATTAATTTTAGGTGGCTTTCTTGCAATTATTCTTTCAATACTATCAGTGTTTTTTAGCAAACTATAAAATACTATTAAGTAATAATATTTTATGAGTAATTTAAAATTAGTACCACTGAAAAGGCTGTCCAATAGACAGCTCTTTATATTAAATTATTTATGAATTTATGGAGGAAACTATATGAATGAAAACAATAATAAAGGTAGCATATTAGTTTTAATAGGACTAGTAATAGTAACCACGGTGAACATTTTAGATAAACTGATTGAATTAAATGAATTTGTTGCAGTGGGACTAGATTTAATTGCTCTAGTATGTTTTATTGTTTATTTAGTGAAATTTTTTAGAAATAAGAAGTAAGAGGCCGTTGAATATCTCAGTGTATTAAAAAGTAGTAGTTATAGAAGTAAAGTGAACAAGCTAATTTATTCGGTCTATTTTATAAAAATTTTAACTTGATTTATGATATATATAATTAAAAAATAAGGCTATGTTTTAATATGATGTTGAAATATAGTCTAAAAAAATTATAGGTGGGATTGTTCACCTATAATTTTCAATATACGAATAATAAGATTTTATAATTTTCTATTTAATTTTAGTGATTCTTAATTTTTATATATATTTTCTTTAATAATATAAATAGAGTATATATAATAAATAAATTAAAAAATAAACATAATATATTAATATTCATTCCGTTATTTCCATCAAATATATTGTTAAAGAGTTGAGAACTTCCTTTATTTCTCTGATATATTGACCAATAGTTAAATGGAAACCCAAAATTGTATACTTTTATAGCCCCATTTTCTGATATATTGGCTGGTATAATAAAAGAAATAATGAAAAATATTAATACGCTTAATTTAAATTCATAAGTTTGAATTCTTCTCATTTCCTTCACCTTTCCACAATGTTATAATGCATATTTTATTACTATTGTCCATTCAATTATAGTTTTGTATAATGTTTATTATAACATATTTTACAAAATATCACATATATTATATATACATTGGCTCTCTATTTTTTAAATTTTTTACGTTGATATATGAATGTGTTACATTATTTTGTGCCATAAAGTTTTTAGCCTTAATTTTCTATTAAAATTGTTATGGAGAGTATTAATATGTTGAAGATAATACTAAATGTTGGATTTGATTCTGAAGAAATATATTGTATTATGGAAGATTTTAATGAAGAAAAATAATACTTATTTTTAGAATGGAGGGGTTATATGAGAATTTGCAAACAATGTAACAGTGAAATGATAGAAGGATTTAATGTTAAAATGGATGGAGCCGGTTATGGAATAAAGATAGTGAAAACTGATGAAGTAATAATTCCAAAAAGCATAGGAAAAATCAAAGCTTGTATTTGTCCTAAATGTGGAGAAGTATTTTTGTATATAGAAAATTTGGAAAAGTTGAAAAAATATATTGGTAAATAAATTTAACGAAAGTTTTAAGTGTTCAGAATGTGATTGTTATAATTTGAAAATAATAGTTGAAAAAGAAAGTAAAAGTTATAATCATGTAAGTGGTATTTTAGGAGCTAAATGCTTTGTGTTATAATAAATCAGATGATATAAGTAAATATATATGATTTTTGCAGAAGATGTGAATGGTATACAAAGGATAGAAAGGAATACTTTAATTATGAATAATGATGAAAAAGAAATTAAATTAGAGAGTATTGAAAATCATGGTTGTAATGATAAAATAGAGGAATTTATAGTAGTGCAGAATGCTGGACTTGATTCTGAAGAGATATATTATACAGGGTTTAGTGAAATTGAAGCTTATAGAACTTATAAGAGAATCAAAGGTGGAAAGAAAAATATTTTTAAAGCATATATTAAAAGAGATTTAGTGTTTAATGTGCCCTTTATTGATACATATGAAATCATAGAAGTAATAAGATAAAATCATAATAAGAATAGAATTAAGGTAGATTTACATAGATATTATAAGGCTACCTTAATATTTGTATATTAGAATCTGTTTTAATTGTAATTTCTTTTTTTGAGACATAATTTAATGTTTTTAACAAAGAGTTTAAGGTTAAAAGACTAATATATATAAGGTAAAAATATTTTAATTTTACTGTTTTTGGTATAAGATAAATATAATGATTTATGAACAATTGTAATTTTATACGAATTAGTTGATTATTAAAATTCTTATTGTATAAATCAATTATAGTATATTGGAGGAGGTAATGTGAAAAAAAGAAAGATAGGAATAGGTACAACTTCTTTAGTGTTATTTATTATAGGTTCTTTATTTGCCTTTACATTTAATAAGGTTTGTATAGGAGATAATATTTTAAATTATATTGGGTTAAAATCATGGTCTAATGGAAATCAAGGAACACATTATACAATATTCTACTCTCTATTATTTTATATTCCATCATTAATTATTGGTTATAAGTTTAATGATAATTTTGGTTCTAAAGTTGGTAATATACTATCAACTATTATGGTAACAATTATAATAGTAACTTCGTTACTTTTTACAGCCATTATCTAAATTTAAATTTTGATATTAGTAAAACAATCTGAATATATTGCGATTTAAAATAAAAGTAGACAAGATTACTATTTGTCCACAAATTTAAGAAGAGTAATTATTGGAACATTAAGAATTCAAAATTGCTTTATATAATATATTGAACTAATAATCTTATAATTTATGAGGAGATTTAAATGAATAAAAGGATATTTTTTAAATTAGGATTAGTGTTATTATCTCTGTCACTTGTGGCATGTGGACAGAAGAATAATTCAGAAGGAAAAGAAGATTCTTCTAAATCAAATGCAAGTAATTCTATTAGCATTACTCAAAATTCTGAAGGAGACAGTATAAACACTACATCTTCCACTGTTGAAAATTCAGAAGATAATAACCATGAAGATATGCACCAAGATATTCAATCAAATATAGAACAATATACTCAAGAGGAATCAACTGAAGATGAATACTATACAATAATAAAAGATGCTTGGCAGAAACAAAAGGATTATATTAAATCTATTGAGGACTCTAAAGTAAAACAATCAGTACAAACCTCAAGGTCTGCTGCTATTATGGAAGCAAATAGATTGCTTATAGAACATCCAGAAGATTCAGATGCAATAAATTCAAGTTTAAAGAGGGTTCTTAATGATGAATAATTTTAACATATTACGAACTAGAGACCAGTGAGTTAGAAATCACTGGTTTTTTAAATTCTGTATATATTATCAACATTATTTTAAAACAGAGCCTTATATTAATAAGATTTGTTTTGATAAACTGTTGATATTTCATTAATTATACTAAGTGGTTATAATATACAATATAACTATTATTTAGATGGTATGTAATTTGAGAGTTTATTAAAAATGTTACTGGATTTTTAAGAGTAATAATTTATGTTTGTGAGAGGTTAGAGGATGAATTTTAGAATTGCTAAGATGGATGATTTACCACAGCTTAAAGTGGTATATGAAAATATAATTAAAGAAATGAATTGCAACAATATTAAGATTTGGGATGAAATATATCCTTGTGAATTTTTCAAGGAGGATATTGAAAATAAGTGCCTGTATCTTTTAGAGAAAAATAATACAATAGTTTCAGCCTTTGCTCTTTGCAAATCAAATGCAGGGGCAAAGCATCTTAAGTGGGAAAAAGAAGAGGCTGAAGTATTGTATATTGATCGACTTGGGGTAAATGTTGATTATTTAAAGCAAGGAATTGGTGGCATAATGCTTGAAAAAGCTGTGGAATTAGCAAAAGAGAATGGGGTTGAATATTTACGTCTTTTTGTTGTGGATATAAATCAGCCAGCCATAAATCTTTATATAAATATTAATGTCAAGACTATTTTGAACAATTGTGCCAATA
>FR883412.1 GCA_000435835.1 Clostridium sp. CAG:221
CGGTAATCAAAATAATTGATTACCTCCTACTCGATTTTATAAATAAGAAAAATTAACTTGAAAAATATGTATAAATTAAGTAAAATGTAATAGAAAAAATAGAAAAAAGTAGAAAAAAGGGATAAAATATTCTTTTATTTAATAATATTACATGGTACTCTTTGGTAGCCTGGTTTGTTGTTTTAGGCGCATTAATATTAATCAATGAGTTTGCTAGAAAAAGTAAAGTATTTTCAGTGATATTATGTGTAGTTATGCCAATAGTACTAACAGTATTTGTATGGCCTCATACTGCAGGGGAAGGATCTAGTACAGGAACATGGTTTCATTGGGTAAAGGTATATTCTGCATTAGCTGGATGTCTTATTTTTATGGGAATTAGGTATTTTAAATCTTGGAAGGATAATAAGTATATTCTGATGCTTCCAGCAATAATTTTAGCAGTTAATATATTAGAAGCAGTAGTAAGAGATTTTCAGTGTTATTGATATGCTGAAGGAATTGTTGATGGAGTATGGATGCTTGGTGGACCTTGGAATATAATTAATGGTATTGCAGGAATATTAAATATTCTTACTATATCAGGATGGGTAGGAATATTTGTAAGTAAGGATAGAAGTAGAGATATGATATGGCCAGATCAGCTATGGTTTTGGATTATAGCATATGATTTATGGAATTTTGCATATGTATATAATTGTGTGTCAGATCATTCATTTTATGCAGGAGCAGCCTTACTAATTTCATGTACCCTTCCATTAATATTTATTAAAAAATGAGTTTGGATACAAAATAGGGCTTATACTTTAGCAGCTTGGATGATGTTTACAATGACATTCCCTAGCTTTGTGGATACATCAATTTTTGCCGTGCAATCATCACATAATGCTAAAGCACTTTTAATAGTGAGTATTATTTCACTTCTTTCAAATATAATTGTATTTATATATCATTTCTATAAAATATTTAAATATAAGAGAAATCCATTTAAAGAAGATGTTCACTTTGATCTAAAAGCGTATAAGAATGTAATAGAAGAAAACAAAGAAGTATGTAATAAATAACATATAATAAGGTATTCTTAAAAAATAATTTAAGGATACCTTATTCTTCTCTATTATTAAGAATCAAAATTTCTATTTGGGCAAAGGCTTGAACTCTAAGAGAATTAGCTATTACGCTAAGAAAATAAGCAGTTGCAATTAGGTTGTAAGGGCCTAAATCATAATTTTCTTCAGTAACTTTATTTCTAAAAGCTTTCTCCGCAACTCTTTTTGAAGCTACTATAAATAATAGTATATAACCTGTAAGAACAAGTTCCTGCCCATATAAGGTTACACTATCTGGGATATAGCCAGTATTATTCCTATCTAAAGCTTCTAATATATCTAAATTTGCACCAACTACAAAAATAGAATAGCCATAAAGCAAAAAAAACAGACCTATTTTTTCTAAGTTTGCTAAATCAATATCTTGTTGCTTTATTAATTGTTCAAAATTATTATTGTTTTCAGAAGTTTCATTAGAATCAGAAGTTTCATTAGAATTTGTAGTGTTTTTTTTATCCTTCAAAATCAAATTCTCCTATGAAGCAGTATAAAATAATATATGATTAAAATAAGAAAAGGTTATTTTTTTAGATGTGTATTTAATAGGATATATATAGTTTGACAACCATATGTAAGAAGAATAAAATATAGTTTATATTGAATTCAATAGATAAGAGGTGATTACTATGGGAAGCTGTAATAGTTGTCCAAGTAAAGGAACATGTGGTAAAGATGAACAAAGTTGCGGAATAGTAAATAATCCACAAAATAAAATTAAAAATATAATTGGAGTAATGAGCGGTAAAGGCGGAGTTGGTAAATCAACAATGTCAGTTATGATAGCAAAAGAGTTAGCAGCTAGAGGGTATCAAGTAGGAGTTTTAGATGCTGATATAACAGGACCTAGTATACCAAGGTTATTTCATATAGAAAATGAAAGAGCTAGGGGAACTGAACAACTTATTTATCCAGTAGAAACTGCTGAAGGAATTAAAGTAATGTCTTTAAATCTAGTGGTTGAAAAAGAAGATGAAGCTGTGATTTGGAGAGGTCCAGCTATTACAGGAATAGTTAATCAGTTCTGGACAGGAGTATACTGGGGAGAGCTAGATTACTTAATAATAGATATGCCACCTGGAACTGGTGATGTACCACTAACAGTAATGCAATCAATTCCTATAAAAGGTGTTGTAATGGTATCTATACCTCAAGATATGATATCTATGATAGTATCAAAGTCAATTAATATGGCTAGAAAAATGAACATAGAAGTACTTGGTGTTATTGAAAATATGAGTTATATACAATGTCCTGACTGTAATAAGAAAATTAGAATGTTTGATGGTGAAAACACAGAAAAATTCTTAAAGGATATGAATGTAGATTTATTAGGAGAGCTTCCTATGCATAAATCAATTGTAAATTATAGCATTGCAGAACAAAATGAAGATATTTTAGATTTATTTGATCCTATAATTGAGAAAATAATAAGAAAATGCAAAAAGAAAATAATCCTATAAAAAAGGCAGCTTTATAAAGCTGCCTTTTTTAAAATTATGAATTATGAACTTAGTTAATGATGAATTATGAATGATGAGTGA
>FR883413.1 GCA_000435835.1 Clostridium sp. CAG:221
TATTAAGAACAAAAGTCCTCAATATAAAGTGTTTTAGTCTGATTATTCCCAATATGCCGGTGGCCTATATACTCACACCTGCGTCTCGCAGGTGGGTTTTGCTCAACTTGCTTCTGTTATCTTCTACCAAAGGAAGCTCAACATCTACAAGCATATTGCAAATCCCGAAAATATAATGTAGGTTGAATAACATAAGCTAAACGCACATATCAGGATTACTATATTTTTATTATAACAAATTCTATAATAAGTTCAATAGCTATATTTTACTTTTCACAATTTATTTTTTGTTCATGTATTCCTTTACAACCTCTTCTATTGCTACGTCACAACCTTCTTCATTAAATAGTACCATGAATTGAACATAGCCAGCTGTTTTTTCATTCATTTGGAAGGCCATCATTTCACCTTCTACATCTAAATCCTCAATGATTTCTTCAACGATTTCAAGAACTTCATCATTAGCATAATCATAAAGATATGGCAGGTAAAATTCATTCATCCATTCTTCGCTGCCAGCAGTACTTTCATCATCAGCATAAGCTTTTGCTGCTGCTTCTACATCTTTATCAAAATCAAAGTAAAAATTTATTAAAGAGTATTTATCTGCAGCTACAAGCACTTCAACTTCGCTTAATCCATTATCATTTAAAATATTTATTATATCCTTAACGTTCACTTTAAAGACTCCTCTTAATATAATAATTTTTTGTATTCTTTCTTAACAGCAAGGAATTCTCTATCATCTTCTACAAGATTTAATTCTTCTTTGCCATCAACTTCATCTACTCTAAATACAAACACGTCTTCTGATTCAGTATCATCAGCTGGTGCTAATAATAAATATTCTTTTTCTTCTAAAAATATTCTAGCAACTGCTTCAAATTCTACTTTATTCCCTTCTTCATCTAAGAAAGTCATGATTTGTCTTTCTTCATTTTCCATATGTTCATTATTCATAAAGCATATCTCCTTTATTTTTTATGTCATTATACTATATATCATTTACCATTTCTATATATAGTAGCCTACATTTTCTTATTTTATTATAAGCTTAGCCTTACAGCAAGATGAAATATATTTTTTAACCTTATTATTAGCAAAGTCTATTCTTTTATTACCACATATATATTTATTACATTTGCTACAATATATCTTGTATTTATATGCTGTGTCACTTTTTCTTTTAGTGTCATACTTAAATGTAGCACTATCTGAAATGCCCATAATCCTGCACATCTTTTTAAAATAGCTGTTATGTCCATTACTTACCCCTGTAATTGTATCACAATAATAGTGGAGATATTCATGTATTATAACTTCCTTAACTACCTCTTCACTGTATGAACCATCTAGCAAACACTGAGCAAAAACAAATTTTAGTGGCTCAATTCTTCCATTATTTTTTCTATAAAAAAATGCTCCCATTCTCTTTTGAGCCCTTTTAGAAATCTCAATTTTTAAATTACACTGATAATCTAATCTTTTATTTAGCTCCTGTATTACAGCTTCTATTTTAGATATATCCCACTTATTATGCATTTCTGAGCCTCCTTACTAAACAAAAACTGCTAATATCCATATTAGCAGTTTTTATTCCTATATGCTATTGTTGCACTTTTTCTTCACTATTATTTTCTTCAGTGTTATTTCCTTTTTCTGAACCTTCTAATGTGACGTTTTTAAATGAATTACTTATAATATAATCTCCATTACCTACTCTTATAAAGCTTATTTCAACCATATCTCCAATATTACTTAAAGCTACTTGTCTTGAAGTCTCTGTTGATACTGTAAAGATGCTATCTTCACCTTTTATCTTTAAATCATAAATGCTAGCACCATCTTTTACCACAAGACCAATTCTTTCTATTTCACCTTTCACTACTTCTTCGCTATTAGATCCTTCCAGTGAAATATTGCTACTTGTTAAGTTTTCTATATATCTATTTAATGTTGTTTGTAATGTATCTCCAACAGCTACAGTATTATAGTTTTTCACATTTACCATTGCATATTGCTTTACCAATCCATTTGCATCTTTTAAAGTCATAAAATATGTTGGTTCTGACTGGATATTTATCAGATATGGGAATGTTGCTGTATATCCATACTGCTGTACTTTTCCTTGTGCAGACTTCATACTTGCATATTCTGTAGCACCTGATGTCTTATACATTGTAGTTTCTCCAGTTCTTGTATTAGTAAGTGTAAAACCAACTAATGATTCATCACTACCTACAGATGTGATACCAGTGTAGTAATAGCATGTATCATCATTAAAAATTATATTCATTCCATCGGTACTAACTAGCTTGTCCTTATCACTAAAGTTAAATACACCATGAACTAATTCTCCCCATTTATTTAAATAGTTTTTAATGTAGCTCATTGTTTGTATTCTATCAACCCATTCTGGAGTATTTTCTATATCATATATATTAGACTCTCCAGTTTGAGCATCTATAATTAATGTACCTATAGCTTTTTGCTCTAAGAATCCTATGGCATTATCATATCTTGTAATAACCCAGTAAGGCTTTCCATCATCATCTAATTCAAAAGTATAGTCTGTATGTCCAGCTTTCATATCATTTAAAAATGCATGTCTATCTAAATCATCAAGAAGATATGCTGATTCTAAGTATTTTATTTTTAACTCTTCCCCATTTAATTCTGTTACTAGCTGAACATCATTTTCATTAGTGGCACTAACCTTTACATACCCTGGTGTTCCCTTATGATTAGTTATCCATTTTATTAATGATGAATGCTCTAATGGTGCAACATAGTATAGTGATCCATCTACGCTTTGAAGACTTAAATTACCTATGGTAACTTGACTTCCTAAACTTGGTATTTCACCTAACTTTTTATCTGCTAATTTATAAGCAAGCTCTTTATCTATTGTTGGAAGCTGTGCTAAATCTATATGATGTATTTCGCTTGAAAAATCTACTTCTTCAACTTCACCTATTAAATTTCTATGAGCACTTGGCATTACTATAGGACTTAAAATAATTCCTAAAGCAACATATACTAGCGCCACAGCTCCACCTACAATTATATACTTTTTATTTAATCTTAAAATTCCGTAACCTACTGTACATGCTACGAATACTGCTACTATTATAAACGAACTTAAAGTTAAATCTAAAATTAATTTGCTGGAAAATAATAATACTATTCCTACAAAAACATAGGCAAGTAGCAACCATTTTAAATATTCTGTCAATTTGCTTTTTAAATTCAAAAAAACCACCCCTTCAATTATATATTACACTGTATTATATAATAAAACAATATATTTTAAGAGGTTTTTTATAACTTTTATAAAAGTCTAAAAAACCCCCTCCCTTAATATAATTATGAATGATGAATTACGAGTGATGAATTGTGGAATAAACTCACAGAGTTTAGAAAAATATTTTTTTAGAAACTCTGTGAGTTTCATCCTTAATTCATCATTCATCATTCATAATTCATCATCAACTAAATGGTTTTTATATTTTCTGAAAGCTTGCCTTCTGCAATTATATATTCATAATGTAATGCTCTTGTAAGGCCCACATATAAAAGTCTCTGGTTAAGTAGATTATTTTCATAAACACTTTCTAGTGGATTATATATAATTGTCCCATCAAACTCAAGGCCTTTAGTTAAATATACAGGAATTATTATCACATCTGTAGATGGTGCACTTTTTTCATTTCCCTTTATAATTGTATATTCTAAGTCAGTATATCTCTTTATATCCTTTTCTAAGGCCTTAGCCTCTTTGAATGTCTTAGTTATTATGGCAATACTACTTTTTCCTTCTTTACGTATTTCTTCAACAGCATTGTAAATTTCCATTGCACTTTCTTTTTTACTAGAAGTATATTTAATCACTGGTTCTTTACCATGTCTTAATACTGGCTTAGTTGTATTTAAACCTAGATTTTGAGCTTCCAAGGCTCCATTTGCAAAACTTATTATTTCTATAGTTGATCTATAACTTTGTGAAAGTGCCATATAAGTAGCTTTTCCTCCAAAAACTCCTTCTGTTATATCCTCCCATTTACTTATTCCCTTGTAATAATATATCCCCTGGGCTAAATCTCCAACTAATGTAAGAGAATTTCCTTTACTTAATTTGTTAATAAGTAATATCTGTAATGGGCTATAGTCTTGTACCTCATCTACTACTATATGTTTATACTTCTCTTTTTCTTCAATCCCTTCCAGTATCATATGTATATATAAAAGTGGAGCTAAATCATCTTCATCAATAATTCCATTTTCAAAATTCTTAATTGTCTCTCTCTTAATATATGCTGCTAAATCTCTCGGTATCCTATTAGCTGTAGCAATTTCAAATAATTCATCATCTTTAAAAAGATTTATATAAATATCATTAGAAGTTATACCACGCCAATTCTTAAAGTAATCATTCATTACTTTTTTAGATTCCTTTTTTATATACTCTTTAATACTGTCCCTTTCATTATAAATCTCAATAAGCTTTCTTCTTCGTTCTTCTCCATCTTCATATGTATTCTTAATGGTATTTATCTTGCTTTGCCAATCTCTATCCACCATTGCAACTAAGCTAGTAATTTTCTCTTTAAGCTTTAAACTTAAATATCTCTTTATTTCATCTTTTCTCTTATTTAGAGGATATGCCTTTAAATCTTTTAGATAAAGCCTAGTGATTTCTCTTTTAGAGAATAATACATAACCTTTTATTTCTATATCATTTATTTCTAAAGAGCTACTTTCCAATAAAGCTATATATCTATCAATGATAACCTTAAATATTAAATTACCTTTAATCTTTGATGCATTTGAAATGCACTTTCTTTCACGAATATCTGCTGTCTCAATTATTTCCTTAAGCTTATAATCTTTAGTCCTAATCTTACCTTTAAGCTTTAATTTGCTTACAACAAGTTCTTGGAAGGTAGTCTCATTTACATCTGTACTTCCTAAGTTAGGAAGTATGTCTGAAATATAATCTAAAAATAGTTTATTTGGAGCAAGTACCAAAATATCTTTTCCTTCCATAGATTCTCTATATCTATATAAAAGATAAGCTAATCTATGTAATGCTATTGTAGTCTTTCCTGAACCTGCAGCTCCTTGAACTATAAGAGGAAGATTTTTAGGCCACCTTATAATATCATTTTGCTCTTTTTGTATAGTTGCCACTACTTCTTTTAGCTTTTTCCCACGGCTTTCTTCAAGATTTATCTTTAAGAACTCATCAACAAGTTCTTCTCCTTCTAAGCCGTTTATAAGTATTTTATTTATTTCTTCATCAAATATTTGCTTTATATTCTTGTCCTCAAAAAGAAACTTTCTTTTAAGTTCAAGTTCACCTTCTATAATTCCCATAGGTGCTCTATAGTAAGCATTCCCCCCTGTACCACTGTAGTAAAGATCAGCCACAGGAGCCCTCCAGTCAACTACAATTTCATCACCATCACTGGTGGATGAAATACCTTTTTTACCTATGTATATTTCTTCATGATCTCCAAGTCTTTCAGTGAAATCAACTCTACCGAAATATGGGTTTTTAAGTGCCTCTTCATAACTTTCAATTTCTTTATTTAATATTTGATATATCTTCTCCACATTTTCTTTTTCTTGATTATATCCTCCCTTTGATTCTTGGGTAAGGATCTTAAGCATATTAATTACTTCTTCTTGTGTTTTCCTCTTCTCTTCTAGTTCTTTCATAATCTTTTTTCTCTTATCATTTAGAACTATACTCTCAATTTTAATTTTCTCCTCCATTTTTAATGCTCCCTTACTAATAAAAACTTATTTTAGAAATAACTCTATATTTCTATACAATTATTTATATTATCTCCAAAACTCCAAATAATTAAAATACTTTTATGAATTTTATTTAAAAATTAAAAGTATTGCCTATGAATTATCTTATTTTTATCAATAAAAATCTATATCAATAAGCAATACTTTATTTTCTAATTTTTAAAAGAATGTATTGGTGCCGGAATTCTTCCGCCCCTTCTTATAAATTCTTCTGATGATGCTTCATTAATTCTCATAACAGGTCCACTACCAAGCAATCCACCAAACTCAACCATATCACCTTCACTATATCCTGGTGCTGGTATTATTCTTACTGCTGTTGTTTTATTATTAATCACTCCAATAGCTGCTTCATCTGCTATTATTGCTGATATAGTAGCTGCCTTAGCATCGCCTGGAATTACAATCATATCTAGCCCCACTGAACATATGGCTGTCATAGCTTCAAGTTTCTCTAAGTTCAATGTCCCTTTATTAACTGCATCAATCATTCCTGCATCTTCTGATACTGGTATAAATGCTCCGCTTAATCCTCCTACATGGCTACATGCCATTACTCCACCTTTTTTCACTGCATCATTTAGTATTGCAAGGGCTGCGGTAGTTCCATGAGTACCTACACTTTCCAAGCCCATAGTTTCTAGAATATGTGCAACAGAATCTCCCACTGCTGGAGTAGGTGCAAGTGATAAATCTACAATACCAAATGAAACTCCAAGCCTTTTAGAAGCTTCATTGGCTACAAGTTGTCCTATTCTAGTAATTTTAAAAGCTGTCTTCTTAATTGTTTCAGCTACTACATCAAAAGGTTCTCCTTTTACTTTTTCTAGCGCTCTTTGTACCACCCCAGGTCCACTTACTCCTACATTAATTACCGTATCTGCTTCACCAACTCCATGAAAGGCTCCAGCCATAAATGGATTATCTTCTACTGCATTAGCAAAAACCACAAGCTTAGCACAAGCTATTGCATTTTCATGGGCTGTCAAATCTGCACATTTCTTAATAATCTCACCCATTTCTTTAACGGCGTCCATATTTATTCCACTTCTAGTGGAACCTATATTAACAGATGCACATACTTTACTTGTACTCTTTAAGGCTTGTGGAATAGACTTAATTAAAATTCTATCTCCTTTGCTATACCCCTTATGAACTAAGGCAGAAAAGCCTCCAATGAAATTTACTCCTAAATCATTAGCTGCTTTATCAAGTACTTCTGCAAATTTTACATAATTTTCTTCATCAGTTGCCCCTGCAATAAGAGATATTGGTGTTACAGAAATTCTTTTATTCACTATGGGAATACCAAACTCTGCTTCTATCTCATTTCCTACCTTCACTAAGTCTTTTGCACATCTCATAATCTTATTATATATTTTTTCCCTAGCTTTATCACCATCTGCATCAATGCAGTCTAATAGTGATATTCCCATTGTTATTGTTCTAATATCTAATTTTTCCTCTTCTATCATTTTGATTGTTTCTAAAATATTATTTGTATTCATTCTTGCACCTCTTTTACAATGTATGCATTGATTTAAATATTTCTTCTCTTTGAATTTTTACTTCCACTCCTAATATAGATGCTTCTTTGCTTAATATTGATTGTACATTTACAAATTCTTCTGTGCATTCCTTTAAATCAAGCATCATCATCATGGTAAAATATCCATCTAATATGGTTTGATTTACATCTAAAATATTAATTTTAAGCTTTGACAACTTATTGCTTATACCTGCAATAATCCCAACTTTATCTTTTCCTATAACAGTTAATATAGCTTTCATTTTAACTCCCCCAATTTATGCTAAAATTATATTTATTTTACATCTAATGCTATTTAATGTCAATTATTACCATATTGCATATTTAATTTTTGATTCATACTATTAATGTTGCCATTATTATTTTTTAGATGAAAGGATGATATTTATGAGTAATAAAAATTCTCCCTTAAAATTATATAAACTGGCTAATTTTACTAGAAATACCGTTGAAGAATTTGAAGAAAATATAGTAACAAAACATAATTACTTAGAAAGTGTTAACGCTAATTTAAAAAACAATAAAAATACTTAATAAAAAAACAAGTAATATCCATGTATAATGAGTATTACTTGTTTTTTATTTGCTTACTTCTAAACTTATTTAGCTAAAAAATGATTTTCTGCAATCTTTACTGATTCCATGGCATCTTTTGCATAAAAGTCGGCACCTATACTCTTAGCATATTCTTCTGTAAGAACAGCTCCTCCTACCATTACTTTTATATTCAGACCACTTTCTCTAATAAGCATTATTGTCTTTTCCATACTCTTTACTGTGGTAGTCATTAAAGCACTTAACCCAACTAAAGTTATTTCTTGCTCCCTTGCCACTCTTAATACTTCTTCTGCTGGCACATTCTTACCTAAATCTATTACTTTAAATCCATAGCTTTCTAAAATGACTTTCACTATATTTTTACCAATATCATGAATGTCACCTTCTACTGTAGCTAATATTATTTTGCCCTTAACAACTTCTTCTTTATTATTTTTCATTAATGCTTCTTTAATAATGGCAAATGATTTTTGTACAGTCTCAGCAGACGCTATAAGCTGTGGTAAAAATACTATTCCCTTTTCAAACTTAACTCCTACACTGTTTAAAGCCGGAATAATGCTCTCATTTACTATAGATAAAGGTTCCATTTCCTTAAGCAACTCTGTTGTTTTAATTTCAGCTTCACTTTTCAATCCTTTTTCTATGATTTCTTTCAGAGAATATTCCTTAGAATTTAAAGTATTTTTTCCTGCTACATTTTTGTTGTTTCCATACTTTTCTACATAAGACTTTCCTTGTTTATCTATATCATAGAGCATCTTATAAGCATCAATTGTTTCCATGATCCCTGATATATTAGGATTAACAATAGGCAAATCTAGTCCTTTACCTAAAGCTAGTGCTAAGAAGTTTCTATTTAGAAGTTCCCTATTTGGCAAACCAAAGGAAATATTTGATACTCCTAAAAGAGTTTTTAAACTAAGTTCATGTTTAACAAGTTCCAATGCTTTCAATGTTTCTTTACCACTTTTCCCATCAGAGGATACAGGAAGTACTAATGTATCAATAAATACATCTTCCTTTTTTATTCCATATTCAAGGGCCTTATTAAGTATTTTTTTAGCTATTTTCACTCTTTCTTCTGCCGTCTCTGGAATTCCTCTTTTATCTAAAGTAAGTCCTACTACAGCAGCACCATACTTTTTCACTAAAGGAAGTATACTATCTAATACTTCATCTTCACCATTAACAGAGTTTAAAATTGGCTTTCCATTATAATATCTTAAACCTGCTTCTACAGCCTCTCTATCTGTTGAATCTATTTGCAGAGGCACGTCTAATATTCCTTGTAGCTGAACAATTGCTTTTCTCATCCATTTAGCTTCATTTATTTCTGGTAGCCCCACATTAACATCTAATATTTCTGCTCCAGCTTCTACTTGTTCAATTCCTTGTTTTAAAACATAGTCTAAATCATCATTTCTTAAAGCTTCTTTAAATAATTTCTTCCCTGTAGGATTTATTCTTTCACCAATAACTCTTACATGATCTATTTCTACTATCTTACTTGGAGAACAAATTAAATTTCTCTTAACTTCTGGTCTTTTTACTATTTGCCTATATTTAATTTCTGAATGTATATTCTTAATATATTCTGGCGTAGTACCACAACATCCACCAATAACAGATACTCCTTCATCTAAAATTTTCACAATTCCCTCTAAATATTCATCTATGCCTATGTCATAACTTATTTCTCCAAAAGAAAGACTTGGCAATCCTGCATTTGGCTGTACCATTAATGGGATATTTGTATATTCTTTAATTTCTTTAATTATTTCAAGTATTTCATTTGGTCCTAAGGAACAATTCACCCCTAGAGCATCTACACCTAATCCTTCTAGCGTTATGGCCATACTTGCTGGTGTGCATCCAGTAAATGTCCTACCATCAGCTTCAAAACTCATTGTACAAAATACAGGTAAATTAGTATTTTCCTTTGCTGCTAAAATTGCTGCCTTAATTTCATATAAGTCAGTCATAGTTTCTATTAAAATTAAATCAGCACCATAAGTTTCAGCAGCTATTACTTGTCTTTTAAATATCTCATATGCTCTATCAAAGCTTAATGTGCCCATTGGTTCTAAAAGTTGACCAATAGGTCCTATATCTGCTGCTACAAATATATCTTTTCCATTAACTTCTTTAGCAATTTCCATGGCCTTTTTAAAAACATCTTCCACAGAATAACCTGTTCCATCTAACTTTAATTCATTAGCCCCAAAGGTATTTAGAGTTATTACCTTTGAACCTGCTTCAATATAATCTCTATAAATATTTTTAATAATATCTTCACTGGTGAAATTTAAAATCTCTGGATTTTGTCCAAGCTTTAAACCATTTTGCTGAAGCATAGTCCCCATTGCCCCATCAAATAATATAATTTCTTTATTTAATATATCCCTAATACCCACAGTTATTCCCCTCTCTTCTAAATGTGCAGCTGGCATATTTATTACATTTTAAACACTTTTCTTCTTTTTCTGTTTCTTTAACTAGCCCTTTACCTACACCAATTATTGCTGTAACTGATTTTCTAGGAAATAATATATTGTGTGCAGATAAATTTACACCTATTCTCTTATCACAATTAACTAAGTTAATTACATCTCTTTGTGCATCTAATGGCAAGTCACCATAACCTGGGCTATATCTTCCTGTTATATTAAGTTCTTTGCTTTTAGCTTCTATACCTATTGCCTCTTCAATTTCATCGCATATTTCCTCTACTAATGTAGTAGTACATGCATCCATAATAAGAGCCTTTGTTAAATTAGTCTTTTCTGTAAGCTTAATATGTTTTTCTATGTTTACTCCAGCTGTAACAGCTATAATAGCAATACTTCTACAGTTTTCAAGGTGCTTCTTTATATCATTCCCTTTAAAGATAATATCACTATTATCCACTTTTACACCTTCATTTATATGTTCTATATTAAAATACTCATATAAGTATTTAGTATCACTTAAATTTCTAACTTCATTTCTACAAGATTCTATAAGTTCGTCTAATGAAGCATCTATACTCTGACCCTTGTATCCAAGATACCTTAATACCTCATCTTTCCTAATCTCATATCTCAACAAAAACATCCCCCTCCTTTAATTAGTTAAGTCGCCTGCGGCTAGTTAAAATAATTAAAAATGAAAAATTAAAAATGAAGAATTGAGGATGAAACTCCTTAGGGAGTTTCTAAAAATATATATTTTTAAAGAATTTCATAGAAATTCTCTCCTTAATTTTTAATTCTTCATTTTACATTCTACATTTTTAATTTTTATTTTTCTTCTCCGTAGATATTTAGAGAAAAACCTTTTTCAAGAGCTTCTTTAGCATATTCTTTTGCCCCAAAAAGAGAAAGATCTTTATAGTTACCACATTGTATTGGATTTGCTGCTGGAATTTCCTCAGCCATTAATATTTCTTTTAAAGCTAATTCCAATGCATCTCTTATTTCTTCTGCTTCTCTATCTCCCCATATGCTCAAATAAAATCCTGTTCTGCATCCCATAGGTGATATATCTATTATGCCTTGAAGCTTATCTCTTAAAATATGTGCTAGTAAATGTTCCAAGCCATGCATTGCCGCTGTGCCAAAGGCCTCTTTGTTAGGTTGTAAAAATCTCAAATCAAACTTTGTTACCTTATCTCCCTTTGGTCCTTCTAAAAGGCAGCATTTTCTTACATAAGGTGCTTTTACCTTTCTATGATCTAATTCAAAACTTTCTACTTTATTCATTTTAACCTCCTATTTATTTACTGATTTAATTATTGATTCAATACTATTGTTTATACTCTTTGCAACATAAGCATTATTCATGGAATATAAATGTATACCCTTAACATCAGATGAAATAAGGTCCACTATCTGCTCTACTGCATAAGCAATTCCTGCATCTCTTAAAGCTATAGGATCATGTTCATATCTGTCCATAATCTTCATGAACTTCTTAGGAACATTTGAACCACATAAAGTGGTAATTCTCTCAATCTGCTTCTTATTGATTACTGGCATAATTCCTGCTTGAATAGGAACTGTAATTCCTTTCTCAATAGTCTTATCCATAAAAGAATAAAAATACTCATTATCTAAAAATAGCTGACTTATAAAATGGCTAGCTCCTGCTTCTTGCTTTATTTTTAAATTTTCTATATCTTTATCTAAATTTCTACAATCTATATGTCCTTCTGGATAACATGCACCACTTATATTAAAGTCATCAGTTTTTTTAATAAACTGTATTAAATCACTGGCATACTTAAAATCATTGCTTCTTCCTGCTGTATCTGGATTACCATCACCTCTTAAAGCTAATATATTTTCAATGCCCTCATTTTTTAAATTTCTTAGTATTTCTTTTATTTCATCTTCTTTTGCATCTATACAAGTCAAATGAGCTACTGGCTCCATATTATACTTATTCTTAATAAGAGATGCTATTTCTAAAGTCCTATTACTTGTAGCTGCCCCACCTGCTCCATAAGTAACACTAATAAAATCTGGATTAACTCCTTTAAGTTCTTCTAACATTTTATAAATTGTCTCTATTGAAGAAGTTACTTTTGGCGGAAAAACCTCCAAGGAAAATACCATTTTCTTCTCATTAAATAAATTATTAATTCTCATTGCTGCCCCCTATTATAACCTTTTATAAATAAAAAAAACCTAAAGGATATCCCTTAGGTTCGTAATTAACACCATTAAATATCCTTATCTTTCAGTAAACTGTTGGAATTAGCACCACACTTAGTTAATGATGAATTATGGATGATGAATGATGAATTAAAGACAAAACTCAAAGAGTTTTTAAATCCAATTCATAATTCTTAATTCATAACTCTACATTCTCTAAGTAGGTTGCTGGGTTTCACAGGGCCAGTCCCTCCACCGCTCTTGATAAGTTTTTTATTAAATTATACAAAATTATTCATTATTTGTAAACACTTTTATTTTATACCATTAGTAAAAGTATCGAAATTATACTGCACACTAAACTTATAGCACTTAAAATTGTTACTATTTGAGTTATATTTAATCCCTTTTCTTGCAGTCTAAAATGTATCTGGCTTCTATCTGCCTGATATACAGGTTTTCCTTCTGAAAATCTTTTGAAAATTACAAATAAATTATCAAAAATAGGAACTGCAAGAGCTAAAATCGGCAACATTAAACTTAAAATTGTTGCTTGCTTAAAAGCACCATCTAAAGCAATTATACTTAAGATAAATCCTAAGAAATTTGCACCTGAATCTCCCATAAATATTTTTGCTGGATACTTATTATATACAAGAAACCCTAAAATTGTTCCTGCTAATATAAGTGAAAAATATAATGATGGTGGTTGATTTAATATCACTGCTGTTGCTGCAAAAGTTAATGTTGATATAAACGATAAAGAACCTGCTAATCCATCCATTCCATCAGACCAGTTTATTACAGTAGTTACACCAAAAATCCATGTTATTGTAAGAATAAATTGAATTATTGGCGGCAATGTAATATATATTCCTGTCAAAGGATTAGTAAAACCTTCAAATGATACACCACATTTATATACTATAACAGCTGCTAATAATTGTACTATCATTCTTGGAATTATTCCAAATTCCTTGCCAATACTTTTATTATAGTCATCTATTATTCCAATAACTAAAATCATTAGAGCTCCAATAAATATTCCGTACTTTTCATCAAAAGGATGATTTCTAAAAACAAAGAAGTATAATGTGAAAAATCCTATGAACATAGCTATTCCACCACATAAAGGAATTTCTCCTCTATGTATTTTTCTTTTCGTTGGTTTATCTGTAAAATTATATTTAATAGACAATTTCATTAGAAAAGGGATTATTCCTGCTACTAATAAAAAAGACATTAACATAGCTAATATATACTTCATCAATTTGCTCCTTATGTGTATTGTATTTAAATTTCACTTAAATATTCTATTAGCATTATACTATTTTTCGTGCTTTTTATCAAATATTAGTATTTTTATTTACATAAAAAGATATGCAAAAAAGACAGAACTATTATAAGTTCTGCCTTTTCTTATTAAAAACTAGTTTTTAGCATCAATCATTGCTTTAACCTTCATAAGTCTTGTTAAAGCACCTCTTTCATTTTCATCAAGCTTCATTCTTATAAACTTGATAGTTTCTTGTAATTGAGGAATTGTCATATACTCAAGGGCATTAACCCTTCTTCTAGTTTTTTCTATTTCATCAGCCATTAACTGAGTTGATTTTTCCACTTCTGCAAGCTCAAGCAATTTAGGGAATATTGAATATAGCTTCGTAATCGCATCGTCAAGCTCTGAAGATGTATTTGCAAAACCATATGGGAATATACCGCCTTCATCATCTTGAAGCTGTCTGTGAAATTCCATTTTTGGAACATTAACGCTCATTACGTTTTTTACTCCTACTTCAACAGAAATGCTATCTTTAGGATAAGCAACTGCTTCCTCTAAAAATTCTGTACTCATTACAGCACTTGCCATAACGAAATCTTTAAAAGAACCTTCTAACTCTGCTTCTACTTCTTTTCTAAGCTGATTGTTATATTTAACAAGACCTATAAATTGTCTCATTAATTCATCTTGCTTATCTTTTAAAAGCTTATGACTTCTTACAGATGTTGCTAGTCTCTTTTTAAGCTTAGTCAGCTCCATTCTAGTAGGATTGACATTTAATTTTGCCATATTCTACTCTTCCTCTCCCTTAGGCATATACTTTTCAAGATATTCATCTCTAATTCTCTTAAGCTCTGTTCTTGGAAGTATCTTTAATAACTTCCATCCTAAGTTTAATGTTTCTTCAATAGATCTATTTGTATTGAATCCTTGAGAAACATATTCTTTTTCAAATGCTTCTGCAAATTTAGCAAATTTCTTATCTGCATCAGATAAAGCTGATTCACCTAAGATAGCTGATAATTCTTTAGCTTGCTTACCTTGAGCATAAGCTGAGAATAATTGGTTCATTGTATCAGCATGATCTTCTCTTGTCTTACCTTTACCAATACCCTTATCTTTAAGTCTTGATAATGATGGTAAAACATCTATTGGAGGCATAATACCTTTCTTATATAATTCCTTAGAAAGAATTATTTGTCCTTCTGTAATATATCCTGTTAAGTCAGGAATTGGGTGAGTCTTATCTTCTTCTGGCATTGTAAGTATTGGAATTTGAGTGATTGATCCACCTCTTCCAGTAATCCTTCCTGCTCTTTCATATAATGTAGAAAGGTCAGTATATAAGTATCCTGGATATCCTCTTCTACCTGGAACTTCTTTTCTTGCTGCAGATACTTCTCTTAATGCTTCAGCATAGTTAGTGATATCTGTCATGATAACAAGAACGTGCATATCTTTTTCATATGCTAAATATTCAGCAGCTGTTAATGCCATTCTTGGTGTAGAAATTCTTTCGATAGCTGGGTCAGATGCTAAGTTCATGAATAATACTGCATTATCTATAGCACCAGTCTTCTTAAATTCATCAACGAAGAATTGAGATTCTTCAAATGTTATACCTATAGCAGCAAATACAACAGCAAAGTTAGTGTCTGAATTTAAAACTTTTGCTTGTCTTGCTATTTGTGCAGCTAATTCTGCATGTGGAAGACCTGATGCAGAGAATACAGGAAGTTTTTGTCCTCTAACTAAAGTGTTTAATCCATCGATAGCTGAAATTCCTGTTTGTATGAACTCTGCTGGGAAGTCTCTTGATACTGGGTTAATAGCTTCACCATTGATATCTTTATATGCTTCTGGTATTATTTTTGGACCATTGTCTATTGGATGACCCATACCATCGAATATTCTTCCTATCATATCTTCAGAAACACCAAGCTCTAATGATCTTCCTAAGAATTTAGCTTTTGTTCCTTTTAAGTTAATTCCTGATGATCCTTCATATAACTGAACTACTGCTCTAGTTCCGTTAACTTCTAGAACCTTACCTCTTCTTTTTTCACCAGTTTGTATTTCAACTTCAACTAGCTCATCGTATTTTACACCGCTAACTCCTTCAACAACCATTAAAGGACCTACAACTTCAGTTACAGTTCTATATTCCTTAAGCATTCAGAACTCCTCCTTTGCTGATTAATTCGTCTATAGCAGCTTTAACTTCCGCAGCTATTTCATCAGTTCTATTTATGTCTTTTTCTTCTATATATTTTGCTCTAGCAACTTTATCTCTAACTTCTAAGTTTAAGATATCATTTAAATATACACCTGCTTCAAGAGCTCTTTCTGCTTCTTTCTTGAAAAGAATTACTAACTTAAGCATTCTATATTGCTTTTCAAGTGAAGTATAAGTATCTACTTCATGGAAACTGTTTTGTTGTAAGTAATCTTCTCTAATAGATTTAGCAACTTCAAGTTTTAATCTATCTTGAGCTGATAAGGCATCAATACCAATTAATCTTACGATTTCTTCTAAGCTTGCTTCTTCTTGTAATAAAGCCATAGCTTCCATTCTTAATTCTGACCAGTCTGGTGCAACTTCTCTATTGAAGTAAGCATCAACTGTATCTGCATATAATGAATATGAAGATAACCAGTTTATTGCTGGGAAGTGTCTCTTATATGCAAGTTGAGCATCTAATCCCCAGAATACTTTTACTATTCTTAATGTTGATTGAGTAACTGGCTCAGATATATCTCCACCTGGAGGAGAAACGGCACCGATAGCTGTAACAGCTCCTTCTCTACCATCTTTACCTAAACAGATAACTCTACCAGCTCTTTCATAGTATTCAGCAAGTCTTGATCCTAAGTATGCTGGATATCCTTCATCACCTGGCATTTCTTCAAGTCTACCAGACATTTCTCTAAGTGCTTCTGCCCATCTTGAAGTTGAGTCAGCCATAATTGATACTGAGTAACCCATATCTCTGAAGTATTCAGCAATTGTTATACCAGTGTAAATTGATGCTTCTCTGGCAGCAACTGGCATGTTAGATGTATTTGCAATAAGAACTGTTCTCTTCATCAAACTTTGACCAGTTTTAGGGTCAATTAGTTCTGGGAATTCATTAAGAACATCTGTCATTTCGTTTCCACGTTCTCCACATCCAACGTAAACAACTATTTCAGCATCTCCCCATTTAGCAATTTGATGCTGAGTTACTGTCTTACCAGCTCCGAAAGGTCCTGGTACTGCAGCCGCTCCCCCTTTAGTTACAGGGAAGAATGTATCTATAACTCTTTGACCTGTAGTCATTGGAGCATCTGGCTTTAATTTTGTTGCATAAGGTCTACCTTTTCTTGCAGGCCATTTTTGCATTAATGATAGTTCTCTATCACCTTTAGCTGTTTCAACAACACATACAGTACTGTCAACTGTGAAGTCTCCGCCTTTTATTGATTTAACCTTACCACTTACTCCGTAAGGTACCATTATTTTATGTAATACTACAGCAGTTTCTTGAACTGTACCTATTACATCACCTGCTTCTACTTCATCGCCTTCTTTTACAGTAGGAACAAATGTCCAAACTTTTTCTCTATCTAATGCATTAACTGCTATACCTCTTACTAGGAAAGGAGACTTAGCTGCTCTTTCAAAAGCATCTAAAGGTCTTTGTATTCCATCAAACATTGATTCTATTAATCCAGGTCCAAGCTCTAAGCTTAAAGGTTCTCCTGTTGTTATAACTGGATCTCCTGTTCCGATACCTGTTGTTTCTTCGTAAACTTGGATAGATGCCTTATCTCCTCTCATTTCGATGATTTCACCGATAAGCTTCTTTTCTCCAACCTTAACTACGTCATATATATTAGCTTCTTCCATTCCTTCAGCTACAACTAAAGGTCCAGAAACTTTAATAATTCTTCCGGTCTTCACTTCTCCAACCTACCTTCCTATAAAATATTCATACCTACAGCTTTTTCCACACTATCACTAATTCTCTTAGAACCTATATTTAAAGTTCCTTGATTACTTGGAATTAATATTACAGCAGGAAGCAATTGATTGTTATAACGTTCAATAGTTTCTTCTATTGTTACAGCTACGTGTTCTGTAACAAATATAACTGCATAATCATTCATAGCCATCTTATCTACTGCTCTTCTTGCTTCATCTGCTCCAACTACTGGTGCAACATCTACGCCAAGTGCTTTGAAAGCTAAAACTGAGTCCTTATCTCCAACAACTCCAATTTTCTTATACATAACTATCACGCAGCCTTTCTCTAATTACTTCCTCAGCAACATTATTAAGCTTGCCAACCATTATAATTCTAATTAATTTAATTTCTGTTTCCTTTGCATATATATAAGAAAGAATTCTTTCTGGTCCAAAGGTAACAAATTTTGAATCCTTCATTAGCGCCATTATATAATTATCGCTTAATTTTTCTAATAGGTTTGCTGAATTTGTAGCTATATAACCTTCTAATCCTTCTCTTACTACCTCTGAGTAAACTGAAAAACTTAGCTTAGAAATAATATTTTCTGGTGATTCATTGATTATTGATACTAATGTATCTTTATCTATGTATCCACCTGGAACAATAACTTCTTGAGCAAATTCACGTCCTTTACCTTGCTTCTTAATTCTTAGTAAAGTCTTGATATTTGTTGAATCAATCATTGCATTTATTATTTTATCAGTAAAACTGTAGTTTAATGATTTTCTTATTTGAACTAATTCTTCAAACATAAACTTATCTACAATTATATCGATTCTTTGTGGATCTTTTGTTGCCTCAAAATCTTCAACTGCTGCCATAACAGCCTTACCTATATTTCCTCTTAAATCACCAAAACTATCTGAGTCAATCTTTCTTTTTATTTCATTGACATCATCTTTTCCTAAGTGAATTAGAAGATTAGAAAAATCTTTTCCTAAGAATTTACCTTTTAAAAGCACCTTTACATTATGGTAAATATATTTTGTACTAAATAAATTTACAATGTCTTTTACTGGACATAATTCATATACCAGATTATAAACTCTTTGTAATTCAGCACTTAACATTTCCTCATAATCACTTGCTCTTTTTACATTCCCCATAACATTTGCATACTCAGTTTCACTAAGTATTTTTATAACATCATCTGCATCTGGAGCTTCTATCATTCTTTCAATTTTGGCCTTATCAAGGAGTCTTGTTTCTAATACCCATATTCTTGAAAGAGCTTGGGTAAATTGCATTAAATCCATAACTTACCTCCTTAATTAAATAACACCTGCGCAACTTCAAATTCTAATTCATCTTTTAATGAATCAACAAGAGCTTCAAAAGTATTATTAACTTCTACGCCACCTTTTTCTAAAACGAAACCACCTCTAAATGATCCAACAGTTTCACTTATTTTGATTTCACCTTTAAGTCCTTTTGCTTTTAATTCTGTATTAATTTGCTCAACGACTTCTTTTGATACTATTTTTTGACCATCGTTATTTAAGATTAATGATTCATCACCATCTATATCTAATGATAAAATAGAATCTTTTATAAATTTAACAAATTCTCTATCATTTAATTTACATAATTTTTCTACACTCTTAGAGAATACTTCTTCAATTACTTCTTGCTTAGCAGCTAATTTTTCATTTCTTGCTTTAAGCTTAGCACCTGAAATTACTCTTTCTCTTTTAGATTTAGCTTCAATTTCAGCTTTTTCTAAAATTTCTGTTTCAAGTTCTTTGGCAGAAGCAACTTTTTTAGAAAGAATCTTATTTTTTTCTTCTTCAGCAGCAGCTAAAATACTTTCCTTTCTTCCTTCAGCATCCCTTAAGATTTTTGAAGTAATATTATTTACTGACATATCCTATATCTCCAATCTTATATCATGTTAACTAACATGAATGATATAACGAATCCTAATAATGCATAAGTTTCAACCATAGCTGAAAGTATAATTCCTTTTGTGTTATGTTCTGGCTTCTTAGCTAATATTTGAATACCTGCAGCAGCAACTCTACCTTGAGCAATACCTGAGAATAAACCTGCTATAGCAACTGGTAAACATGCACCGATTAATACTAATCCAGTAGCTAAATCCATTCCTGGAGCAAGCTTAGTGTAAGCAACGAAACCAATAACGAAACCATATAAACCTTGAGTACCTGGTAATAATTCTAATACTAACGCCTTACCGAACTTTTCTGGTTCTTCTGTAACTAATCCTGAAGCGGCTTCCCCAACTAAACCAACACCTTTAGCTGAACCTATACCTGCTAAACCAACTGCTAAAGCAACACCAATTGCTCCAAATATCATTCCACCATCGTTATTCATAAAAAATTCTATCCAAGTTTGTACAAATTCCATTTTAATTTCCTCCTAATTTTCCTTTAAATTCATATATTTTTCTGATACTGTAAATGGCTCAAATTGTTTTCCGCCACCTTCGTAGAATTTACCAAAGTATTCTACATATTGTAATCTTGCTGTATGAACATAAGCTCCAAGTAAACTTAATCCTAAGTTAAATATGTGTATTAAAACAAATAGTAATGGTATAACTACTATAGCGTACCATCCACTCATTTGAGTAATAAGCATATTGAAAGCTGATGCTATACATCCACCTGATAATCCAAGTGCCATAAGTCTTGAATAAGAAACTAAGTCTCCTACATATCCTGTAATGTTATATAAGTTATATAACCCTTGACCTATTTGCGCACCTTTACTCTTTTCATTTCTACCACCAGAGTAAATTATTAAAAGTGCACCAATAACCATACCAGCTATTGCAATGTATTTAACTACTGTTGGCCACCCTAAAAGTATACAACCAGCAAAAATACCTATTGAAACAAGCTCTATTATCCAAGAACCTACATCAACAATGGCATCAAATGATTTACCCATTTTGCAAAGGTATGAGAACTTAATTATAAGTCCAGCAAATATTTGAACAACACCAAATACAATTGATATTGCTAATATTGTAACAACATCTCTTGTTGGAACTAAAAGTCCTGGTATTGGTAAAATATCACCAAAATATGAACCATAAATCATACCAAATATAATTGTAGGTATACTTACAAATAAACCAAATCTTAAGAAATCTGCTGTTTCTTTTTTTAGTTTTAATGATTTAAGTGCTAATAAACATATTAATAACATTGTTAATCCATATCCTGCATCAGCAACCATCATACCAAAGAATACAAGGTAGAATGGTGTTAAAAACGGAGTTGGATCCCACTCATCATATCTAGGTGTACTATACATTGATGTAACAGATTCAAAAGCAGATACTAGTTTACTATTTCTAAGCTTTACTGGTACCTCTTCAACTTCATCTTCCTTAACATCTTCAAATGTCATATAGTAATCTTCACCTGTAACTTCTTTACAAATTGCACTTAAAGCATTATTGTCTTCACAAGCACACCATCCTTGAATAGTAACAGTGCTGTTTGTTCTTAAGAAGTTTGTTGATGCTTTTTCTCTAGATACTTTATTGAAGTAATAATCATAAACTAGTTGCATTATCTTCATATCTTCTTCATAAGAAGCCAGTTCTTCCTTCATTAAAAATATCTTTGTCTTTATGTCCTCAATCTTGGCAGATAAATCCATTATTGTTTTTTGAGGAACATCTTTGTAGTCAGTCTTAAATGCACTGAAACCATAATTTCTAATTAAACTTAAAGTTTCATCTGCTTTAGAGCCATCAACTAATATAAGTACATTAGTATCATTACTGTTTCTTGAAACAACTTCTACATAAGCATCTTTTAAAGCAGAGCTTAGCTCTTCTTCATATTGTTTTGCAATACTACCTATGAAATAAGCTGTTTTGTTTAACTCATCTAGATTTTCAAAGGAACAGTCTAGCGATTCCCAAGGTTTTAATATGTCAATTTCACCTTGAAGTTTAACTATTGAATTTTCAAAATCATGTAATTGTTCTTCTTTTTCTTTTACTTTTTCGTAAATAGCAGGCCAATTTGATTTTTCAACCAATTCTTCTAATTCCTCTACAGATAAGCTTTGCCTATCATCTTGTATTGATTGTAATAAAGACTTTTTAGGCATATAGCCATTCAGAAAATCTAGAGATGATTTAGCTTTTGATAAATTTTCTTCATACTCTGAACTATTTGAATCCACTTCATCTTTTGAAAGTTCTTTTAAAACTTCATTTTTTTCAAGTTTTTCTTCATCTTGAAGATTGATAAACTCAACCTTAGAAAATCCTTGTAACTTACGAAGAAGCTCTTTTTTGTGAGATTCAAAAGTAACCAAAGTGAATTTGTTCATCTTAACTATTGCCATGAATCTTCACTATCCTCTCAACAACTATATTAATAGCATTTTCTTTTAATGTAGGTGATAAATTTCTTATACTTTCTTTTTCTTTCTCACCGTTTTCTAAAATAGGCTTTGCTTCAACATTTCCAGCTTCTACAGCTTCTCCTATTAATTTATCAGCTTTTGCTCTAGCTTCTTTTACAATAGTATTATATTGTTCTTCTGCTTCACTATTGGCCTTTAAAATTAATTCCTTAGCTGCTTTATTAGCTTCAGTTATCATATTTTCAGCTTGTAGTTCTGCTTTTTTAATTTCATTAATTGCCTGTAATGCCAAAATCTCACCACCTTTTCTCGTATTATATAATCAATGATAATATAAAGATTAATATATTTCATGGTAAAGTTAATACTTTATATAGTATTGATTACTATTTTAATTATACACAATTTCATGTTTTTATCAACTTATTTTTGTGATTTTTCTTGAAAAAGTTCACTTGTTCATTTTTATCTATGGATTTTATGGATTTATTTATACTACTTTTTTCTTTTATTAAGTTAGCTAAATGAATATTTCCACTACATTTTCCTCATATCCAAAAAGCATATAAGTATCCTTTTCTTCTATTTCTCCACTTTGAATAAATTTATTTATATTTATGCAGAACTTCTCAACATAGTAATCTCTAAAGGAATATTCACCTCTATATTTTTCCTTGATTTTTTCTTCTTCCTCTTTGGCAATTTTGCTCACTAAGAATTCAGGCATACCTCTTCTCTTATTTGAGTTTAAATAATCATATCTTATTATATCTCGTAAGATATGATTATCTTCTTTAATAATTTTACTATTAAAATCTAAAAATACTTTATAATATTCGTTATTCCCTATATTTCTATTAAAATACCCCTTTTCATCAAAGAATCTGCTTAAAGAGTAAAACATTTCAAAAGGAGTATTAAACTTAGGTTCAAAATATTTTATTATATTATCAAACTTCTGAGAGTTATAATATTTATCTACCATATGTTCTACTTTCTTAAGTAAATTAAGTTCATCATATGAAATATCCTTTGTGCTTAATATTTCATATGGAGGATATGGTGAATACTTCATTTCATATTCATGGGCTTCCTCTCTCATAGATGATCCTCTTAATAACTTTAAAAATCCTAGTTGAATTTCTTCTGGCCTAATAGAGTAAACATCATTAAACGACTTTTTGAAAGACTTTAAATCTTCCCCTGGAAGTCCTGCAATTAAATCAAGATGTTGTTTTATATTTCTGATAGACATAAGCTCTTCAACTTTTTCTTTAATATCACTAAAATTAACAAATCTATTAATTCTAAATAAAACATCATCATTGGTAGTCTGAACACCCACTTCAAACTGGAATCTATCCTTTGGCGCTTTACGTAATAATTCTATCTCTTGAGGTTTTAAAATATCTGCTGAAATTTCAAAATGGAATTTTGTATCAGTATCGGCATTTATTAAAAACTCCCATATAGCCATAGAAAATTTATAATTGCAATTAAAAGTCCTATCAACAAATTTAACTAATCTTACTTTCTTATCTATAAAATACTGCAGTTCTCTTTTCACTCTTTCAATATTTAGAAATCTTACTCCATGTGTTGTGGATGATAGACAATATTTACAATTAAAAGGACATCCTCTTGATGCTTCATAATAAACTATCTTATTATCTAAATTTTCATCTTCATCATAAGGAAAGACTATTTCATCCATATTCATTAAAGGCCTCTTACCATTAATAAAAATTTCATTATCTTTCTTATAATAAAGCCCCCTTATCTCTTCTATAGACTTCATACCAAGCTTATATTCCACAAATTCTTTATACGTCTTTTCGCCTTCTCCTTCAATTATGTACTCTCCTGGAAGCTCCTTTAAGATGTTCATACTATCATAAGAAACTTCAGGGCCACCATAAAGAATCTCAATACTTTCATCTACAGCTTTAATTAAATAAGAAAGTCTTGTAACTACTTCTATATTCCATATGTAAGTAGAAAAAGCCACAACTTGAGGCTTTTCCTTAATTATTTCTTCTAATATCCTCTCATCTCTATCATTAATAGAAAACTCTCTAATTATACATTCATAATCTAATCTTTCTGTAAATTTTTTTAAATACCTTACTGCTAAATTGCTGTGAATGTATTTTGAGTTAATTGCCGTAAGTAAAATTTTCATTGTTTATCCCAACCTTTTTCATTATTTTTTTCTTGCTTTAATATAATAAATATCTTCCCATACCTTTTCTTCCTGAATACAAAACTGTTCTGTTAGAATCTTTCTTGTCTCTTCAATACCAGATGAAGTCATTGGATTTAAATTCTTAAACTGAAACTCTTTAATCTTTTCTGATGGAAGAATTACTCTTATCTTATTATTAAATAACTTTCCTATTTCCTTATTAATATCCCATATATAAATACTTCCTCCAGTTTTTATACTTCTACTTATCTTCTGAAGCAACCTTTCTCTTTGAGAATCTCCCCAGATATTACTTAGAGCAAAGAAAATAGTACAGTTATCATAGCTTCTTTCTTTAAGCACTTCCGAATTTTCCTCTTCAATATAATCTACTGAAACTTCGTCATCAATATCTTTTGCTATATTATATATGACTCCAAAGCTTTCACCTACATCTAGAACATCCCCCCTTATATTAATATGGCTTAAATTCAATACTATAGTTTTTCCCATATTATCCCCCTTTATTACACTTAACATTTTACTATTTTTTTACTACTTTATAAATATATTATGTTTACCTGCCGTTGAATATATTTTTTCATTATTTATCTTTGCTATTTTATTGACCCTTCTTTTCTTTAAATTTCATGACAATAATCAAAACTATAGCAATGATAAATATTATTAGAAATACCCATATTATCTTAGGAAGATTAAAAACTGATAGATTATTGCCATTTCCTAACTTATATATACACCCTATACTGCTATCCAAAATATACATACTATCTTTATGATATCTTATACTTTTAATCTCACTTCCTTCTGAAAGTCTTATTATTGATTTTGCCACACCTTCACCATTCATAGCATATAATGTCTTTTCCTTATTATCTGCAAATACAATGGTATCCTTACTCAAGCAATTACCATCTATATCTATTGCTAGTCCTTCTAGCGCGTTAATGGATTTATGTTGATAAACAGGACCATAAACCACTTCTGTAGGATGATTTTTTATTATAAATCCATTAGCTTCCTTTCCAGCTATAAATCTGGGAGAATTTACAGGATCACCTCCACTGAAATCAGGCCAACCATACCAACTCTTTTCTTTTATCATATATATATAATCCTTATCATTGGCTAAAGGCCTTGCTCCAGAATCTTCAACACCTCCTACTATAGCAATTATTTTGCCATCACTAGTAATGCTATAACCTTTAACATTTCTTATTCCTGTAGCATATGTAGTTATTTCATTATCTATAAGATTACATGATATTATACTTGCATTGCTAAGTTTTCCTTCATTTATAGTTGAATCCTCCTGAGCTGACTCTGAGTATTTACAAAATCCTGAAGTACCACCACTACCATACTTCTTTCCAGATAATATCCAATGAAATGATGGTATATCTACTTCCGCTCCTGGACTGTCTACTACTCCACTATTAGTATTACTACCTATAGATGCATATAAAATATCCCCTTTAATTAAAAGCTTAATTTCCTTATTAATACCGTTATTAGGAATATTATTAACTATATCGCTAAATGTTCCATTATCTAAGTCATACTTCACAATAGAATTTCCGCTAGATATTATCAAATAATTTTTATATACTGCAATATCATATATTTTTAAAGTGTCATTACTAAGCAATCGTTCAACTTTATTATCTTCATTGATTCTTTCCACTGAATTTTTATAAGCAACATATATATTTCCATCATTATCAAAATCAAAGGAAACAGCATTTAAACAATCCTTATTATTAATTGTCCACTGGATATCATCATATACTATATTAAGTTTGTATTTAGCATCTAGATTATATATACCAAAAGATATGGCTACAATAACTGCACTAACTATCAAAAAACTTATAATCTTTTTCATTACACCCCTCCCATTACTAAATTTATATTTTGTAATTTATAAAATATTCTCATTTAAAAATATATAAAATTTTAACTACTTTACATATATTAGGAAGTTTTTTATATTTATCATAATCTTTTTAGAGAAATATATATTTAATTTATAATATATTCATATTTTAGGAGGTTTTTATGAGTTATATAGAAATAATTAAAGCTATCATTCTTGGAATAATCCAAGGAATAACAGAATGGCTTCCAATCAGTAGTACAGGTCACATGATTTTAGTAGATGAATTTATAAAACTTGATTTTTCAGCGGAATATATTAATACATTTTTAGTAGTGGTGCAACTAGGATCCATTTTAGCTGTGGTCATATTATATTTCAACAAACTAAATCCCTTCTCCCTAAGCAAAAATACACAGGAAAAACAAGAAACTTGGAATTTATGGATTAAAGTGTTCATTGCAATCATTCCCTCCGGTATTGTAGGTGTATTATTTGAAGATAAAATAGATGAACTTTTTTTTAATCCTACAACCGTTGCTATAACTTTAATAATTTATGGAGTTATCTTTATTTTTCTTGAAGATAGAGATAAAAGACCTACTATACTTAATTTTTCTGATTTAAGCTACAAAACAGCTTTTGGTATTGGAATCTTCCAAGTACTAGCCTTGATACCTGGAACTTCACGTTCAGGAGCTACTATTATCGGAGCCACTCTTATTGGCGCCTCTCGTTTCATAGCTGCTGAATTTTCCTTTTTCCTAGCAATCCCTACCATGTTTGGAGCAAGTGCTGTGAAGCTTTTAAAAGCCGGATTTCATTTTGATGCTTTTCAATGGATAATTTTGCTTACAGGATCTTTTGTATCATTTATTGTTTCAATATTTGCCATAAAATTTCTTATGGATTATATTAAAAAACATAATTTTAAGTCATTTGGTTATTATAGGATTGTTTTAGGATTGTTAGTTCTCTTATATTTTTATGTAATAGCAATATAAGTGCTTTAAAAGTGTAGTAAAACTGCACTTTTTTACATAGAGTCTTAAAAATAATATATATTCATATTTCCTACATTTTTAGAATAAATATTATTAGTTACGTAAGCATTACTTAATTTTAAAATGCTTTTACCATTAATTCTGCTATTCTCATCTTTATTTAAAGGAGTGATAACGTGGAAAAAGATAATTTTTTTAAAAATTCTTTCTTTTTAACTGCTTCAAATATAACTACAGGGCTTCTTGGATTTATTTTTTCCATTTATCTTTCTAAGCTAATTGGAGCGGAAGGAATAGGTCTGTATGGAATAATAATGCCTATATATAATTTATTTATATGTCTTATGACCGCTGGAATAATAGCTGCTATTTCTAAACTTTCAGCCATATATACATCTAAGGGAGAAACAAATAATCTTTTTAAAACCATTAATTCTGTTGCTATTTTTAATATAATATGGTCTTTATTTATTGGTATCTTTGTATTTTTTCTAGCACCATACATAAGTAGATATGGAGTTAAAGATCTTAGAACACTTAATGCTATCAGAGTAACTTGTCCAGCTATGGTGTTTATATCTCTATCTAATATCTTAAAGGGCTATTTCTATGGAACTTCAAAAATAACTGCTCCTGCCCTTATAGATATTTTAGAAAAAGCTATGAGAATTATAACTATTTCTCTGTTAGTGTATATGTTTAAAGCAAAAACCTTATCTACCCTAGTTGCTTTAGCTTTTGTTTCTTTAGCCATTGGAGAATTACAAAGCCTTATATTACTCTATATTTATTATAGACATGTAATTAAATCTATACCTATTTCAAATGCAGCAACTGAAAGCAGAGGTCAATTATTATTTAATGTCTTTGTAATCTCCATTCCTTTATGTATCAATGGATTTTTAACAAATATTTTCTCAACAATTACAACATTAGTAGTTCCTAGAAGACTTGTTGCTGCTGGCTTTGAATATTCCATGGCCTTATCCATGATCGGTCGATTTGTTGGAATGTCTTTAACAATTGTGACTTTTCCTATAGTGGTGGTAAATTCAATAAATATGTTACTTGTGCCTGATTTATCAGAAAGCCTTAGCAGAGGAGAATATTATAACGCCTCTATTAGAATTAGAACAGTACTGAAGATAGCTTTTCTTTTAGGAATGGCTACAATGATAATTTGTCAACTTATCCCTGATGATTTAGGAATACTATTTTATGGCCGCAATGATTTAGGTCTTTATATAAAAGTTTGTTCAATTGCTTCACCAATTTTATTCCCTGCTAATACTATGTTCGGCATTCTTAATGGTTTAAATAAACAAGGCATAATTCTAAGAAATTCACTTATAATTTCTACATTTGAGTTAGTAATGCTTTTTTGTTTAACCAGTATTCCTAATATTAACATATTTTCATATGCAATTACTATATTCTTTTCATCTATCCTTAGCTTTACTATAAACATCATGGAGATACAAAAACATATAGACTTAAATTTATCTAAAATGAACATATTAATTTTTTCTCTTTTAGGAATTTTAATATTTTTAATTTTTAGAATAATAATTAACAGTTTACAAATGTACTCCTCCTTAATAAAAGTTATAGTTACAGTTATAGGAGTCTTTGCAATCTTTGCTTACTTAAGTACTTTCGGCTTAGAAGACGATTAAAATAGGCTCTATTTTTTTCCTTTGTTGGTTACTATTTTATAGGTTATTCAATATCACTTTGCACATAATAATACTGCAAAGCAAATTAAAGCTTTGACAAAACTTCACCGATAGAGGAGGATCATTTATGACACAAAAATTAGTACCTGAAGCAAAAAACGGTTTAGCTAAGTTTAGAAATCAAGTTGCTAGTGAAATGGGAGTTCCATTTTCAGACTACAATGGAGATTTAAGTTCAAAACAATGCGGTAGTGTTGGCGGAGAAATGGTTAAGAGAATGGTCCAACAATATGAAGAAGGAATAAAATAAAAACTGAATAATTTACAAAGAAATAGAGATAGGAATTAATCCTATCTCTATTTTCATTGCCTTTGAATTGAAGTTTTAACTTGTGATGTAGTGTCATTAATAAAAGTATCTATATCTGTTATACTTCCATTTACATATGATTCATATTTTTCTTGAATTATATTTCTTGCTGATTGAGCATTGTTTATTGCAGGTGTGTAATAAGCA
Organism: Clostridium sp. CAG:221; assembly: GCA_000435835.1. Taxonomy (GTDB): domain Bacteria; phylum Bacillota; class Clostridia; order Clostridiales; family Clostridiaceae; genus Clostridium. Next base: position 29,492 of record FR883413.1, read on the forward strand.
TAATCTAATTCTTCCTTCGCCACTGGATATACTTTTCCATATATGCTTTCAATATCGCTTAACACATCTTTCATTATAGTAGTTTCTTCTGCTGAATATCTTACTGGAAGATATCCAGTAGCTACAGCAAACTGTGCTGTATTTTCTGTATTTGTGGCATATTTAATAAATTCATAAGCTGCATATCTTTGCTGTGGAGTTGTATTATTAGTTATAAATAAAGATGCACCTTGCTGAATAACTGCATTAAATTTATCTTCAAACTTTGGCACCTCACTAATACCTAAAACAAACTGTCCATTGGTTTGTATGTGAGCAGCTCCTGCTGTTGAACCTTGATACATAAGCAATTTTTCATTTGAAAATGGTCCTGATAAATAAGTATCTTCTCCTGGTGTTCTAAAATATCCTTTTTCAGTATTATCCTTATAATACTGCATAAATTCTCTCACCCATTCATTATCAACATTAATAGTTCCATCTAATTCAATAAAATCTTTTCCATCCATTTTCAATGTTGAAATAAATGCATTAGAACTTGAATCAAAACCAAAACCAGGAATATCCAACTCCTCCTTACTCTTCTTACATATCTCTGTAAGTTTTTCCATAGTTAAATTCTTTAAATCATTCATTGTATAACCTAAAGTACCTAATAATGTTTCATTGACATAAACAACTTCTGTTGATTTAGTTAATGGTATTCCATAAATACTTCCATCATTCCATTGTGATACTTCATCAATAAAAGCTTTAACATAATCATTTTTAATTTCATCTTTCATACCAATTTTATCGTTATTAATATATGGAGTTAAATCAATGATTTTTCCATCTTGAATTAACCCTGTTGCTAAATCAGGATATACATTTATAATTGCGGGCAAAGAATTAGATTGAGCTGCTGCTACCACCTTTTTATTCAAATCTGTTATATTTCCTTGATTTACAGCAGTGACAGTAATACCTTTACCATTGGTGCTATTAAAATCATCAATAATGCTTTGTAGCACTTCTCCTTGTGCCCCTGTTAGGTAATGCCACATTTCAATTGAAACTGGTTCATTCAGCTCTGTAATAATTTCTTCTGTAGTACTGTCAGTTTTTTTACATCCTACAAACAATGACATTGTTGTCACAACTGTTAGCAACGATGCCAAAAATCTTTTTTTCATTTTGTTCACCTCTATTTAATATATTTTCTTTATTTATTGTGTGTAACTTTGCTTTAAAAATTCATCTTTATTATCCTTTTATGCCACCTATTGATATACCACTCATAATTTTCTTATGTAGGAATATATAAACAAGTACTATTGGAAGAGTAATTATTGTGGATGCAGCCATTAATAATTCATAGCTATTTCCTGCATCAGACTGGAATGCAGTAAGACCATTAGCTACCAATCTCATCTCAACACTATTGGTTACTAATAACGGCCATAAAAATGCATTCCAAGAATTTATTCCAACCAATATACAAATGGTTATTATTGATGGTTTTGCTATAGGTACTAATATACTCCAAAGAAACTTCCAATCACCAGCACCATCAACCTTAGCTGCATAATATAACTGCTTTGGTACTGTTAAGAAAAACTCTCTTAACATATATATGTATAAAACATTAGCCATATATGGTACAAATAAAGCCCTATATGTATCAATCCAACCTAAATTGGATATTGTCTTAAAATTAGTCACTATAAGTACTTCTCCTGGAATCATCATTGATGCAAGAAAAATAGCAAACATTAAATCTCTACCTTTAAATTCTAAATTAGCAAAAGCAAAAGCCGAAAGAATAGCTATTATAACTGTAGAAATAATACTTAATACTGTGACAATTATAGTATTAATAAAATACCTTACAAATGGAGCCATTTTAAATGCTATAGTGTAGTTTTCAAATTTAAGAGATTTAGGTAGCAAGCTTGGTGGTACCTGGATTACTTCAAAACTTGTCTTTAATGAAGAAGCAATCATCCAATAAAATGGAAATAAAGTGATTATGGCAAATAACACCAAAGCCATATATTTTAAAAAGTTTAAAAAATACTTTCTATTCATAAAATAAATCACCTCTAATAATGAATCTTATTTCTTTGGGCATATTTCTGTATTCCTGTCACCAAAAGAATAATCACAAGCAATACTACCGCTGCTGCATATGCAAGAGGAAAATCCTGATCACCATAAAATCTATCAATGATATATCTAACTACTGTTGATACTGCTCCATCTAAAGTTCTTCCTCCAAATAATACATACACTTCTGTATATACCTTAAAAGCTGCAATAAGACTTATCATATATGTATAAGCTATCATTGGAGATACAAGCTTTATGGTGATTTGAGTAAATATGGTTCTGCTTGATGCCTGATCTATTTTTGCTGCTTGATAATACTGTGGATTAATAGATGCTATTCCTGTAGTCAAAATAAGCGTATTAAAAGCTAAGCTCTTCCATACCGCAAAAATAATTAATGCTACCATGCCATACTTAGGATCATTAAGCCAATTGATACCTTTGAAGCCTATAATTCTAAGTAAATAATTAATAACACCATATTCACTATTAAAAAGCCATGACCATACTATACCTATAGCAACTAAAGATGTTACATAAGGTAAAAAATATATGCTCTGAAACATACTTTGCAATTTTTTATTTTTTAAATGTACTAATGCATTTGCTAAAAGTAACGAAATACTTACTGATAAAAATGGCACTACAGCTGCATATATCAGTGTATTTATAAGAGACTGTCTAAATCTCTTATCATTAAAAAGATACTTGTATGATCCTATCCCAAACTTAAATCCGCTGGCTTTCGTTTCATCAAAGCTAAATATCACTGTATTTATTATTGGATAAAACACAAAGACTAAAAGAACTATTAATGCTGGAAGCATATATAAATAACCTTTATATTTTTTCTTTAACATTTTTTAATAAATTCCTCCGTTTTTTCATCAAATATATAACATTTTCCTACTTTAGGTTTTATGTATATTCCCTTACCCTCTTCAATAGAGAAAGTATTTTCAACTAGAACCTTGAATTTTCTATCATTATGATTCAATGTAAGAAGTTTTTCCCTACCTAGTATTTCCACAGTCTCCACCTTTGCACCGATTCCTTCATCAGCTATTTCCACATCTTCAGCTCTGAAGCCTAAAATAACATTTTTCTTTTCTTTTTGAAGATTATTTACGGTAAAATTATCAATTCCTCCTATACCATCTTTAACTTTTAAATTTACAAAATTCATTTCTGGACTTCCTATAAAAGATGCTACAAATTTATTTACAGGATTTAAATACATATCAGTAGGGGTTGATACCTGCTCAATAGCTCCATCCTTCATAAGTACTATCTGATCTGAAATACTCATGGCCTCTTCTTGATCATGAGTAACGAATATAGCTGTAACTCCTGTTTCCTTTTGTATTCTTCTTATTTCCTGTCTTGTTTCTACTCTCAGTTTAGTATCCAAATTAGACAAAGGTTCATCTAGCAAAAGAATATCTGGTCTTTTAGCCAAAGCTCTTGCTATAGCAACTCTCTGTTGCTGCCCTCCTGAAAGCTGTGATGGTTTTCTATCTAAAAGACCATCTATCTTTACAGTCTTAGCAACTTCCACTATCCTCTTTGCTGCCTCATCCTTATTCCATTTTAAATTCTTTAAGGGAAATCCTATATTTTCCCTTATGGTCATATGGGGATATAACGCATAATTTTGAAATACCAAACCAATTCCTAACTCTTCTGGTTCTAAGCCAGTTACATCTCTATTACCAAATATTATTTTCCCTGAAAAAGGTTTATGTATTCCACATATAGTGAAAAGCGTAGTAGATTTACCAGACCCAGATGGCCCTAGTAAAGAAACTAGCTTTCCCTTTGGTATTTCTAACGTTACATCATTTATAGCTGTAAAATCCCCAAATTTCACCACCAAATTTTGTAATTTAATTCCCACTCTTCTTCACCTCATCTTTATTTTTACCATAATGTTATAATGTTTATTTTTTATGTTTTATATGCAAAAAAAAAGATAACTTAATATAAATTAAGTTATCTTTAAAGTAATAATTACATCATTTTTCTTAAAAATCTTGGCATTATTCTATATACCTTTGGAGAAATTAAATCTAAATCAGTTTTTGTTATTCCTCCAATTAAAATCATTACTAGTAGATATACCATTCCACCAATTGCTACCATAACTAAGGTTTCCACACTAATCATAAGTCTTCCACCCTCAAAAATATTGATTAATCTAGCCATAGGCATCCTTATAACTGCTATAACCACTCCCATAGACAACGAAGCAATAATTGGTGCTAATAACAGCTTAATAATTGGAACTCTTACTCTAAATATCTTTCTTAAGTTTCTATGATTTATAATAGTTGGAACAAGATAAGATACAAAACTAGCAATTACAGCTCCAAAAATATTAATCTCTGGAATAGCTACCAATATAAAATCTAGTATCAGCTTTAACACCACACCAATAAATGCTGTATATAAAACAAGGTACAATTTATTTACCCCTTGTAAAATAGTATTTTGTATAGTGGTTATGGACATAAACACCAATACTATTGAGCCATACATAAGCAATTCATATCCTTCATTTAAACCAAAGAGCATATTGAATACTTCTTTACCTAAAATCGCTAATCCTACCAGTGATGGTATGGTAATCATAAACGTTATTCTATATGAATAGCTAATATTACTTCTAAGTTCTTTACGATTTTTACATGTATAAGCTGAAATAACCTTAGGAAATATAGCTGTACTAAGCGCCGTTACCAACGCTAACGGAACATATAATAAAGTATTAAAATATGAAAGATAGGCATAAGTAACTTCTAGACTTTCTTTAGGTATTCCTGATATAGCAAGCCTTCTTTTAACTATCATTGCATCCACAAGAGGACTTGAATTTTGCAATGCTGCCACTAAGGTAATAGGCAATGCATACATTAATATCTTTCTTGCTATGGTCTTTTCACTATGTCTCTTTTCAATAGTATTGCTAGAATACGCTTCTTCTTCGTACTCCCTCTTTTCATAAATAAAAATAATATATATAATTGCTACTACTGCTCCTAATGTAGTACCTACAGTACCTCCTGCAATACCCATTTCTTCACTAATCTTTATTAAGATACCTGCAAAAACAAGACTTAAAACAACATTTATTATCTGCTCAATTATTTGTGATATTCCGATAGTCTCCATATCCTCAATTCCTTGCATATACCCTCTGTAAACAGATAATATACACGAAAATAAAATTGTAGGAGAAAGGAATATTATAGCCAATATAGACTTATCCCATGTACTAGCTAAAGCAATGGGCTTTGCTAGTACCAATAATATAATGGTCCCAAATACTCCTATAATTGTCATATATTTTCTCGATATCTTCATTGCCCTTAGTGCATCAATAGAATTTCCAACAGCTCTATATTCTGCTACAACCTTAGTGATAGCAGGCTGAGCCCCTAATGATGTCACGGCTAATATAAACGTGAATATTGTATAACTTATAGAGTAAGAAGCATATGCATCTGAACCTATTACAGCTGTCAGTAACGGTACATATGCCGCTGATAATATCTTAATGAATATTCCTGCAAAAGATAATATCATAAAGCTTCTACCTAATGATTTTTTCTCCATAATTATCCCCTTTTATAATGTGAATTTAAAGACCTCTCTCTTAACTTTCTTAAACATTGGAGGAAGTGCTTCTGCTACTGTCTTATTCTTTAAATAAGCAAGCTTTCCTTCTCCTCCTTTAAATATAAGCTTGTAAGCATAAAGGAATTGATAATTTAATCCAAATTTATTGTCAAAGAATGAGTTTAGCTTTTTATCACCATATTTAATATCACCAATAATTGGATTTCCTAAGTGACTTAAGTGAGCTCTTATTTGATGGCTTCTTCCTGTAATTAAGTCTATTTCTAAGAATGAGAACGCTCCATTACTTTGAATAGTCTTAACTTCCATAGCAACTTTCTTTGTATTTGGCATTTCTTTATCATAAACTCTTGATATATTTTCATTTTCATTTTTTGAAATATATCCTGTATATAGTCCATCCTTTATTCTTCCTTTTACTAAGGCATTATAATACTTCTTAACCTTTCCTTCTCTAATCAGTTCATTAATTTCTCTTAATGATTCAAAATTTTTACCAAAAATAACAGTACCTGAAGTATTTCTGTCTAATCTGTTACATGGTGCTGGTGTAAAAGTAAGTTCCTTTTCTGGAATATAGTCTCCTTTATCATTTAAATATGATAATACATAATCAGTTAAAGATGGTTCTGCACCTTTTTGATCTGGATGTACTAAAACACCTGGCCATTTTTCTACAACAAGTATATTTTCATCTTCATAAGTAACTTTCATAGAACCTGAATTTACTTTTATAAAATTCACTTCTTTGCTAGAATTAGATTCTTTTTTAGATTGTAAGTATCTTACTTCTATTTCATCCCCTAATTCTAAAGCATAATTCTCTTTTTTCTTTGTTCCATTAACTCTAATATCACCTTTTCTTAAAGCTTTAAATATAGCACTTAATGGTACATCTTTAAAGTATTTTCTTAAAAATTTATCTAGTCTCTGCCCTGCTTCATTTGTTCCTATTTCTATTTTCACTTAAATCATCTCCTGTTTTCCGTACTCTTTTTATTTTCCCCATTGTATTAGATTAATATTATTTTAGCAACTTGTCAAATAATCAACAATAAATTCACAGCCAATGGCTATTCCTATAGGCAATGATTCTTCATCAATATCAAATAGACTGCTATGTGCTGGATGTATAATCCCTTTTTCAACATTTCTACATCCTAAGAAGTAGAAAACTGAAGGAACTTCACTGGCAAAGTATGCAAAACTTTCAACTCCCATCTTAGGATTCTTTTGTTCTAATACATTTTCTTTACCAATTACCTTTTCAGCATTTTGTCTAAGTCTCTCAACAAGCTCATCATTATTAATCAAACATGGATAAGACTCTTCTATTTCAACTTGACACTCCGCTCTTAATGACCTAGCAATACCTTCAGCAATTTCCTTCACTCTTTTCACAGAATGCTCTCTATCTTCCTTAGTCATGGTTCTGATTATACCACCAATTTCAACTTCATCAGGTATTATATTACTAGCTGTACCTCCATGAATAGAACCTACTGTAACCACTGCTGGATTACTTGGGTTTATTTCTCTGCTAACAATAGTTTGCAATGCCATGATAATTTGGCTACTGACCACTATTGGATCCACTGCTGCTGCTGGATAAGCACCATGAGCTCCTTCTCCCTTAACTACTATTTTAAATGGATTAGATGCCGCATTAACAGTTCCCTTTTTCACCATTATTGTTCCTGTATCAATAGTTTCCTCCATATGAAGTCCATACACAACATCTACATGGGGATTTTTTAATATTCCTTCCTCAATCATTACCTTTGCTCCACCAGTTGTTTCTTCTGCTGGTTCAAACATAAGCTTTACAGTTCCGCCAAAAATATCCCTATTATTATTTATCAGTTTTGCTATACCTAATAATATAGAAGTATGTCCATCATGTCCACATCCATGCATCTTTCCTTTTATTTTAGACGCATAGCTACATTTTTTCTTATCCTCTAACGGTAAAGCATCAATATCTGCCCTAACACCAATAACCCTTCCATTATCAGCCTTGTTACCTTTTATTAAGGCACATACTCCTGTTTTTGCATATTCCTCATAGGTAATTCCTTCTTTTATTAAGAAATCCTTTATAAGTTTGGAAGTATTAAATTCTTCATATCCTATTTCTGGATTTTCATGTAAACTCCTTCTAATACCTATAATTTCATCTTTAATACTTTCTGCCTCATTTTTAAATCTACTCATACCCTTTTTAGCCCCTTTTTTTATTTTTTCCAATAAATATTAATAATATCTCCATTATTAACTATGTCTGTATATGCTGCATCTTTTCCATTGAGCTTAAGAACTATATTCCCTTTTGGCTCTGATAAATCAAAGTCTATATAACTGAATATTTGCACAAACATCATGGAAGACATGTCCTTAATTTTAACTTCCTCATCATTAACTATTACCTCATTAGCATTATAAATAGGCTTATATAATGCAATATAAGCCTATTTAAATTATATTATACATATTAACTATATTCAATGATTTACAGCCTATTAATGACTTTCCCTAAGCTCTTTTTCCAGCTCATAAAGCCTAAATCTTTCTGGTTGAGTAAATTCTGCACTGCTACTTCTTTTTTCAATAAGTTTACAATATTCATTGAACTTTTCTTCACCTAACTTATTTCTAATCATATTTAAATAACATTCTCTTAAATAATCTTTTTCTTCCTGAGTCAGTATTTCATAATTTAATAATTTTTCCCTATAACCTTCCAACACTTTTTTATCTTCATCATGGACATATGCATCACTTTCTTTTAAAAGCATCTCTATACGCTCTGCCTCTTCTGGAGATAAAATCAAAGCATTTGCTTTAAACACTAAAAAATTGATAAATAATATTATTGCCATTATACATAAAACTGTATTTCTACTTTTCATAAAGCTTCCTCCAATATCTATATGACAATATTATTATGCACTATGTTTAAAAAATTAATTTATTAATATAACTAAATTATTTTCCATAAGTACTTTTAAAGAAAAGCTTCGGCAAATATCTTTAAACTTAATGATGATTTTATCCTTATCTATCTCTATTACACTACCTTCACCATAAGTCCTGTGATAAAGCATATCACCTACTTCTATGCCATAATCAATCTTTTCAGCTTCTTCTTTAAGATGCGACTCGGCAATAAATCTAGAAACTTCTCTAAACTTTCCTCGCATTGTTTTAGGTGAAAATACATATAAATTATTTATTGCTCTTGTAATAGCAACATAAAATAACCTTCTTTCCTCTTCTATATTTTCTTCCATAGATGATTTATGGGGTATTACTTCTTCATTACAATTAATAATATAGACATTATTAAACTCCATTCCTTTTACTCCATGAATGGTACTTAAAATTACACCATCTTCCACAGCCTTACTGCTTTCAATTTGTTCTTCCACATTATTAACATGTATCAAAAACTCAGTAATGGTTTTAAATCCTTCTGCTGCTCCTTTAAATTCTTCTAATACATCCTCTAAATCATCAAGACTTTGACCATATTTATTGGCATATTCCCTTAAATAATCAATATAACCCATGGTAGATATTATGTATTGTATGGCACTGCCTAAGGACATCTTATTTAAATATAGTATTTCTTTTCTTAAATCATCAATCTTCTTGCATTGAAACGGTGGCATATCCTTTTTATTAATTAATATATCAAAAGGAGATTTATGTTCTTGATAGCTATTTATATATCCTAAATTCTCCTTACTAATATATCTAAAAGGCTTGTTTATTATCCATGCAAAAGCATTTTTATCATATTGATCAATGGATAATTTTAAATAATTAATTAAATCCTTGCAAATAAAATGATTAAAGAAGTTATATCCCTTATCCAATAATACAAAGGGAATTTTTCTTTTTGTAAGTATATCAATCATACTTCTTGATTCCATATTAGTCCTATATAAAACTGCATTATCAGCATATGTACCTTGATAATTTTCTTTTATGTATTTAGCAATTTCTTCACCTTGCATATATTCATTGTATGGAGTACTATAATGAACAATTCCATGACTGTCACAGTATGAAATTATTTCTTTTTCATTTCTATTTTCATTTTTATCAATTAATCTCTTTGATACCTCTACAATATTATTCTTACTTCTATAATTAGTAAGAAGCTTAACCTTTACTCCATCTTTGAAAGTTTCATGGAAATTAACCATATATTCTGGCTTAGATCCCCTAAATGAATAAATACATTGGTCTTCATCACCTACTGCAAATAATTCATTGTCTTTATTCATAAGAAGTAAAAAACTCACCTGTATATTATCACAATCCTGGAATTCATCTACTAGTATATATTTAAACATTCTTCGATACTTTTCTAAAATTCTCTTATTTTCTGTAAGCAATTTTAATACTTTCACCGATAAATCATCAAAATCCCACAACCCTTCTCTTTCTTTGATACTTTCATAAGCTTTTAAACACTCTAAAAATATATCCTTGCTCACAGTAGATTTAAATTCATTAATAGTGCATAAAGAAGTCTTAAACATGGAAATATTATTCATCACTTCTCTAACTTTATCATCATTAACATCATCAAAATACCTAGATAATACGTTCTTTATAATGGCATGACCTTTTCCTCCATCCATTATCTTTATATCATAACCTTCTCTCAACAATATCTTATAAAACAAGCCATGGAAGGTACCAAAAAAAGGAGCTTTTTCTTTTTTAAATATATTTTTATATCTATTTCTCATATTATCAGCAGCTGCTCTTGTAAAGGTAATTACTATTATGTTGCCCTCATTTATCTTCAAATCTTCAATAAGATGATTCACTCTATTAATTATTACTGTTGTCTTACCTGAACCAGGAGAAGCTACAACTAAAACATTTTTTTCTTTTATATATACTGCATTTCTTTGATTAATATCTAAATTTACCTTCATTTTTCCTCCTATGATTCAAAAACATCTTTTTACTTATTCTATTATGTTATCATAATTATTGCCCTTATTTTATAAAAATAGTTATATTACAAAAATTTCTATATGGTTTTACAGTAAATTCTAAGATTTTAAAGCATACACACTTATTATGAGGATTTATCTAGTAGTCTTTTACTTTTAAATATGAGCTGTTATTAACTAAACCATAAAATAATAAAAAGACATCTTAAGATTAAGATGTCTTTTTATTAATAATCCTTTAATGCCCCAACTAACTGATAGATATCTTCTTCTATATCATCATTAGAATAATTAAATTTCTTATCAATATTATCTTTTATATTAATACTTGCACTATCTAAATACTCCTTAAATGGACACACCTCATAACCTTTAGGATCAGGATACATTGGACACTCATCATAACACTTTACTATCATCTTGCCTGTTGACCAAAATGGGCACTTACTCATAAATCTCTCCCCTTGCAAATAAAGATTATATTTTACCTCATCATAAAGTTATTATATATCATTACTGCTAAAAAATAAATACTTTTACTTTATTTACCTGTTTTTTATAGATTTTTTATCTATACCATTGCTTGTAAATACAATTTATACAATATATTTTTATCTATGCCTATTTTTTTACATAAATTATTTATTTGTTCTTTATTCATTTCACTATAGTTTACTGCAATATCAAGTACATCCTTTATTAAGCAACTATGCCCCCTAAGAGCATTATCTACTTCATTGCTCATGTGAATTTCATCAAGTATTTCATCTATTTCTTTTCCAAGTAATAAATTTATATCTAATAACAAACCAGAAATAAAGGCATCATTTTTCTTATTCTTATCTATATTTTCCATGATAAGTTCACAAAATCTTCCTCTTATAACTGCCTTGTTAGTGTATTCTTCATTATCTTCACCATTTAAATCAACTATATCATCTAAAGCCAATTTAAATCCAAAATCCTTCAACCTTTTAATTTCCTTAATAACCCCTTCTGTTGGCCTTAAAGTTTCCAATAATTCAATCACTACCTTATCTCTAGGCAAAATTGTAATTATATCGTTTCTTAAAACCTTATCATCACAATTAATTAAAGCTATCTTTCCACCAGTTACTATATCTAGTCCTAAATTGATAATATTATTTATAATAGTACAACTTGCTGTTTCACTACTTACACTTTCATCATATTTATTCAATAACGAGTTCCTATACAAAAGCTCACAAGCCACAATTTTACCTTCTCTATCATATATATTTTGTGAGCCAATGAATATGTCCATTATATTCACCCTTTTCTTTCATTAAAATATTAATACTTATTATATCGTAAGTAATATAAAAGGACTTTAAATTTATTTAAAGTCCTTTTATATTATTTATTTTTAATTACAGTAATATTTATAATTTCATTTTGGAAAGCCTTTAATAAAGCTTTTTCTAATACTTTTTCTCTATCAAAATTTTCTATATCTCTACATTCAGCAAATACCTTGTTAAGATCACCATTTGCATTCCTGTAAGTGAGAGTAACATATGGTTTATCAAATGTTACATCAACTATTTTCAGCCCCCAAGAAATCTGAGCAAAATCACCATCTATTTTCAGTCTAGTAAGCTCCTTTAATTTGGCTGTTTCTTCATTTGGATCTGTTACAATAATCAATTCATCTCCAACTTTATACTTTGACATATCCCCATCCCCTTGTTTTCTTATTATCTTAATTTAACCATATTTTCAATAATTTTACAATATTATTGGAAACTTTTATACTTTTTATCTATATATATACTATATTAATTAATATTTATTATTGACAAATAATTATACAGTTTCATATAATATTTACATATGATTAAAGGCGGTGTAATATATGGAAAATATATCTTTAATATTTAAAGAAAAGAAATTAAAACTTACGCCTCAAAGATTAGCTGTATATCAATACTTAAAATCTACAACTGAACATCCTTCTGCTGAAACTATTTATAATGGGCTTCAAGCAACGTATCCTACTATGAGTCTTGCAACTGTATATAAATCTCTTAAAACTCTTGTAGAGGTAAATTTAGTTCAAGAACTAAATGTAGGTGAAGGTAATTTCAGATATGATGCTAACAATTTTGAGCATTGCCACATTCAATGTGTAAAATGTGGTAAAGTTGAAGATTTAATGGATCTTCCTCTTCCAAATCTAAATGCTCTAGTGGAGGAAAACACAGAGTATAAAGTTCATTGGAATAAAATATTCTTTTATGGACTATGCAAAGAATGTCAGTAAGTGAAAACTTACTGACATTTTTTATATAATAAATCTTCTGTATTATCTACTCTTTAAAATCATATATATTATAGAGGTGATATAATGATAAACTTTATTGTCATAAAGAAGAATACTATGGTTGCTACTATATTAGGTATATTGTCAATTTTTTTCTTATTTTTATGTATAAATAACGCTAAAAATACTTCCGTTTTTTTTAATCTTTCAAAACCTACCCATATTTATTATTACGACTTTGATGGAGATGGTCAAAAAGATGCACTAACTATATCTGAAATTAACAACTATTATGAAATCAAGATTGAAACTTCAAATAAGGATTATATTCTTCATTGTTCAAATATAAACTTTTTAACTATCTGCCCATATTATGATTTAAAAGTAAATATTTTAGATTTGTCTCGTGATAATATTCCTGAAATAATTCTTTCTAATTACTATAATAATTCATGTGAATACTGCATATTTAAATGGAATGGAAGTAACTTTGATAATATTTTTTGCTGCAATGATAATATGTTAGGGATAATGGATTCTAACAATTCTAGAACACCATTACTATTAAAAACTAATTTTTTGAATAACAATAACTTCTCATGCTATTTTCTTGATAATAATACTATTAAAGAAGTCAGTGCTAACTGTAGCAACATTTACTCTTTAGATGAAGTATCAAAATTTATTGATTTAATTGAGTATCCTTACGAACCAGCAGAACTCCCTGATATATTTATACCTAACATCTCCAGTGATGAACTTAAAATTTTTTGGAACTTAGATAAGGATAATTACGAATATAAATTCCAAAGTGCTTATTTTTATGATAATGATTGGAATTCATCAGGTTATCCTAGCTCTATTTTATGGACCTTATCATTTCAGAAAATAAATCGAAATGATGCAAACAAACCTTCTAAAGAAATGCTTATTCATCTTACTACTAATATAGATTATTTAAATCATTATAACATTTCATCAATTTCATGGTAAAATAAAAGGCCGCTATGTTGCGGCCTAAAAGGGGGATGGGGGGGTTTTTAGCTTTAATGAAGAATTTATCTTCATTTGCTATAGGAGAATACTTCTCCGGTACACTATTATTATTGCCCTTTAATTTTGTTTTATACACTTTCTCTCTTAATCTTTAAATGCACCTTTAGCATATAGTTCAATTATTTTATCTACGAATGGTACTCTTTCTACCGATACTATATTTCTAATAGACTTTAATAACTGCATGTTTTCATCATTTATATCCACTTGAAACTTTCTATTATTCTTTTGTAAATCATCATTAAAAATGTCCATTTCATCATTTATTACAGTTTCGTTATTATCATTATTTATATTATTAAAGCTATTTACATTATCAGTCCTTCCTCCATTGTTACCCATTAAATTTTGAAGCATGCCTAGATTAAAATTATTAAAATCTATTCCGTCCCTATTAATATTTTGAAGCATATTATTAATTTGATTCATATCTATGTTTCCAAACATACTTAACAACTGGGCAGGATTGATTCCAAAAGGTCCGTTATATTGTGGCTGCTGAGCCTGTTGTTGTGTCTGTCTTTGTTGCCGCATTTGCCTTCTTCTATTTTCAGTAGTATTATCCCTTCTGCTTTTATGTCTTCTCTTTGACATTTTCCCCCTCCTATTATATTTCTATTAAATTATATGTATTTAGATAAAAAAAGTAGCATATTTTTATAATATTTTTGGAGGGTTAAATAAACCCTCCATCCTCTACACTAGCAGCAGCAATTGCTTGCACAAGAATTTGTGTTATTTACACAGCAACCGCTTCCGTTGTTTCCATTTCCACCAAAGAAGCTTCCACAACCTCCACATAGCAAGAATAATAAAATAATTAGATATGATGAACCACTACATAATAGTCCTGATCCACAAGCTATTAATAAGAATATAATAGGTGCTACACAACTATTAATTCCTGAAAATGGATTTCCGCAGCATCCACCATTGTTGTAATTGTTGTTTTGTGGACAACATGGCTGACAGCAGCAGCAACATTCATCTTTATGATAATGTTTTTTTGACATTTCAACATCTCCTCCTTATTTTCTTTCTAGTAGCATCCGCCAACAAGGCCGTCTAGTCCATCACAAATTCCACTATTACCAAATCCACAATTTCCTAATCCGAAGTTTCCGAATCCGCTACCAAATCCATTATTACATCCGCTACATAAGAATAAGATAACTAATAAGAATAACCATCCACTGCAACTTCCATTTCCATATCCATTATTGGAATTTCCTTGACAGCAGGAGTCATTTGATCCTGTATTACAACAACAACAATTATTTCCTACATTATTTGTTCCTTGATTAGTATAGAATAATATCAATAATATCCAAATCCACCAACCAAATCCGCAGTTTCCAATACCAACATTGCCTAATCCATAACCATTGCCTAATCCACCTAAATTGCCACATCCGCAACAACAGCTATTGCCAATTGATGAATAATCTGATGGTTGCATTTCACCAATGATATCGTTCATTTGCATAATTGATTCCTCCTATTGATTTAAATTTATAATTAAATTTATACTATATACTATTCTCTAACAATTAATTTGACACTATTTTATTCAATGCTTTATTTTTATACTATTTTTTCTATAAAAAAAGAACTGCCATAAGGCAGCTCTCTATTCAGCTAAATCACCAAATAAGATATCATTTAATTGTTCCGCACCCTTCTTATTTAAAGAAGAGAAGAAACATAATGTATCATTTTCAGTTAAATTTAATGTTTCTTTTATTATTTTCTTGCTTTTTGCCAAAGCATTATTAGAAAGTTTGTCACTTTTAGTTGCAACTACTATTACATCATATCCATAATGTTTTATCCATTCATGCATAGTAATATCATCTGCTGTAGGCTTATGTCTTGAGTCAACTAGCAATATAACTCTCTTTAGTTCTTCACGAGCTGTTAGATAAGTTTCTATTGTTTTTCCCCAGGACTCCTGTTCTTTCTTTGATACCTTGGCATAACCATATCCTGGTAAATCAACTAAATAAAATGCATCATTTATTAAGAAGAAATTTATTAGTTTTGTCTTTCCTGGGGTTTGTGATACTTTAGCCAACTTTCTTCTGTTAGTTAAAGCATTTATTATTGAACTCTTTCCAACATTAGATCTTCCAACGAAAGCTACTTCGTTAAGTCCATCTTCTGGATATTGTTCTCTTCTAACCGCTGATGTTATAAATTCTGACTTGTTAATTATCAATATTTTCAACTCCAATTAAAGCATTTTTTAATACATCTTCCACATGAGCTGCAAAAATTAAATTTAATTTATTTTTTACAGTACTAGGAATCTCTATTATATCTTTTTCATTATCTTTAGGTAAAATTATTGTATCTATTCCTATTCTATGTGCTGCTAAACACTTTTCTTTCACACCACCAATAGGAAGCACTTTTCCAGTTAAAGTTACTTCACCTGTCATTGCTACAGTACCTTTAACTTTCTTTTTAGATAGGGCCGATACTAAAGCTGTAACAATAGTAACCCCTGCTGAAGGTCCATCTTTAGGAACTGCTCCTTCAGGTACATGTATATGAATATCCGTACTCTTATAGAAGTCTTCATCAATGCCGTATTTTTTACAGTTAGCTCTTACATAGCTATAAGCTGCTTTTGCTGATTCTTGCATAACATCTCCTAGCTTTCCAGTAAGTTCTAACTTCCCATTACCTTTCATCACTACAACTTCTACTGGAAGTGTATCTCCACCATATGCAGTCCATGCTAATCCATGAACAACGCCTATTGTATCTTGTCTATCTGTTTTCTCAAATTCAAAATATTTATTTCCTAAATATTTTTGAAGATTATTTACTGTAATAGTAACCTTCTTTTTCTTTTTCTTAACCATTTCAGTTATTGATTTTCTTATAACCTTGTTTATCTGACGTTCAAGACTTCTTACTCCTGATTCTCTAGTATAACTATTTATAATCTCTCTTATAGCGCCTTCAGAAATCTTTATTGTTTCTGCATCTGTATTATGCTCTTCTAAGGCCTTAGGAATTAAATGTTCTTTAGCTATATGATATTTTTCTTCATAAGTATAGCCTGATACTTCTATTATTTCCATTCTATCAAGAAGTGGTCTCGGAATAGTTTCTAAAGTATTTGCTGTTGTAATAAATAAAGTATTAGATAAATCAAAATCTACTTCCATAAATGTATCTCTAAAAGTTTTATTTTGCTTAGGATCTAAGACTTCTAAAAGTGCATCTGCTGGATTACCTTTATAATCTGAACTTAATTTATCAATTTCATCTAATAATATCAATGGATTGTTTACTTTAGCTTCTTTTAAGGCATAAATAATTCTTCCAGGAATAGCTCCTACGTAAGTTCTTCTATGACCTCTTATTTCTGCTTCATCTCTTAATCCACCAAGTGAAATTCTAGCAAACTTTCTATTTAAAGAGTTAGCTACAGATTTAGCAATAGAACTCTTACCAACACCTGGAGGACCTACTAAACAAAGAATTGGCCCATTTAGTGATTTAGTATATTGTTTTACAGCTAAATACTCTAAAATTCTTTCTTTCACTTCTTCTAGTCCATAATGTTCATCATCAAGAATTTTCTCTGCTTTTTCTATATCAAAAGAATCATTGCTTGATTTGTTCCAAGGCAATTCTATAAGCCAATCTAGGTAATTTCTAATATTATTTCCATCACTTGAGTATGATGTTTTTAATCTAGATAGTTCACGTTCAGCTTTTTCTCGAACTTCTTTTGGCATTTTTGCCTTATTTATTTTCTCTGCATAATTATCTATTTCATTTTTTTCATCATCTTCTCCAAGCTCTTCTTGAATTACTTTTAATTGTTCTCTTAGGAAATATTCTTTATTAGACTTATCCAATTTGTTTTTAACTTTTTTTCCTATACTATTTTCTATCTTAACAATTTCTATTTCTTCCTTAATAAACACTAGTAGTTTTTCAATTCTCTCACTAACGTTTATTGTTTCAAGTATAGTTTGTTTCTTATCTTCATCTAATTGAATATATGCAGCTATTAAATCTGTGACTTTTCCTAGTTCTTCTTCTTTAGTTATAACTTCAATGACTTTACTTTCATCACCTTCTGTCACCTTAATATATTCTTTAAAGGCTTTAGATAGTAAATTTCTTAAAGCTGAATCTTCATTTTCATCTTTTAAGTTTAGTTCATCGTCAATCTTCTCTACTACAACTTCCATAAACTTCTTATCATCTATTAAGTCAATTATAGCTGCTCTCTCAACGCCTTCTACTAATACTCTTGTAACGCCTTTTGGCAGCTTTAAAATTTGCTTTATCTTACATATAGTCCCTATGGAATAAATTTCACTTCTCTTTGGATCCTCAATTTCTGGATCTATTTGAGATACTAAAAATATCTTGCTATCTTTTAACATTGATTCTTCTAATGCTGAAATCGACTTTTCCCTACCGACATCAAAGTGTATAATCATATTGGGAAAAATAGTAATCCCTCTTAGAGGAATAGCTGGTAAATTAATTGAATCCTTATTCATTTTCCCCCTCCATTCAATCCTTTTACAAATTATTTTATCTAACCTACTTAGTATACACATAAAAGAACATTTTTTCAACTTTAGTTAAGATGTATTTGGCAATTCAAGCTATCCTACTGATATCTTTCCGCTGATAAAACATCTACTGATTCAATGGTATCAATTGCAGGCATTATTGCATTTTCTATAACCTCCTTTATATTCCTTACAGGAAGAATAGCTATCTTTTCACTCTTTAATAACCCTTCACTATAATTATCAATAGGAATTAGTACTTTTTCTGCTCCTGCTTTTGATGCTGCAATAATCTTAGCTATAACTCCTCCTACTGGTTTTACAGAACCTAAAATGCTTATTTCTCCTGTCATAGCTACCTTATTATTTATAGGCCTTTTAGTGATTGCACTATATATTGCTGTTGCTATTGTTATTCCTGCTGATGGTCCATCCACAGGCATTCCTCCAGGTATACTTATATGAATATCATATTCATCGCAATTTAAGTTATATAAATTATTTAGTACCGTAATTACATTTTCTATTGATGAATATGCCGTACTCTTACGAATCATTTTTCTATTATCACTTGAAATTTCTTCTTCTTCAATAATTCCTGATATCTTTAAGCTTCCTTTTTTCTTTTTATTTAATTTAGCCACTGCTTCTATTTCCATCAAAATGCCTATGTTACTTCCATGCACTGCTAATCCATTGGCTATACCTATTTCTGGCTTATTTCTAACACTCTTTTCAACTATTTCGTGATACTCACCATTTTCAATAACCCATAATATATCCTCTTCACTTATATAGTTACGTTTTTCATTTATGGCTACACCTGAACAAAGCTGCACTAAATTTATAACTTCTCTACCATTGCTACAATGCCTACTAATCATATCTAGGCCTCTATCTGATATACTTAAGTTTATCTTATTTATTGCATTTAATGCTATAGTTCGAATTTCATTACATTCTAAAGGTTTAAAAAATACCTCTACACACCTTGATCTAATAGCTGGTGAAATATCCTCTGGTCCCCTAGTGGTAGCCCCTATAAGTCTAAAATCCGCTGGAAGACCTCTCTCAAAGACTTCCTTTATATAAGAAGGCATATTAGGATCTTCAGAACTATAATATGAACTGTCTAAAAATACTTTTCTATCTTCCAATACCTTTAGCAACTTATTTAGTTCTATTGGATGAAGTTCACCAATCTCATCAATAAAAAGTACTCCTCCATGAGCCTTTGTTACTGCACCAGGTTTAGGTTGTGGAATACCTGCTACTCCTAAAGATCCAGCTCCTTGATAAATTGGATCATGTACTGAGCCTATAA
The DNA here is from genome assembly GCA_000435835.1 of Clostridium sp. CAG:221. GTDB lineage: Bacteria > Bacillota > Clostridia > Clostridiales > Clostridiaceae > Clostridium. Next base: position 49,412 of record FR883413.1, read on the forward strand.
GTGGATCAGCTATACCTCTTTCATCAAATCTTAATGTTGTGGCATCTATTTCTACAAATTTTGCTTCTTTCTTAAAAGGTGAATTTTCCATACTCTTTGCATATTCTAGCACCAATCGTGCTGCAGCAGTCTTTCCTACACCAGGAGGACCATATATAATTACATGCTGTGGATTTGGACCACAAATAGCAGCTTTCAAGGCCTTTACTCCTTCTTTCTGCCCTATAATCTCATCAAAAGACGAAGGCCTACTTTTTTCTGTTAACGGTTCTGTTAACCTTACACTTCTTAACTTAATTAACTTTTCCATTTCTTTTCTATTTTCTTTGTCAATAACATTTACTTTACTATAATTATTCCTATTACTATTAAAGAGATAAATTATGAATAAAATCATCATTACTATTTGTAAAAAAATCAAAAATTCACTCATATTTAATAATACCCTCCATTTGCATTTAATTATTAGTATTATTAACTTAAAAATATTCATCTATTCTTATATTAAAACAATAAAAATATAAAAAAGGATATTATAAAATAAATAATTATTTTATAATATCCTTAAAAAATTAAGCTGTTTCAGCACCTTTTTTCTTTTTTGCTTTTTTAACTTTTATAGCAGGTCTTGTTTCATTATCTGCTAATCTAAGTAATTCTGGTTGTTTCTTTTCTTTGATTGCTTCTTCAGTAATGATAACCTTATATACATTTTCATCTGAAGGAACTTCAAACATTACATCAACCAATATATCTTCTAAGATAGCTCTTAAACCTCTAGCACCAGTCTTTCTCTTAATTGCTTCATCAGCAACAGCTTTTAAAGCTTCTTCTGTAAATTCTAATTCAACATTATCAATTTCAAAAAGCTTAGAATACTGTTTAATTAAGGCATTCTTTGGCTTACTTAAAATATTAATTAATGCATTTTGATCTAAAGATTCAAGAGAAACTATCATTGGTACTCTTCCAACAAACTCTGGAATAAGTCCAAATTTTAATAAATCTTCTGGTAATAAATCTTTCAATAAAGCTCCAACATCTTTAGTTTCTTTAGAGTCTATATCAGCTCCAAATCCCATTGAGCTCTTTCTAGTTCTCTTTTCAATTATCTTATCTATACCATCAAAAGCTCCACCACAAATAAATAATATATTAGAAGTATTTATTTGGATAAACTCTTGATGTGGATGTTTTCTTCCACCTTGAGGAGGCACTGATGCAACTGTTCCTTCTAATATTTTAAGTAAAGCTTGTTGAACACCTTCTCCTGAAACATCTCTTGTAATTGAAGGATTTTCAGATTTTCTAGCAACTTTATCTATTTCATCAATATAAATTATACCCTTTTCTGCTTTTTCAACATCGTAATCAGCATTTTGTATAAGTTTTAAAAGAATATTTTCAACATCTTCTCCAACATACCCTGCTTCTGTTAATGTTGTAGCATCAGCTATAGCAAATGGTACATTTAAGAATTTAGCTAATGTTTGTGCTAAAAGTGTTTTACCTGAACCTGTAGGTCCTAATAGTAAAATATTACTCTTTTGTATTTCCACATCATCATCAACCACATTGCTTTTTATTCTTTTATAATGATTGTAAACTGCAACTGATAATGATTTTTTAGCTCTATTTTGACCAATAACATATTGATCTAAATAATTTCTAATTTCAGATGGCTTTGGTAATGAAGTTGTATCTAACTCTACACTTTCCTCAAACTCATCTTGAATTATATCTGAACATAAGTCTATACACTCATCACAAATATATACTCCCGGCCCTGCAATTAATCTTTTTACTTGGTCTTGACTTTTACCACAAAAAGAACATTTTAATTGCTTCTTATCTTCATATTTAGCCATAACCTCACCTCACTTCATCTTTTTCAATCTATAATAACTTTACTATTTACCATGTCTTACTATTACTTCATCAACTATACCGTACTCTTTAGCTTCATCAGCTTCCATAAAGTAATCTCTTTCAACATCTCTCTTTAGTTTTTCAATATCTTGATTAGTATTTTCACTTAATATTAAATTAAGTTTTTCTTTGATTTTTAATATTCTCTTAGCATGAATATCAATATCTGTTGCCTGACCTTTAAATCCACCTAAAGGCTGATGTATCATTATTTCAGCATTTGGAAGTGCAAATCTTTTACCTTTAGCACCACATGAAAGTAAAAATGCTCCCATCGATGCTGCCATTCCAATACAAATAGTGCTTACATCTGGCTTAACATATTGCATTGTATCATAAATAGCCATACCTGAAGTAATTGAACCACCAGGACTATTTATGTATAAATATATATCCTTATCTGGATCTTCACTTTCTAAAAATAATAATTGAGCAACGACTAAGTTAGCAGTATCATCATTGATTTCACCACTCAACATAATAATTCTATCTTTTAACAGTCTTGAGAATATATCGTATGATCTTTCTCCTCTACCTGTTTGCTCCACAACCATTGGAACTAAACTCATTTTGCTCCCTCCTTTTCTCTTTTAACCCTTCTCTTAATAATATATCCAAAATGATAAAAGTAATGATAATTAAATTATATATAATTTACATTAATTTGTTAATGATATATTTTAAGAATTGCCAGAATTTCTTCTGGCAATTCTTTTTTCTATTTAAGATTAGTTATTTTCTTTTAAGAAGTTTATAACTTTTGAAGTCATTACGTCAGCTACTAATGCTTCTCTTTGGTTTTGTAATAATAACTCAACCATTTTTTCATCGTTAGCTCCGTAAAGTTTTGCAACTTCTGATGCTTTTTCTTTTAATTCTTCATCAAGAACTTCCATTTTTTCAGCTTTTTGAAGAGCTTCTAAAACTAATTCAGTTTTAACTTTAGTTTCAGCATTTTCTTTCATGTATTCTCTCATTTTTTCTGCATCTGTTCCAGTGAATTGGAAGTATTGTTCTAAAGTTAATCCTTGATATTGTAATCTTTGAGCTAAGTTTTGAACCATTCTGTCGATTTCTTGTTCAACCATAACAGCTGGTATATCCATCTTAGCATTTTCAACTACAGCTCTTAATATAGCTTCTTCATATTCTCTTTCAGCTCTTGCAGTGTTTGCTTCTTCTAATTTCTTAGTAGTATCTTCTTTTAAAGCTTCTAAAGTTTCGAATTCTGAAACTTCTTTAGCAAATTCATCATCAAGTACTGGTAATTCTTTTGCTTTAACTTCTTTAACTTCTACTTCAAATTTAGCTGGCTTTCCGTTTAATTCTTCTTTTCCATAGTTTTCTGGGAAAGTAACATTAACTTCTACTTTATCTCCAGCTTTAGCTCCTACTAATTGTTCTTCGAAGTTATCTATAAATGAACCTGAACCTATTTCTAATGAATAGTCATGTCCTTCTCCACCTTCAAATGCAACTCCATCAATGAATCCTTTGAAGTCTATAACAGCTATATTTCCATTTTCTATAGCTCCTTCTTTAACTTCAACTCTTGCATTCTTTTCTTGCATTTCTTTTAATTTAGCAGCAACTTCTTCTTCAGTTACTTCATAAGTTTTCTTTTCAACGTTTAACCCTTTGTATGCTCCAAGTTCTACTTCTGGATAAACAGTTACTTCAGCAGTGTATATTAAATCTTTTCCTTCTTCAGCTTGAACTACTTCAACTTTTGGGAAATCTACAGGTCTTACATTGTTTTCCTTTAATACATTTGCATAGCTTCCTTCTATTGCAAAGTTAACTGCATCTTCTAAAAGAACTTCTACTCCATAGTATTTCTTTACAACGTTCATTGGCACTTTACCTTTTCTGAATCCTGGCACATTGAATTTCTTAACATTCTTCTTATATGCTCTTGTTAAAGCTTCTTTAAATTTATCAGCTTCAACCTTTACTTCAAATTTAACAACATTAACGTCGATTTTTTCCATTTTAGCTTCCATTGTATATTCCTCCTACAATTAGTATCTCTTGTTACATAATACAACTTAGTCATTATAACATATATAAGCTAATATTTTCAAATATTTGTTCAATAAAATTCCTTTATCTATTGTATCAACTCTCCATTTGAAGTAATATATCTTAAATTACCGTCAATATTTACCTCTAAACCTTTTTCATTCATCTGTTCAAAAACAATTTCTGTTGCTTTAGAAGCCCATATAGTAGAGTGTGTATTACTATCTATATCTATTATGGATATATACTTATTTAAATTATATCCAAAATACGGAATATTAGTAATATATGCAACCTTTTTTTCACTTATCTGTACTGGTGTACTATGCCATATATATCCTTGATATAAATTTCTTATATTATCTTTAATATATACTTCTCCATCTGGACCTATATATTGTGCTAATGTTACATTCTTTATTTCTCCGCTAGCATATACTATGTTAATATTTTGATTTGGATCTAATACTACTGCATCTTCACCATTATTACCTATATATATATAATAATTTTCTGGCACTTCCTTAACAGATTCAATTAGTATTTGTGAATTTTCTTCTTTTATTTTAAAGCTTATAGGAGTATCTGAAATAGTTACATCTAAATACTTTTCTGAAGGCACCTCTTCCACTACTGGCTCTTCTACCTCTGTGCTCCCTATACTTTCATCAGTGTCTACTAACTGATCTCCAACATATTTTTCCTTATCTTCATCAACCCAGGCCTGCAGTCTATCTTTTAACTTAGAAAAATCATAATTAGCAACTTCTGTTACCAATATACCTATAATACATATAGAAAGAATTCCAATAACTATTCTCTTTCTCTTTCGTTTCCTCATTATTTTTTCATAATCCTTACTAAATATGCTAGGCTTCTTCATAATACCTCTCCTCTAAATGATTACTTCTTAATTTCTAATTTTGTGCTTTTCTTACAACAACCAGTTGAACAATTGCATGTAGCACATTTCCCACTGCTTTTACAACCACCACATTTTATTATACCTAATTCTCTTAGCTCTTGAACAGATAATTTAGCTTCATTTACATCATAATCTTCATATTCTGGTGTTTCCTTTAAAATTCCTTCTCTTTTTTCCATTTCCTCCTCCTACTTTTAATATTTTCCCATTTGTTCTTACTATATACTTATTGGCCCTCTAATTTTAGTTCTATTCTTTGACTACTTTCAACTAGCCATTTTTCTTCATTATATATTAAACTAAGCAAAAATCGTTCTTCTTTTTGCTCCTTTATAAAAGGAAGTATTTTTTTTGCAACACTATAATCCATATCCACTAATATATTTGCCACATACTTTTCATTTTCATATTTGAACTCACTATTGGCAATTTTCAATTCTAAATCAGAGATAGTATAGTTATTAGCAAAAACCTTTGGTTTTTCATAAATAGAGTTAAAAACTTCTTCTCTGGAGTTTTCCTCAACGTTTTCTATTAAAGATGAATCTTTATTATTTAAGGCATCAAATAAGCTGTTATAAAATTCTCTTAATGTGTTTTCAATTGTTGCCAAAAGTTCATCATTAGCCATGTTTATATCAATTTTTAAAATATTATCCTCTTGCACTTTTATCTCTGGACTTTTAATAACTCCCCACGGAAAATCCTTTGCAATATAAATAGTTATATCTTTATTATTTGGTATAGGTCCATATTTCTTAATTTCACTAACAGTTTTTTTAGTATCTTTTTCATTAATATAAACTTTTGCGTCACTGAAATTAGAATATAAAGTTATATATTCTGCTGCTACTTCAATCTTTACATCGCCAGAAGATAATATATCCATCTCCTTAGTTTCTTCAACATCACCATAATCCGTTTTCAGTTTATATGCCACTTCATATGTTCCCGGTATTAATGAAACTAGTTCTTCTTTATTTACTTCTCTTCCATTTATGTATATGATAGCTTCTTTTATATCGGAAGTAATATTTATACTTATAGTACTTAAATTTAGATAATAATTTTCACCTAAAAGGCTTTTTTCACTTTCAATGGTAAGATTTCCACTATTATTATTCTTTTTAAGATTACTAATTACCTGCTCAACATCCTTATTATTAAGTAAATAATAATGAATTAATGGCTTTAATTCATCATTTTCTGCTTTTGCTCCATCAATCTTTATATTTCTTTCTACCCAGTTTTCTTTTCCTTTTAATAGCGCCATTTCCAACTGATTAATCAATTCTTTTTTACTCATAGGCTTAGTTATGTTAAAAACAATAGATACAAGAGCTAGGATTAAGATAATAATATATACCTTAATTCTTATGTTTTTTCCCTCTATCTTTATATTATTAGATATCTTTAAAAAAAGCTCCTTTATAGTTTCCTTCATTTTGCTATATTTCATCCTCTAAAATACCTAATACCCATTTGCCACAATTTACACACATATGAATTGTAATGATAAATGTATCTAACATTCCTTCATCAACATTTTCTAATGCCATCAATTCTTCCTTAGTAATAAATTCATCATTTGAATCTATAAATCCTTGTATCTCAACAACATAATTCTTATTTGTTTCATTACAACAGTCATTTACTCCAACACACTCTATTTCTTCATAAGTTAATCCATCTTGTAATTCCTCTATTATAGGTAATATATCTTCAAACTCACTTATATCATCTAAAAAATCTTCTTTTCTAAATACTAAATCCTTTATTTTAAATAATTCCATATCAATCTACTCCTTCAATTATTATCAAGCTATATTTTATATTATATATATTATACTATTCAAGATATATCTGTTAAATATTAGCCAATAAATATTTTTCACCGTTTATTGACATTTTTTTAAAAAAAATATTGTTATTATTTACATTTAAAAATATAATTAAATTGATTTAATCTAATATTAACAATCGTAGGAGGTCTCTATGGACAATACTTTAAAAAATTCTAGATCTAAGACTAGAAAGCTCGTTGTTATTGGAATGCTTGGTGGTATATCTATTTTCCTTGGACTTACTCCACTAGGAATTATTCATCTTCCAGTAATGAATTTAACTATAATGCATATACCTGTAATTATTGGAGCTCTATTAGAAGGACCATTAGTTGGTGGTGCCATTGGTCTTATATTTGGATTATTCTCAATGTATCAGAATATAACTGCACCTAATTTAACATCATTTATATTTATGAATCCTATAATTGCATTACTTCCAAGAATATTAATTGGAATAGTTACATATTATGTATATACTTTTATTAAAAATAAAATTAAGAACAAAAGTATTTCAATTGGTGTAGCTTCAATTGCTGGAACTTTAACAAATACCATTGGAGTTCTTGGACTTACATATATCTTATACCTTGACAGATACGCTGCTGCTAAACAAATTTCTACTGATATGGTAGCTGGAGCATTACTTACAGTTATAGGTACTAATGGAGTTGCAGAAGCTATAGCATCTGCAGTTATTACCATACCAGTTGTAACAGCAATATCTAAAATTAGAAAATTCTAATTTAATTATGAACTTAGTTAATGATGAATTATGAATGATGAGTGATGAATGAAGGAATAAACTCCCCTATGGGAGTTTAGAAAATATATATTTCTCAGAAACTCTTCGAGTTTCATCCTTAATTCATAATTCATAATTTATAATTCATAATTATTTATTGTTCCATGTCCATAAGTTTTCCACCGTATAATTTTTTTACGGAAAAAAAGAGCTGTATCATATTGAAGTTATTCTTCAATTGACACAGCTCTTTTTTTGTGTGGTGCTATATATTTTATAATATTATATTTATTTCAACTCCAAAGTGATCTGATACAATATCATTTTCTCTGTTAAATATCACCTTTGAGTCTTTAACTTTTATTTCTTTATTACTTAATATTAAATCAAGCCTCTTATCTTCACTGCATTCCTTCCAGCCATCTATTGTGCCTTTAACAGTGATACCTGAATCTTTTTCTTCTGCAATTTTATAAGTATCTATCATACCCTGTGCAATGATATAATCATATCCTTCATCTTTTAACAATGCATTATTATTAAAATCTCCCATAATGAATGAAAGCTTGTTATTATCAATATGCTTTATTAGATTATCCACTTGATTTTTAAATGGTTCATCCTGATCATTCCACCAACCTAGATGGCAGGAAAAGAAATCAATTTCTTTTCCATTTGCCTCTATAGTTGCTTTCACTATCTTTCTGCTTTTATAATTATTTTTATTTTGGTCCTCGCTAACATAAAATGAATCATATGACTTTATCTTATGTCTAGATACTATTGCAAGCCCCTCTTCAAATACATCATATCCTATATGAGAGAAGTCCCATACATATTCATAAGCGTTTTCATTTATGCTGTTTAACTCATTAATAAGCACTTGAACATAATTATCGCTTTTTATATTTCCTGAAATATATTCTCCATCAACATGTTGGCTTATTTCTTGCAATGCTATAACATCATATTGTTCTTTTTTTATTCTTTCAGCTAAGATCTTTATCTTAGCTAACTGGTTGTCTTCCTGCCATGAATGACAATTCAATGTCATAAGCTTCATAATTTTATACTCCTATTATATCTTGAATATTGCTCTTTAATATATCTGCCTTAGGTCCATAAATTGCTTGTACACCATTTCCTTTTAAGATAAGGCCTAAAGCTCCATTTTGTTTCCATTTATCTTCACTGGCTACTTTATCTAAATCTTTAACTGTAACTCTTAATCTAGTCATACATGCATCTACATCTTCTATATTTTCTTTGCTTCCTAAAAGTTCAATAATGTTTAAAACCTGTAAATCATTTGATGTTACTGCAGCTTCATTTTGTGCACTTGATTCTTCTTCATCATAATTTCCAAGACGTCCTGGAGTAGGTATTTTAAACTTCTTAATACAGAATGTAAATACTCCATAATTTAATGCAAAGAATACTGCACATACTATTACAAAGTTGATTATATCTGAAGTAAGTCCAGCTTTAACAAGCATTGGTAAACGAGTAAATAATTCAATTGCACCAAATGCGTGTACTCTTAAGTTGATTAAACCTGCTATTGCAAAACCTAATCCTGTTATAACAGCATAAACTACATATAAAACTGGTGATAAGAACATGAATAAGAATTCGATTGGTTCACTTACCCCTGTTAAAAATACTGCTATTGCAGTTGAAATAAACATTGATTTATATTTGCTCTTCTTATCTGCATCAACGTTTTTATACATTGCTAAAGCAACACCCATTAATGAAGCAGTTGATAGAATAACTTGTCCTGCTTTAAATCTTGCTGGAACTACTGTTGATATTATATTATTATAAGTTGCCATATCTCCAGCTGCTTTTAAGTTAATTAAATCTGTAATCCATGCAAACCATAATGGATCTTGACCTGCAATTGTCACTCCTGCTGAAGCTCCAGTTAATGCTGTATAAACTCCACCAAGTTCTGTATAGTTTACTGGTATTGTAAGCATATGATGAAGTCCAAATGGTAATAGTAAACGTTCTAAACAACCATAAATAAAAGGTGCTAATACTGGTGCTGTATCCTTTGAGTTAGCAAGCCACATACCAAAGCTATTTAAAGCACCTTGTGCAAATGGCCATACAACTGATAATACAATTGCTGCAACTGTAGACCATAAAATAACTACGAAAGGTACAAATCTCTTACCATTAAAGAAATTTAATGCTTGTGGAAGCTTATTGAAATTATAGTACTTATTATATATTACTGCTCCTAAGAAACCTGAAATTATACCAACAAACACACCCATATTAAGTGCTGGTGATCCTAAAATATCAATAAAGTAATCTGAAACTACTAATGTGCTACCAAAAAGTGATTTTACTGTTGCAGTGCTATCTAAAAGCATATCACTGTTTACACCAAAAATACTTCCTGTAATTCTATTAATAAGTATAAATGCTATAATTGATGCAAAAGCACCACCTGCTCTTTCTTTAGCCCATGATCCACCAATGGCAACAGCAAATAATATATGCATGTTATTTATAAATCCCCATCCAATAGTATCTAATACTCTTGATACCCCTTGAAGAAATCCAGCATCAGCTGGTGAATACATACCAATTAATTTTCCTAAAGAAATCATTAAACCTGCAGCAGGCATTACTGCAATAACTACCATTAAAGTTTTACCAAACTTTTGCCAAAAATCAAATGAAAATAATTTACCCTTTTTGTTGTTTTTGACCATTTTTATTCCCCCTCATTAATTCTTTTATATCTTGTATAATATAGCCTCATAAGGCTTTAATACCACTTCTTTTATACCTTGTATAATCTAGCCTCGTAAGGCTTTAATACCACTTCTTTTAAAATACCATGTTCTCTTACCTTATAATTTGCAAGCATTAAATTTTCATAAATAAGATCTAAATCATCATACTTATATAATGCTTCTTCATCTGATAAATTTACTATTACAACATATTTATCATTATCTAAAGTTCTTGTATATGCATAAATCTTTTCATCTTCCTCAAGAATCATGTCATATCTTCCATATATTAAAGAAAGGTTTTCCTTTCTAATCTTTATTAATTTTTTATAGAAATTCAACACTGAATTTTCATTAGCTAACTGACTTTCAACATTTATTGATTTATAATTTTCATTGACATCAATCCATGGAGTATTTTCACTAAAACCTGCATAATTGGTTGAATCCCATTGCATAGGAGTACGTGCATTATCTCTTGAAATACTTGCAACTGCTTTTAAAGCTTCATTAACGCTAACTCCTTCATTAATTTTTTCTTCATAAATATTTATACTCTTTACATCATTGTATTTTTCAATAGAATCAAATCTAACATTTGTCATACCAATTTCTTGTCCTTGATAAATAAATGGAGTACCTTTTTGCATAAAATACATTAAGGCAAATGCCTTAGCTGATTCTTCTAAGTATTCGTTATCATTTCCCCATGAAGAAACTACTCTTGGAATATCATGATTTTCAACGAATAATGCATTCCATCCTTTTCCTTCCAGTGCATTTTGCCATTTTGTAAGGACTTTCTTATATTCTTTAACATTAAATTTATTTTCTCCCACTTCTCCCCATAAATTTAAATGTTCAAATTGGAAAATCATATTGAATTTACCATTTTCTTCGCCAACCCACATTTCTGATTCACTGGCATCCACACCATTAGCTTCACCAACAGTCATAATATCATATTTTGAAAAAGTATTTTTATTTAATTCTTCAAGATACTCGTGTATTCCATCAACATTCATATGTTTGTCAAAAGATGATACATAATTTAAATTATGAGGATTGTCCATATCTATTAATCCTGGCTCCTTCTTTATATGACTAATGGCATCTACTCTAAAACCATCAATACCTTTATCAAGCCACCAGTTTATCATTTTATATATTTCTTGTCTCACTTCTTCATTATCCCAGTTTAAATCTGGTTGTCTTTTACTAAATAGGTGTAAAAAATATTGTTCTGTATTTTCATCATATTGCCATGCTGATCCTTTAAATATACTTTCCCAATTATTAGGTTCAGCACCATCTTTTCCATCTCTCCAGATATACCAATCTCTCTTTTTACTGTCTTTTGAAAGCTTTGATTCTATAAACCAAGGATGTTCATCACTTGTATGATTAATTACCAAATCAATAATAAGCTTCATTCCTCTTTTATGTACTTCATCAAGCATCAAATCAAAATCTTCCATATTTCCGAAGTCATCCATAATATCTTGATAATCGCTTATATCGTAACCATTATCATCATTAGGCGATTTATACATTGGACAAATCCATATTACATCTATACCTAATTCCTTTAAATAATCTAGCTTAGAAATAATACCTCTTATATCTCCTATGCCATCATTATTTGAATCTTTAAAACTTCTTGGATAAATTTGATAACCTACAGCTTCTTTCCACCATATTCTCTCCATTTAAATCTTCCCTTCTGTGCAACCGTTTGCTTTATTCTTCAAAATATATATACAGTTTTTTTAACTGTATATATATTTAAGTTTTATATCACATTAATAATGTACCATTTTTTGAAACTGTTTACAAGTATTAAATTTCTTTATTTTTTTAAATTTATTCTATTTTTCCTTTACTTTCCTTTATTTTTCATTGCTTGGCAATCGTTTGCACTAATATTTCACAAATTTAAAAATTTACAAATAATGATTTTCTTTCTACTAGTTCTGTATCAATTATATAAAAGTTCTTCCCTATTGCTTTTCCTTCAAGTTTATCTATTAAAAGTTTTGTACCATAATACCCTAACTCTTCTGCTTTTACATCCACCGATGCCAAAGGGATCGTTCTATATTCCGCCAGCGGAGTATTGTTAAATCCCACCAATGCTATTTTTACCTTACCACTTTCCATAATCTTATCTTGTGCACCAAAAGCTAATAAATCATCTGTTGCAAGTATAGCTGTCACAGCATCATTTCTTATAATATTATCCATAGCAACATAACCACATTTTTCAGTGAAGTCATCGCACTCTATTATAAGTTCTTTTCTTAATTCAATACCTCTACTTCTAAGAGCTTGTTTATAACCTTCTAATCTATCCTTAGACATGTTTAAATTTCCTTTTGCTCCTATAAAGCCAATTGTTTCATGACCCATCTCTATTAATTTTTGTGTTAACAGATACATAGCTTGAAAATTATCATTATCAGCCCATAAAACTCCCTTCACTTCTTCAGGACGCCCTATTATTACGAAAGGAAAGTTAATTTTTTTTAAATATTCTATATCCTCATCATTATCTTTAGCATTAAAAAGACATAATCCATCCACCAAATTACTTTCAGTAAATTGTTTTATCCATCCATCACTACTGCACTCATCTTTAAAACCATACATAATATAATAGTTCTCTTTTTGTGCACAAACACTTATTCCCTTTAAAGCTTGTGCAAAGAATGGATTGGAAAACATCTTTTCAGCTCCATCTGGTAATACCACTGCCAGGATTCTTGTTCTATTATTAGCTAAACCTCTAGCCACTACATTAGGCGTATAATTCAATTTCTTTATAGCCTTATTAACTTTCTTCTTAGTTTCTTCACTTATTCTCGGACTATTAGACAATACTCTCGACACTGTAGAAGTAGCTACATTAGCCTCTTTTGCAACATCTTTAATTGTAACTTTCATGTTATACCCCTCACTTATATTAAAATAACCTGCTTATATCACTAACTTTTAAGCATTTTTCTTTATTTCTATTCATCATATCACACTAATTTTACAAAAAAAAGAAGTACATATAAATATGTACTTCTTTTTATATAATCTTAGCATTGAATATGGTGGCTTACCGGGGAATCGAACCCCGGACACCTTGA
>FR883414.1:0-7249 GCA_000435835.1 Clostridium sp. CAG:221
CGGTAATCAAAATAATTGATTACCTCCTACTCGATTTTTAGAAGAAGAGTATTTACTGGTTTTTTATGCGGAGTAGGTATTATAGGAATTTTGTGTGAAATGGTTAAATATGTACTATAAATTCTAAGAATATTATAATTAAAATAATGTATTAGTTTATGGAAATAAGAATATGAATTATATTGAGTAAGAAATAGGAGGCTTATGTATAATGATAAATTTTGCCCATAGAGGAGCAAGTTCTGATTATCCAGAAAATACATTGCTTGCTTTTGAAGAAGGAATAAAGTGTGGAGCATCAGGAATTGAACTTGATGTTCATAAAACAAAGGATAATAAGATAGTTGTTATTCATGATGAAGAGGTTGAGAGAACCTTTAAAGGAAAAGGGTTGGTAAAGGATTTTACTTTAAGGGAGCTTAAAGAACTTCAAACTAGAAGAGCTTTGTTTGAAGGAGTGCAAGGAACAGGGATTCCAACTTTAGAAGAAGTATTAAACTTAATAAGGAATAGTGATGTGATTTTAAATATCGAATTAAAGACAGATATGATACATTATGCAGGAATTGAACAAGATGTAATAAATATGATTGAAGATTATGAAATGAAAGAAAGAGTAATTATCTCAAGCTTTAATCCAGACTCTATAAAGTTATGTAAGCAAATAGATGGAGAAATTAAAACAGGATTATTATATTATGAGCCTATAGAAAATATAGTTAAAGTTGCTAAGGAGTTAAAGGCTGATGCAATTCATCCAGATTTAAGACTGGTTTCAGCAGAGTTAATAAAGGAAGTCCATGCCAATAATTTAAAGATTAATGTATATACAGTTGATTTACCTCTATATATGAGGCTACTTATTGCAGCTAAGGTAGATGGGATTATTACTAATTATCCAGCGTTGTTAGATGAAATTATGCAAGAAGAACTTAAATGATAAGATTACAAAAATAGTTGATTTTAGGTAAAATGTATGATATTCTCAATTAGGTAAATTTAATAAGACAGTTCGTGACCCTCCTGTCTATAAACAAAACTAGGAAGTGAAGATTATATTCTAAAACAATAGGGCATTTTTATGCCCTTTTTTTATGCTTTGGAGGTGATTTTCATGGAAAATAATATAAAAATTAATTCAACAAAAAGGTTAACATTATCAGCATTAGTAATTGCTCTTTATGTAGTTATAATGTTTTGTACACAATCTTTTGCTTTTGGGCAATTTCAAATAAGGATTGCCACAACAATATATTCTTTATCATACATCTTCCCTTTTCTAGTTTTACCATTAGGTATTGCAAATATAATATCTAACACAATAATGGGAGGTTTAGGAGTCTTAGATATGCTAGGTGGAGGATTAGTTGGAATAACAACATCATTCCTTATTGTTCTCATAAGAAAGTATAAGCTAAATATAAATTTAGCAGCAATTCCAATAATATTTGTGCCGGGACTAGGGGTAGCTACTTGGTTATCATATTTATTAGGAATACCTTATAAAGCTATGGCATTTAGCTTATGTGTAGGACAAGTTATACCAGGTATATTAGGAGTAATTATAATAAAAATACTTAGCAGTAAGATTAAGGAGATTTAATTTATGAAGGAAATAACTTTACTTGGAAATCAAAATACTAAATATGAATATGATTATAATCCTAAAATATTAGAAAGATTTGAAAATAAACATCCAGATAATGATTATTTTGTAAAGTTTAATTGTCCAGAGTTTACAAGCCTTTGTCCAATAACTGGTCAACCAGATTTTGCAACTATCTACATATCATACGTACCTGATAAATACATGGTTGAAAGTAAATCATTAAAGTTATATTTATTTACCTTTAGAAATCATGGTGATTTCCATGAGGATTGTATGAATATAATAATGAAGGATTTAATAAAGCTTATGGAACCTAAGTATATAGAGGTATGGGGAAAGTTTACACCAAGAGGTGGAATTTCCATAGATCCATATTGCAACTATGGAAAGTCAGGAACAAGGTGGGAAGAGGTTGCTTTTAACAGATTAGCAAATCATGATTTATATCCTGAAAAAATAGATAATAGATAAATTTTATGTGCTATATTAATAAAAATTAATATGGCACTATTATTTTTATGTAAAATATGGATATAATTTATTGAGAGGTGACTTATATATGAATAAAGTTTTTATTATTGAAGATGATGTAAAGATAAATGAACAGTTAGGTAGCTTTTTAAAAAGATATGGTTATGAAGTAGCTACTTCCTTTGACTTTGAAAATATAGTGGACATAGCTTTGGAAGAAAACCCAAAAATAATACTATTAGATATAAATCTACCTGTTTTTGATGGATATTATATATGCAAGGAAATAAGAAAGCAGTCCAATGTACCTATCATAGTTGTAACTAGCAGGGATACTGAAATGGATGAGCTTATAAGCATGAATCTTGGAGCCGATGATTTTATTACTAAGCCATACAATACAGCCATTTTATTGGCAAGAATAGAATCAATCATAAGAAGAGTTTATGGAAATAATAGTATGGAGATATATGAATATAATGGATTAAGATATAACCTTTCCACCAGTGAAATGGAATATGAAGGTAATAAAAGTGACCTTACTAAAAATGAAAGTAGGATTCTTTACACTTTAATAAAGAATAAAGGAAAAATAGTTTCTCGTAGTGAACTTATGAAGTATTTATGGCAAAATGATGAGTTTGTAGATGATAATACTTTAACAGTTAATATAAATAGGCTAAGAAAAAAGATGGAGGAAATTGGAGCCAATAATATGCTTACAACTAAGAGAGGACAAGGTTATATATTAGTATGAAATTAATTGAATATATTAAAGAAAAATTTGTTTTTATGGTTATTAATATTGTAATGACTCTTTCAGGTGTTGTTATTTTAAAAGCATTAAAAGTAGATACATATGCAATAGTATTTATCAGCATATTAAATCTTATAGGAGTATTTAGCTGTTATATTTATGATTATTTTAATAGGAAAAAATATTATGATAATTTATTTAAGAATTTAGATGGGCTAGATAAAAAATATTTTATAGCAGAAATATTAGAGTCAGGAGATTTTATTGAGAGTAATATTATTTATTCTGTACTGGAGGAATGTACTAAATCCATGAAGGATGAAGTAGCAGATTTAAAAAGGAATATTAATGATTATAAAGAGTATATTGAAACATGGGTACATGAAATAAAGACACCTATAGCATCTGCTAGGCTTATTTTAGAAAATGATGAAGGATATATTAATAAAAGTGTCTTGGAGGAAATTGAAAAAGTAGAAGGTTTTATAGAACAAGTATTATTTTATGCTAGAAGCAGTACAGTAGAGAGGGATTATATAATCAAGAAAATACCATTAAAAAATAGTATAAATTCAGTTATAAGAAAAAATGCAAACATACTTATTGAAAAAAGAGTTAAGATTCAACTAGAAGATATAGAAAAAAAGGTCTATTGCGATAGCAAATGGATTGAATTTATTTTGCAACAAATAATTTCTAATTCAGTGAAATATATGGATAAGGATGAAAAGTATATAAAGATTAGGTGTTTAGAAAAAGATAAGAATATTATTTTAAAAATTTTAGATAATGGTATTGGAATAAGTGAAAAGTCAATAGAAAAAGTATTTGAAAAAGGCTATACTGGGGAAAATGGTAGAAAATATAATAACTCAACAGGTATGGGCTTATATTTATGTAAGAAATTATGTTTAAAACTAGGTTTAGGCATAAGTATTAAATCAAAGTTAGGAGTAGGAACAGAAGTAACAATAGTATTTCCTATTAATAACTATAATTTAGCGGAAGATTAATATTAATTATAAACTCTGGAGATTTATTCAGTCACTCATAATTCATAAGATTGTTGGTAATCTATGAGCTTATGTTACAAAAGTGTAAGGTTATTGTTACATAGTTCTATGGATACCATGATGAATTAACGATATTATATGAGTATAGTAAATACTGGAGGTTAGAGAAATGAGTAATGAAATATTAAGGGTAAGTAATATTGAAAAATACTATGGTAAGAATGGCAATATTACTAAAGCAATTAATAATATAAGCTTTACTGTGAATAAAGGAGAGTTTGTAGGTATTATGGGAGCATCAGGCAGTGGAAAAACAACGCTCCTTAACTGCATTTCAACTATAGATAAAGCTAGTAGTGGTCATATATATATAAATAATAATGATATAACAAAACTTTCGTCAAAAAAAATAGCAAAGTTTAGAAGAGAAGAGTTAGGATTTATTTTTCAAGATTTTAATCTTTTAGATACATTAACAGCTTATGAAAATATAGCATTAGCTTTAACTATATGTAAGATTAATTATGGAGAAATTAATAAGAGAATAACAAATATTGCAGATAAATTAAATATTAAAGATATTTTAAATAAATATCCATATGAAATGTCAGGTGGACAAAAGCAGAGAGTTGCAGCTGCAAGAGCAATAATAACTAATCCATCACTTATATTAGCAGATGAACCTACAGGAGCATTAGATTCAAAATCAGCAAAGGTATTATTAGAAAGTATGGAAAAGTTAAACAAGGATTTAAATGCAACAATTATGATGGTAACTCATGATGCTTTTACTGCTAGTTATGCTGACAGGATACTGTTTATTAAAGATGGAAAGATATTTAATGAACTTATAAAAGGTAATGATAGCAGAAACAAGTTCTTTGATAGGATCATAGATGTAATTACACTTCTAGGAGGAGATGTAAGAGATGTATGCTAAACTTGCAATAAGAAATATAAAAAGAAGTTTTAAGGATTATTCAATTTACTTTTTAACATTAGTATTTGGGGTAGCGATATTTTACACATTTAACTCCATAGAATCACAAACAATTATGATGAACTTAAGTGAGGCTGAAAAAAGTGCCTTCGAAATGGTCAATGTAGTTATGAGCGTAGCATCGGTATTTATTTCTGCTATCTTAGGATTCTTAATTATTTATGCCAGCAATTATTTAATAAAAAGAAGAAAAAAAGAATTTGGAATATATATGACTTTAGGGATGGAAAAAGGAACTCTTTCAAAAATATTATTTATTGAAACATTATGTATAGGTATTCTCTCTTTAATTGTAGGCTTAGTGGTAGGAACATTGTTATCGCAAGGGTTATCAATATTTACAGCCAAGTTATTCCAAGTGGATATTGTAAGATTTAAATTTGTTTTTTCAAAAAGTGCATTTATAAAAACATTGGTATGTTTTGCAATAATATACTTGATAGTTTTATTATTTAATTCTAATGTTATTAGAAAAGTTAAATTAATTGATTTGTTAAATGCTGCAAAGAAAAATCAAGATATCAAAGTAAGAAATCTTTGGCTATCAGTTGTTATCTTTATAATAAGTATTACTTTATTAGGTGGAGCATATTATTATGTGTTAAAAATGGGTGTTGCCATTATTACATCATCATTATTTATCATCGTAGCTATGGGAGCCTTAGGAACATTTTTATTTTTCTTTGCTCTTTCAGGTTTTTTATTAAAAGTAATGCAAAGTAATAAAAATAAATATTTTAAAAATTTAAATATGTTTATCTTAAGACAAATTAACAGCAAGATAAATACAACCTTTATTTCCATGACTTTTATATGCTTAATGCTTTTTGTTTCTATATGCACATTATCAGGTGGCCTTGGAATAAATAAATCAATAAACCAAGGTTTGAAATATTTAAGTCAATTTGATGCTAGTTTTTGGAATTATCAAGGGTTAGATATAAAAGAAGAACTTATGAATAAAGGAATAGATTTAGATAGTATTGCCAACAGTTATTCAGAGTATAAGTTATATGATAATGATTATAGTTATAGAGATTTTCTTACTGAAGAGGCTATAAATAAAACTAAAAAGTATTATCCTGTATTTTCAAATGAAAACATACCAGTAATGAAGGTTTCAGAGTTTAACAGTGTTATGGAAATGATAGGAAAAGAACAAGTTAAATTAGCAGATGATAAATATATGGTATGTAGCGATGTAAAAGATTTTAAAAAGTATATAATGGAAGCTACTAAAAACAATACTGAAATAGTTGTAAACGGAGAAAAATTATTACCAGCACAAATAGAGTCTATAGAAGTGACTACTTATAATCAAATGATAGAAAATAATTTATGTACTTTTATAGTTAATGATGAAGTTTTAAATGGAGTGGAACCATATAATTCATATTTAAATATTAATTATAAAAATAGTGAAGGTGATGAATATTTAGCTAGCAAATTTAGAGAAAATAATATTGATGACTCTGTATATGTATATTATCTTACAAAGAAAGATTTATTAGCTAATTCAGCTGGATTTGGCACAATGATTTCTTATCTTGCTATTTATATTGGAAGTGTCTTTTTAATAGCATCAGCAGCAGTATTAGCATTACAGCAGTTATCAGAAGCAGCAGATAATATAGACAGATATGCATTACTTAGAAAAATTGGTGTAGATGAAGAGATGATTAATAGATCTATTTTAGTACAAATAGCAATTTATTTTATGATTCCTGTATCACTTGCTATAGTACATTCAATTGTAGGATTAAAGATTTCTTCAGATATAGTTTCTGTTTTTGGTGATGGATATATAATGAATTATATTATAGTAACAATGATTATAATGATTATAATATATGGTGGATATTTTATTGCAGCATATAATGGAGCTAAGAAAATGTTAAAATATTGCTAAAAAGAGAACTTATTAAATTAAAAATCATAAAATATTTATATAGCAATATTATAGGATGAGACATGAATAATTACGATTATTATAATTTTGATAGTAACTGCAATAGCGGTAGTACTTTGGATAGCATAATAAATGGTTTGCCTTTGGATGACTTAGCTGATGCTTTACTAAGTAATGCCAATAATCCCAATAATCAATTTACCTATTGTGATTTTTTTAATATATTACTTTGTTATGGATCGCAATTTATAAATTTAATTTATGTACTACTATTCTTATATTGGTGGAGTAATCAAAGTATTTACTGTTTCTTAATGAATCAGAACTGCCAGTTGACAAATGGTATAAATAATATGTTGCAAGAATGTTTGGAAAATTGCTGTAGATAATAAGAAATAGCTAACTAGCTATTTCTTATTTTTTTAACGCTTAGGAAAGTATAAAATTTTTTAGTATAGGGAATACTAATAAATTATCAATTTCTTATATA
>FR883414.1:7290-68316 GCA_000435835.1 Clostridium sp. CAG:221
CGTTAATAATGCGTTAAAAAGAAAATTATAGTGCCCCAAAAGAACCGTAAAAGAAAAATAAATTAATTAAATTTTTGTAAGGACTTATTTTTCTTTTAGAACCTTTTGGTTGGCTAACAAAAGTTGCTTCCTTCGCTGAAGCATGGCGTCAGCCACTTTTGTACTATATACATAATATTTTTTCTGTTATAATAAGAAAATAAACAAATGACTGATAGTGAGGTGTAGGCAAAATGGCAAAGGTTATTGTTATAGGAGGCGGGCCAGCAGGTATTATGGCAGCTATAACGGCAGCTAAAAATAATGAAGTTATTTTAATAGAAAGAAATAATGAAATAGGCAAGAAGTTAAAACTTACTGGTGGCGGAAGATGCAATATCACTAATAACAGAGATATTGAAGAGTTTTTTGGTAAAATAGTAACTAATAATAAATTTTTATATAGTGCTTTATATACTTTTTCAAACTATCAATTATTAGAGTATTTAAGTGAAAAAGGATTAGAATATAAGGTAGAGTATGATGAAAAAGTATATACAAAAAGCGATAAAGCAGATGAAGTAATAGCTTTATTTGAAAATGAATTAAGAGAAAACTGTGTTAAGATATTATATAATACAAAAGTTGAAGATTTAATAATAAAGGAGAATGTAGTAAAAGGTGTGGTACTGGATACAGGTAGGTCTATTACAGGTGATAAAGTGATAGTTACAACTGGGGGAAAAAGCTTCCCTACAACAGGATCAGATGGAAGTATGTATGAAGTTCTTAAAAAACATGGCCATACAATAACACCTATTTATCCAGCTTTAATTCCCCTTGTTATAAAGGAGGAATTTGTTAAAAAACTTCAAGGTGTATCTATGAAGGATGTACATATACAAGCAAAAGTTAAAAAGAAGAAGTTTGAAAAAGAAGGAGATATGATATTTACTCATTTTGGAATATCAGGTCCAGCAGTATTAAAGATTTCTTCATATTTAAATAAGGCTTTAGCTGATGGTGAGGTAGAAGTGGTTTTAGATTTTCTTAAAGATAAATCAAAAGATGAACTTTCACAATTAATTAGAAGTAACAGTAATAAGACTGTATTAAATAATTTAAAGGGAATTTTACCACAAAATTTCTTAAAACAGATATTTGAAATGCTTAACTTAGTGGAAGTTAAAGCCAGTGATTTAAAAAAAGAAGATGAAATTAAGATAATTTCATATATAAAAGAAATGAAGCTTACAGCAAGGGAGACTTTAACTATAAAGGCAGCACAGGTAACTTCAGGTGGAGTTAAAGTAAAGGAGATTAATGCTTCTACCATGGAATCCAAATTAATAAATAATTTATATTTTGCCGGAGAAGTAATTGATATAGATGCTGAAACAGGTGGATATAATCTTCAAATGGCATTTTCAACAGGATATTTAGCAGGTAGTGACTTTTAAATTTAAAAAGCCTCATAGGATATTTCTATGAGGCTTAGTTTTATGCCGAAAGATAGGAGTATAACTTTTGCTAAGTGTTATTTGCTAAGTGTTATAATATATATTATGAAAAGAAATAATAAAATGTTACTAAAATAAAAAGTAGGCATAAAATATTAGTAAATCAATTATTTATAAATTTTAGAGAAAAAATGAATATATATGATTTAAATGAAATATATGAAATGCTTAAGAGAAATGGTTATGTAGAAAAGGAAGATAATATTTCAAGTAGTATTCCAGATATAGATCCTTCAGGGGGAGCTGATAGTAATTGCTGTGCTAATGTAAATTTAGATATTCCTGGAGGATTCCAAGATATAAATCCAATGTTTTTTTTAACTATTGGTGAAGTTATTGGTAATATTATATCAGGAAGTGTACCTTTTAATGTAGCTGTGGCTATATCAAATTGGCTTAACTTGGTAGGGCAAGCTATAGAAACTTATGGAGCACAGCAACAATATTTTCAAAATGGTCCAGGACGTTATTATGACTTAAGATATAAAAATGTAAATAATCCATTTTGTAGTTGTAATTCAAAAGAATCCAATTATAATTCTGAAGATAATTCAGAAGGTAGCAATAAAAAGAGTAGTGAAAGCTTAGAAATCATCATTGAAGAATTGAAAGATCAGATAGAAAAATTAAAAGCAAGAGTAAGCTTTTTAGAAAAGACTATAGTAGATAATATGAACCCTTAAGTTTAAATATACGTAATATGGTAATAAGCAATAGTATTATATAGTAGGAAAAATATATGGCTTGGGATGCAGATATTACTAATGATAAAATTAATAGAAAAAATAAGAATAAAAAAAGTGACAATAAAGAAAGTTACTATGAAAATCAACAAAATAAAGAGTGCGAAATAGATCCTACTGGTGGTGCAAGTGAAAATAAGTATAAATATTGTGATTTAGATATTCCCTTTGGCTTTCAAGATATAGATCCAATGCTTATTACTGTTTTAGGAGAAGTTATTGGAAGCATATTATCAGGCAATATGCCTTCTAATGTGGCAAATGCTTTTGGAAATTGGGTACAGTTAATTGCCCAAGTAATAGTAATGTTTAATGCTCAACAACAATATTATCAAGCAGGCCCAGGAAGGTATTATAGCCCAGAATATCGAAATATATCTAATCCCTTTATAGCAGAACCAGAAACTTCTGATGGCGGTGAACGAATTGTTAAGAAGAAAAACAAAAAGAAATCTCATAAAGAAAAAAAGCAAAGTTATAATGAGAAATATGAAGAAGATATTATAAGACAATTAAATGATAGAATTAGTGCACTGGAAAAAGAAATACAGGAATTAAAAAATAAAATGTAAGTTAGCAAAATAGCTTTACATTTTATTTTTTTATTTATAATTATATAATATTAATATATGGAAAAAAATAACTGTATAAAGAGGTAATTCTGTGATAGATAAATGTTTTAATCCATTATTATTATTTTTTATAATTCCCATATTATATTTAATATTTACATTTACTACTTATGGTAGAGAAGATGCTATAAGCAAAAACATTAAGATAATTAGAAGAATTTATTATAGTATATGGCTGTTTATTGCAGCTGTAATCATAAATATAATAGATGTAAAAAAGCTAGAAATCAATAATAGTTTTGGTATACCAAAAGTTATCTGGATGGTTTTTTTAGTGTTTATAGCTTCAATGGTAACGGCTGTAATATTAGATATATTAATAATATCAGCTAGTGGCTTAAAGGAAGTATCTTTAGGGTGGGCTAAAATTTCAAAAGATGAAGTACAAGCTAATATTGAAGAACAAAAAAATAATATGGATAAAATATTAGATAAAATAGAGTCTGAATATGAAGTAATTCAAAATTTTGAAGAGTATATACAAAGGCAATGTATAAGGAAAAAGTTAGAACAAGATTTTGAACATTTTAATTGGCCAGAGGAATTTAAAGAATTGACTCAATATTACTGTAATTTTCAAAGTAGTAATATAAAAGTAGCTTATTTAATTATGGATGACTTATTTAATAGAGAGCTAAAATTAACATATAATCTAACGGATACTAATATAAATACAGTAATAAAAGATATTAATGAAAATAAATCAACTATTGTGGCACAAAGATATCAATTGTTATTTATTCCTTATACGCCAGTATATTATAATAAAAAAATTGTTATTATATTAAAAGGTCGAGAATATATTTTTGAAGTAGAACAAAGATTTATAGTGAATTTATTTAAAATATTTGAAAATTATGTAACTGATATAATTGCAACATTAGAATATTAAAAGGTTACATTAAAACCATAGAAAGAAGGCATTTTATTATGAGTAAAATATCTGAACTATCATTTAAAGAAGCCATAAAGTTAGCAAAGAGAATAAAGGTAAAAGGCGGAGTAGGAGCAAAAACTGTTGATTTATCCAATAGAGGAGATTCTCTAAATAAAGCTAATTTAAAAAGTGAGCATATTTTAAAATCATTAAAGCAATAAAATTAACTAAAAAGAAAAGTAAATCATATAGTATATGGAAGCAATTTTAGGAAGGCGTACATGAATAGAGAAGAAAGTATTAAATTAGCAAGAGATATAAAGGCTAAAGGTGGTGTAGGCCCTAAAAAAATAGGTTTATCATATTCTAAGGATGATCCTTTAAATAAGATTAAAAGGAAAATTAATAGTATATTAAAAGAATAATAATATGAAAAAATTTGAGAAATAATATAATTGTAAAGCTGATTAATGTAGAAGAAGTATAAAAGCTTTGTAAGCATTAATGCAGCTTTATTTTATGATTAAATTGAATTAGATTATCTTTATTTTTCAAATATAAGTTTTTTATATTTGAAAATAATAATTAACATGTATAATAAAATTGTGAATGAAATAAAAAGGAGGCTTATTTGTGAGAAATGTTGAAAATTTAAGAGAGGCTATGAAAAGAAATAATATAAATTATTATATAATTCCAAGTAGTGATCCACATCAAAGTGAATATGTTTCAGAACATTATAGGGGAAGAGCATATATTTCAGGTTTTACTGGTTCAGCAGGTACTTTATTGGTAGGGGAAAATGAAGCAAAGCTTTGGACTGATGGACGATATTTTATTCAAGCACAGGAAGAATTAAACCAATCAGGGATAGATTTAATGAAGATGGCCACAGCTGGTGTTGATACATTACCTATGTGGATTAAGAAAAACGTAAAGAGCGGAGAAACTGTAGGGTTTGATGGAAGATGTTATTCAATAAATCAGTATAAGGAATTATTAGAAATTGCTAATGAAAATAAATTTAATATAGATATGGCCCATGATTTATTAGAAGATGTGTGGCAGGAAAGACCAGAATTGCCTAAAGGAGAAGTATTTATACATGATATTAAATATTGTGGAATGATGGCAAAAGATAAGATTGAAGATGTAAGACAAGCTATTGAAATGATGAATGGAGATGCTATGTTAATATCTTCATTAGATGATATAGCATGGCTTTTTAATATTAGAGGAAATGATATATTATTTAACCCTGTAGTTTTAAGTTATGCAATAATAACTAAAAATAGTGCACAGCTATATATAGATAAGTCAAAGGTTTCTGATGAAGTTAGAGAATTGCTTTTAATGGAAGGTATTGAAGTCCATGACTATAATCATATTGAAGAAGCAGTAGCACAGTTAAAAGGAAAGGTCATATTAGATCCGTCAAAAGTAAATGCAAGGTTATATTCATTAATTAATTGTGAAATTATTTTTAAGAGCAATATAACTACAGACTTAAAAGCCATAAAAAATGAAGTGGAAATTATGAACTTAGGTAAATGTCAGGTAAGAGATGGCGTTGCAATGGTTAAATTTATTAAATGGCTTAAGGAAAATGTGGGTAAGGAAAAGATTACAGAAATTTCTGCCAGTGAAAAATTGTCTCAGTTAAGAGCAGAAGGAGAACTATCTAAAGGTGATAGCTTTAAGACCATAGCTGGATATAAGGAACATGCAGCAATGATGCATTATTCTGCTAGTGAAGAAAGTGATTATGAATTAAAAGCAGAAGGATTATTCCTAGTTGATTCTGGCGGACAATATCTTGATGGCACTACTGATATAACAAGGACATTTGTTTTAGGAAAGCTTACTGAAGAAGAAAAGAAAGATTATACTTTAGTTTTAAAAGGACATATAAATTTAGCTAGAGCTAAGTTTCTAAAGGGAACCCATGGAGAAAATTTAGATATTCTTGCAAGAGGACCATTATGGAAACATGGATTAGATTATAAATGTGGAACTGGTCATGGAGTAGGTTTCTTCTTAAATGTTCATGAGGGACCTCAGGGATTAAGGCAAAGTGGAAATAAGGTTCCATTGGAGCTAGGTATGGTAATAACTAATGAGCCAGGAGTATATAAAGAAGGAAAGCATGGTATAAGAATTGAAAATACATTATTAGTTGTAAAAGATGAATTAAATGAAAATGGACAATTCTATAGATTTAATACTATTTCATATTGCCCAATAGATTTAAATGGTGTTAATGTAAAAATGCTAAACAAGGAAGAAAGATTATGGCTTAATAGATATCATAGAAATGTTTATGAAAGATTGAGTCCATATTTAAATAAAGAAGAAAAAGAATTTTTAAAATATGAAACCAGAGAAATATAGACATAAGATATAATAGGTTAATTTTAAAAAATAAAGTGTTGTAAAAATATATAGATAAGTTTACAATAAAAGGGACAATAATATATAAAATTTGCTAGGGGTGCTACAAAAAGCTGAGAGATATGACATAATCAACCCTTGTACCTGAACTGGATAATGCCAGCGGAGGAAAGCGTAAATCAATGATGAATGACGAATTATGAATGATGAATTAAAAGAAAACTACTTTTATTTAAGTAGCTTAATTATTTATTTATATTCAAGAGCTGTACTCTGGTAAGAGTGCAGCTTTTTTAACGCTTAGAAAAGTATAAAATTTTTAGCATAGGGAATACTAATAAATTAGCCATTTCTTATATACAGTGTTACTAATGCGTTAAAAAGAAAATTATAGTGCCCCAAAAGAACCGTAAAAGAAAAATAAATTAATTAAATTTTTGTAAGGACTTATTTTTCTTTTAGAACCTTTTGGTTGGCTAACAAAAGTTGCTTCCTTCGCTGAAGCGTGGCGTTAGCCACTTTTGTACTTTTGCTTAGATATTTGAGAGGTGGTGAGGTAAATGGAATCTGGTCCGATTAAGCTGAAGAGTAAAAATAAAAAAGTGAATAAAGCTATGGAAGAAGAGGTTTGCCTCACTGGCAAGCTTTAATCTTCCTGCCTTTAAGGAGGAGTAAAAATGAATCTAGAAATGACAGAAAAAAGATTATTAAAAATATTGATTCATGGTACTGATAAAGAGTTGGCAGAAATAATTGAAGATATTCATCCAGCAGATATTTTAGATGCAATTCATGAAAATGAAAATGAAGTAGGAAAAATATTAAATAGATTACCAGAATGGATGATTGCAGCAGTTATTGAAGAGGAAGATGATGATGAAGAAAAGTATAAGCTTTTAAAGAAGTTTCCTGAAAGTAAACAGAAGAAGATTTTAAATGAGATGTCCTCAGATGAAATAACAGATTTAATAGGAGTGCTAGATGATAAAGAATCTGAAGCCGTTTTAGAGAAAATAAATGCGGAAGATAGAAAAGATGTCCAAAGATTATTAGCTTACGAACCAGAAACAGCTGGTGGTATAATGGCTACAGAATTTATTTCTATAGATGAAAATAAATCTATTAGGGAAACTTTAAAATATCTTCAAAAGGAAGCACCAGATGCTGAAAGTATATATTATCTATACGTAGTGGATAAGAAGAGGATTTTAAGAGGTGTAGTATCACTAAGAGATATAGTATGTACTGATTTTGATATGAAAATTTCAGAAATAACCAATACTAATGTTATAGCCTTAAGATATGATATGGATCAGGAGGAAGTAGCCAATGCCTTTGAAAAGTATGGTTTTATATCAATGCCAGTAGTTGATGAAAAGGAAAAGCTTTTAGGGATAGTAACTGCTGATGATATCATGGAAGTAATAAAAGATGAATCCACTGAGGATATTCATCGTCTAGGAGGAATAGATGAAGAAGAAAAAGTTGATGGAACCTTAAGAGAATCAATAAAAAGTAGGCTTCCATGGCTGATGGTAAATTTGCTTACAGCACTTTTAGCTTCAGCGGTAGTAGGTATTTTTGAAGGAACTATTTCACAAGTAGTAACACTTGCAACATTTATGCCTATAGTTACTGGTATGGGAGGAAATGCAGGAACACAGACATTAACAATCATAGTAAGAGGTATAGCTTTAGGTGAGCTTACAGGTGAAAATGCTAAAAGAATATTAAAAAAAGAGATTTTAGTAGGGTTTACAACAGGAATCGCCATAGGTGCTGCCATTGCAGTAATAGGTTATCTATGGGAAAGAAACTTTATGTTTGGTATAGTTATAGGTACAGCAATGATTTTAAATATGGTGGTTGCCACAATAGCTGGCTTTATAGTTCCAGTAATATTAAAAAAAGTAAATGTAGATCCAGCATTAGCATCTGCTGTATTTGTTACCACAGTAACTGATGTTTTAGGATTTTTCTTCTTTTTAGGATTAGCTACTATTTTCATTAGTTATTTAAATTAGTAGCTCTTGTAAGAAAAAATATAAAAAAACCATATTTACTTAATCATATAAGTGAATAAAAATATGTTAAAATAATAATATATAATAAAAGAAAAATAGTAACCTTAATAATCCAGGACATCAGAAGAAAAAAGTGAGATTTTGATGTTCTGGATTTTATTGTATTAAAGTCAGCCACTTTTGTACTATTCATAATCCATCATTTATCATTCATAATTCATAATTAACCAAGGAGGGAGAATAATTTTGAAAAATTATAGAGTGCCAACACTGACCATTGCAGGCTCTGATTCTTCGGGGGGAGCAGGAGTACAAGCAGATTTAAAAACATTTAGTGCTATTGGTACATATGGAATGAGTGTTATTACGGCAGTAACAGCGCAAAATACAGAAGGTGTCTTTGCTGTTGAGGAGTTAAGTGGTGAAATAATAAAAAGTCAAATAAAAGCAGTCTTTGATGATATTGAGCCAGCAGCCGTAAAAATAGGTATGGTATCTAGTCCGGAAATAATAGTGGATATAGTAAATACCATTAAGAAATATAATCCAAGTTTTTTAGTAGTTGATCCAGTGATGATTTCTAAAAGCGGATATTCATTATTAAAACCTGAAGCAAAGGAAAATTTAATAAAATATCTAATTCCTATGGCTTACTTGGTAACGCCTAATGTTCCTGAAGCAGAAGAAATTACAGGTATAAAGATTAATTCTGTTACAGATATGAAACTGGCAGGAGAAAAAATATTGGAACTGGGGCCTAAATTTGTGTTGATGAAAGGTGGCCATTTAGATGGAGATGCAGTAGATGTATTAATAGGTGAGAATATTTTTCACGTATTTAAATCAAAGAGGCTAAATAGAAAAAATACCCATGGTACTGGATGTACAATATCATCTGCAATAACAGCTCATCTTGCATTGGGATATGATATTAAGGAATCTGTAGCATTAAGTAAGAAGTATATTACGGAAGCCATTGAGCATAGTTTTGATATGGGACACGGGGTAGGGCCAGTTCATCATTTTTATAAATTTGAAGAATCAAAGATAAAGTAAAGAAGAAAGAGAAAGTATTGGTGATATAAACTATGTATGAGTTAATAGACAAGGTTAAAGAAATAAACCCATTGGTAGTACATTATACTAACGAAGTAACAATAAATGATTGTGCAAATGTGACTTTGGCACTGGGAGCCAGTCCTCTTATGAGTTATAGTTATGAAGAGGTAGAAGAGGTAATAGGCATTTCTTCAGCAGTAGTTATCAATATAGGAACTATGAATTCATCAAGACTAGATTTGTTTGTACAAGCTGGAAAAGCAGCTAATAAATATAATAAACCTGTGATTTTTGACCCAGTGGGAGTTTTTGCAACAAAGACAAGAAGTGAATTTGTTAATAAGCTTTTAAATGAAGTGAAATTTGATGTGGTCAAGGGAAATGTAGCAGAAATTAAATATATATGTGGTCTAGATGTTAATGGAAAAGGTGTGGACTCTTTTGATGATGTAGAAGATATAAGTGAAATAGTGAAGAAAGCAGCTAAAAGATTAGAATGCGTAATAGTTGCTACTGGAGTTATTGATTATGTATCTGATGGTAAAAATGTTATAAAGATTGAAAATGGAACAGCAAAACTAAAAGGAATAACAGGTACTGGATGTATGACTGGTAGTTTAATAGGAAGCTTCTTAGGAACAGGAAAAAATAGATTAGAATCAGCTGCTATGGGGACGCTTGTTATGGGTATTGCAGGAGAATTAGCAGATGAAGGTAATACTCCTTTAGGAAGCTTCAAAGTAAAATTAATGGATAACATAAATAAGTTAAATAAGAATCTAATTGAAGAAAATGCAAGAATAACAAAAATAGAAGAAAAAATAAAATAATAAGCAGGGGGAATAAAGATGACAATATTTTTAGGAATAATTTCAGCAATTATAGTAATATCATATGTAATTGATTTTAAAAACAATAGAATGAGCACTAAGGAAATGGTAATGGCATCATTAATAGCTGCAATTTCTTTTGTGCTAAGCCTTATTCAAATAGTAAGATATCCACAAGGTGGAGGGATTGCACTGTTTTCAATGTTGCCAGTAATGCTTTTTTCATTACTTTATGGTAAGACAGCAGGGGTAACTGCAGGGCTTGTATTTGGATTATTATCACTATTAGATGGGCCTTATGTAATTCATCCAGTGCAATTTTTACTAGATTATATCTTCCCAACAATGGCATTAGGATTAGCGGGTACTTTTGGAAGTGATACAAAAATGAAAAGAATATGTGGACCTTTAATGGCGGTAGCTCTTAATGTATTTTCAAAATTCTTATCAGGTGTTGTTTTCTTTGGAGCCTTTGCACCAGAAAATATGGGAGCGGTGTTATATTCATTAATATATAACGGTTCAACAGCAGGAGTTGAAGGAATTCTTTGCATTGTAATACTAGCCATTTTACCATTTGACAGACTAAAGAAACACGCAAGAGCTTAGTAAGTTATGAATTATGAATGATGAATGATGAATTGAGGAATAAACTTCATTTTACATTCAAATAAGGGGGAGTTATGGAAGAGCTAAAACTATATTTAATTACTGATAGTGATATATTAAAGGGCCGTGATTTTTATCATTGTATAGAAGAGGCTTTAAAGGGTGGAGTTACCATGTTGCAGTTAAGGGAAAAAGAAGCTGATGGTAAAGAATTTTTAGAAAAAGCTATGAACCTTAGAGAGCTTACTAGGAAGTATGGTGTTAAATTTATCATAAATGATAGAATAGATATAGCAATGCTTTGTGATGCTGATGGAGTGCATCTTGGGCAAAGTGATATTCCAGCAAAGGAAGCAAGAAAATTGATGCCAGGAAAAATAATTGGTGTTTCTTGTAGGACAGTAGAAGAAGCTGAAAAGGCAAAGGAAGATGGAGCAGATTATCTAGGGGTAGGAGATATATTTGGTACCCAAACAAAGCTTGATGCCAAAAGAGTATCATTAGATACATTAAAAGACATTAAGGAGAAAGTAAATTTGCCAATAACAGCAATAGGTGGTTTAAACTTAGATAACTTAGATTATGTTAAAAAATGTAATATTGATGGATATGCTGTTATTTCAGCTATATTGGCCAAAGAAAATATTAAAAAAGAATGTGAAAGCTGGATAATAAAAATAAATAATTAATAAATGTGACAAGTCATAGGAAAAAAACGATTATTTTTCTATGACTTTTTATTATTAATAAGTGGTAAAATTTATATGAGATGGAGTTTATGGGAGGTAATGAGGTATGTCATATCGGTATTTATTAGATCTTGCGCTTATTTTACTAAGTACAAAAGTTTTATCGTTAGTTACGAAAAGATTTAAATTACCACAGGTGGTTGGAGCATTATTGGCAGGTTTAATATTAGGACCTGCGGTATTTAATATAATAGAGGAAACAGATTTTATTAGGCAGTTGGCAGAAGTGGGAGTTATAGTATTATTATTTAATGCAGGACTTGAAAGCAACTTAAGTGAATTTAAGAAAAGTGGAAAGACTTCATTTATAGTAGCAGTAATGGGAGTAATTATACCTTTAATTGGAGGTACAATTTTAGCATATTGTATAAACCATGGTAAAGTAGAAAATGTAAGTGCTTTTGTGCAAAATATATTTATAGGCTCTGTTTTAACAGCAACATCTGTTAGCATAACAGTGGAAACTTTAAGGGAGCTTGGA
Source organism: Clostridium sp. CAG:221 (assembly GCA_000435835.1). Classification (GTDB taxonomy): domain Bacteria; phylum Bacillota; class Clostridia; order Clostridiales; family Clostridiaceae; genus Clostridium. The sequence goes on from FR883414.1 coordinate 19,185, forward strand.
AAGGTATCTACTTCTGTAGGAAATATAATTGTAGGAGCAGCCATTATTGACGATGTCTTAGGAATGCTAGTTTTAACTATTATTACAAGTTTGGCTGGTTCATCTGTAAGTGTAATAAAGGTTATTGTAAAAATAGTAGGATTTTTTATATTTAGTATTATTGTAGGAATTATTACGTATAAATTATTTAATAAATGGGTGGATAAATATGATATTGATAAAAGGAGGTTTGTCATAGTATCTTTCGTAATATGTTTATTACTATCATTTAGTGCAGAAGAATTTTTTGGTGTTGCCGATATAACAGGGGCATATATAGCAGGTCTTGTACTTTCATCCAACAAAGAAACTATATATATAACAAAGAGATTTGAAACATTATCATATATATTATTATCACCAGTATTTTTTGCCAGTGTTGGTTTAAATGTAAAGCTACCAGATTTAAATGGAGAAATAGTGATTATTACTATAGCATTAATTGTAGTGGCTATTCTTACAAAGATTATAGGCTGTGGTTTAGGTGCCAAATTATGTGGATATAATAATATGGAGTCAATACAGATTGGTAGCGGTATGATTACTAGAGGTGAAGTAACACTTATTATTGCCAGTAAAGGATTAGCTTTAGGTTTAATGAGTAGTTATTTTTTAACACCAGTTATACTAATGGTAGTATTCACAAGTATATTTACACCAATATTATTAAAAATTGTTTTTTCAAAAGATAAAAGTAGCGTTCCAAGTTGATTTTATAGAAAGTAATCAAGTATAATAATAAACTGATTATTAAATACAGAGGAGAAAAAGAGATGTATATTGGTAGAAGTCAGCAAGAGGAAGAAAAGTATTTAAATACAACCATTAATGCTATTAATGAACTTATAGATGAATATGGTGGATTAAGTACTGAACAGGATAAAGAAATAAGAAAACAAAGAAAGTTTTTATGGGACAATAGAAGTGAATTTGATGAATTTGAGGTTTTAGAAAATTGCAGTCAAATTGCTTTAGAAGAAAAGACTTATGCTAATAAAATAAATAAATTAAGAACTTTAGAAAGGCAATTGAAATCTCCTTACTTTGCCAGATTGGATTTTAAAGAAGAAGGTGAAGAAGGAGAAAGTTTCTATATAGGACTTGCTAGTGTTGAGGACAAGGATAATTTTGATTTTTATGTTTTTGATTGGCGTTCACCTGTGGCAAATATGTTTTATGATTTTGAAGTAGGTCCAGCATTTTATAATGCACCTATAGGAAAGATAGAAGGTACCATTGAGTTTAGTAGACAGTTTAATATTAAGAATTCAAAAATTGTATTTACTCATGATTCAGGAGCAGCTTTATGTGATGAATCATTAACAGCAATGTTAGGTAGAAATGCTACTGATAAAATGAAGAATATAGTAGCTACTATACAAAAAGAACAAAATGATATCATTAGAAATGATGATGCTAGAACTTTATTTATTCAAGGTGCAGCAGGTTCAGGAAAAACATCTATAGCTCTTCATAGAGCAGCATACCTTTTATATAAGCATAGAAAGGATCTCCAAGCAGATAACATCTTGATTTTCAGTCCTAATGAAGTGTTTGCTGAATATATAAGTGATGTATTGCCGGAACTTGGAGAAAATAATGTGCTTCAAACTACTTTTGATGCTTATGCAAAAAAATCTCTGCCAACAGATTACCATTTTGAAAATAAGGCGGAGCATTTAGATTATTTATATAGTAATGATAGTCAGTTAGCAAATAGAACTTTAGCAATGGAATATAAAAATAGTATAAAGTTTATGGAGATTATAGAAGACTTCTGCAAGGATCTGCCAGAAAAGTTAGTGAAATGTAAACCTATATTTATTGAAGGAAAGCAGATTATTCCTGTTAAAAACGTTGCTAATACATTTTTAAAGAGGTTTAATGATATACCTTTATTAAACAGAATTAATGTAGTTAAACAAAGCATTTTTTCACAGGTTGAAAATAGATTTTTAAATAGCGATTCAGGAGATTATGATTTTGAATATGTAGAAGATAAAGAAAACTTCTATGAACATTGTAGGGCAGAAATTAATGCTCAAATAGATAATATGGTGTTAACATTCAATACTGTAGAAATATATAAATTATTATGGAGTGATATTGAAAAATATTGCAATGATGATTTAGGCGAGGTAAAAGAAATTACTTTAGCATATTTAAATAACAGAGAAGTAAAATATGAAGATATAACACCTATGCTATATATAAGAGCTGCCATGGAAGGGTTTAGAAGTTATAAGAATGTTAAGCATATCTTAATAGATGAAGCACAAGACTATAGTCCATTATTTTATGAATTGATTAGAAAATCATTTAAAAATGCAGCAATAACAATTATGGGAGATTTAAATCAAAGAATAGATGAGCATTCAAACGTTAAGAGTAGAAATGCAATAACAGAAATATTCAATGACATAAAAATTGAAGTGTTATCAAAAAGTTATCGTTCAACAGCAAATATAACTAATTTTACAAGAGAGCTACTGGATACACATGAGCCAATAGAAGCAGTAGAAAGAATAGGAGATAATCCTAAAGTTATACTTACAGAAAATAAAATAGCCGATATAGCTAAGACTATTGAAGCTATGCAAGAAAAAGGTTATAAATCTATAGCAGTTATATGTAAGACCAAAGCTATAACCAATGATGTTTATAGTAAGCTTAAAGAGGTTTTAGATGAAATTAATCTTATTGACACTGAGACTTCAGAGTTTAAAGTAGGAGTAAATGCAATTTCTTCTTACTTATCTAAAGGACTTGAGTTTGATGGGGTAATAGTGGCAGATGGTGAAGAATATTTAAATGAAAGCAATAAGAACTTATTCTATACAGTATGTACTAGAGCTTTACATGAATTAAAAATATTTACTAACAAGGATTTGGCAGAAATGCTACCAAAAGATAAGACTTTATATGAAGTTGAAGAATGATAATAGAAAGCTAAAAATAAGTATTTGCTTATTTTTAGCTTTTTTAATATGTTTATACTTTCTTGCATGGTGTATGTAAATACATCCTTTTTAACGTCCTAAATCTAATTAATCTTTATAAAATTGTTGTGCTTCTGGTCTTTCTAAGTATTTCTCATCTTCCTCATAATAGTCTTGTAAATATTGATTTTCTAAAAATTCTTCTTCAGGCACATTTATTTCTTTATGACCTCCATCAGAATGAAAAAAATTATCTAATTTTTCAAATATATTATCAAAAGCATTAGGATACATAGTTGAAGCAATTGCAGATTGTTGTAAAAATAATGATAATAAGGCCATTGTACATAACATTTTAAAATGTTTTTTTAGCATGAATATACCTCCATAAGTATTTTATATATAGTTTTATCAATTAAGAAAAAATTATGAGAATTTATAGAAATAATTATGGAAATACTTAAGATAGTAATAATATTATTGGCATATAAATAATATTATGAAGTATAAAGGTGGTGCTGTGTTATGGTAAAGAAATTAATAACTATTATAACTTATATTACTATAGTTACTTTTATAGGATTTTTAATTGTTTTAAGCATAGATCAATTTAGAGCAGTGAAGGCATCTAAAACAGAGTCCAATGAAAAAGAAACAAATTTACTTATTCAATATAAAGATAGTGTGGAAACAGATGATGAAGCTATAGAAAGTAGAGAAAGTGAGAAGGATTCAAAATCATATTTATTGCCTAATGCAGTAAAAAATCAATATATTAAAGTAAGCCCTTTATAGTTAATCAGTGAATAACGCTACGCTAATTCACTTAGTTAAGTCGCCAATTGAAAATGTAGAATGTAAAATGAAGAATTAAAAATGAATGTGCTTATTTAATTTTTCATTTTTAATTCTTAATTTTTAATTCTTCATTCTTTAAAGTGGAATATTTTAGTTATGTTTTTATAATAGCGTTAATATATAGAAGTAGGAGTATTAATATTAAAGGGTGATTTTATGAGATGGTATGAAGCAAGCTCTCCTGAGGACTTGAAGACTTTAGGAAAATTAAAGACTGTTAAATCAATGATTAATAAGGACATTAGAGAAATAATTGGGAAGCAGAAGATAGATAGTTTTATAAAAATGGGAAGTAACAGCTGGAAAGGTGTTTTTGATAAAATTCAATATTTAAAAAAAATAGGATTAGTAGTTGCAGAAAACAATGGCCAATCTATAGGATGTAATGATAAAAAGTATTTTCTTAATGAAAGTACAAAATATATTTATTATCTCCTTGAGTTAGAAGGAGAAACAAGAATGAGAAAATTAAATATTAATAGGACTCATTATAGAAATAAGGAAGCTGCCAAAAGGTGGTATTATGATATAGTAAGAAAAATTCATCCAGATACTAACAGGGATGCCAGGGCAGTAGAGGCAATGGCTGAACTTACAAGCATTTATAATAAGATGATTGGTAATGGATGATAGTAAAGCTCTTATTTTGGTAAAAAGTTATCTTAAAGATGTTCACTATAAGGAGCCTGAAAGAGCACAAAATTTAAACAATCGTACTGTTAAGGCCATTAAAAACGCTTTTGATAAAGCTATATTAGATAAAAGAGGATGGATATGGATTGAAGAAGAGAGTATTCATTCTCTTTTACGAGTTAAAACAAAAGCAGATGCAAGATATTATTTACAATCTGTTCCGAAAGAATATGAAATAAGTATCAATGGAAAACAATATATTAGAGGGTTTGTATTTATATCATTTATAAATAAATTTATGGAAGAAAAAGGTAATAACAAATATTTACCTATAGTTAACGAATATTATAACTTAATAAATACTAGCAATGATGTTAAGCTAGTAAGATTAGAGTTTGATAATTATTTAAAAGCTCAAAAAAGAAAGCTAAAATCTAAAAGAATAAAAAAATATAATATAAAAGAAGATGAATTAACAGGAAAAAATATAGATATACGAACTTGTGAGTTTTCTCATATAAGAAGTGTATCTATGTACCAAGAATATAGTGATAATATTGAAAATGGATTAATAGTAAATAAAGAAACTCATGATAAAATAACAAGAAAAGAAATAAATGATGAAGATGAATTATATGATTTATGTATAGATAATGGATGGAATCTTCAATGGTATGAGAAATATAAAAAACATCTAAATAAGTGGACAAGCTATTAAAAATATTTTTAAATTAATTCACAAATATTGGATGTTCAGCATATAATATTATTAAAGATAAAGTCTATGATAAGAAGAGTAGCTAGTTGAGTTTAGTTAAAGCGATTTTGGGATGGTGAAAGCCAAATACTGTAGCAGCTAGTGAATGGGCCTTTGAGATGAAATCATGAACAGAATTATGAATTAAGAATTATAAATGATGAATTAAGGAGGAAACTCAAAGAGTTTCTTAAAATTAATATTTTTTAAACTCCAGAAGGAGTTTATTCCTCAACTCATCACTCAGCATTCATAATTCATCATTATCTAAGTAGTGGTTTTCGGTAAGTCTACCGTTAAAAGGACAGGATATCGACGTTTTTATTATGGAAAAAGTCTGTATCTGGTAAAGAGTTATACTTAGGTGGCATAGCGAAGTAATGGTATTTCGTCCTATTAGGGCAAAATACCATTTTTTAATTAAGAATTATGAATTAATGTTGAAACTAAAAGAATTTCTAAGAAACATATTTTTTCTAAACTCTGTGAGTTTATTCCACAATTCATCATTCATCACTCATAATTCATAATTATAAGGTAACTAAGTATATAAATTTGGGTGGCACCACGAGTCATTTCGTCCCATACAGGGATAGAAGTGGCTCTTTTTTTAACGCTTAGGAAAGTATAAAATTTTTCAGTATAGGGAATACTTAAAAAAGTTAAAAAATTAAAAGGTGGTTTTATTTATGATGGAAGAATTTAAGAAAATATTTTTACTTGGAATAGGAGCAGCATCAATAACTTATGAAAAGTCCATGGAAATAATAAATGATATGGTAAAGAAGGGAAAGCTTACATTAGAAGAAGGGAAGCAGATAGGTGATGAATTAAGAAAAACTATGAAGGAAAAGGCTTCTATTATAAATGATAATAATAAAAAATATCTTACAAAGGAAGAAGTACTTAAAATAATTGCAGAATATAATTTCATATCAAGAACTGAATTTGATTTATTAAAAGAAAGGGTAGTTGAACTAGAAGAGGAAATAAAACGCATAAAGTAAATTTATAGGGGAGGTTTTTTATGGTTTACACTTCTGGAGAAAGAGTTAAAGAAATAGTAAGGATTTTTACTAAATATGGATTAAGCTATATTGTAGATAAGAAAAATAAAAAAGATAAAAAATCTCCTGCCAACCTAAGGAAAGCTTTTGAGGAGCTTGGACCTACTTTTATTAAAATAGGTCAGATATTAAGTACTAGAGCTGATTTAATAGGAGAAGAGTATATTAAAGAATTATCTAAATTACAGGATAGAGCAGCAATTGAGGAATTTTCAGAATTTGAAGAAATTTTTAGAGATGAATTTTCAAAGGAATTAATAGATAGTTTTCTTTATATAAATAAGGACCCAATTGCATCTGCATCTATAGCACAAGTATATCTTGGTGTATTAAAAGATGGCCGTGAAGTGGTAATTAAAATTCAAAGACCTAATATTAAGGAAAGAATGTATATAGATTTAGATATACTTATTGGTTTAAGTGAGAAATATGATCATATTTTTAAGGAATCTGTTGTAAATATAAAGGATACATTAATGGAAATAAGAAAATCTACAGTAAATGAGTTAGATTTTATCTTAGAAGCAAATAATATTAAAAGATTTAGAAAACTAAACCAAGGAAGTGATTACATATATGCTCCATATATAGTTGATGAATTAAGTGGTGAAAAAGTATTAACCTTAGAAAATATAAATGGATTTAAAATTAATGATATAAAAGCTATAGATGAATATGGATATGATAGAGATAAGCTTGCAAAGGAATTGGCAATTTCTTATTTTAAACAAGTGATGGAGGATGGATTCTTTCATGCGGATCCACATCCAGGTAATATATTAATAAACAATGGAAAGATATGCTTTATAGATTTTGGAATGATAGGAGAATTATCAAATGAGTTTATTTCTAGATTAAATAATGTAATTATTGGCTTAGTTATTGAAGATATTGATATAGTTGTAGATTTTATTTTATATGTTGGAATACAGACAGGAACTGTAAAGAGAGAACAATTATATGAAGACGTTGAATATTTATATAATAAATATTTTACTATTTCTATTAAGAATATAAAACTATCAATAATATTAGAAGAAGTTATGGATGTTGCAAAGAAAAATAATTTAAGGCTTCCCAGTGAGTTTACTATGCTAATTAGGTGTATGATAATTTTAGAAGGCATAATAGCAGAACTATCACCAGATGTTAACATTATTTCACTAGTTATTTCTTATGTAAAAGATAATAGTAAAAAATATTTATTTAATAATATTAGTAAGGAAGATTTATTTATTAAGGGTTATAAGGTTTCAAAGATACCAGAAAAACTAGTAGAGCTAACTAATACTCTTACTAAAGGTAGGGCAAAAGTAAATTTAAAAATAGATAATAACAAGTATATGGATGAATTTAACAAGATGATTAATAGATTATCTTTTTCTCTTATAATAGCAGGGATGATTGTAGGTTCCTCCATAATAATAAACTCAAATCCTGGACCTAAAATTCATGGTATATCCATAATTGGTGTAGTTGGATATATAGTATCAGCTATTTTAGGTTTATGGCTGTTAATTTCCATAATACGTTCCGGTAGCTTAAAGTAAAAAATATTAATAATATATTTATGTACAAGGCAAAATTAGAGAAATGACCATTATTTAATATTAAGTGAAAATATATACCCTGAAAAATAAATAATATTACAAATTTATTTTTGGGGTATATTACGTTTATGTAATATACTATTATATTTATGCAATATACTATTAAAAGCATAAGAAAATATAAAGTGTAAAAAATAGTATAAAAATATCGAAAAAGATGATATAATTCTAAAGAAAAAATAAATCACAAAAGATGGAGGGGAAAAAATGAAAAAAATATTAGCATTACTTTCAGTTTTTGTACTAAGTATGTCAATGTTTGTTGGATGTGGTTCAAGTAAAGCTACTAATGATGAATTAGTTGTATACTTTGTTCCATCAAGAAATCCAGAAGAAATTCAAAGTGCTACAGCTCCTTTAGCAGAAATGTTAAAGAATGAATTATCATCATTAGGATTTGATTTTGAAAAAGTAAGAGTTGAAGTTGGTACAAGCTTTGAAGCAGTTGGAGAAGCTTTAGCTTCAGGAACAGCTCAAGTTGGATTTATACCTGGTGGAACTTATGTTTTATACGATGATGGAGTAGATGTTGCGTTAACAGCTACAAGATTTGGATTAAGTCATGATTCAGAATATGCTGCTGATTGGAACACAGCTCCAACAGAAAATACAGACGAAAAAGTTACTTACTACAGATCATTAATAATAGCTGGTCCAAGTAAAAAAGGACAAGAATTAGCAGCTAAAGTTAATAATGGTGAAGAGTTAACATTAGAAGATATTCAAAGTGCTACATGGGGAGTTTCATCAAATACAACTTCACCAGCAGGATATATTTATCCAAGCCTTTTATTACAAGATAACTTTGGAATATCAATAACTGACCTTCAAAGTAAAGTAGCTTTAGATAACTATGCTACAGCATTATCTCAATTAGCAAGTGGTCAAATTGATATAATGGTAACATATGCTGATGCTCGTTTAGATTATGCTGACCAATGGACTTCAGAGTTTGGAAGAACAAATTCTATATGGGATGAAACAAATGTTATTGGTGTAACTGAAGGTATATACAATGATACAATATCAGTAACTAAAGATCCTTCAATGACACCAGAATTAAAAGAAGCTATTCAAAAAGCGTTCATTAACATAGGTAATACTGAAGAAGGACAAAAGATCATCTCTATTTACAGCCACAAAGGTTATGAAATAGCTGATGATGCTAACTATGATGGTGAAAGAGATGCACAAGAATTAATTAAGTCTATGCAGTAGTAATTAAAGATATAAAAATGAGTTTATGTTTAACATGGACTCATTTTTTATATAAGGGCAGAATATACAATATATTCATAAAATACATAATATTAGAATGTGAGGGACACTCGTGATTAAATTTGATAAAGTAAATAAGGTTTATCCCAATGGATTACATGCACTAAAAAATGTATCACTTGAAATAAATCAAGGTGAGTTTGTAGCAATAATAGGTTTATCAGGAGCAGGTAAATCTACATTATTAAGAACAATTAACAGAATGCATGACATTAGTGAAGGTTCATTAATTGTAAATGGACAAGAGATAAAAAACTTAAAAGGTAAAGATTTAAGAACATTTAGACGTAAAGTAGGAATGGTATTCCAATCATTTAACTTAGTAACTAGAACTACTGTAATAAACAATGTATTAACTTCAAGAGTTCCAGATATGCCATTATGGAAATCAATTATAGGATTATATTCTAAAGAAGATAAAATCATAGCATTAGAAGCTTTAGATAAAGTAGGTATATTAGATAAGGCGTATGTTAGAGCAGATCAACTTTCAGGTGGGCAACAACAAAGAGTTGCTTTAGCTAGAACATTAGCACAAAAACCAGAAATAATACTTGCAGATGAGCCAGTTGCAGCTCTTGACCCAATAACTGCAACTCAAGTTATGGATGACTTTAAGAAGATTAATAAAGAATTAAATATGTCTGTATTAATTAATATTCACCACGTTGATTTAGCATTAAAATATGCTGATAGAGTTATTGGAATAAAAGCAGGAGAAATAGTATACGACGGAGCAGCTAAAGATGTAACTAATGAAGTATTAAAACAAATATATGGTCGTGAATTAGCTGCTGATGAAGTAATGGGGGCTTAATTATGTTAGATAAAATAAAAAATATTTTTAAGCCAAAAAAGATTATTTTAAGTGATGGTAGAGAAATTCAACCACCAACTCCAATTGCACCTTTTGTGATATTAGGATTAGTTTTAGCAATAATAGTTTCTGCCAATGTAACTGGTTTTAATTTTGAAACAATAATTAGGAGAGGGAATCAATTCTTTGTTATATTAAAAGATATGTTCCATCCTGATTTTAGTTATGCAAAGGCGGTTATTTCTCCGCTTATAGAAACAATAAAGATTTCTATTTTAGGATCTATGATTGGTAGCTTTGTTGCAATTCCTTTTGCAATGTTATGTTCAGTTAATATTAATAAATCTAAAATAATATTAAATTTAGTTAGAGTTGTAATGAGTATTACAAGAACATTACCAACATTAATAATTGCATTAATAGCAACTTATATATTTGGATTAGGTACTTTTGCTGGAACAGTGGCAATATCTATCTTTACTTTTGGTATAGTTACAAAAATGCTATATGAAAAAATTGAAACAGTTGACATGGGACCTTTTGAGGCTATGGAAGCAGTTGGAGCAACAAGAGTAAAAGCTTTTGTTGGAGCAATAATGCCACAAATAATGCCATCATATTTATCAATTTGCCTTTATAGTTTAGAGATTAATGTTAGAGCAGCTGCAATCTTAGGATACGTAGGGGCTGGAGGAATAGGTCTTATATTAAATGAAAAGATTGGTTGGAGAGAATATGATAAGGTTGGAATGATCCTGCTTATGTTATTCATCACAGTTGTAATTATAGAAAATGTAAGTAAATATATAAGAGAAAGGTTGGGGTAATATGGAATTAACAGTTAAAGATCAATTACAAAAAGAACCAAATTTATGGATAAAAAAAGCCCTAACTGTATTATTTGTTTTAGCAATAGTAGCATGGGCATCTATAGGTATTAACTTCAACGGTGTAAAAGAAAGTGGTATAGATATTGCTAAAAATGTAATATCAGGAATAATACATCCTGATATGGAAATGCTATTTGATTTTAAAGCTGGAGTTCCAGCATTATTATTAGAAACTGTTTGTATTGCATTAATTGGGACTTTAATAGGAACAATATTAGCAATACCACTTGCTTTTGTATCAGCAAGTAATTTAATGCCTAAATGGGTAAGTTCTATAGGGTTATTTATTATAGCAGGTCTTAGAACATTCCCAGCCTTTGTTTATGGGTTAATGTTCATACGTGTAACAGGTCCAGGGGCTTTTGCAGGTGTTCTTACAGTTTCAGTAATATCAATTGGTATGATAGCTAAGTTATTTATTGAAGCAATAGAAGATTTAGATACTAAGATATTAGAATCTTTAGATGCTGCAGGATGTAATACTTTTGAAAAAATAAGATATGGTATACTTCCTCAATTATTTACTAATTTCATATCAACTGCAATATATAGATTTGAAATTAATATAAAAGATGCATCAGTATTAGGTTTAGTTGGCGCTGGTGGTATAGGTGCACCATTAATATTTGCAATGAATGCATTTAACTGGGAAAAAGTTGGAGCTATTCTTTGTGGTTTAATAGTTTTAGTATTAGTGGTAGAAATTTTATCAACTAAAATTAGAACTAAGCTTACTAGAGGATAAATAATATTTAATAAAAAACTAAAAGAGTTCATCTTATAGATGAATAATCTTTTAGTTTTTTTTGATTGATTAAAGCGATAGAGGTGCATTTTTACTATTTGAATTAACAGATAAATATTTATAATGAAAATAAAAAATAATTTTATTAATAAAAAACGGGTTTAATAGTATATAATTATATTACTGGGATTTATATCTAATATATTTTTTTATACAAGGGGAGTATTATGGCAGAAAATAATATTAATGAACATATACATATAGGAAAAGATGGACAGATATATACTCATGTTCATGAAGAAAATAAAAGTCATACTCATAAACATACACATAAAAATACTAAAGCTATTGTAAATAGATTATCACGTGCAATAGGACATTTAGAATGCGTAAAAAGAATGGTTCAAGATGAGAGGGAAGCTAACGAGACATTAATTCAATTAGCGGCAGTAATTTCAGCTTTAAATAATACAGGAAAACTTATTTTACAAGAATATATTGAGGATTGCATAGTTATTGCTGTGAAATCAGGAGAAGAAAAAGCTATAGAAGATTTAAATAAAGCCATAATTAAATTTATTAAATAAAACTATTACTGGTTTTTCACCAGTAATAGTTTTATTTGTTTTAAAAAAAGCAAAAAATTACCCTAGGGGGAGGGTTGTTAGATATAATTACCATTGATATACTTTATTAAGAAAAGTTGTAAAGGATTAGCATATTGCTAATAAGAATATTAATTTGAGGATTTATAAAAGAAAGGATAGAAAAGCAGTGATAAAGTATATAGGAAAAAGGTTTCTACAGCTTATACCAATTTTATTTGGAATAACATTTATTACTTTTACAATGATGAATACAACAGCTGTAGATACTGTAGATAAACTATTGGAGAATACAGGGAGTGTAGTTTCACAAGAGGTGGAAGAGAGTATGAGAAATGAACTAGGATTAGATAAGCCATTTTTAGTTCAGTATGGACAGTGGCTATTAGGAATTTTTAAAGGGGATATGGGGAATTCTTACGTTTCAGGTAAGGATGTATTTAGTACTATAATATCAAAATTACCTAATACATTTCTTTTGATGGCATCATCTATATTATTAACTGTAATAATATCTATTCCATTGGGCATTATTGCAGCAGTCTTTCAAAATAAATTTATAGATTATATTATAAGAGTTTTAAGTTTTATAGGAAATTCACTTCCAGGATTTTTCTTAGCGTTATTATTAATTCTATTATTTTCTGTAAAGTTAAAATGGTTACCTATTATAGCTTCTGCAGGTATTACTAATTTAAAAAATTTAATTATGCCAACATTAACTCTTTCTATAGCAATGATATGTAAATATACTAGGCAAGTAAGAGCTGTAGTATTAGAGGAGTTAAATAAAGATTATGTTATTGCAGCTTATGCCAGAGGAATAGGATATAAAACTGTTTTATTTAAAAGTGTATTTAGATGTTCAATAATGACCATTATTACATTATTAACATTATCTATTGCCTCTCTTCTTGGTGGAACAGCCATAGTTGAAACCATTTTTATGTGGGATGGAGTAGGAAAGTTAGCAATTGATTCTATTAATATGTATGACTATCCTATGATTCAAGCATACGTTATTTGGATGGCATTTATATATGTTGCAATAAATCTTATATCTGATATAGTACATCATTATTTAGATCCTCGTATCAGATTAGGAAAGGAATAGAACTGTTAGTATGAATAAAAAGAAGAAAACCAATATGAAACTAATTATTTTTGCTAGTATATGTGCAATTATATGTGTAATAGCCTTAATTTCAGAGTATATAGTTCCATATGATCCATATGCTCAAGATTTAAATAAGGCACTCCAATCTCCATCTTTAGCACATTTTTTTGGAACGGATAGATACGGAAGAGATGTATTTTCAAGGGTGCTAGTTGGAGGAAAAAGTAGTATTTTTTCTACTATTGCATTGATATTAATAATTACTATAGTAGGAACTACAATAGGACTATATTGTGGTATATATGGCGGAATTAGAGATGTCGTATTTATGAGAATAGCTGATATGTTTTTAGCTTTTCCAGGAATGGTATTTGCCATTGCAGTAGCAGCAGTTCTTGGTGGTGGAATGCAAAATGCAGTAATTGCATTAGCTGCAATTAGTTGGCCTAAGTATGCAAGAATAGCAAGAACTCAAGCAATGAGTTTAAAAAATCAGCCATTTGTTGATGCAGCAAGGCTTAATGGATTAAGTAATGGAAAAATAATAATTAAACATATTTTACCTAATAGTATAGGGACAATAATTGTAATGGCAGCAGTAGATATTGGAACAATGATGATGGAATTGGCAGCGCTTTCTTTTTTAGGATTAGGAGCTGTAGCTCCAGCTGCAGAATGGGGAAGTATGATGAATGATGGTAGAAGTATGATTCAAACATCTCCATGGATGATTTTAGCACCTGGAATAGCTATTTTTATTACTATAATGTGCTTTAATTTATTAGGTGATACAATTAGAGATTATTTTGATACTAAATAAATTTACAATATAAATTTGAAATAAAAGGGAGAAGATTAAATGAGAAAAAATAAATTAATAACTTTATTAATGGCAGGTTGTATATTTGCATCTATGTTAACTGGATGTGGAAATAATTCAGAAAAAACTAATATTGATAAAGTAAATGAAAAGGTATTTACTTATGGAACAACAGCCTATGGTCCAGAAATGGGGAATGCAGGATTAAATCCTCATGATAATTATTCAGGGTGGTCAACTGTAAGATATGGTGTTGGAGAAACATTATTTAAATTTAATGAAAGTATGGAATTAGAGCCATGGCTTGCAACTGGATATGAAAAAATTGATGATAATACTATGAAGATAAATTTAAGAGATGATGTTTATTTTAGTAGTGGAAGAAAAATGGATGGAGAGTCAGTTAAGGAATGTTTAGAAAATCTTATTGCTGTTCATGATAGAGCACCTGGTGACTTAGATATATCTAAAATAGAAGCTGATGGTCAAAGTATTACAATAACTTGCAACAAAAAGGTTGTAGACTTATTAAATTATTTAAGTGATCCGTATGGAGCAATAATAGATATGGAATATGGAGTTACTGAGGATAGAAATGTAGCTGGAACAGGACCATTTATAGCAGAGAAAATATCAGATTCAGAAATTGAATTGGTGAAAAATGATAATTATTGGGGTGGTAAAGTAAAAACTGACCGTGTAATAGTTAAGACAATTACAGATGGAGATACCCTTACTATGGCACTTCAAAGTGGTGAAATAGATGCAACACAAGGTTTACCATATGCAAGTTTACAATTGTTTGAAAATAATGATGATTATAAGATAAGCTCAACAAATACATCACGTACGTTTTTTGGAGCTATAAATTATGATAATGAAAATCTTAAAGATATTAATGTTCGTAAGGCAATAGCATCAGCTATAGATAAAGAAGGATTTACAACTGTATTATTAAATGGTAATGGAAGCCCAGCAGTAGGACCATTTCCAGAGAACTTTACATTTGGTGATAAAACTGTAATAGCTCCAGAATACAATCTTGATGAAGCAAAGAAATTATTAGGTGAATCAGGTTGGGAAGATACAAATGGAGATGGATATGTAGATAAAAATGGAGAAAATTTAACTATAAGATGGTTAACATATCCTGGTAGACAAGAATTACCACTTCTTGCTGAATCAGTACAATCAACTTTAAAGGAAATAGGAATTGATGTACAAGTTAATTCAACAGCAAATCATTCAGACTTTTTAAAGAGTGGAGAATGGGATATTTATGCCAGTGCCTTTGTTACAGCACCTACAGGAGATCCAGCATATTTCTTTACAACACATGCTTTAAAAGAATCAGCTAAGAATCGTGGAAAATATTACAGTGAAGAATTAGAAAATTTATATATTGAAATGAGTAATACATTTGATACTGAGGAAAGAGCAAAATTAGCAACAAAAATGCAACAAATTATTTTAGATGATTGTTCATTTATTTTTGCTTCACATTTAAAAATGTCGTTTGTAATGAAATCAAACATTTCTGGATTTGAAGCTCATCCTTCAGATTATTATGAGATTACATCAGAACTTTCAGTAGAATAAATAGGGGGACATATGAGCAAGCCTTTACTTGAGTTAAAAAATATATCTATAAAATATGATGATAAGATTGTAGTTAATGATATTTCTATCACTGTGCAAGAGGGAGAAATCATTGGAATAGTAGGAGAATCAGGAAGTGGAAAAAGTACACTTATAAAATCTATAATAGGTATTCTAGGAGAGGGAGGCCAAATTATAGAAGGAAATATACTATATGAAGGAAAAGATATTACTAATTTAAATAAAAGAGAATTGATGAAAATTAGAGGTAAGGCTATAGGGATGATATTTCAAGATTGTAAATCATCTTTCTGTCCAATTAGAACAATAGGAAATCAATTATATGATTTAATGAAAGCTAATATGAAAATTACTAAAAAGGAAGCACTAGCAAGGGGAGAAGAAATATTAAGAGAACTTAATATTAAAGATCCGAAAAAGTTTCTTAAGAGTTATCCTTTTGAATTATCAGGTGGTATGAATCAAAGGGCAGGAATAATGATGGCTATGGCATGTAATCCTAAAATAATATTAGCTGATGAACCTACTAGTGCATTAGATGTAACAGTTCAATGTAAAGTTATAGGTGAACTTATGAATTTAAGAAAAAAATTTGGAACTACAATAATAATTGTAAGTCATAATATGGGGGTAATTTCCTTAATGACCGACAAAGCATTAGTAATGAAAGATGGAAAATGTGTGGAACAGAATTTAACAGAAAATATATTTAACTATCCTACAATGACGTATACTAAAGAATTAATTAATGCAATGCCAAAATTAAGGAAAAAGGTAGTTTAGTGGAGGTGATTATTATTGCAAGAAATATTGAAGGTTTCATCTATAAAAAAAACATTTTTAAAAGATGGTGAAAGTAATACTGTAATAAATGATGTTAGCTTTACTGTTAAGAAAGGGCAGTGCGTTGGAATTGTTGGAGAAAGTGGTTGTGGGAAAAGCACAACAGTTAGAGTTATCTTAGGATTGCTTAATTTTGATGAAGGGGAAATTATACTAAGTGGAAATAAGTTAAGTCCTCAAAATAAAATTAGACTTAAAGAAATTCAAGGGAAAATCCAGATGGTATTTCAAATGCCTACAGAATCATTTAATCCAAGAATTAAATTAGGAAAATCCATTAAAGAAGCTATGAAAAAAATATTAACTTCAGAAGAAAAAGAAGTTAAATTAAAAAAGCTTTTTGAAGAATGCCAGTTATCATATGATTTAGCAGATAGATATCCTAAGGAGGTAAGTGGAGGTCAATGTCAAAGAGCTGCAATAGCAAGGGCTTTAGCCAGTGATCCACAATTACTTATTTGTGATGAAGCAACTAGTGCATTGGATGTAACAGTTCAATATAAAATTATGAATTTATTAAAAAATATACAAAGAAATAGAAATATGGCAATACTATTTATTTGTCATGATATAGCATTAGTACAACAGTTTTGTGATTATGTATTAGTTATGGATAAGGGAAAAATTATTGAAGAAGGTATTCCAAATGAGGTGATTTTAAATCCAAGTCAAATGTTTACTAAAAAGCTTATTAGTTCAGTTATTTAATTTTAATATAATATTTCAGTAAATATGGAGGGGAAAAATGAATCATTTAATTAATAAAAGATTTTAAGATTGTATGTGAAATATAGATTAATTGTAATAAATAAAAGCTACGTCATTTTGAGAAAAAAGACGTAGCTTAAAATATGATTTTTTATTATATTAAAGTAGTATAGTATCTAGCTGTATCTACAACTACTTTAGGATTGTTTTTAAAGTAATTTATAATTATTTCAGGCATTTCAACTAATATTTCTTTAATAACTTTGCAGTTTTCATAGAATTCATATCCACCAGCACCACTAGATCTATAATTATTCATAACTAGTGTTAAAGTTTCATCGTTTGATAATTCTTCATTTTTATATTTAATTGAAACAACTCTATTACCAACTTCCTTATTTAAATCAAAAGTATAGTTTATATTTGCAAAGTAGTCATAATTATAGTGCTCTACTTTAGGTTTTAAGAAATTTTCAGATATTGATATTTTACCATTATCATTATCAAAGTAACTAGCACATCTTTCTAAAGCTAATTTTAATATTTCTCTATTAACTTCAATAACAGCTAATGTATTTGGATATGGATAAGTTGATAAAATATCTCTTACAGTAACATTTTTATTGAAGCCTTTTATTACATTTGCAAAAGAAGTGCATGATATATCTGCTTTACTAGTTTCAAGTTGAACTTGATTTATAAAGTTAGCTAAATTTGAACCATTTAAAGCCATATCTAAATGTGACGTAGGCTGAAGCTCGCTATCTAAGAAGCCTACAGGTGTATCTAGCCAGTGTTGAACTTTATTTTCAAGAGGCAAGAATTTATCATACATTTCTTTGTTTGGATTAATTGATATATCTTTTAAAGCTGACTTTATATTAATTGAGTTATCATCATTTATAGTAAGGTTTAATTCTAAGAATTTGCTTCCGTTATGAGGAGTTTGAGCTATATGGGTACCATGAATATTCATATTTGCTATAGACATATGTTGATGTCCAGTAAGAAGAATATCAAAATCAAACTCTTTACATATTTTATAAGCAATATTTTCAGTAGTAGTACTTAATTGCTTATGTGATTCTAAGTCGTTTTCAAATCCACCATGATAAATACCTATGATTAAATCACATTGTTTCTTTACAATATCATAATATTTTTTTACTGCATCAAAAGTATCTGTTATAGATATATTTTCTATATTTTCAGGACGTTCCCATCTATTAATAAAGTCAGTAGTAAATCCAAGTAAACCTATTTTTAATCCATTTTCCATAGTTTTAATTTTGTAAGGTACTATTGGTAGTTCCCCAGTTGTATCTGTAACATTAGCACAAAGACATGTGGCGTTTAAGTTATTTAAATATTTTTTTAAGTATTCTCTGCCATAATTAAAATCATGATTACCAAGGGTAATAAAATCATATCCACCAGCATTCATAATAGCAGCAATTGGATGTAAATCAAACTGAGAGCTACTTAAATAATTAGTAAATGGTGATCCTTGTATAGTATCTCCAGCATCAATTATTAATGTGTTACCATCTTTATTAAACTCATTAATAATATTTAGTAATCCAATATTTTTTTCTGATCTTTGAGTATAGTCTGTTGGATAAACATATCCATGAAGATCAGAGGTGAAATAAATCTTTAGTTCTTTCATTGCAAGTATCATTCCTCTTATTTAGTAAATTTTTAAGCACATAAATTATAACACAATGATAAATAATTTGATTAAAATTTAAAATGAAAGGGAATTCTAAGTTGAATTCCCTTTCATTAATTTATTGTGCTTGAATATTGCATTGTCCGCCATTTACACATTGTAAAGTTTCTTTAGCAAAGTCATGTCCAAAAGCAAATGCTTTTTCTAATTCATCTTCGCTTGGCTTAAACATAACTCCAAGTGGTGCAACTGGAATTGTGAATTTAAGTTGATTAAATCTTTGTTCAATATTTTTAAGTGCATCTCCGCTCCATCCATATGAACCAAAGCAGCTTGCATGTAATCCTCTATGAATTACAGGATTTAATGATCCAAGTATAGTCCAAATTGGAGGAAGTGTATCAGCTAATAAAGTAGGTGAACCTATTAATAATCCACTACATTTATTAATTTCAGCAATAACTTCATTTATATCGGCATAAACTAAGTCATACATTAATACATCAACATTTTCCTCTAAAGATTCAATACCTTCTTTAACTTTTTCAGCTAGTTCAGCAGTGTAGCCATAAGCACTTACATATGGAATAACTATGCTAGGAGTTTCTCTTTTAACTGGTTGACTCCATTCTCTATATAATTCCATGTATTTTTCAATGTTAGCACCATCTAAAACCATACCATGACCAGGGCAAATAAATTTAATTGATAAATCTTTTATCTTATCTAATGCCTTTAATACAAAAGGTTTGAAAGGTCCCATTATCATTGAGAAGTAGTAGTTATATGCTTCTATATAGTCATCTTCTTTTTCAGCTTCTAATTGACTTTTTATAACACGTTCATCGCTGTAGTGAGCTCCAAATGAGTCACAAGTTATAAGAGTTTCATCTTCAATTACATATGAATACATTGTATCTGGCCAGTGTAATTGAGGTACGCTTAAGAACTTGATTGTCTTATTTCCAAGTGAAATAGTTTCGCCATCTTTAACAATTTTGTTCTTGAAAGGTTTATTCATTATTTGTCCCATGTATCTTATTGCAAGACTGCTTCCAACAACAGTGGCATTAGGAGCAAACTCTAAAAGTTTTCCAACTGAACCAGCATGATCAGGCTCTGTGTGGTTTACCACTATATATGTTATATCTTCAGGTTTTACAACTGATTTTATCTTTTCTAAATGTTCATCAAAGAATTTTTCTTTTACTGTTTCAAATATGGCAACTCCCTCAGTACCTTTTAATACGTATGAATTGTAAGTTGTACCAAACTTTGTCTCCATTATAATATCAAAAATTCTTAAGTTTGGATCTAAAGCTCCAACCCAAGTTAAATCAGGATTAATACTTATTGTTTTACACATGAATATAAGCACCTCTTCTATTTATCAAATTTTTATTCATATAATAATTATAATCTATGGATAACTATTGTCAACAACTGTTAAATTTATGAAATATTCAGAGAATTTCAAAAATACTAAATTATTATACAATAGAAAGCATGTGTTTTTATATAGTTATATTATTCCATAAAATCTATTTTAAAATTTTTCTAGTTTATTATTAAAAAAGAAGATATAATGTGACTAAGTCACACAAAAAAAATGTTGAAAGTTGTAAAGTAATAAGTGAGGAATGAAAATGTTAACCTATGTTAAAGATGTTAATGAGCAAAAGAGAAAAATAGATTCTCTTTATGAAGTATACCCTCTATTAAAAATTTTAGATGAAAAAAGCGATGGTATATTAAGCCAAAATGCTGTTTTTAAGACTTTAAATACAGATCAATACCTATCTAACGATGGGGAAGGGTGTAAGGGATTTATCTTCATAGTTAAAGGACTTATAAAAATTCAAAGAATGAATGCTGGAGGAAAAGAAACAAATCTATATGATTTAAAGGAAGGCCAGCTTTGTAATGAATTGTCTAATTGTTTTAAGGAAGAAGATAACTTAAATATCTGCGCAAGAGCACTTGTTGATTCAGAAATTTGCGTAATTCCTTGTGGAATTGCCAAAAGGTATTTGAAGCAGGATATAAAATTTTTAAGATATATGTATAATGACCTATATAGAAAACATCAAATTATTATTAGAGATAAGGAATCTAATAGGCATGAAAGTCTCGAAAAGAGATTAGTTAAGCTTTTAATGAGTAAGAATTCTAAGAGTATTTATGCTACTCATAGTGAATTAGCCTTTGAGATTGATTCTACTAGAGAAGTTGTAAGTAGAAGCTTAAAGAAGATTGAAAAACAAGGATTCATTAAAATGCTTAGAGGAAAGATTCAGATATTAAAAGATTTAAATGAATTATTATAATAAATTTTTTTTATGGATATAATAGTAAATTTCAATCTGATAATCTTATATAAAACACTAGAAAAAATAAAAAATAGAAGTTATAATACTTCCTAGAAGATAATTATTATTACTTAACTAGTAGAAAAGGACGGTATTTATCATGGCAAAGAAAATGATGACTATTGATGGAAATACTGCTGCTGCTTATGTTGCTTATGCATATACAGATGTTGCAGCTATATTCCCTATAACTCCTTCAACTACAATGGCAGAAGTTGTAGATGAATGGGCAGCTCAAGGAAAGAAAAATATATTTGGACAAACTGTTAATGTTGTTGAAATGCAATCAGAAGCAGGTGCTGCTGGAGCATTCCACGGTTCATTACAAGCAGGTGCATTAACTACTACATTTACTGCATCACAAGGTTTATTATTAATGCTTCCAAATATGTATAAAGTAGCAGGAGAATTATTACCAGGTGTATTCCATGTAAGTGCTAGAGCATTAGCTTCTCAAGCATTATCAATATTTGGTGACCATCAAGACGTTATGTCAGCAAGAATGACAGGATGTGTAATGCTTGCTGCTGGTTCAGTTCAAGAAGTAGCTGACTTAGCTCCAGTATCACACCTTGCAGCAATTAAAGGAAGATTACCTTTCATTAATTTCTTTGATGGATTTAGAACATCACATGAAATTCAAAAAGTTGAAGTTTTAGATTATGAAGATTATGCAAGCTTAGTAGATATGGAAGCACTTCAAGAGTTTAGAAACAGAGCATTATCTCCAAATCACCCAGTGACAAGAGGAACAGCTCAAAACTCAGATATCTACTTCCAAACAAGAGAAGCTTCAAATAAGTTCTACAATAACATAATACCTGTAGTTGAAGAATACATGGGTAAAATGAGTGAACTTACAGGAAGAAATTACGGATTATTCAATTACTATGGAGCTGAAGATGCTAAGCATGTTATTGTTGCTATGGGATCAGTTACAGAAGCAATTGAGGAAACTATAGATGAATTAAATGCTAGAGGAGAAAAATATGGTTTAGTTAAAGTTCACTTATTTAGACCATTCTCAACTGAACACTTCTTAAAGGCTATACCAGCTACAGCAGAAAAAATTTGTGTAATGGATAGAACTAAAGAACCAGGTTCAATTGGAGAGCCTCTATACTTAGATGTACGTACTGCATTCTATGAAAAAGAAAATAGACCAGTAATCATTGGTGGACGTTACGGATTAGCTTCAAAAGATGTTACTCCAACACACATTAAGGCTATATTTGACAACCTTAAGAAAGAAGATGCTAAAAATAACTTTACTGTTGGTATAGAAGATGACGTTACAAACACTTCAATTCCAGTTGAAGAAGAATTAAGAGTTGTAACTCCAGGAACAGTAAGATGTAAGTTCTGGGGATTAGGATCAGACGGAACTGTTGGTGCTAACAAACAAGCAATCAAGATTATCGGTGAAAATACAGATAAATATGTACAAGCTTACTTTGCATATGACTCAAAGAAATCTGGTGGAGCTACAATGTCTCACTTAAGATTTGGAGATCAACCAATAAGATCAACTTACCTTATAGATGAAGCTGATTATATTGGATGCCACGTTCAAGCATACGTAAATCAATATGACGTATTAAAAGGTCTTAGAAAAGGTGGAAACTTCGTATTAAACTGTATCTGGACTGAAGAAGAATTAGAAAGTAAATTACCAGCAAAAATGAAGAGATTCATTGCTGAAAATGAAATAAACTTATATACAATTAATGCTACTAAAATAGCTACTGAAATTGGTTTAGGTAGAAGAATCAACATGATAATGCAATCAGCATTCTTCAAATTAGCTGAAATCATACCAGAAGATGAAGCTAAAGATTACTTAAAGGCTTCAATTAAAAAAGCTTACGGTAAAAAAGGTGACAAGGTTGTTAACATGAACTTTGAAGCTGTTGAAAGAGGTATGAACTCATTAGTTAAGATAAATGTTCCAGCTTCATGGAAAGATGCAGAAGATGCAGAAGTTGTTGAAACTAAGAAAGTTACTGATTTCGTTAAGAATATCATGAACCCAATGAACGCACTTGAAGGAGATAAGTTACCAGTAAGTGCATTCAATGGAATAGAAGATGGTACATTCCCAGCAGGAACTGCAGCATATGAAAAGAGAGGAATTGCTTCAGAAGTACCAGAATGGGAAACTGCAAAATGTATCCAATGTAACCAATGTGCTTTTGTTTGTCCACATGCATGTATTAGACCAGTTCTTGTAAGTGATGAAGAATTAGCTAATGCACCAGAAGGATTTGAAACTAAGAAAGCTACAGGAAAGGCTTTAGCAGGATTAAATTACAGAATCCAAGTAAGTACATTAGACTGTACAGGATGTGCTAACTGTGTTGACATATGTCCAGCACCAGGTAAAGCATTAAAAATGGAGCCACTTGCAACTCAAACAGAAAAAGAAATACCAAACTGGGATTTCGCAGTATCAGAAAAAGTTTCTTACAAGGGTGATTTAACTCCAGGTAAGACAGTTAAAGATAGTCAATTTAAAACTCCACTTATCGAGTTCTCAGGAGCTTGTGCAGGTTGTGGTGAAACAGCATACATTAAGCTAGCAACTCAATTATTCGGAGATAGAATGATGATTGCTAATGCAACTGGATGTTCATCAATTTGGGGTGGATCAGCACCTTCAACACCATACACAACTAACCACGAAGGTAAGGGACCAGCTTGGGCTAACTCATTATTTGAAGATAATGCTGAATTTGGATATGGTATGTTCTTAGCTGTAAACCAAATGAGAAGCAACATAGCTATGAATATGGAAGCTTTATTAGAAACTTCAATAGCTGAAGAATATAAAGAAACTTTCAGAAATTGGATAGCTAACAAAGAAAATGGAGAACTTTCAAAAGTTTACAGTGCAGAAGTTGAAGCTATATTAGATAACAACAATATAGAAGATGCTAAAGCATTAGAATTATTAGCAGAAATCAACAACAGAAGAGATTACTTAGTTAAGAGATCTCAATGGATCCTTGGAGGAGACGGATGGGCTTATGACATCGGATACGGTGGATTAGATCACGTACTAGCTTCAGGAGATAATATAAATGTTCTTGTATTTGATACAGAAATTTACTCAAATACAGGTGGACAAAGTTCTAAATCTACACCAATAGCAGCAATGGCTAAATTTGCAGCATCAGGTAAGAAATCAGCTAAGAAGAACTTAGGTAGAATGATGATGTCTTACGGAAATGTTTATGTAGCACAAGTAGCTATAGGAGCAGATAAGAACCAAGTAGTTAAGGCTATGTTAGAAGCAGAGGCTCATGATGGTCCATCAATCATCATTGCTTACTCAACTTGTATCAGCCATGGATTAAAGAAGGGAATGGGATTCTCTATAAGAAACATGGATGAAGCTGTTAAAGCAGGATACTGGCATCTATATAGATTCAATCCAGCATTAAAAGAACAAGGAAAGAATCCATTTGTATTAGATTCAAAAGAGCCACAAGGAAGCTTCAAAGACTTCATAATGGATCAAGTAAGATACTCAGCAATTGCAAAACAATACCCAGAACAAGCTGATGAGTTATTTGCAATGGCAGAAGCAGATGCTAAGAGAAAATATGAAGAATACAAAAAATTAGCAGAACAAGAATAATTTTTATAAAACTTAATATAAAATAAGTACAAATACTTCTATTAATAACACACAACAAAAAAAGTCAATTCCTAATAAGGAATTGACTTTTTTAATTATGAATTATGAATTATGAATTATGAATTGAGGAGGAAACTCTTAAGGGAGTTTCTATAAATTAACGCTACGCTAATTAAACGACAAGCTAATGAACACTTCGTTAATGAATGCTTTCGCTAATGAAGGTGGAAATTCCTTTTAGGGAATTTCTAAAAATATATATTGGAAAAGAATTTCGGAGAAATTCTCACCTTAAATTTTCATATGCTTGCATTTGAAAATTTAACTAGCTTATGAGCGTAGCAATATAAGCGTTTCATTAGCCATTTATGGCGATTTAATTAAGTGCATAAGTGCAACGATATGCACTGTTTAACTGAATTGTGACGACTTAATTAAGTGAATTAGCGTAGCGTTATTCACTGTTTCACCATATTTAATAGTGATTTAAAGGCTGTAAAAGTGATAGAATAAAAATATAAAAAAAATTTAAAAACTACACTTGACTCTTCCCTTAGGGGAGGTTTTATGCTTATTTCATAAGGAAAAGTAATTAATAAGAGAGGATTAAGCAATGTATAGAATAGGTATGTTTTCAAAGATTAACAAAGTAACTGTAAAAACACTTAGGTATTACGATGAAGTAGGATTATTGATTCCAGCTTATGTTGATGAGGAAAATGGTTATCGGTATTATACTTCTGAGCAACTTCCTATTATTCATAAGATAAAAGCTTTAAGACAGATGGGTTTTACAATTGATGAAATAACTTTAATAATAAAAGGTATTAAAGCCACAGAAATATTTGAAAACAGAAAAAAAGAATTAGAAAAAGCCATAGAGGAAAGTAACAAGCAAGCTTCTCAAATTAATTATTATCTTCATAATTTAAAGGAGGATTTCATTATGAAATATGAAGTGTTAGTAAAAGAATTACCAGAGGTTATTGTTTATTCTAAAAGAATGATACTAAAAAGCTATGACGATTATTTTAAAGTGATACCAGCTATAGGCAAAGAGATAGGTGATGCTAATCCAGGCATGAAGTGCAGCGTTCCTGAATACTGTTTTAATATTTATCATGATGGAGAATATAAAGAAAAAGATATAGACATTGAATTTTGTGAAGCTGTTCCTAAAAGAGGTAAAGATACAGAAACTATAAAATTTAAGAAAATTGATAAAGTTGATAGTGCAGCATGTGTAATGCATAAAGGACCTTATAGTACTTTAGGAGAAGCATATAGTGCAGTGTATAAATGGATTGAAGAAAATAATTATATACCTTGTGATAACCCAAGAGAAAGCTATATAGATGGAATATGGAATAAGGAAGATCCAGAAGAATGGCTTACTGAAATACAAGTTCCTATAGTATCTAAAAACAATCTATAAAAGAATTTATATGAGAAAGAAGCTGTAAAATTACAGCTTCTTTTTCATGCATCTATACTATACCAAAGCTTAGGTAAAGATTTTATATTTCTTTCAAGGTAAGTAATATATGAATTAAAATCAAAATCGCTCATTTTTATAGAATTAGTCTTTTTTATATGCTCTTTTATACCAGATGAAAAATCATTAGTTACATAGAAAGTAAACTGCTCATTTGTTTTTGAATCTATTAATAAAATAGGTATTTCTTTTTGAAAAAGCATCATTTCTAAATGCTCTTTATCAGCATTATTAGAGTAATTAAACCATTTGCCATAAATTAATTTATCATTATCAGCAAATTTAAATAGTAAAAGTAAAGCAGTTTTATTATTAGAAAAATAAGATATATTTTTAAGTGAGATAGTCATACTATTTTTAATAGAATGTATGGTATTACTATCTGTTTTTAGTAAAAAAGAAGAGAGAAGTTTATTGTCTTCAAATTTACAAATATAGTTCTTAAAGTTGTCCATATTATTTTCTTTAAAAGATATACAATCCATAATATCCCCCAATATGTAGATAAATTTTAAAGCTATTTAAATTATACTTTCAAATGAAAGATAATGTAATAAGTAGATTACTGGAAAGAAATAATAATAGGCAATAAAATTTATGAAATATAAAGAAAATAAAAATGCCAGTTATATGGTATAATAATGATAAAAATTTTAGAGGTTAAGATATGTATTTTTTATCAGCAATAGGAATAGCAATGGCAGGAGCTATTTGTTTTTATGAAAATAACAATATAAGTATAAATAGAATTACAATAAATAAGGAATTAAATGAAAAAATAAAAATAGTTCAATTATCCGATTTACATAGCAAGGAGTTTGGAAAAGAAAATAATAAATTATTAAGTAAGATATTAAAGGAAGAACCAGATTTAATATTGTTAACAGGAGATATAATAGATTGTAGTTCAAAAAAATATATGGAGATAATAAACTTTATATCAAAAATAAGTATGAAGATTCCTACATATTATATACCTGGAAATCATGAAACAAGAGCAGTAAAGTATGAAGAAATAATTATAAAATTAAGAGAGAATAACGTTAATGTCTTATTAGATGAAATAAGAACAATAACTATTAAGGGTAATAAGATTAATATTTTAGGTTTGGTGGAAGAACAAGGTTCAGCAGAAGCTTATATGAAAAGAGCAAAAGGAAATTTTCAGTACAAAGATTATTCTATAATTTTTCAGGAATTTGCCAAGCTACCAGGTATAAAGCTTGTTTTGTGCCATTATCCAGAAAATTTTAAAGCAATAGGTGATAAATCATATTATAAATATAAATTTGATTTAATGTTTTCAGGACATGCTCATGGAGGGCAGTTTAGACTACCTTTTGTAGGTGGACTTTATGCACCAGGGCAGGGAATTTTACCTAAATATACAGCAGGAGTTCATAGTGAAGCTAGTAAAAAACTTATTATTAACAGAGGACTTGGAAATAGCGGTTTTCCTTTAAGGTTATTTAATAGACCGGAAATAGTTACTGTAACAATAGAATAAAATTCACCTGAGGAGATTATTATGATAGTTACTTATTTTAATACATTTTACTTTTTTCAATTAGTTTTTTATAAATATCCTTCATATGTTCTTCATTAATTACTTCAAAAATTTTATCTATATCGATCCACTTAACATCGCTATTTTCATCTACTTTAACAACTAATTTTTCATTTTCATCTGCTTCTAAAAGATATGCTACTGATAAATGAAGATGACTTGCTACATATTTTCCTCTTTTTATATGAGCATTTACTGGTAATATATCTATAGAACATATATCATCTATTATAGGTTTTACATGTTTTATACCTGTTTCTTCTTGAGCCTCTTTTATAGCAACTTTAATTAAATCACTATTACCATCAGCATGACCACCAGTCCATCCCCATGAATTGTAAATATTATGATGTATCATTAAAGTTTTGTTTCTAGACTTATTTACTATAAATCCAGAACTTGTTATATGTGCTATTTCATTATCTCTAAATAAAACATTATCATTTTTATTTATAAAGTCTAGTATAATTTCTTTATCTTTTTTCTCTTGTTCATTAATAGGATTATATCTTTCTATTTGCTTTACCCATTCCATATTTTTACCTCTATACATTAAATTGTTTTGATTTTTATTATTAATAATTAAGAATATATTACTACAAAATTGAAAAAAACTCTAGGTAAAGTGATAATCATTAAGACACTGTTATATATTAGGTTGGTACGCACCATGAGGTGAAAGTATTGAAAATAAAACAATTATTTTTGCTACTGAATTCACTTATAATTTATCTAATAAAATAGCATTATATAAAGTGAAAAATATTATTGACAAGGAAAATTTAAAGAATATAATAAAATTAAATAGACCCCCTAGGGGAGGGGTAGTAAATAGAGGGAAAAGTAATGAATGATGAAAGAAAAAAAGCTCTGCAATCTTTAAAAACTGCAAGAGGGCAAATAGATGGAATTATTAAGATGATAGAAGATGAAAGATATTGTGTAGATATATCTAATCAAATTATGGCTGCACAATCACTTTTAAGAAAAGCAAATTTAACTATTCTAGAAAATCATTTACATAGCTGTGTTAAAGATGCCTGTATGAATGATAATGGAGATGAAAAAATAGAAGAAATAATAAGCATACTTCAAAAGGTTATGTCTAAGTAAAAGGAGGAAAGATGAAAAGTAGTTCATTTAAAATTGATGGAATGACTTGTTCAGCTTGTGCTAATAGAGTCGAAAGAGTAGTGAAAAAAATGAATGGAGTTGAAGAAGCAAGTGTAAATTTTGCTACGGAAACTTTATTGGTAAAGTTTGATGATGCCAAGATTGATGCTCCTAAAATTGAAGAAGCAATAGTAAAGGCTGGATATTCTGTGAGAAAAGATATGAGAGATTATACCTTTAAGGTTGAAGGAATGAGTTGTTCAGCTTGTGCCAATAGAGTTGAAAGAATAACTAAAAAGATAGATGGTGTTGAAAGTGCAAATGTTAATTTTGCAACAGAAAAACTGACGGTAAGAGTTGATGCAGAAAAAGTAAGATATTCTGATATTAAATTAGCTGTAGACAAGGCTGGATTTAAACTTATAAAAGAAGAGGATCAAATAAAAGAAGTGTCTAAAAAGAAAGATGAAAGTAAGATACTTTTAAATAGATTTATTTTTTCACTGATATTTACTGTTCCTTTACTTATTATAAGTATGGGTCATATGGTAGGTATGCCGTTACCTTCAATAATTGATCCTATGAAAAATCCATTAAATTTTGCACTTATACAATTAGTTCTTACTATACCAGTAATGGTGGCAGGATATAAGTTTTATAAGATTGGATATAAAAATTTATTTAAGCTAAGTCCTAATATGGATTCATTAATTGCTATAGGGACATCTGCAGCAGTAGCTTATGGCTTATTTGCAATATATAAGATATTAAATGGGGAAACTCACTATGCAATGCATTTATATTTTGAATCAGCAGTTGTCATATTAACACTTATAACTTTAGGTAAATATCTTGAAGCTGTTTCAAAGGGAAAAACTTCAGAAGCTATAAAGAAGCTTATGGGGTTAGCACCTAAAACTGCAACTATTATTAAAAATGGAAAAGAAGTAAGTATTCCCATAGAAGAAGTTATAGTAGGGGATATAATTTTAGTGAAGCCTGGTGAAAAGCTTCCAGTAGATGGTGAAATTATAGAAGGAAGCACTTCTATTGATGAATCAATGCTGACAGGAGAAAGTATTCCTGTGGAAAAGAATATAGGAAGCACTGTAATAGGAGCTAGTATAAATAAGGCTGGGTTTATAAAATATAAAGCTACTAAAGTTGGCAAAGATACAGCCTTAGCGCAAATTGTAAAGTTAGTGGAAGAAGCTCAAGGAACAAAAGCACCAATAGCTAAAATGGCAGATATCATTGCTGCATACTTTGTTCCAACAGTTATGGCTTTAGCTATAATAGCTGCAGTAGGATGGCTTATTGCTGGTGAAAGTACTGTATTTGCTTTAACTATATTTATTTCGGTACTAGTAATTGCATGTCCATGTGCATTAGGTTTAGCAACACCAACAGCAATTATGGTTGGAACAGGAAAAGGTGCTGAAAATGGTGTATTAATTAAAGGTGGAGAAGCTTTAGAAACCACATATAAGATAGATACTATAGTATTTGATAAAACAGGAACAATAACTGAAGGAAAGCCTAAAGTTACTGATATAATTTGTAATGGTATAAAGGAAGAGGAAGTATTAGTTTTAGCAGCCAGTGCAGAAAAGGGATCAGAGCATCCTCTAGGAGAAGCAATAGTAAGAGAGGCAGAAGATAGAAGCTTAGAGTTTAAAAGCCTTGAACATTTTAAAGCAGTTCCTGGACATGGAATAGAAGTTACTATTGAAGGAAAAGATATTTTATTAGGAAATAAAAAGTTAATGATAGAAAACAATATAAATATCGAATCATTACATGTTGAAAGTGATAGACTTGCAACAGAAGGAAAGACTCCAATGTATATTGCTATAAATAATAAATTAAGTGGAATAATAGCAGTAGCAGATACTGTAAAAGAAAATAGTAAAGCTGCCATTGAGGAACTTAAAAAAATGAATGTGAATGTAGCAATGATAACAGGAGATAATAAAAAAACAGCAGAAGCTATTGCTAAATCAGTGGGAATAGATATAGTTTTAGCTGAAGTACTGCCAGAAGATAAGGCAAATGAAGTGAAAAAGCTACAGGGACAAAATAGAAAAGTAGCTATGGTTGGTGACGGAATCAATGATGCACCTGCTCTTGTACAGGCAGATGTAGGAATAGCCATTGGTTCAGGAACTGATGTTGCCATTGAATCAGCAGATATAGTTCTTATGAAAAGTGATTTAAAAGATGTTGTTACTGCAATAAGATTAAGCAAGGCAACTATTAAGAATATTAAAGAAAATTTATTCTGGGCATTTGGATATAATGTTTTAGGAATACCAGTTGCCATGGGAGTACTTCATATCTTTGGAGGTCCATTGTTAAACCCAATGATTGCAGCAGCAGCCATGAGCTTTAGTTCAGTATCAGTACTTTTAAATGCATTAAGACTGAAAAAATTTAAATAATTATGAATTATGAATGATGAGTTATGAATTAAGGAATAAACTCCTTTAAGGGAGTTTAGAAAAATAGTATCTTTTAGAAACTCTGTGAGTTTCATCATAAATTCATCATTCGTAATTCATAATTCATAATTAAATTAGAAGGGATGATTTTATGAAAAAGAAAATATTAATTGAAGGAATGAGCTGTAATAAATGTGTAGGTCATGTTAAGGAAGCTTTAGAAGATTTAGATGGAGTTACTTCAGTTGAAGTTAGCTTAGAAGGAAAAAATGCAATAGTTGAAACTACAGCTAATGATGAAGCTTTAAAAGAAGTAATTGAAGATGAAGGATATGATGTAGTTAAAATAGAAGTTTTATAATAAAAAAGGTTCAGATGTAAAATTCTGAACCTTTTTTAATTATTATGTATTAATAATTATTATAAATATTATCGTAGCTAAAGTCTAAAATGATTTTTGGGTTTGCGGAAGAACTAATCCAATTTAAGATTTTCACCATTTTCGATTCTTCAACGGCAATGCAGCCCCAAGTTGGAACACCAACATCAACATGCAGGAAAATAGCTGAGCTTTTACCAGGAATAACAGGCCATCTGTTATAATCAACTACAATAGAGTAGTAGTAAGATCTACCCATGCTACTTAAGTGTTCAGCAGAAGACCATCTACCATTAGGCTCACCAAATTGCATTGTATTATAGTATGGTGAGTTTTCATCATCTACCCAGTATTCTGATCCATCAAGAACTCTATAAGGAAGTCCAGAACCAGGATTGGAGTTTATGCCAAAGGCTTCTGATAAACTATAAATTCCAGTAGGAGTACACATATCCATTTCGTAAACTAAGCTAGCAGATTTCATACCTCCAGAACCTAAACGAGCGAACATGCTGTCATATTCAAACCAGTTACCAGATGAATCTTTTTGCCATAATGTTAGTTCTGCACTAGAACCGCCAGTGCTTACAACTGTGATTAGCTGGCTTGAATTGGCAGCTGCACTTGTATAAGCTATTTTAGGTTGAGAAACAGTATTAGAAGAGTGTGATTCACTTGAAGAAGTAATTGATGATGTTTCTATGTTATTTTCAGTTTCTAATATTTTTTCAGCTTCTAATTTTGCGGCTTCCTCCAAAGCCTTTTCTTCAGCTTCTAATCTAGCAGCTTCTTCTTTTTCAATGGCTATTTGTTCTTCTTTTGCTTTTAAGGCTTCTTCTAATTGGATATAATCTTCATTTGGATATTTTTCCTTTAATTGATTAAAGCAATTTTTAGCTTCTTCTATATTTTCTTCCATACTTTCAAAGATTATTTTCTTTGTGTCATTAAAGCTAGCAAGCTCAATTTGAAGAAGAGCATCATAATTTTTTAATGATATAAACATCTTTGTAAATGATTTATTTTCCAATAATGGATTAGAAAGCAATAGCTGCATTTGAGTATTATATTCTGTAAGGCTATCAATAAGGTCAAGCTTTAAATAATCTTTTAATAAGCTTTCGTGGTTGTTTAAAGAAGTATTTTCTTCATCAGTTAAAGTGATAGAGTCATCATTTTGCAATTCTTTTATCTTGTTTAAAGCATCATCATAATTTTGTTCTTCAATAAGATTATTAATGATAGATAAATAATCTTTATTTGAAGAAAGCATACATTTTGCAGAGAGTATGGCAATGGTTAACGCTAGAAATATTGTAATTATTAGAGTTGCATTATTCTTTAGTATATTTTTTTATTTCATATTTAGTAAATCCTCCATAAATAAAAAATAAGGGATAGACTAAGCTATCCCTTATTACATATTAAACATTATAAATTACATTGATTTGTGGAATGTTCTGTTTATAACGTCTAATTGTTGTTCTCTTGTTAATTTAATGAAGTTAACAGCGTATCCTGAAACTCTGATAGTTAATTGTGGATACTCTTCTGGGTGATCCATAGCATCTAATAAAGTTTCTCTGTTAAATACATTTACGTTTAAGTGATGAGCATCTTGACCGAAGTATCCATCCATCATAGCACTTAAGTTAGTGATTCTATCTTCAGGAGTTTTTCCTAAAGCATCTGGTACTATTGAGAATGTATTTGAGATACCATCTTGTGAATGTTCATATGGTAATTTAGCAACTGAGTTTAATGAAGCTAAAGATCCACTGTTATCTCTTCCGTGCATTGGGTTAGCACCTGGAGCAAATGGTTCACCAGCTTTTCTACCACATGGAGTAGTACCAGTCTTCTTACCGTAAACAACGTTTGAAGTTATAGTTAATACTGATTGAGTGTGGTATGCATTTCTGTATGTCTTGTTTTGTCTGATTTTCTTCATCATGTTTTCAACTAAGTATACAGCAATTTCATCAGCTCTATCATCGTCGTTTCCGTATTTAGGGAAGTCTCCTTCAACTTCGAAATCAACAGCTATTCCTTCTTCGTTTCTTATTGGCTTAACTTTAGCGTATTTGATTGCTGATAATGAATCTGCACAAACAGATAAACCAGCTATACCACAAGCCATAGTTCTGAATACATCTCTATCATGTAAAGCCATTTGTAAGCTTTCATATGAGTATTTATCGTGCATGTAGTGAATTACATTTAAAGTATTAACATAAAGGTTAGCTAACCAGTCTGTCATTATTTCAAATCTGTTCATTACTTCGTCGTAAGTTATATATTCACCAGTTAATGGAGCTAATTGAGGTCCAACTTGAACACCTGATTTTTCGTCTCTACCACCGTTTATAGCGTATAGTAAAGTCTTAGCTAAGTTAACTCTTGCACCGAAGAATTGCATTTGCTTACCAACTCTCATTGCAGATACACAACAAGCGATAGCGTAGTCATCTCCCCAGTATGGAGCCATTAAATCATCATTTTCGTATTGAACTGAACTTGTGTCAATTGATACCTTTGAACAGAAATCTTTGAATCCTTGAGGTAATCTAGTTGACCATAAAACTGTTAAGTTTGGTTCTGGTGATGGTCCTAAAGTGTAAAGTGTGTTAAGTACTCTGAATGAGTTCTTAGTTACTAATGTTTTACCGTTTAATCCCATACCACCGATTGATTCAGTAACCCAAGTTGGATCTCCTGAGAATAAGTCGTTGTATTCTGGAGTTCTTAAGAACTTAACTAATCTTAACTTCATTACGAAGTGGTCCATTATTTCTTGAGCTTCTTCTTCAGTGATAACACCGTTTTGTAAATCTCTTTCGATGTAGATGTCTAAGAAAGTAGAAGTTCTACCTAATGACATAGCAGCACCGTTTTGTTGTTTTATAGCAGCTAAGAATCCGAAGTATAACCATTGTACAGCTTCTCTAGCGTTTGAAGCTGGTCCTGATATATCTAATCCGTAAGAAGCAGCCATAGCTTTTAATTCTTTTAATGCAACTATTTGATCAGAAATTTCTTCTCTTAATCTGATTACATCTTCATCGATAGTTTTAACTTCTAAAGATTTCTTTTGAACTAATTTATCTTCGATTAATCTGTCAACTCCGTATAGAGCAACTCTTCTGTAGTCACCTATGATTCTTCCTCTACCGTAAGCATCTGGAAGACCAGTGATTATACCAGATTTTCTAGCTAATCTCATTTCATCAGTATAAGCATCGAAAACACCTTGGTTATGAGTTTTTCTGTATTTTGAGAATATTTCAGATATTCTAGCAGATACTTCATATCCGTAAGATTTAGCAGCGCTTTCTGCCATTCTTATACCACCTTGAGGCATAACAGCTCTCTTTAAAGGTGCATCAGTTTGAACACCAACGATTTTTTCTAATGCTTGATCTATATATCCTGGAGCATATTCGTTGATTCCTGAAACTGTTTCAGTATCTACATCTAAAACTCCACCGTTTTCTCTTTCTTTTTTGAATAATTCACTAACTTCAGCCCATAACTTAGTTGTAGCTTCAGTAGCACCAGCTAAGAAACTATCATCTCCTTCGTATGGAGTGTAGTTAAGTTGAATAAAGTTTCTTACATCGATTTCCTTAGTCCAGTTACCTGGTTTAAAGTTATTCCATTCCTTCATCATGTTTGCTCCCCTCTTTTTGTAAACAAAAAATTTAACGATTGTTAAACAATCAATTTGGTAAAAAATACTATTAATTAATAATAGTTGTTAAATAAAATATATCATTTTTATTAGAAAAATGCAATAGAAATTTAAACGATTAAAAAAAAAGAAAAAAAGCCGAAAACCCTTGAAAATACTAGGGTAAACCATAATGGAAAATAAAGTAAGTTATTATTTTTTAGAAGTTTGAATTTACTGAAAATTCAATAAAATATAAAAACTTAAAAAATGTCTTAGAAATTTAAAAATACTATAATTCGATAAGAAAACAAAAAGATATCGTTAATATTTTAACAATATCTTTATATATTTTATTCTATTAAATTGTATAACAAAAAAGGATTAAAGTAAAATTAAATTTTTCATACTAATATCAAAAGATTTGTATGAATGTGTCAAAGCCCCTACGGAAATTAAGTCTACACCAGTTTCTGCAATAGAGCGAATGGTTTCCATATTTACGTTACCGGAAGCTTCAATAATAGCTTTATTACCAATAAGTTCTACAGCTTCTTTCATTTCATCTATAGACATATTATCTAGCATTATTATATCAGCATTACATTCCAGTGCTTCTTTAACCATATCTAAATTTTCTGTTTCAACTTCAATTTTTCTTACGAAAGAAGAATTCTTTTTTATTAAATTTATAGCATTTGTAATTGAACCAGCAGCATCTATATGATTATCTTTTATTAATATTCCATCAGATAAATTACAGCGATGATTTATTCCACCACCAATTTTTACTGAATATTTTTCTAAAATCCTAAGATTAGGAGTAGTTTTACGAGTGTCAGCTAATTTAGTCTTAGTTCCTACAAGTTTTTTGTTGAAATTATTTGTTAAAGTTGCTATACCGCACATTCTTTGTAATAAATTTAAAGCAACTCTTTCTCCTAAAAGGACATTTTTTGTTTTACCTTTGATAATAGCAATTATTTCACCTTTTTTTAAAGTATCTCCATCTTCTTTATTAAAAGAAACATCTACATCACCTAGTAGAGCAAAGACTCTTGCAAATACCTCGGCACCAGCTAAAATACCATCTTCTTTTGATATTAAGTTTACACTACAAAGACTATTTTCTGTTACCAGTGGAGTGGTTGTTATATCTTCAGAAGGAATATCTTCTTTAAGTGCATTTTTAATTATTTCATCAACAATTAACCAATTCATTTTTCTTTTCTCCAATCATATCTTTAAATAAATTAATAGCAGTATCAAATAATTCTGCTTCTGCTAATCTCATAGATGAAGCTTTAATGTTTGTTGCTTCGTATGGTGCTTGATTTTCTTTAAATTTGCTTAATATATCATTAACAGCTCGTTTAGAAAAAACCAATCCTTCTAGTAAAGAGTTGCTAGCAAGCCTATTGGCACCATGAACTCCAGTGCAGCTACATTCTCCAACAGCATAAAGTTTTTTCATGGAGGATTCACTGTTTAAGTTAACATCTATTCCTCCCATAAAGTAATGCTGTACTGGATGGATAGGGATATATTCTTTGGTAATATCTATACCATGAGATAAGCATTCTTTATATATATAAGGAAATCTATTTTTTATATATTCAGGTTTCATAGTGCTTAAATCAAGATAAACACACTCTTCACCAGAAGAATTAAGTTCATTATAAATAGCATTAGCAACCACATCACGAGGAAGTAGTTCATCAATAAAGCGTTCACCTTGTTTATTTTTTATTAAGGCACCTTCTCCACGAACGCTCTCAGATATAAGAAGCCTTCTGTCACTAGAGCCTTTAATATAAAGAGCAGTTGGATGGAATTGCACATAGTTTAAGTTTTTTAACTTAATATTATGTTTTTTACAAATACTAAGTCCATCTCCAGTTATATGTCTTCTATTAGTAGAATTTTTAAATAATCCACCAATTCCTCCTGTAGCCATAATTACAAATTGTGAGTGAATATTGTATTGAATATTATTATTCAGTGCAATTATTCCATGACAACTGTTATTATTTTCAATGATATCTGAACATAATGTATTTTCTAAAATAAAAGTATTTTTTCTTAGCTTGATCTTTTCACAAAGAGATTCCATTATATATCTGCCAGTTTCATCTTTAACATGAAGAATTCTATTGGTAGAGTGAGCAGCTTCTTTAGTATAACAAAGTTC
Source organism: Clostridium sp. CAG:221 (assembly GCA_000435835.1). GTDB lineage: Bacteria > Bacillota > Clostridia > Clostridiales > Clostridiaceae > Clostridium. The sequence continues at coordinate 57,068 of FR883414.1, forward strand.
TCCATGTTGCTTATCAAAATCAACTCCATACTCAATAAGCTTGTCTACATTTTCCTTTGATTCATTAACTAAAGCAGTGACAGCATCAATATCATTTTCATATTTACCTGCCTTTAAAGTATCTTCAATATATGGTTTAATATCATACTCGCCTTTAGAAACACATATTCCACCTTGAGCTAAGGCACTGTTACTATCTTCTAGAGCTTTTTTTGTGACAATAGTTATGCTATATTTTTCAGGAATATTTAGTGCAGAATATAATCCGGCAATTCCTGAACCAACTATTACAATATCAGTATCAATATTAATTATCTTATTCATATATATCACCTAGCCAATTCATGCATATTTAATAAACAATTTAAAGCCTTTAATCTAACCTCTTCTTCTATAGTTATTTCGTTGCAATTATTTTTTAATACGTTAGCAATGTCTTCTAGCCTGGTTTTTTTCATATTAGGACATAGGGTGCTTGTACCAGGGAAATAGAAGTTTTTATCAGGATTTCTTTTGCTTAATTCATAGTGAATCCCTTCTTCAGTACAAACAAGATAGTTTTTAGCAGGGCAATTAGTAGCATAGTTTATCATTTCACCTGTACTTCCTATATAGTCTGCTAAATCCCTAATTTCTTTTTCACATTCTGGATGAGCTAAAACAACAATATCATTTATTGCATTTTTAGATTTTAATATGTTTTCACTACTAATCTTTTTATGAGTAACACAAAATCCGTTCCATAATATAAAATCTTTTTCTGGCATTTGTTCTGCAATATATCCTCCTAAATTCTTGTCAGGAAGGAATATAATTTTCTTTTGAGGAAGCTTTTTAATTACTTTTAAAGCATTTGAGGAAGTTACTGTTACATCACAAAGAGCTTTCACATCACTAGTTGAGTTGATATAACATACTACAGCAGCATCTGGGTGTTTTTCTTTAAGTTCTGCTAAGCCCTCTACATCAGCCATATCAGCCATTGGGCATCCAGCATCAAAAGCAGGAAGAAGTACAGTTTTTTCAGGGGAAAGTATTTTTGCACTTTCAGCCATGAATTTAACACCACAAAATACTATAAGTTTATTAGGACTATCCTTTGCAATCTTACTTAAATAGTATGAGTCCCCTACATAATCAGCGATTTCTTGAACTTCTGGACGCTGATAATAATGCGCCAATATTAAAGCGTTTTTTTCTGTTTTTAATAGTTGTATTTCTTTTTTTAAGTCCATTTTAAATTACCTCTCTCATATAGTTGTCAGATGTATATACACATGTTAATAATATAACATTGCATGTAAAAATTGTAAACTTTAAAAAGAGAAAAGTAAAAAGAACTAATTAAATGATGATTGTTTAAACTGCTATTGCAATGAACAATCATATTAAATTAGTTCTTTTTCATTATAGATAATTATACTTTTAATAATATCCCAGCTATTGCTCCTAAGAATATATAAAATATAGGGTGTTTTTTAAAGTATTTCATTACTACAAAAATACTTATTAATAGTAGTGTAGCCTTATAGTTAATTATGTCTAAAAGCTTATTTGTTAAATTGAATTTTTCTATATTAAGAATAGCAATTTTAAATACTGCAAAACCAGCAGCAGCTATAAGCCCTGTAACAGCAGGTCTTAAACCATAAAATACTGATTCTACATAATGACTTTCTTTAAACTTGTTTAAAATATGAGCAATTATAATAATTATAATTATTGATGGTGTAATAAGCCCTATAGTGGCAATAATTCCGCCTAAAAGACCTCCGCCTTGATATCCTGCATATGTAGCCATATTTATTCCAAGTGGACCTGGTGTAGATTGAGATATGGCAACCATATCAGCAATGTTATCTGTAGTTATCCAAGAGTATCTTCCACAAAGATCGTATAAGAAAGGAAGTGTAGCAAGACCTCCACCTATGGCAAATAGTCCTATTTTAAAGAATTCATAAAATAAAGTTATATAAATCATTATTTTCTACCTCTTATAAATTTTAATATTAATCCAATACATGCTGCTGCAATTACTATATAAATTGGTGATAAATTAACAAATGCTACTAATATAAATGCTATAATAGCAATTATTAATGTTGTAGAATTTTTAATAGATGTTTTAGCTAGTTTTAATATGGCACTAACGATTAAAGCAATAACAACTACACGTATACCAGAAAAAGCATGCTGTACAATAGAATAGTTTGCGAAGTTTTTTAATAATGCAGCAATAATAGTTATTATTATTAATGAAGGAAAAACAACTCCTAAGGTTGCAACTATTGCACCAATTATTCCATGAACTTTATAGCCTATAAAAGTTGCTGTATTTACAGCAATTATACCTGGAGTACATTGGCCTACAGCATAATAATCTAGAACTTCTTCTTCAGTAGCCCATTTTTTTTCTTCAACAATTTCTTTTTGTATAATTGGAAGCATGGCATAACCACCACCAAAAGTTAAACCTCCAATTCGGCAGAAAGTGAAGAATAAATCAATTAATGTCTTCATAAATTTAGATCTCTCCTATGTTAATTTAATAATATTCAAGAAATAGTATATCACAATATGAAATAGCAAAATATATAATAAATATAACGATATTACATATTTTATTGTAAAATGCGTGTAGATTAAGTAGTAATAATATGAAAATAAGAAAAAAACTAATAATAGTACCGTATTTGAAGCTTTATTTAAGTACATTTATGCTTTTTGATATAAGAATCTAAGTTTAAATATAAGGGAAAAGTTGCAAAAAGGCAGCATTTTAATCATTACAAAGAATGATAATTTAGCGTATTATATTTGTATATAATAAAACTTGAATAGAGGTGAAGATAATGAAACTAGAAAATAAAATTTTAAAAATATCAATGGTAGGTGCGTTATTCTTTGCACTATTTGGTATAGCATGGGGATGAACTGCACAATCTGAAATGATTATATTCGATGGATTATATTCATTTATCAGTTTAGCATTAACAATGTTGTCTTTATATATAAATAATTTTATTGCAAAGAAGGAGTTAGATAAATATCCTTTTGGAAAATATATATTAGAGCCTTTAGTTATATCCTTTAAATCACTTATCATAGGGGGAATGTGTTTATATTCTCTGATAGGAGCTATACAGGATGTAGTGCATGGAGGAAATACTGTAGAATATGGATCAGCATTAATATATTCTATTGTTTCAGTAATAGGATGCGGTGGTGTATATATTTTCATGAAGAAAAAGGGTGATAAAATTTCTTCTGAATTAATTAAAGTTGAAGCAAGTCAATGGCTTATGGACACTTTATTAAGTATTGGTGTATTAGTTGGATTTGTAATAGCAATGATTCTTAGAAATACAAGGTTTAGTGGACTAAATGTGTATATAGATCCAATGATGGTAATAATGGTATCAGTTGTATTTATAAAGATGCCTGTACAATCTTTTATAAATGCATTTAAAGAAATATTATGTGTAAAAGCAGATGATGAAATAAATGATGATATATATTTAATTGTAAAAGAAATTGAAAAAGAATATAAATTTGAAGATTCAATATCAAGAGTATCAAAAATTGGTGGAGAGTTAAGAATTGAAATAGATTTTATATATAATGAAGAAAGTAAATTAAAAGATTTAGATCAAATGGATTGTGTTAGAGAAAAAGTTTATGATGCGATAAAACATATAGATTATAATAAATGGCTGAATGTTTCTTTCACTGGAGACAAAAAATGGGCCATCTAAAAAAGCGAAGGAGAAATCCTTCGTTTTTTTTATAGATTGTAAAGCAATCTATTAATTATGAATGATGAATGATGAATGATGAATTATGGAATAAACTCCTATAAGGAGTTTAGAAATTAAGTTAATCAGTGAACAACACTACGCTAATTCACTTAATTAAGTCGTCATAAATGGCTAAGTTAAGTCGTAAATATCGCTACGCTTATTTACTAATTAAATTTTTTATATACAAGTATATAAAAAATTAAGGATAGAATTTCTACGAAATTCTTTTAAATATATGTTTAAGAAACTCCTAAGGAGTTTCCTCCTCAATTCTTCATTTTTCATTTTTAATTCTTAACTAGCCAAAGGCCACTTAACTAATTAGTTTGCCATTTAATTACATTTGCAATATAGTAAAATATGGATATGTAATATTTAAAAAGGTGGGGTATTTTTGAGTGAAACATTAGTGGAAGAAAAAACTAAGGTAAAAGGATTAAGTGGGACAACTATAAAGTTTATAGCCATTGCTGCTATGCTTATAGATCATATTGCATGGGCTTTTGTTCCAACATATTCAGTATTTGGGCAGATAATGCATGTTATAGGAAGAATAACGGCATCAATAATGTGTTTCTTTGTTGCAGAAGGATATTATTATACAAAAAATGTTAAGAAATATGTTCTTAGATTAGCTATTTTTGCTTTAATATCACATGTACCATTCATATTTTTTGAAACAGAAAATATAAGCATTTTAGGGAATACAGGTGTAATATATACATTGTGCTTAAGTTTAATAGCATTAATAGCCTACCATAAGATAAAAAATAGATTATTAAAATATTTAAGCATTACAGCGTTAAGTATTATGGCTTTTTTAGGTGATTGGATGTGTATTGCTATATTTATGACATTAAATTTTTGGAAACATAGAGGAAATTTTAAAAAGCAGGCAATAGGTCATTGTTCAATAACTTTTATTTTTGTAGGTATTATGTGTTGGATATATTATAGTGCAGGATATCCTATTACTTATGGATTTTTTCAATTGGGAATGATTTTAGCTTTACCTATTTTATATTTATATAATGGCAAGAAGGGTAAATTTGCAGAGAAGCATAAAAAATTCAGTAAATGGGTATTTTATATTTTTTATCCATTACATTTAATTATTTTAGGTCTATTAAAGGCTATATTATAAAGTATAAGTTAAATAATAGAGAGTATATATAAATAAGATATACTCTCTATTATTTTATATTATTATGTTTAGATATTTTTTAAGTATAGCATATGGAATTATTTATAATTTTATAATAATATTAAAATAAACAACAATTGGGGGGAGAATTTAGTGTCGGATACAAAGGAGAAAATAACAAGAAATTATACTATAGAGGACTTGGAAGAATTATTAGATAAATTACCTTATCAAATATGGTTAAAAAATGACCAAAAAAGATATATATACATAAATAAACTAGGTGCAGAAAAGTTGGGACTTAGTAAAGAGCAAATAATCGGAAAAAGTGATTATGAATTTAGAGAGTATGATATTGCTAAGGAATGTGATAAAACAGATATAGAAGTTATAGAGAAAAAAGCTGATATTTATAATGAAGAGTATAGTAAAATAGATGATAATGAAATATGGCATAAGGTATATAAATTTATTTTACATAAAGAGAATAAAAAAGAAATTATAGGAGGAGTAGCACGAGAGATATCATTAGATAAGAATGTACAATTAGAAATTGAATCAAACTTAATGAGTTATTTAAATATAGATGAAGAAAAAAGATATAATACTAAAAAAACTATTCATTTATTGTTAAAAGAAATAAAAAATATTGTTGAATATAAGAATATATCTATATTTTTATATGATAAAGATAGTGAGAAATTTAAATTTTATTTAAGCGAAAATGAAGAAGAAAATAATTTTAATGTAGATATACATATAAATAAAGAAATAGAAAATAAGTTATGTAGTAAAGAAATTATTAAAGATAAATATGAAGAAATATATAATAAATTAGAAATGTTTAAAGAAAAAAAAGAAAGTTTAGAAATTAGGCATATAGAACTAGCGAATAAATTATTTGGGTTAGTAGTAATAACTTATGATGAAAGTAAAAATTGTTTTACTAAAGAGGAATCTTATTTAAATGAAACTTTAAGTAAAATAGGATATATAGTTAAACAGATAGAAAATAAAAGTGAAATTAAATATATAACCGATAAGAAAAGGGAATTAGAGGAGTTTATTAAATTAGAAGCCATGAAGGTGGAATTTTTATCTAATATGTCTCATGAATTTAGAACTCCTATTAATATAATACTTGCTATTGTGCAATTATTGAATTTACATAATAAGCCATTAGGTGATGAAAAATATAAAGAATATTTAAACATATTAAAGCAAAATTCATATAGATTATTGAGATTGGTGAACAATGTTATGGATATAACGAAAGTAAATAGTGATTCAGATAAATTGAATTTAGTAAATTGTAATATTGTTAGTGTTTTAGAAGAAATAGTTATGTCTACTGTATTATATGCAAGTGAAAAGAAAAGAAATATAATTTTTGATACAGATAGTGAGGAAATAATTTTAGCTTGTGATGAAGATAAAATTGAAAGAATTATGCTTAATTTAATATCTAATGCCATTAAATTTTCTCAGCTCCATACAGATATTGAAATAAAAATAAAGAGAAATGTAGATTTAAATAGAGTATATATATCTGTTAAAAATTATGGTTCTAATATAGAGTTTAAAGATAGAGAAAAGATTTTTGAAAGATTTTATAGAGTAGATAATTCGTTAAATAGGAAAAATGAAGGTTGCGGTATAGGATTATTTTTATGTAGAAAGTTTATAGAAATGCATGGGGGAGAAATATTTTTAGATAATATAGATAATGGTACTCAGTTTTCGTTTTATTTACCGATAAATATTACAGAGGAAAAAATAAATAATCCTATAATACAGAAAGATAGTCTTATAGAGAAATGTAATATTGAATTTTCTGATATATATACATAAGTACATTTATTAAAAGATATTAATAGTGTATTATAGGAATTATATTAAAGAATTATAGTTGATTGCAAAACTAACTTTAAAAATTGAACAAAACTATTGATAAAAGCTAAATATAGGAAATAATTGGAGTATGCATAAAAATTTCTAAAAAAGCGCACACTAAAAAAGCCTAAAATAATTACCAAATTTTAAGATATAACTTTTTTTATTGATAATATATTTTGGGTATTATTCATATTGTTAGCTATTAACACAACGATTAGTTGTGTTATAGCTGATAAAATCACTTCAGATTTAAGTGATTCTGTGTTGTTAAGTTTTGTGTACTGTAAAGCAAGTGGATACTTCATCATGAAATTTGTTCTTTCAATGATGGTTCTTGTTTTATAAAGATTATTCCATTTGCTTGAATTTCTTGGGATAACAGTATGCATTCTTATATTATTATCAATGGGAACTTGATAAATCTTGCCACACTTAGATGTTGTGCAAGGATTTTCACAAGTTAAGATATATTGAGTTTTCCCATTGATTCTAGTTTTTTTAGATTTGGGACAAATCCATTTAATCCTATCTGAACGTCCTTTTTCACGTGTTATTCCATCAAATTTCATAAGTAGTTTATTATCATTTGGGCAAGTTGGTACACCATTTTCATTAAATCCAGGCATAGGAGATGATGGCGCCCTGCGTAGCGGGATTATGGGAATTATATTCTTATCTTTATAAAGGTATTTATAATTATCAACAGCATCAAAACTAGCATCGCCAAGAAAGTATTTGTATTTAAAATCATGTTTGGAGAAGAATTTATTTAATGTTGGAATTAGAGATTTTGAATCATATGTATCTTTAGCTTCGCTAGCGGTAGCTGCTTCGGTGATATTAGTTGATTTATCATTTAGGAAATCTATATCTCTGATTATACCTAGACCATTTGTAACTATTGAAGTTTTTAAAGCATAACAATAATGACCATTCATATATGAAAGTTTAATATCAGGGTTTGCATAAGAAACTTTAGGCATTTTACTGCAAGCAAATGAATGAGCATTAAATGTGGGATTATTTTTGCTCAATGCTTTACATTGACGAAGTAGTGTATCAAATTTTTTAGGATTATTTTCATTGACATAAGCTTCTATGCCAGTAGTATCAACAATTAAAATATCATTTAAGTATGAATTTATTTCATCGCAAATGGGATCTGTAATTTCAACTAAATAATCAAAAAAATTTTTAGATCTTTTTCAAATTTAATTTTGAATCTAGAAAATTGTGAAGCATTGGGAACCGTAGTGAAACCACAAATATCACGAAGTTCTGAACTAAGATTAAGAATGTTTATGAAAAGTGAAGTATCAGCAATTGATAGCATTGATTTAAGAATTAAAGCTGAAATCATAGAAGATAATTTATAAATTCTAGGATGCCCAGTATCAGCATGATAATGGTTATAAAAGCTTTGTGGTATTAAATTTTGTAAATCAATATGTTGTTCAAATAATTTAATTAACTTAGGTTTATCTTGCTGAAAGTATTCATCAATATTTGAATATATGTCAGTAAAAGATAATTGATTTAAATTTTCTTTCAAGGGAGTCCCTCCTAATCATTCGTTTTATTTAGTATGTCCTAAATAAACAAATTTAATTATTGGCGGGGGAAAACTTGAAAAAATGAGTTTGTAAAACCGCACCAAAACAAGGTTTTGGGGGTTATGCAATAGACTATTAAAGAATTATATTAGGGGGGTAACTAATGAAAAAATTATCGTTAAATAAAGGTGAGAAGATAATTAAATATGCTCTTAGAAAATACTCTTTTGGAGTAGTTTCAGTGGCAGTTTCAGTATGTTTTTTTACAGAAATAGCTTCAGCATCTATTTTAATTAATGAAAATACTTCTATACAAGAAACATACTCTACAAATGAAGATTTAAGTGAAAATATTACACAAAAAGAGGATTATGTAAGTGATGAATTAGATAAAAATTTTGTAGAAGAAGAAACATCTATAACTGAAAGCATTATTCAAGATGAAGTTATTGATGAAAAAGAAGATGAAGCTATTGATGAAAAAGAAGATGAAGCTATTGAAGAATATGCTTTGAATGAAACTGTAGAAGAAAAAATTCAAAAAGTAAAAGAAAGCTTTAAAGAAGTTAAATATGATGATTTATATACTATTTTAAATCCATATGTTTCATTATGGGATAAACAAGATGTTAAAAATCAATTAAAAAAAGAATTAGGAGTAGAACCAACTCAAGCTCAAATAGATGAACGACTTAAAAGTTTTTGTATGGATAAACTTGATTTAAGAAAAAGCTTTGAATATGTGCAAAATAATTTAGATACAATATTAAAGAAGTTATTTGATAATGACCCATACTTTTCATCTCAATATATTATTAGTAAAAGAAATGAAATATTAATAGCATTATCTTATTTAGAGAGAAATTATAGTTTTGATTTTAAAGGTGAAGTTGCAAAGGATTTAATTTTATATAATTATCCTCAAAGTTTAAGTGGATTTTCAGCATTAATGGATATAGGTGAAGTGAGTTTTTCAGATTTAGAGCTTAAAAATACTGCAAAGACTTATAAAAAGAAAATTGCACCAATTACTAAAGATAATACTATTTTTGATTTTATAGAAAGTTCTTTAAATAAATATTATCCAGCTATGAGTGCTAGTGAGTGGTTTAAAGATAGAAGTAATGCTTATATTGTTGAAGCTAAAAGTAGTAATCAAAATATAGATACTTCTTTTTACAATAAAATGAAAAATGATCCTAAATTAAGTGATCATTTAATTCCATTATTATCTCTTAGTCAAGATAATATTTATGTTATTAGCACAATGAGCACAGTGAGTTATGGGTTGGTAGATACATATGTTGATAGAAAAGAAAGTAATTATAATGAGTCAAAAAGAAAATTTGAAGCTGATTTACAAGAAACAGCTAATAAGCAAGAAGAATTTTTAGATTTTTGGTATCGTATTAGTAATAAGAGAGATACACTTTTAAATGGAAATAATATTATTATAATTGATACTATGAGAAAATATGGTGAAGGAAGTACAAGAGATTTATGGGCTCCTAAGTATGGTGAAACATTAAGTGGGGTTCGTGAGTTTATTACTCCTCTTGATTTTTATTCTAATTATATGTTTGTAGATGGAGAAGCATCAGGAGATAATTTAGTTAAATTATATTTATCAAAAACATTAACTGATAGAGGACAATCTACTTATACACATGAATTAACACATTTATTAGATAAAAAAGTTTGGCTTAACGGATATGGTAGGAGAACTGGTAAAGGTGCAGAAACTTTTGCTACAGGAATGTTTGAAAGTTTAAATAATACAGTTGGATTATCTGAATATGAGCCAATATTTAATTTAAATTTAGCATATAAGTTAGGAGAAGGAAGAGTACAAAATGCTTCACCTAATAGATTTATGCAAGAATCTGACTTAAAAGATTATATGCAAGGATTAATGGATGTTATATATACATTAGATTATGCTGAAGCAATATCATCATTAAGAAGAACTAATTCAGAAAAAGCAATATTATTTAATCAATTGGAATTAACACCAGAAAAAGCTCCTAATACTGAAAATAAAAGCAATGATACATTTAAGCATATAGATGAAAGTATTGCAAGTACTTTAAACACAATTGATGATTTAATTGAAAAAAATATTGTATCAGGAAGACTAAAATTTAAAGGTAATGCAACTGTAGGAACAACTGAGCAAAATGGATATTATGTTGCACCATTATTAGAGCCAATATATGCAGGGATTCAAAATGATGAAGGTTCAACAGGGGAGATAACATTTAAAAGATATGCATATGAATTATTAGCTGAATATGGATATAGTGAAGGTATGGTTTCATATGTTTCTAATAAATATTCAAATGATAAGGAAGCATTAAATGCTATTTTAGATTCTAAATATAATGGAAGCTTAACTGAATTTAAAAAGGATATGTTTAAACGTAGAATTGATAAGCTATCAGATTTAAAAGAAACAGACTACTTCAAAAATTATGAAGAATTACAACAGTTAATGAATGAAGCAGTAGAAAAAGATTTAAAGATGATGGAAAGTAATAAAACTAATTCACAACCAATGGCTCAGAATGTAAAAGAAGTACAAAAATTAAAAACAAAGATTTTACAATGGTATTTAGTAAATACTAATGATTTTACAACATCTATATATAATTCTAAAGTTATTGTATCAGAAGATAAAGAAGTAACAGAAACAGAGATTCCTATAGAAGTTATTAATAGAGAAGACTCAAGTTTATGGGAAGATGAAACACGTACAGAACCTGGAATATCAGGAAGTATTAGAACAACTAAGATATGGAGAACAGAAAATGGTGTTCGTGTAGGAGATCCAATAATAAATCAAGAAATTATTAGAGA
>FR883415.1 GCA_000435835.1 Clostridium sp. CAG:221
GAAAATTTTATACTTTCCTGTACTTTAAAATACTATTTTTCTATTCTTCATATCCCTTTGGATTATTACTTTGCCATCTCCAAGAATCTTCACACATTTCATCGATTCCTCTTTCAGCTTTCCACCCTAATTCTTCATTAGCCTTTGTTGGATCTGCATAGCAAGTAGCAATATCTCCTGGTCTTCTATCAACTATTTCATAAGGAATTTCTTTTCCACATGCTTTGCTAAATGCATTAACTACATCTAACACTGAATATCCTTTTCCTGTACCTAAGTTATATGTTACTAGTCCTGGATTAGTTTCAAGCTTCTTTAATGCCTTAACATGACCATCAGCTAAGTCAACAACATGTATATAATCTCTTACTCCAGTACCATCATGAGTTGGATAGTCATTACCAAACACTCTTAACTTTTCTAATTGCCCTACAGCAACCTTAGTTATGTATGGCATTAAATTATTTGGAATTCCATTTGGATCTTCTCCAATAGTTCCACTCTTATGAGCTCCTACTGGATTGAAATATCTAAGTAATGCAACATTTAAAGTTTTGTCTGCATGGCAGATATCTCTAAGCATATCTTCAATCATAAGTTTTGTTTGACCATATGGATTAGTTGCTGAAAGTGGTGATTCTTCTGTTATCGGAACTACCTTAGCATCTCCATAAACTGTTGCTGAAGAACTGAATACAAAGTTCTTACAATTATATTTTTTCATTACTTTTAACATAACAAGCGCACTTGTTAAGTTGTTATAGTAATATTCTAATGGTTTTTCTACTGATTCACCTACTGCTTTTAAAGCTGCAAAGTGAATTACTGAATCTATATTATTTTCTTTAAATATCTTTTCTGTTTCTTCTTCTTGAGTTAAATCAACATTATAAAACTTAGTAGTCTTACCAGTTATTTTTTCTATTCTTTCCTTAACTATTTCTTTACTGTTACAAAGGTTATCGGCAATAACAACTTCATAACCTCCATTTAATAGTTCTACTGCAGTATGACTTCCTATATATCCCATACCACCTGATATTAAAACGGCCATTTATATACCTCCCTATTTTAAATACAAAACTGTTTACATTATATACCTAACTTACTATATAAATCAAACTTTATTAATCAATATTAATAAAGTTTTTTAATAATGATGAATTATGAATTAATGATGAAATTCTTACAGAATTTCTGAAAATTATATTTTTCTAAACTCTGTGAGTTTACTCCTAAATTCATCATTCATCACTCATCATTCATCATTAACTAAAGTGTTTCACTATTAGTTCCACTATTCTTTCACATGCTTTTCCATCACCATATGGATTTACTGCATGGGCCATCTTATGATATTCAACATCATTATTTACTAATTCACTGGTGATTTGAAATATTCTATTTCTTTCAACCCCTGCAAGCCTAACTGTTCCAGCCTTTACTGCTTCTGGTCTTTCTGTTTCAGTTCTTAAAACAACTACAGGTTTACCAAGTGCCGGTGCTTCCTCTTGAATACCACCTGAATCAGTCATTATTAAATAACATTTATTCATAAGATTTGCAAAGTCCACATATTCCAGTGGTTCAATTAACGCTACCTTATGTTCAATGCCTTTAAAACTTTCTCTTGCCAAATCCCTTATTAAAGGATTTTTATGCATTGGGAATATTATTTGCACATCATCATTTTGTTCTGCCACTTCTCTAACAGCAGCAAAAATATTTTTCATTGGCTCTCCCCAATTTTCTCTTCTATGGGCAGTTAATAAGATAACCTTATTATTCTCAAAATCTATTTTATTTAATTCTTCATCTTCAAATTTATGTTCTTTATTTATTACACTTAATAATGCATCAATAACAGTGTTTCCTGTTCTAAATACATTTTCAGTTATTCCTTCTTTAGCTAAGTTAGCTTCATTACTTTCTGTAGGTGCAAAATGAAGGGTAGCTATAGCCCCTGTTAACTTTCTATTTGCTTCCTCAGGAAATGGTGAATACATATCTCCCGTTCTAAGTCCAGCTTCTACATGCCCAACTGGAACTTTATTATAAAAAGCTGCTAAAGCACCATTTAATGTAGTTGATGTATCTCCATGAACAAGGACAATATCAGGTCTAAACTCCTTAAGGACCTTATCAACTCCTGTTAATACTTTATTACATATATCTATTATTGTTTGTCCATGAGCCATTATGTTTAAATCAAAATCTGGTTTAACATCAAATATATCTAAAACAGAATCTAGCATCTCTCTATGCTGAGCTGTAACACAAACCTTTGCATCAATTCGTTCGTCTTTTTCCAACAATTTAACCAAAGGACACATCTTTATTGCCTCTGGTCTTGTGCCAAATACTGACAAAACCTTAATCTTTTCCATTCTATACACCCCTTTAGGTAATACTTTCTGTCACTTTAATTATTATATACGTTTTTTGCAAAGTCAACATCTTGTGGTATAATAGCAACATATTATAATTTCACAGCCTCTTAAGTTACAAAATATCAATTACTTAAAGCTTTGAATTATTTATATATCCAACAAGGATACATCTAACTTATTTGATTATTTATAGTAATAATAAGTTAGAAATAAAAATAGGAGGTGATTTTCTTGAATAGAAAATCAACAGTACTATCAGTATTACTTGCTACAACTATTTGCTTCACTAACATAATTGGATCATTTTCAGCTTATGCTGACGATTTAGATAACGAAAGACAAGCTATATCAGAAAGCAAAGCCCAATATGACTTACTAGATGAACAAATATTGTCCCTTAATTCTGAAATTGCAAATATAAATATAGAAATAGACCAAATAAATACAAAACTAAAGGATAACGAAACACAAATTGCAAATACAGAAACAGAAATTGAAAGTACTAAAGCATTATTGGAACAAACAGAAATAGAAATATCAGAAAAAGAGGCTATTTTAAGTAAAAGACTTAGAAATATCCAAAAAAGCGATCTAATGTCTAATATGCTAGCATATTTGCTTGCTTCTGAAAGTTTAACTGATATTTTTGATAGGTTCGATGCTGTAAGCAAGATAGTGTCTCTAGACAAAGAATTAATTAGTGGAGTAAAAGAAAAGAAAGAAACTTTAACAGTTACAATGGACGAGCTTAGTAGCAAAGAAACTTCTCTACAAGCTTTAAAAAAAGAAACTGAAAATTCTTTAAAAGAATTAGAAAGCAAGAAAGCTGAACAAGAAACAAAAATGGCAAAACTTAATGAAGAGCAAGCTAAAGCTTCAGAAGTAATAGAAACAAATGAACAAAAGCTTATTGCCCATTCTGTATCTATTATAGAAAGCTCTAATACTGTGTCTGAATTACAAGATGCCATTTCAACATTAACTTATTTAATACCTACATTAAATAGTTCTACCGTTATTGCAACAGCTAACGATAGCATTTACCAAGGTAATCTTAAAGTTGAAGAAATCAACGCTAAAGCAGAGGCTGAAGCTGCCATTCCATCAAGAGGTGAATCAATTACTGATACATCTACACCTGGAGAAAGCTCTGGTTCTACAGCTTTATCAACATTAACTATGCAATCAACGGCTTATACTGGTGGTACATTAACAGCAACAGGCTCTAAACCTGTATATAATCCTGGCGGTATAAGTACCATTGCTGTAGACCCTAATGTTATTCCTTTAGGATCTAAGGTATATGTTTCAGGATACGGAACTGCCATAGCTGCTGATACAGGGGGAGCTATAAAGGGAAATATCATTGATGTTTACTTCAACTCAGAAGCAGACTGTATTGCTTGGGGAAGAAGAACTGTTACTGTTGAAATACTGGCTTTACCTGGAGAATGGTAATATTATAAAACTTTGCTGAAGTTTAATTATGAACTTCAGCTTTTTACATATATCAACACTAAAATTTAATAATATTAATATTTATTACGCTATACTATTCTTATCTATATAATATTTACTAAGGAGAAATGATATGCTCAAGGAAAATCAAAAAAACTTTAAAGAGAAAAAAAATACATCCCCTCATAAAAATGGCCCGTAGTATGCTTGTTAACATTATATTAATTTGTGCTATGGTAGTGGTTACTGTTTATACAACCTTTAATAAAGTAGCCAATAACTTTGATACAGTTATTTTAGAAAATAATTTAGGAGTTGTTCCTGAAGAAGAACTACAACAATTTGAAGCTTCCAATGAAATACTTAATATTGCTCTCTTTGGTATAGATAGCACTGATACCTCATCTGGGCGCTCTGATTCACTAATAGTTGCTACTCTCGATCCTATCCATAATAAAGTTAAACTTACCTATTTTATGAAAGATGCTTATGTATATATAGATGATTATGGTTATGACAAGCTTAAGCATGCCTATACTTATGGTGGTCCATCACTTGCAATAAATACTTTGAACACTAATTTTGGATTAAATACAATGCTAAAGCTTACTAAAAAAATGACTGAAATGAACTTAAATGAAATTTCTATACAGAGAGAGATATTTCCTCTAAAAAATTATTATAAAAATCAAATTATTGATGGAACATACTACATTACTTTTGATGCAGCAACAACTAAGGCACAAGTTATGAATTATATCTTTATTGATAAAATATCACAATAATTTTTATAACGTAAAAAGGAATTGGATTACAGTCCAATTCCTTTTTATCTCCAACTATTATCTTTTTAAAGTATTTAAATATTCTACGAATCCATCTCTAAGGTCTTCTCTTCTTAAAGCATACTCTACAGTTGCTTTTAAGAAACCAAGCTTATCTCCCACATCATATCTTGTTCCTTCAAAATCATATGCATACATAGCTTCTTCACTCATAAGATTTAATAATGCATCTGTTAATTGAATTTCTCCACCTTTTCCTGGCTTTGTTTCTTCAAGAATTTTAAAGATTCGTGGTGTAATTATGTATCTTCCTAAGATAGCTACATTACTTGGTGCCTCTTCCACAGCTGGCTTTTCAACAAGACCTTTTACTTTATAAACTCTATCTTCAATATGAATTCCATTTACTATTCCATATTTATTAACATCTTTTGCTTCTACAGTTTGAACACCTAAAACTGAAGTATTATACTCATCATAACAATCAATAAGTTGCTTTAAACAAGGTTTTCCTTCATTATATACAATATCATCACCTAAAAGAACTGCAAATGGTTCATTGCCTACAAAAGTCTTTGCACAGCTAATAGCATGTCCAAGCCCCTTTGGTTCCTTTTGTCTGATAAAATGAATATCTACCATATCAGATATATCTCTTACCATTTTTAACATTTCTTCTTTACCGCTCTTTTCAAGCTCTAACTCAAGCTCTACAGATTTATCAAAGTGGTCTTCAATACACTTTTTGCTTCTTCCTGTTATTATAAGTATTTCTTCTATTCCTGAAGCTACTGCTTCTTCTATAATATATTGAATTGTTGGTTTATCTACTATTGGTAGCATTTCTTTAGGTTGTGCCTTTGTTGCTGGTAAAAATCTTGTCCCTAGACCTGCTGCTGGAATTATAGCTTTTCTAATTTTTTTACTCATAATTATTCCCCTTATAAAAATATCACATATAAATTATACCTTATTTGATATTAAATACGCAATTCTATTCTACATACTAATATTTATTATGGTATACTATTATTTAATTTATTAAACAAATTAAGGAGATACTATATAAGTAAGAACATATATTATATTATAATAATTAATTTTATTTTAAATTATGATAGTTAGCAAATATTTTGTTATACTAGATTATATAAAAATATAATAAGGAGTTTTAAAATGAATGAAGATAAGAAAACAAAAAAACTTCCTAAATGGATAAAAATAGTATTAGGTATATTTTTAGCAATTATTCTAGCTATAGCTGCCTTATCTACTTATGGCTATTATACTGTTAATAATATAGTTAATAAAGCTGAAAAAATTGAGCTTAAAGAAGATGAGTTAGGTGTAGTTGATGAAGAAGAACTAAAACAGTATGATGATTATACTGAAATAGTTAATATTGCTCTTTTTGGAATAGATAGTACCGATAGTACATCAGGAAGATCTGATTCTATTATAGTGGCTACTTTAGATTCAATACATAATAAACTTAAACTTACATCTTTTATGAGAGATTCATATGTAAATATTTCCAGCTATGGATATGATAAATTAAACCATGCTTATGCTTATGGTGGAGCTAACTTAGCAATTAATACTTTAAATACAAACTTTGGTTTAAATATAACTGATTTTGTTGCAGTAGATTTTGCTTCTCTTCCTAAAATTATAGATTCCTTTGGAGGCATTGATTTAACTATTAGGGAAGATGAAATACAATATATTAATCAATATATTTCTAATATAAATTCTATAGATGGCACTAATTCTCCACTTATAACAACACCTGGAGTTCATCATGTTAATGGTGCTCAAGCACTTGCATATTCAAGAATAAGATATACATCTGGCGGAGACTTTGAAAGAACTGAAAGGCAAAGAGCAGTATTAACTGCTTTATTTAATAAAGCTTTAAATGTTCCTGCCACTGAATATTTAGATGTTATTTCAAATTTAGTTCAATATGTAACTACTAATTTAAATACTAATGAAATATTAAAACTTGCAACAAAAATAGGATCTATGGGCTTAAATGGAGTAACTGTTGAACAACAACGTTTCCCTATTGATGGCTATTGTGAAGGCACTATGATTAATGGTATATATTATTTGACTTTTGATGCTACTGCTACTAGAACTCAAGTTATGAATTATATATTTAATGATCAGTTACCTCAATAAAAATAAAATGATGTGTCAAAGTACTCTTTGATTCATCATTTTTTATTTAAACACTATAACGAAAGAGGTCATACATTATGAAAAAATTAAATAAAATCTTATTAATCGCATCTATTATACTTATTTTAATATCTTTATCAATATTTGCTTTTATAAAAACACTTAGTTCCAAAGTTGAACGTATTGATATTGATAGATCTTCTATTACTGAAGTTTCTAAAGGAACTGTTCCAGAAAATAGCGATGAAGTTATTACAATGGCTTTACTAGGTGCTGATTATAGTAATAATAATGGTGCAGCTGATGTAACTATGCTTTTATCCATTAATAAAAAAACAAATGAAATAAATTTATGTTCTTTGATGAGAGATATGTATCTTGATCTTCCTGATGGTGGAATGTCAAATTTAAACTATACATTAAATGATGGGGGTGCAGAACTCTTACTTAAAACTATAAATTATAATTTTGATTTGGCTATAGATAAATTTGCACAAGTTAATCTCCACACGCTTCCTATAATAATAGACAAACTAGGTGGTTTAGAAATTAATATTGATAGTGATGAATTAAACTATATAAATAATTATATTAATAATATAGATTCTGAAAACAATACATCTACAGAACATATAACTACCACTGGAACTCAACTTCTAAATGGTACCCAAGTTGCAGCATACTGTAGAATAAGATATACATCTGGTGGTGATTATAAAAGAACTGAACGCCATCGAACTGTTATAAATGCACTATTTAATAAATTTAAAAATATATCATTAACTGAAGGATTATCTTTAAGTAATGAAATTTTAGGACTTGTTTCAACAAACCTTACTGACAGTGAAATCATTTCTATAGGATCAACTCTTTTATCTATGAACTCTGCCTCTATTAACCAAGGAAGATTTCCTGAAGATGGCGATCACTATACTGAATGGACAGACATGTATCATATGATAATAGATAAAGAAACTACAAGAGAAAAACTTCAGTCTTTCCTTTATGAATAACTATTTTAAGATTTAAAGGACTGTTGAAAGAATTGTGTAATATCAATTCTTCCAACAGTCCTCATAGTATAGTTACTCTTAAAGTGTTTTATTTAGATTACAGTTCTTAAATACTCTATAAATTCATCTCTTAACTCTTCTTTTCTTAAAGCATATTCTACTGTTGCTTTTAAGAATCCAAGTTTATCTCCAACATCATATCTTATTCCTTCAAAATCATAAGCATACATTGCCTCTTCTTCCATAAGCGTTAATAATGCATCTGTTAATTGAATTTCTCCACCTTTTCCTGGTTTTGTATTTTCTAACATCTTAAATATTTGCGGAGTTATTATATATCTTCCTAATATGGCTACATTTGTTGGTGCTTCTTCCACTGCTGGCTTTTCCACTAAGCCTTTTACTTTATATACTCTATCTTCAATATGCAAGCCATCAACTATTCCATATTTATTAACATCTTTTTCTGGCACTGTTTGCACACCTAAAACTGATGTTTTATATTCATCATAACAATCAATAAGTTGCTTTAAACATGGTTTTTCTTCGTTATATACAATATCATCTCCAAGAAGTACTGCAAATGGCTCATCTCCTACGAAAGTCTTAGCACATTGAATAGCGTGTCCAAGCCCCTTTGGTTCCTTTTGTCTTATAAAGTGAATATCCACCATATCTGATATATCTCTAACCATTTTAAGCATTTCTTGCTTTCCGCTCTTTTCAAGTTCAAGCTCTAATTCAACAGATTTATCAAAGTGATCTTCAATACATTTTTTATTTCTTCCTGTTATTATAAGTATTTCTTCTATTCCTGAAGCTATTGCTTCTTCTATTATATATTGAATAGTTGGTTTATCAACTATTGGTAACATTTCCTTTGGCTGTGCCTTTGTTGCAGGTAAAAATCTAGTACCAAGTCCTGCTGCTGGTATTATTGCTTTTCTTATTTTCTTTGTCATAAGTCTACCCCTTTAAAGTAATTATATTTTATAAAACTTATTTAGAATCTTGTTTATCTTATCCATTACATCTTATTTAAAAGTAGTATTTGAGTTAATCCACTCTTTATACTTTTATAAAAATTGCATTAATATATGCACTCCTACATTATCATTTGTACTTTAAAATTATATCATTTCATAATTTAATTTTCCTTATAATACGTACGAGTTATTTCAACAGCAGTGGTATATTATTACATTATTTTTTTGCTTATTTTTATAATTTAAATATAAAAAATTGTTTATCTACTCTTCTTTTTAAGCAAACTTTATTATGAATTTATTTAACCTCCTAATAAATTCACTACTATCTATATAGCTATTACTTCCTTCATTTTTATTAAAAATATAGTTTGTAAATATTGTATAAATCCATCTCTTAACTCTTCTTTTCTTAAAGCATATTCTACTGTTGCTTTTAAGAAACCAAGCTTATCTCCAACATCATATCTTATTCCTTCAAAGTCATAAGCATACATTACCTCTTCTTCCATAAGAGTTATTAACCATTCCATATTTTACAATTATTTCTGATTAAAACATTAACTATTTCATTGTTATTTTTAACTGACAAGCAATCACCTGATAATAGACCTATATAATCATATTCTTTATCTCACTTTCCTCTTATTGTGCCCCCTAATATTTATGTACTTTTTAAAATTTATAATTGAATTTAAATAATTTAAGTTTAAAATACCATATATACTACATCCAAGAATTAATTGAATAATTACTCTTATAAATTTATCAGAAATAATAAATCTAATTGTAAATATTAATAAAAACATAATTAATGATTTTATTAAAAATACTAAGATATCTTTACGACAATTTTTTAAATTTAAATTATTTTTTACAGATATGATTTGATATAACATAACTGAAAATTCAGCTACTATTGTTCCAAAACAAGCACCAATACTTTGAAATTTAGGAATAAAAATAATATTCATAATTAAATTAACTATAGCTCCTAATCCAACGGAAAAAATATAATCCTTATCCTTTTCACTTGGAATCAAATACTGAGTTCTAATCACATTAGCAAATGATAAAAAAGGTAATGTAATTGCTAATAAACAAATTAATATACCGCTCTTTTCAAATTCCATACCAAAATATATTGGTGCAAAGTCATATCCAATAGCTACTAATCCAAAACTCATTGCTAGAGACATAAACATAACAAATGAAAGAGACTTCTCTAAATACTTATTAATATTTTCTTTATTTCCATTTGATATTATATTTGACATTCTCGGTAACATAACTGTTCCTAATGCAGTAATTAATGTAAGAGGAATATGAACAATCTTTTCAGCATTTTCATAATAGCCAACTTCTGTAACATTAGATAATGCACCTAACATTATTTTATCCATTATTTTATATATACTTACTGCAATTATAGGAATAAAGAGTATCAAATTAGGCTTTACATGCTTAAAAATATCAGAAAATGATACTCTTACAAAATCTATATCTTTTTTGACAAATCCCCATAATAGCA
Organism: Clostridium sp. CAG:221; assembly: GCA_000435835.1. Taxonomy (GTDB): domain Bacteria; phylum Bacillota; class Clostridia; order Clostridiales; family Clostridiaceae; genus Clostridium. The sequence goes on from FR883415.1 coordinate 10,348, forward strand.
ATTGACTAAGGACTGTAGTTCCAGCCATTATTAGAGTATATTTCCACAAATCATTACTATCCCTTATAAAAATAAAAATTAATATAACTGAAAACACTCTTAAAATAGTACTTCTTGTTATTGTTAATTTAAACTTTTCTAAACCAAAATATAACCAATTAATATCTAGTACAGCTGAAATAATAAATAAACATTGTATATATGCTATGCCTTTATAATTATCAACAAATATAGATACATATATTATATATATAATAAGCATTATAATACCCATAAATAATTGAAAAATATAAATTGAGCAAAAACTCTTTGACAACTCACTTTTGTTTTCTCTTGCTTTAGCAATTGTTCTATTACCATAATTATTAACACCTAACATACATAATAATGTAAAATAATTTACTATAGAGTATGTGTATGAATAAGTACCTACCCCATCTGCACCTATAACTCTAGCCAAATAAGGAGCTGTTATTAGAGGAATTATCATTATTAATATTTGATATATTAAATTATATATAAAGTTTTTTTTCACATTACTATTTGCTTTTTTCATACATTACCTCCTCCTTATATATTGTTAGTGTAAAGTTTATTACACTACTTTCTTTTTTTAATCTCTCTATATAAGATCTCGAAATTCTTTTAGTATTATAACTTATTTACTTAATATATAACACCACTTTATAATAAATTTAGCTAGCTTTATCACTATAGATAACATATTTAAATATATCTTTAGCGATAGTAATATTTTTATCTAATTATAGTGTTTTAAGTAATTTGCTAAAAATAAATTCCTTATAAATACACTCTAATAAATGATATTTTTACTTCTTGTGTGCTTTGAAATTTGTATTTAAAAGTATTTCTCTTCATAAATCGTAAAAGTTTTGCTAGACTACCACTATCAAATTAACATACTTACTTTATAGCCTCCGTACTTCTTTTCATATAACTTCCCAACGAGCAAAAATCTTTTTATTTGTTAAAGGTAGCTTATATATTCCAACGTATTTGATAGATATTATAAATTAATCTTTTTAATTTTAGTTGATATTGCAAAGTATTTTTTTACTATTATTCAAAATTAGCTCTACCCTATTTTTTTATACCAAATTTTATACTATCTATTTTTTTCCTTTCACGGTATATTAATGAAGAAAAGGATAAAATAAATGGATTGTAATTAATTTTTATCAACCAATTTTCAAATAATCCTACAATCATAAATATTATCAATATTATAATTAATAACTTATCTCTTTCCCGATATGATAGTTTTAATCTTAAAGATAATAATAAACAACTACAAAACAGTAATATTATTCCAAATTTTAATAACAAAACTATATATGAATTATCTAATATTTGTGGAGAAATATTTAATAACCTTGACTGAACAGTGGATACTGTTTCTATTTTTTGTCCAAATAAATTTATATCATATTTTTGCAAATATTGTTCTGTATAATAAATTCTTTTTGATAATAAACGATCAATATTTTTTATCAAATCACTAGATTTATATAGATATGCTAATGATAATGATAATGCGAATAATAAATATGGTAAAAAAATTACAATCTTTTTAATTATTTTATTATTTAAATAATTATTATATAATAATAAAATAATCATTAAAGATACACAAATAATAACTGTTCTACTATCAGTAATATATCCGATAATAAATGTTATAATTGTACAAATAAATAATTTAATTATTTTATTTTTATTAAATGCCAAATATATATAATCACAACAAATCGATAACCAGTAAGCTGCCAAAGCATTAGGATGACTAAACCCTAACGATTGCCTTATTGTTCCATCAGCTCTAAGAATAACATAATTTTCAGCAATTCCAATTTGAGAAAATATAATAATTATGAAACAAAAAATAACCTTTATCACTAAATCAAATTTTATAAATTTTTTAAAATTTATGTCTTTTGATGCTATTATCAACATAATTGCTTTCAAAATAATATTATCTTTTGATAAAAAATAAGAAATAACAACTATAGCAAAAATAATTACCACCCATGCTATTTCCTTAATTCTATAAATTTGATTTTGAAATAAAATAGTTAAAAATATCAAAACAATCACTAATTTATCTATTATTCCATATAAAGGAGTTAAACTAGGCACATTATTAAACATTGCTTGAAGTAAAATAAATGTATATGCTAAATAAAAGAAAAGCAAACTAGGTCTTATAGTCTTTATCATCTTTTTACAACCCTCTTTATTGTAGAATACATTTTAGAGTAATATAAAAAACTAAGTTTAGTTTTAATTTTAAACCTAAAGTAGATATTTTTGTAATAATTATTAAAATTCTTCATTAATTTATAATCAAGTTTTTTTTCTTGAATCTTAAAATATGTTACTATAGTTTTTCTTTCATCTCTTGCTTTAAAAGAAATTTGTTTTTCCATTTGTCTATGATAATGCCTTAACTCTAATACTTGTATGTAATTTTGATAAACTTCTAAAGATTTATTTATTTTATAAAATTTTTTCACATCATTAAATGATTCTACTATATCGAAGATTCTAAAACTTTTCATCCTAGACATACTATTAGATACAATTCTATATTTATATACACTTCTATCAATAGTTGATATTTTTTTACATATCAATAAATATTTAAGATAAAAATTCAAATCTTGCCCTATTCGTACATTTCCAAAAAATAATCCCGCTTTTTTTATTAATTCTAAATCATATAATTTATTACTTGGCACTGGATTTACATCAAATAATTCACTAAAAATATTATTTGATGTATATTCCTTTCCACCCATTATATCCTTATTATTTTCAATAACCTCATTATCTTCATTAATAATAGTATAATTGCCTATCACAAGATCTGAATTTTTTTTTTCATAGATTCTACACAAAATTTAATAATATTATCTTCTAGGATATCATCAGAATCTAAAAACACTACATATTTTCCACTAGCAACTTTAATTCCCTCATTTCTAGCAATAGAGGCATTCATATTAGCTTGAAAAATTGGAATTATATTATGTTCAGAATGTTCTTTAATATATTTTTCTATAATTTTTCTTGATTCATCTGTAGAACCATCATCTATAATTATTATCTCTTTATTATCATAATTTTGTTTTATAACTGAGTTTAAACATTGTACTAAAAATCTTTCACCATTATAATTAGGAATAATGACACTAACCTTTTCCATAAAATTCACTCCTATTTTTCAAACTCTGATTTATTGGGTAAAGTTGTTTCAAAAATTTCTATAATCTCTTGAGCTGTTTTATTAAAATTTTTATATTCTCCTACATCATTTAAACAAATTAACTTTGCTTTTTTTTCAAGGATTACTTTCTTAATTCTTTCATTTTCATCTTTTATCTCTAAATACACTCCAAATTTAGATTTCCTTGGTTTAAAATTACTTGTACATAATTGCCAATATCTTATCAACCAATCAGTAACATCATTTAACCCTCTAAATTTATTTTTACACGTATTATGCAAAGTTATTAACTCTAATTCCCACAACTTACGAAAAGTTTCTTTCTTATATGAATATGCAATATGTGGATTTTCAAAACCAGGAATCTTTTCCCAAGCTAAAAGTAAAAAACTTTTTATATTATTATTTAAACTATATTTCAAATTGAAAATTTTAAATATATTACGTTTAGTTACATCCGCTTTTTTAAAATATTTATTAATTATATCAATATTATTTAATAACATATGATTAAAAGAATCATTTTCATTTCCAGTAGAAGAAATTAAATTATAAGAAAATTGATCCCTTGGAATACCATTAATAAAAAAATCAGTTTCTTAATATTATTTCTTTAGCCGAAAAAAAACAAAACACTAATATAAATACACCTAATAGCGATAATATTTTAACTACCTTCACATATTGACTATATATTTTATCATAATCATCTTGATAATCTGATAATATAGGATGTAATACCGGTGTTATAACATGTGTTAGGTTTTGAACAGGATAAAGCATCAATCTATATGCTTTATCATAATATCCTAATGCAACTTCCCCCATAAATTTTCCTATTAGCAAGTTATCTGAATTTCTTGAAAAATAATTTATAAAATTAAATCCAAATTGATAAGAAGAAAATTCTTTTATCTTTTTTATACTTTCTAGGGAAAAACCCCAATATATATTAATTTTTGAATACCAATAATTAAATACAAAAGTAAGAAATCCAACAAATACAGAATTTATTACTAATGCATAGTACTTTGCTCCTTTTATTGCTAATATTATCGTAATAATACCTCCTATTATAGTTATTACTACAGTTCTAATCCCTAAAGCTTTAAATTGCTTATCTTTTAATAATAAAGCATTTGGAACCATATTTACTACATTGAAAAATATTCCTATTGATAAAATAATCCCCAATGAAATATACACTCTATTATCATAAAACATAGCTAATGGATATGAAAACAATATAAACCCAATACTTACAAGTAATCCTACAAAAACAGTAAAAATAAATATATCTGATATTTGCTTCTTACTCAAATCCTTATGTTGAATTATAGCTGGACCTATCCCCATATCTGCAATTACAGTAAAGAAGCTTATGAATACTGTTATTATTGCTACTATTCCATAATCATCTGGAGTTAATAGTCTAGCTAAAATGGAGTTTAATAATAATTGAATAAATATATTGCTATATTTTGAAAAAAAGTTAATAATTGTTGCTTTTTTTTATATTTATTTCTTCCATACTTTCTCCTTAAATCACTACATTACCATCTCTATTTATAATAATCTTTAATATATTAAATTTATTTTTTAATAAGTATGCTTAATATCCTATATAATATTATTTTATAATTTGCTTATATTATTAAACAAATTAAGAACCTACATATACTTTATTTTTTTTCTAATCTAGTTATATAAAAGTAAATTAACCTTTTCAAATATAATTTTTTATCTAGTTTCTTTAATATATTTAATTCTTGTTTAAACATATTACTCATGTTATTAAGAGCATATAACTTACTTAATCTATAGGAAAAAGATTTTTCAATATTTAAAATATCATTACTTGTTACTTTATAATATAAACTTCTACAATATTCCCTTAATAATAGTTCTCCTTTTATATTTTTCTCCCCATTACCACTTATTCTTGGTCCTGAATGCTCATTGTATCTAACTAGCACTTCTTTTACTCTATCAACTTTATATCCTTTATCCAACAATTTAATTATTACTGTTGAATCCTGCTTACTTGGCACATTTGAAAAATTGTTAACTTCATTTAAATATTCCTTTTTACATAACCATTGTGAGGTAGCTGCTATACAGTCTGTCATTGCCTCTACTAAACAATTACCAACAAAATCATAATTGTATTCTCTCAACTTTTTATTATTTTCATCATAACTCTCCGTATAACAATATACCAATGCTAAATCTCCGCTCTTATCTAAGTTAAATAATTGAATTTGTTTTTTTAGTTTATTTTCATAGTATTGATCATCATCATCTAAAAAAGCTATATATTCTCCATTACAATTTTCTATTCCTACATTTCTTGCTAATGCTCCCCCTAAATTCTTCTCATTAGGAATATATTTTATATTTCTATGTTGAGAATAATTTCTCATGATTTTTTCTGTTTTTATTTGAAACTCATTATTCTTTCCGTTATCATCTACTACTATTATTTCAATATTTTTATAAGTTTGAGCTAGTACACTATCTATAGCTCTTATTAATTCTTTTTCTCTTTTATATGTAGAAATAACTACACTTATTAATGGCTGCATAATACTCTCCTTAAATATAACTATTTTATTCCCTTAAATTTTATTTTTTCCACTAAAACTGAAATTGGTAATAATATCATGGATAGAATCTTATTAGGCGTATTATCAAATATATTAATATCTTTATGAATACAGAACGCATTAAAAATAAGAATTACTTTACAGCATCTATAATACTTTTTAACTCCCTCTATATTTCTTGCTCTTTCATATCTACTTTTTAATAAAGTAAGTACTCCTTTAGGAGAATGACTCCATGCTTTTAAATAATTATTAGTTAATCCATCATCTAAATATTCCATTATATATAGAACTGTATTTTCAATTATTAAAGGTGCTATTTTATCTAGCTCATTATATACAATCTCCTCACTTAAAAACTTTTCTCCTTCATATACTGGAAATAGATTCTTTTTTAAATATTCTGTTTTAAAAATTAATGCCGTTTCTCCTTTTTTACCATATATATTATATAAATCACTTAGAGTTGATGATGTAATATTTTTTTGAAACTCCCCCCCCATAACTTTTCCATTCTCATATCCCTTTAATCCTACAATTCCTGTATACTCTATATTAATATCTCTTCTATCCCATATATCTAATATTTTCATAACAGCATCATTGGGTAAGTAATCATCCGAATCTACACAATAAAATAATTCACTATTACACATTTCAACACCTTTATTATGAGCAACATGCTTTCCTGAATTTTTTTGTACATAATATGTAATTTTTATTTTATTATCTAATATAAAGTTTCTAATAATATTTTTAGTATTATCTGTAGACCCATCGTCGACAATTATCCATTCAAAAGACTTGTTTGTTTGTTCAATCAAGCTCTCATATAAACGCTTTAAATATTTTTCTCTATTATAAGTAGGCGTAAAGATAGTTAATCTCATTAATTCTACCCTCCATTTCTATCTTTATTATTAATTGAAAAAAATTTATTTTCTATAAATATTACACCTGATAAAAATATCAGAGATAAATTCATAAATATATTAGGAATATATCCTTCTGTTATTCCATAAATTGAGAATAAGATTATCATCAATAATTCTTTATCCATATTATGTACTATAAACTTTTTTATAATTTTGTAATATCCAAAAATATACAACCCAAATATTATTATTCCGTAATTTATTATAAGTACAACATATCCATTATCTAATAAATTCTTATCACCTGAAAGACTTCGTCCAAATCCATTCCATTTATAATTTTGCAAAAAATAACTTGAGTAGTATATCCTCCCAGATAATAACCTATCTAGATTCTTTATAATATTAAACTTATCATATCCAAGCGAAGTTAAAATTGTGAATAAAACACATAATGGAATAACCATTTTACATATACTATAGAATATTTTCTTACTTATTAATTTTCTCTTTAGAAGTGCTGTAATTAATACCGCTAATATAATAGCAAATAATCCTGTTCTGCTAACTGAAAAACTATATATTATCCAATTAATAACTAAAATACTTATATAACAAATTACATTTAATTTTTCATAAAAAATATATATAAACAATATTATTAAAATGAATAAATTAGTATGTAAAAGATTTGGGTGCTCATATCCTAATCCATACCTACTTACTATCCCAACACCATCTCTCCAATGATTTATAGTCACATTCTCTATAATTCCACTTAATGAAAGTGTTATTAAAGCAGTAAATATAAAACTTCTAATTATAAATGCTAAATATAATACCCTTCTATATGGAATCTTTTTTAATCCTATTATAGTTATAATTGTTAATAGAACTCCCTCTCTACCAGAACTTAAGCAACTCATTATTCCTATTGCTATTAATACAATACATATTATTATTTCTTTTTTAGTGTATTTAGTAATAACTAGTTTTATTAACAACATTATAAATGCTATTATTGTAATTAATTGTAATATTTTACTATTTGCACCTAATCCCATTCCTTTTCCTATTGTTAATAAAGCAAAAAATATATAATACAACCATTCACCTAATGTAAATGAATACTTATACTTCATAGATAACTCCATTCTTAATATAGTTTTTAATTTTATTATACATTCTAAATCCTATAACTGTTTTAATCATAACTATAAATTTAATTTTTATTCTTTTAGATAGTGTGGTCCATGTTCCTTCAAACCAGTGAATAGTAACTGTATTTTTAGTAGTTCTAGGTTTTTTACTTCCAAATTTAAGTGGAGAAAAATACTCTATAGGATATATGGTAATTTCATTATTTTTTATACATTGAAAAGTATTATCTTGAATTAAACCATATTTTAAAAGTAAATTAGTAAATATTCTTACATTAGTTATTTGATTCATTTTTCCATTATTCACAAAACTTCTATTCTCATATGTATTAAACCACTCTTCTATAATTGCATTTCCTGATTTAGCTCCAATTATAGCAGTTGAAATTAATTCATTATCTTCAAATCCTACAAATGCTTCTAATTGTAAGAATGAATCAAAATCTTTTAATACTTCTACATCAGTATCTAAATATATACCTCCATAATTTAATAATACATATAATCTGACATAGTCAGAAACAAAAGCATATTTTTTACATTCATAAGCCTCTTTAACATACTGATTTATATTTATATCAAAATTTTTTTCATTCCATTCAATAATCTCATAACCTTTTAATGTATTCTTCCAACCATCAATACACTTTTGTGCAAGCTCCGTTTTTTCTCCATTACCAAACCAACAATAATGAATAATTTTAGGTATAGAATTATTAACTGCCAATTCTTTAACCCCTTTCTAAACAATATAATCATTTTTACTATAATCTTAGCTCACTTTCCAATAGCCCTTGAAATAACTTTATAAATTTCTCTGAACTTGATGTATTAATTCTACATTTTTGTGATAAAATACTATAATTTATTAATACAGCTTTTATACTACTAACTTCATATACTGCTAATATCTTTTTTTCCTGCTCTAACCTTTTAGTAAATAATATTTGATGATCATCCACATGCTCATTATATTTTGGATTTCTTGGAACAACTATTGGAATTTTTCCATACTGTAGTGGATGAAAAATACTACCTGGTCCACCATGCGTAATAATAATATCACTTTTTTTAACTAAATCATCCATTTCATCATAAGCAATCATTTCTCTATATTCAAAATTTTTAGGCTTGTATTTTGTATATCCTATTTGAGCAAATATATTATCCTTTATAGTTCCCTCCTCTATCAATCTATCTATTTCAATAAACAGCCTATCCATACCTTGCTCATGAGTCCCAACAGTAATAAATATCAAAATAATCCCCCCAATAATTTTCCCTTTGGATAAAATTCTCTTTGTTCTTCCCATTGAATTATAAATAAATCTGTAATCGGATATACTACTTTTCCTGTAATTGTAGGCTTATCTATTCTATCATAGACTTCAATATACACAGTTTTTATACCGAATAACTTTCCTAAATAAAAAAATGGAATTGCCACTGCTGCTCCTGTACTTATAATAATATCTGGCCTTTCCCTTCTTAATACTTTAAAAGCTAAAAACGTATTTTTTATTAAATTCTTTATATTTCTATTAGTAGGAAAATAGCACCAATACTTATTTTCATTCTTCAAAATAGACCTTGAGTCTGCTTTATCAAAAGTGACCCAAAATCTATCCTGCTTTTTCCACCACGGCTCTAATTGCATTAGGTGTGTTAAATGCCCACCACTAGAAGTTACAAAACAAACCTTCATCTCTTCACTCCTATAAATTAATCCCTATTAAATAAATCTCTAGTATAAACCTTATCTTCTACATCAAATAAATCTTTAGCCAATCTATTAGAAACAATAACATCAGATACTTTCTTAAACTCATCTAAATCTCTAATAACTTTAGAATTAAAGAAACTTTCTTCCTTAAGCACCGGTTCATAAACTACAACTTCAATT
>FR883416.1:0-16462 GCA_000435835.1 Clostridium sp. CAG:221
GTGGTGTCTTGACCGCTTGACCAAGGGGCCTTATGGTTACCAACAGTACATTATCTTGCCCTGCCCTTAGTATATTACATTGTTTTTCTTATTTTGTCAACATAATTTTTATATAAAATATTTTTTTATTTTATAATATGTTTTTTCATAGCAAGATAATAAAAATCCTTTCAAACGTAGTTTGAAAGGATACTTTATTACTACTTGAATTTTCTTTTTCTTGCAGCTTCAGATTTCTTTTTTCTTTTAACACTTGGCTTTTCATAGTGCTCTCTTTTTCTTACTTCAGCAAGCACTCCAGCATTAGCGCATTTTCTTTTAAATCTACTTAAAGCTTGCTCTAATGATTCGTTTTCTCTAACCTTTATTTCTGACACTCTTAATTCCTCCCTTCGTCAGTGAAAATATATAAGTATTTAACACTGTGGGTTTACTTAAATCAATATTAATTATACAGTAACTCCTAAAATACTGTCAATATTGTATTATCACCATAAACCCCAAAGATTATTGATTTTTTTATAAATCACTTACATTTTTTCGTATTTTTTTACTTTTTTCACACTTCTTTGCTCATTTTTACATAATTTACTATAGCAATATCATGTAATATACTTAAAGTAAATATCAATTTTTATTTAATACTAAAATTTTAAGTCATTAAAAGACACCTTCTTTAGCTAACTATTTTTCAAACTTACTTTATTATGTTTACCAATTTCAGCTAAATATATTATTATTGAACTAATTATCAATGAAAAATAAAATTTTAAAATAATATCAACTACTTTATTGACTAAGGATTTAATTAATAAAAAAGATTAAGCATTCATACTTAATCTTTTTATTACTATAATAATTCTTTTCTTAGATTTTCTCCTGTTTTAGATAGTAAATAGCTAGGAGGGACATCAAAAATAGTATATGCTCCTCTCTTTCCTTCCTTATACATTCTAAATATGGCCCTAGCATAAGCTACTAGTACTGAACCTGTAAATTCAGGATTACTATCAAGAGATAGTTTAAATTCCATGACAAAATTATTTTCTCCACTATTACCTGAGCAAATTACAAAGCCCCCATGAGGCATTCCTCTATGTTCCTTTTTAAATTCTTCTTCAGTAATAAAATTCACTTCTGTTTCATATCCTGCAAAATAATAAGGCATATTTTTTATTGAGTTTTCTATAAAATATAAATCTGCTCCTTCTTCAGCAACTACATAGCATACTCTCTTATGCATTTTTCCGTCACTTAAAATAGGTTTTTCACCACCTCTAACTTTCTCTATCACCTCTTTTATAGGTATAGTGTATTGTATAGCCATTTTTACTCCCTTAATCCTTCTAATAGCATCAGAATGCCCCTGACTTACTCCCTTACCCCAAAATGTATATTCAGTACTATTAGGAATTATAGCCTTTCCTAATAATCTATTTAATGAAAATAAACCTGGATCCCATCCTACAGATAAAAGTGCTATTTTTTTATTTTCTTTGCATACTTCATCAACCTCTCTAAAATGCTCCTCTATTTTTGCATGAGTATCAAAACTATCTACCACATTAAAATATTTTGCTATTTCTGCACTTTGCTGTGGTAAATCAGTTGCTGACCCTCCACAAAGAATCATAACATCAATGCTACCAATATAATTTTTCATTTCTGAAATATGTAGAAGCTTTGAATTACTTATAATGTTTTTAGTATTTCTTCTAGTGAATATAGCTTCTAATTTTAAGTCATCATTGTTCATCAATGCCTTTTCAACGGCTCTTCCTAAATTTCCATACCCAACAATGCCAATATTAATTTTATTAACCATAATTTTTAATTCCCCAAATGAAAATTTTTTCATTTAATTTTACTATTGTATATTTTCTTTTATACCTTCTTTCTATAAATCTTTTTATATTATTCGTATAAAATTTGAATTTTATTATATTTAATGATAAACTACACTTGCATTACATGTGTATATACACAAGTAAACATATATTAAATTCTTATGTTTTTCTTTTTACGGGAGGAGATTTCATTATGAAAAAAATTAAAAACTTCTTAAACCATATATTCATCGATGGATTAAGCGGTATGGCTTTAGGATTATTTTCAACCTTAATAATTGGTACAATACTTCAGCAAATAGGTAATTTTATACCTAACCATATAGGAAATATTGTTTATACTATAGGAAAACTTGCTGCTTCTTGCACTTGCGCTGGTATTGGTATTGGTGTTGCCTATAAATTTAAAGAGAGTCCCCTTGTTACTATATCAGCTGCTGTAGCTAGTGTAATTGGAGGGTTCTCATCTAAAATATTATCAGGAGCTGTAATCACTGAAACTGGTGCCATATTGCTTGCAGGTCCTGGTGAACCTCTTGGTGCATTTATTGCTGCTTTAATTGGTATTGAAATTGGACATGTTATAAGTGGAAAGACAAAAATAGATATAATCATTACTCCACTTATTACTATACTAAGCGGATCAGCTGCTGGATTATTAATTGGTCCTTCAATTTCAAGATTTATGACATGGTTAGGAACTATTATAATGTTTGCTACAGAACAACAGCCTTTTATTATGGGCATACTAGTTTCTGTAATCATGGGTATACTTCTTACACTGCCAATAAGTTCTGCTGCCATTGGAGTAATTCTAAATTTAAATGGAATAACTGCCGGTGCTGCTACCGTAGGTTGCTGTTGTCAAATGGTTGGATTTGCTGTGGCCAGCTATAGAGAAAATAAATTTGGTGGCCTTTTAGCTCAAGGAATAGGTACTTCTATGTTACAAATTCCTAACATAATAAGAAAACCTGTAATTTGGCTTCCTGCAATAATATCCAGTGCTATTTTAGGACCTGTTTCTTCTGTTGTATTTAAAATGGCCAACAATGCCACAGGTTCTGGTATGGGATCAGCTGGATTTGTAGGACAAATCATGGCTTATGAAACTATGATTAGTTCATCATCTAGCAAAGTAGTAATCCTACAAATAGCCTTAATGCATTTCATTTTACCTGCATTATTAACATTGCTTATTTCTGAGTTTATGCGAAGAAAAGAATGGATAAAACAAGGGGATATGGCCTTAGATATCTAAATCATGGTAATACTACAAAACAAAGTAGCTAGTTTTGCTTTTATGCAATTCTAGCTACTTGTTTTATTTAAATTTTATTTATTATCAGTTTTCTTTTGAAAATCTTCATTATTAATGATAAAACGTTCATGAATTCCTTCACCAATTTTTCCACGCTCATCAAAAGCTTCAACTTTAAACACAAGTCTTCTTCTATCTACTTCTATAAGTTCAGTTTTTGCTGTAACTTCCATACCTATTGGCGTACTTGCAATATGTTTGATATTCATTGAAGTACCTACACTACCTTGCCCCTCTTCTAACTCACTTTCAATACTTTTATAGGCTGCCTCTTCCATAAGTGCTACCATAGCCGGCGTTGCATATACATTTAATGTTCCACTTCTTAAAGTCTTTGCAGTATTATTTTCACTTACTTTATCCTTCACTTCTCCAATTATTCCTACTTTAATCATTTTCTTTTCTCCTTCTTTTCTCATATCAAGATTTATATCTCTTTATATTTTTTCTTTAATCAATAATAATATTATAATACTAATAGTTACAAAAACCATAATAATACCTGCTAAACCTATAATATCTCCTAGTTTAATTATTCAGTAGTAATACCTTCAACAATTATTTTTTCAATAAAAAAGAGCCACACATTATTTTGTATGACTCTAAAATTACTTTTTTAAATTTATATCTCGCTTCTACTTAAGCAATAGTTTATATACAATAAATTTATTTTATAAATTCATTAAATATGTAAGTATTGCTGAAACTACTATTAAAATAGATAAATCAATAATAGCTAATTTCTTTTCTTTTTTTATAAATGCTATTACCATAGCAATAATTGCTACTATAATGTTAACAAGAGCTATTAATGGATTTGTAAATAATCCTCTTAAAAATATAGATTCTAGTAAATATAATGCTGTAATAACAAATAAAATGATATGCATTATTTTTACAAGCTTACTGTTATTCATAATGTCATCTCTCCGTTGATATAATTGTTTAATTATAAAAATATTTTACTATATAAATAAATGAATCTCAATATTTATTTATAAATTATCAATCATATATCATACCAATTGCTTTTTAACGCGAAAAAAGAACCATGTACTTTATGTTTTTTAATATTCCCATAAAACTTCTCTCAACCATTCAATTATTTTTCGTACTATTTAACCCTAATTTGTAATATAATAATTTTATTGTAAACTATTTACTTATAATTTATGGCGTGATATGATACTTTTCACAGTAAATAATAAGACTTTAAGGAGACACAATATTTGTTTAATATCAAACTAAAAGGTATTTATAAAAATGAAAATCAATTATTAAAGGGGAACTTACATAAAAATAGTATAATGTTTGATGAACCTAATAGTATTTCCGAATCATTCTTAAAGGGCTTCTTAATTTCAACCCCATTTTTTATTTTAGCAATTATTGCTTGTTATTTAAAAATTAAAACTAACAATATTTTTTCATTATCTTTTTTTAAAGATAATTTAGATTTAATTGCAATTTCAACATGTTTATCTTCTTTAATAAATTTATTTATACATGAATTTTTGCATGCTGTTTGTTTTCCTAAGGATAAAATTAAGGAGCTTTGGTTAAAACCTAATGAATTATCTGCATTCATATACTGTACTGCTCCATTAAAAAAGGCTAGATTTATTTGGTTTTGCCTATGTCCAAATATTATATTAGGTCTTCTTCCTCTACTTTTATGGTTTATAGGGACATTCGACTTTAATAAAACTTTATCTTTATTTATGCTTATTATAAGCTTTTTAAATTTACTATGCGGAATCGGTGATTACTATAATACATATTTAGTAATTAGACAAGTTCCTAAGAATGCTTTAGTACAAACTCATGGACTTAAAGCTTATTGGTTTATTCCTTAATAATTTTTTATTTTATTAATCTATTTCATTATATGCTATTTGCCTATTAATTTCCTAATAATCTCTTGAACATAAAAAAAGAGTCATGAATTTTTTCATCATGACTCTTTTCTTATATCACTTTATTAATTCTTCAGTTCCAATGTACATCTCAGCAGTAGAGTGTAACCAATCAACTTTGATATACTTCGTTTCTTGGACAGTCCTTGCATGAACAGTAGTAAAAAGCTTACTGCATCCTATACAGTCTTTGTAATCTCTTCATTATCATTCGTTATCACATGCCTAATAATCTTTTGAACATAAAAAAGAGCCATACAATTTTGCATGACTCTTAAATATATTCTTTTAACTTATATTCATGTTCTAACTACCATCTCAGCAGTAGGATGTTTCCAATCAACTATCGTTTCTTGGACATCCCTTGCATGGACAGTTGTAATAAGTTGACGTCATCCTATACAGTCTTAGTCAACTTAACAACAGTCTCAGCGTGAGGTGTGTTAGGGAACATGTCCTTAACTGTACTCTTTTCTACTTTGTAACCTGCTGCAAGTAGAGTTTCTAAGTTATCTACCATTGTCTTTGGATTACATGAAACATATATTATTTCTTTTGCATTGAATTTAATTACGTAATCTAATGCTTTTGGAGATACACCACTTCTTGGTGGATCTAAGATTATTATGTCTGGTTTAACTTTAACTTTTTTAATAGTTTCAGCTACATCACCAGCAATAAACTCACAGTTATCTAAACCATTTAGCTTAGCATTTTCTTTTGCTGCTTCAACAGCTTCTTCAATAAGTTCAAGACCAATAACCTTTTTAGCATTAGGTGCTGCTATTT
Source organism: Clostridium sp. CAG:221 (assembly GCA_000435835.1). Lineage (GTDB taxonomy): Bacteria > Bacillota > Clostridia > Clostridiales > Clostridiaceae > Clostridium. Next base: position 5,874 of record FR883416.1, read on the forward strand.
GCCCTATAGTTCCTGTTCCACAATAAAGGTCAAACACAACTTTATTATCTCCATTTCCCATGAAATCTCTTACTATGCTGTAAAGAGATTCTGCTCCTCTAGAGTTAGTTTGGAAGAATGAGAATGGTGATATCTTAAATTTAAGACCTAATAATTCTTCTGTTATATAATCTCTACCATATAGTATATTAACTTTTTCAGGTACTACTGCATCTGAGAATGAATTATTTTCAGTATGTAATACTGATACTAATTGACCTTTATAAGTTTGTGATTTTAAAATTTCTGTATATTCACTTAAATCAAAATCTATTTGAGTAGTTGTAACAAGGTTTACCATAAGTTCTCCAGTATTAGATGCTTTTCTAACTACAAGATGTCTTAAGTATCCTTCTCTCTTCATTACTCTATAGTAAGGAAGGTTTTGCTTTCTAAAGTAATCTACTGTAAGTGTAAGAACTTTTCTAAAGTCTTCATCCACTATCATACAGTTGTCAACTGTATGCACACCAAAAGATTTACCTTTCATATGCATACCTAAAGTAAGCTCTCCACCTTTTTCTAAATCACCAAAAGTGAATTCCATCTTATTTCTATATTCCCAAGTATTTTCGCTACCTTTAACTCCAAGATACATTCCCATTGGAAGATCCTTACCTTCAAATAGCTCACATACTTCATCACTCAATAACTCTAATTGTTTTTCATAAGTTAAGTTTTGAGAGCTACATCCTCCACAAACACCAAAATGAGGACATGGTGCTTCTATTTCATATGGCGCTTTTTCTAAAACTTCCACAAGTTTTACATCTGCATATGCATCTCTTTTTTTCTTTACAGTTCCTTTTATAGTTTGACCTGGGAAAGCCCCTTTAATATATAATTTTTTACCTTCAAATTCGCTTATCCCAACTGAAGGAAATTCTGTTTTTTCAATTTTTACTGTAACTTGGCTTCCTCTTTTCATAGTCCACTCCTATTTATATTTATTCATCATAAGCATATTATCTTAATACAAATTTTCTTCCTAATGTTTTACCGCCTAAAAATTCTTGTACTAAAGGATAATATAACACATTACTTACAATAAACACAATAAGGAACATTTCCTCTCTCATAACTATTTTATAACCTGCAACCTTAAATATTAACGAAATTGCTAAATATAATATTAACGCAATAACCACTGCCACTATTTGGTCTACAATACCACTTAAAATATTTTTAATAAACCTAATTACTTTTCCATCTTCTTTTAAAACAGTATCTACTACTATTTCTTCTGATGTCCCTTCTTCAATATTTTCCTCTAAATTTTCAAATTCATCTTTATTATTCATTTATTATCTCCTCCATTTTTTATTTAAAGTTATACTCTTTACTTTCTAATGTATAAATTAAATAATCATCTGTTATAGTTATTGTTTCTGATAATCCATCAAGTTTATTTTCAATTTTATTTACTCCTGAACTATTAGTGATTATATCATATATTTCTTTATTTAATTCAGTATAATCCCTATTCTCTTCCCCTGTAAAGGCTTCTGAGAAAGCTTTTATAGCTGTATTTTCAAATTTGAATTCTCCTTCTTCTTTTATTGCTTTATTATCAAGGTTAAATCCAATTTTTAATACCAGCTTACCAGAAGATAAATCATTTCCATATTGAACTAATTCATATGTCATACTTTCTATTCTGTTGCTTTCTGGTTCTGGTATTTCTAAATATAGACCATTTCTATTTACAGTTGTTCCATTTTCATCTTTAACTTCTTCATGTAAACTATATTCATCTTGTACTTTTAGTATAGTACATATATCTTCTATTCTGTGTAATATTTCTTCATGTAAATTTTGAACTTCATTTCTAGAGTAATCAGTTGCCCATGTACCTTCAGCTTGTATATTTTCTATAACTCTAGCTTTATTATCCTCTAATGAAATACTAATATTATCTTTATTAGTACATGATACCATAGTCATCATTAATAATCCGCTTAAAATAATTGAAATTCTCTTTTTATTCATAAATTACCTCTTCTTCCATCGATAAAAGTTTTTATGATTTCTTAAATCCAATATATTATAACATTTCAAAAAGTTATTTTAAAGTTTTAGCACTAATCTTTAAATAAAATTCATATGTCAAATACTTATAAAGTTATTTGCTCTTTTATCTTTTCAAAAGTCTTATCACCTATTCCATCAACATTTTTTAATTCCTCTAAAGATTTGAAACCTCCATTAGCTTCTCTATAATCAATTATGCTTTGTGCTTTTATATCTCCAATTCCTGTTATCTTCTTAAGTTGTTCTAAATCTGCTGTATTTATATTTATTAATGTACTGCTTTTGCTATCATTGTCAGTGCTATTTCCGCTAGATACACTACTATTTTGAACTACACTACTTTCTGTTTCATCATTAATATTGCCAATAATAATAAGTTCATGATTCACCAGTTCTTCTGCTCTATTGATGCAGCTTAAATCTGCCTCTTCTGTGACTCCCCCTGCCATGTCAATTAGATCTTTAATAATACTTCCTTCTTCTAATTGATAAACATCCGGTCTTGCAACTTCTCCTTTTATTTCAACTACTATTTTATTTTTCTCTAAATTGTTCTCATTGCTATTATCAGTATTTTCTTTCATGGATGAATCATATTCCATATTATCATTGCTTTCCTCTGTAAATATTTCCGTCATATATTCTTCCTTAAAAGCATTGCTACTATTTTGTTTATATAAAAATATTGAAGCAATAAAAATAATAATACTAACTATAGTTAAGCCTATAATCTTTTTATTTTTTAAATCAATCATTTTCTCCCACCTTTTTTATAATATTTAATTATTAACATATATATTAAATTTAATCCGAATTTTCGGTAATTTTCGTACATATCAATGGAATTTATATATAATCTTTGCTAAAATGAAACAGAATAAAAATATATACGGGAGATACTTATGGGGAAATATATAAAAAAAATAATTGCTTCACTTTTTATTTTTGTTATTTTAATTTGGAATATAGACATGATCAATGCCAATGCTTACGTTAGTGAAGTACCAGAATTAAATGCACAAGGTGTGTGCTTAATTGATGGATATACTGGAGATATTCTCTATGAAAAAAATTCTGATGTTCAATTTGAACCAGCATCTACAACAAAAGTAATGACGGCAATAATTACTTTAGAAAATTGTTCACTTACTGAACAAGTTACCATTGGAGAAAATCCTCCTTATGCAGATGGAAGTTCCATGGGACTTCAGGAAGGTGAAGTTTACACTGTTGAAGAGCTACTTATAGGACTTTTATTACCTTCTGCCAATGATGCTGCTGAGGCACTTGCTGAACATGTAGGAGGCTCAGTGGAAAATTTCGCTAAAATGATGACAGCAAAAGCACATGAAATTGGTGCTGTAAATACTACATTTAAAAATCCTAGCGGATTGCATGAAGAAGGACATCTTACTACAGCTCATGATTTAGCTTTAATATTACAATACGCAGCTGAATATAATGATTTCGTTAGAATATCGCAAATCGATGAATATTATTATAAAAATCATCCTTATTCAGATGGTAGTGAACGTTGGGCAATAAATGGTAACAATTGTGCACCTTATTCAAGTTATGCACAATATAACTACCCTGAATATGTTTATGATTATCTTTTTACTGGGAAGACTGGATGGACTGATGAAGCTAATCATACTTATGTAGCAGCGGCAAAGAAGGATTCTCAATATTTAATTGCTGCTTTTCTAAATGCAGATAATAAAGCTGAACACTATGGAAGCGTTGGTCCTTTGTTTGATTGGGGATTTGAAAACTTTATTACTAAAAAAATAGTTTCTTTAGGGGAAACTTTAGATAGTTATGTAATTAATAATGATGTTACTATTCCATTAACAAGCGATAGAGATATATATTATACTTTCTTATCTACCGATAATTTATCTCCATCTATAACTGTTAATTATGCTAAGAAAGATTATTCTACTCAAACTATTAACAAAGGGGACATACTATTTGAAAATGCCTCACTTTTAGTAAATGGAAGTACATATACCAATGTTAATTTGGTAAGTGCAGGTTCAAGAATTTACACTACTTCTGTAAATGTAGAAGAAACGGTAAATAGTATATCTTCAAAGAAATTTTTTAAGCCTTCATTAATTGCTATAGTTATTATCTTAATAATACTTTTTTTTAATATAAGAAGAAGTATAAGAAGAAAAATCCAATATAACAAACGTAGAAGAAGTATAAGAAGAAAACATAGATTTTAATATTTACAAACAAAATAAGTGAGTCCAAAATTGGACTCACTTATTTTGCTTCTTTTAAGTTTGCTATTAATTTTTCTATATCTGCTGGAAGTTTTGCTGTCAATGCTAATTCATCTTTTGTTCTTGGCGATTGGAACTTTAATTTATAAGCATGTAGTGCCTGCCTACTGATTAAACCACTATCATCTGTCTCACCATATAAAGTGTCACCATAAATAGGATGGCCCATTGCTTTCATATGAACTCTAATTTGATGAGTTCTTCCAGTTTCTAAAAGACATTCAACAAGTTCAGCATCTTTATAGCTTTCTATTACCTTGTAATGAGTTATGCTTCTTTGACCTCTTTCATCTATGACCCTAGCCATAACTCCTTCAATTTCTGGTCTATATATAGGAAGATCTATTGTCCCTTCCTTTTCTGAGAAATGACCATGAACTAAAGCTAAATAGCGTTTTTCTACATTATTATTTTGCATTTGATTGGATAATTCGCTATGAGCATATTGGTTCTTTGCCACTATTATAAGACCTGATGTATCCATGTCTAATCTACTTACTAACCTTACTATACAATCTTGATTACTTTCTTTAAAATAATATAGCAATCCATTAGCAAGGGTTCCACTTTGATATCTTTTAGTTGGATGTACCACCATGTTAGGTGACTTATTAATAACTATGATATCTTTATCTTCATATACTATATCAAGATCTATTTTCTCAGGAGTAATATTTTGACTTTCCTTCTTGGCTAGATTTATCACAATCTCATCATTTTCTTTTAATACATAGTTCATCTTAACAGGATTATTATTTACTAATATCCTCTTATCAATTGATGCACCTTTTATAAGTCTTGATGATAATCCCATCTTTTCCTTTAAGAATTCTCTTATTTTTCTTCCTTCAAAGTTCTTATCTACTTTTTCTTCTAAAGTACTCATTAAACTCCTCCATCATAATATAAATTAATTATAGTCTTCACCTAAAATTATAATTGCATCATATTCAGGGTAATCACTTGCGTCCTTACTTGTCTTACTTATACCTGTATCACTTTTTAAAATTTCCCTAAGCTCACTATCTTTACATATTATAATTGACTTATTAGTTGCCTCTCCATTATCTATAGTAACATTTGCATATCCTATTTCCTGAAGATCACTTCTGAAGCTGCCTGCTAATCCATTAGTATTAGTTCCATTTAAAACTAAAATATTATAGCTAGTCCTATCTACTGAAGATATGGCTACTCCAGACTGAAGAGCATCTAATATATCTGCATTATAACTTTTTTCAACCACTAAAAATGATTGACCGTAAATTTCTTCATCATATCCTTGCAATGTATGCATACTTATTCCTGAATTATTTACAATCTTTAAGGCATACTTAAGTATTTGGCTACCGCTCATATTAGTTACTACATTAGATTTTACAGCATTCATCACATCTGGTACATCTAACAAAATAAGTGGATTCATTAGCTTTTTAAATAAAGCCTGCATGAACCTTTGTTGATTTGATATTCTTCCTAAATCTCCATCAACAAACCCGCTTCCATCATTATTTTTTCTCCATCTGATAAATTCTTCAGCTTTTTTACCATCAAGAAGAACTGTATCACCTTCTGTAAAATGAATATGAAGATCTTGTGCATCATCATCATAATCCATATTTCTATCTATATACATTTCTATTCCGCCAATGGCATCTATTATACTTCTAAAAGCTTGATAATCTATTTCAACAATATAATTTATATTTATTTCTAATAAATTTTCAACCTGCATCACAAGTTCATCTTCTCCACCTAATGCATAAGCAGCATTTATCTTCCAATACGGAATATAGTTTCCGTCAGAATCATAAGCATCTTCCACTTCTATAAGTGTATCTCTCGGTATTGATACTATATTAACAGCATCTGTAACAGGATTATAATTGAAAACCATTATAGTATCTGTTCTTCTAATCCCAACATTACCTTCCTGATCTACATCCCCTATATCCATACCTACCACTAATATGTTTAATGATTCATTTTTAGCTGGCTGTTTTCCGCCTCCAAGGTTATCTGTCTTTAAGCCAAAAATAAATGATAAAGCATATATTGCGGCAAAAGCTATAAGTAAGAAAATTAATATTACAAATGAAGCTACTGCCCTTTTTCTTTGAGCTTTTTTCTTTGCTTTTCTTCTAGCTTCTTTCCTTTTTTCCATTTTTACTCTTTCAGCTTTGCTAAGGACATGAGCATTAGGTCTTTTTTTCTTTGCAACATTATCACTTTTTTTATCATCTTTATGTGTAGCCATACTAATTACCTCACAAATAATTTTATATATTTATTTATAATTATTATACAATAAATAATTTCTTGCTTTAACTGTATTTATATCAATTAAACACCCTTTTTCAAGTAAATATTTTATTGTATGAGTTAAAGCATTTAGCATAGCTTTATCTAAATCATCTTTGCTATCATTTCTTAATTCTTCTACCCCTGAAAAATCTCTTGATGGCTCAATCATATCTGCTAAATATATTATCTTATCAAGCTTTGACATATTTTCTTTTCCTGTAGTATGCCATCTTATAGCACTTAATATTTCTTCATCTTCTATTTCAAAATGTTCTCTAGCCACTATAGGCCCTACAATAGAATGCCATAATTCTCTTGTATTTTTCTCATCAAAACTTAAGTTTATGTTATTTTTATCTATAACTTCTAGCAATTCCTGTGGCGATAAGTTTTTTGCTATATCATGGGCTAAAGCTGCTATTTCAGCTTTTTTAATATCTACTCCGTATATTTTAGCTAAGCTTTTAGCTGTTTCAACTACACCTAAAGTATGTAGATATCTTCCCTTTACCAGATTTTCTTCCAAATACTTCTTCATGAATTCAATATCTTTCATTAATTAGTCCCCCCTATAAAAATCATTATCATTTATATATTCTAAAACTTTATTAGGAAGGAAGAAGTCTACCCTCTTTCCTTCCTTGATTCTTTTTCTTATTATAGTTGAAGAAATATCTATAGACATAATATCAAGCAGCACTATTTCTGCTTGATATTTATTTTCTAGATATTCCTTTTGACTTTTTAATGTTTCTCTATTAAATTCTCCCCTGTTAAATACTACAAAGGTACAACTATTTAATACTTCTTTAGTATTTTTCCACTTTTCAATATCCATTAAGGAATCAGCTCCAGCTATAAAGTACAGCTTAAGATCATCTTCCTTAAGAGCATTTAAAGTTTCATAAGTATAACTATATCCATTTTTCTCTATTTCATAAGAATTGATTTCAAATCCTTCATAACCTTCTATGGCTTTTCTTACCATCTCATATCTAAATTTTGCATCAATTATTGTATTCTTTTTATGAGGTGGATTTCCTGCTGGCATAAATATAACCTTATCTAAATTCAATTGCTCTTTTGCTTCATAAGCAATATATAAATGTGCTAAATGAATAGGATTAAAAGTTCCTCCCATTATACCATACTTCTTCATAGTATTACTTCTTTCCTGCTACAGGTAATTCTATTGTTGGCTTTTTCTTTGATTGTTTAAATAATACTATCTTACTTCCAATGGCTTGAACTCCCTCGCATCCTATTGCTTCACAAATTTCATTTGATGCTTCTCTTGCATCTAATCCACTGTTTTCTAAAACTTTTATCTTTATTAACTCTCTTTTTTCTAATGCATCTTCAAGTTGCTTTAAGAAAGCTTCTTCTATTCCACCTTTTCCAATTTGGAATATTGGTTGCATAGTATTTGCTAACCCTCTTAAATATGCTCTTTGTTTACTCGTTATCATATTTTAATCCTCCTATAAAATGTACTCAAATTCAAAGTCATTTAAGCTAACCATATCTCCATCTTTAATTCCCATTTCTCTTAATTCATTAAATACGCCCTTATTGTTAAGAACCTTATGGAAGTATCTTAATGAATCTGCATCATGGATATTAACTGAAGCTAGTAATCTGTCTACAAATGAACCTGAAACATAATATGTATCGTACTCTTCACCATGTTCAACATTAATTTCATATGTGAATTTCTTTTCTTCAGGTATATATCTTTCTTCATCAGCAATTTCTAAATCTGCAAATGGAATTTCTGTTAGCATTCTTCCTGCTTCTTTTATTACTTCTTCCACACCTGATTTAGTAGCTGCAGACATCTTATAAACCTTATCAAATCCTAATTCGTTAACTTTTTTCTTAAAGTCTTCAAATATTGATTCATCATATAACATATCAGCCTTATTTGCTACTACTATTTGTGGTCTATCCCAAAGCTTAACAGAATATTTCTTAAGCTCTTCATTGATTTTCACGAAATCTTCAAAGGCATCTCTTCCTTCAACCCCTGAAATATCAACAACATGTATAAGAAGTCTAGTTCTTTCTATATGTCTTAAGAATGCTAATCCTAAACCAACACCTTCAGCAGCTCCTTCAATGATACCTGGAATATCAGCCATAACAAAGGCATTCATTCCTTCAGCTTTAACAACACCTAAATTTGGCTTTAATGTTGTAAAGTGATAGTTAGCTATCTTTGGCTTAGCAGCTGTTACTGTTGATAATAACGTTGATTTACCTACATTAGGGAATCCAACTAAACCAACGTCAGCTAATAATTTTAATTCTAATATTAAGTTAAACTCTTCACCTGGCATTCCTGGTTCAGCAAAGTGTGGTGCCTGTCTTGTAGGTGTACAGAATTTACAGTTTCCTTTACCACCTTTACCACCTCTAGCTAAAACGAATTCATCATCTTTATGTGATAAATCCACGATGATTTTGTTTGATTCAGCTTCTCTTATTATTGTTCCCATTGGTACTTTAATAACAAGATCTTCTCCATCTTTTCCGTAACATTTTGAACCTTGACCATTTCCACCATCAGCTGCTACGAATTTCTTTTTATATTTAAAGTCTAAAAGTGTAGTTAATCCTGTATCTACGATAAACTTTACACTTCCGCCTTTTCCACCATCTCCACCATCCGGTCCTCCAAGTGGAACATACTTTTCTCTTCTAAAAGTTACAGCACCATTTCCACCGTTACCAGACTTAACGTATATCTTGGCTCTATCTATAAACATATATTATCCTCCAATCGTTCTTATTTTCAGAAATAATAAAACTTTTTATTTATTATTCCCACAACAAGCTTTTTTTAAATTATGAATTATGAACTTATATAATGATGAATGATGAGTGATGAATGATGAATTGTGGAATAAACTCCTTAAAGGAGTTTAGAAAAAATATATTTATTTAGAAATTCTACGAATTTCATCCTTAATTCATAATTCATAATTCATCATTTGAAATTTATAATTCATAATTATCTAAGTATAGTAATAAAAGCACCCATACGGGTGCTTTTATTATAAAAATTATTCTGCTATTTCTTCAACTTGTACTGGGTATACAGAAACTTTTTTCTTGTCTCTTCCCATTCTTTCGAATTTAACAATTCCGTCTACTGTAGCAAATAGAGTATCATCTCCACCTTTTCCTACGTTAACACCTGGGTGGATTTTAGTTCCTCTTTGTCTATAAAGGATGTTTCCAGCTAAAACGAATTCTCCGTCTGCAGCCTTAGCACCTAATCTTTTAGATTCAGAATCTCTACCGTTCTTTGAGCTACCTACCCCTTTTTTGTGGGCAAATAATTGAAGGTTCATCATTAACATATCTTTACACCTCCTCGTACATAAATTTTATATATTTATTCCGTTTATTTTTCCCTAAACTTGCATCAAGAGACATAATTACACTTTCAATACTTTTTTCAAAGGTTAAAAGTAAAGTTTGTCCTTGCATTATCATTTCTTCATTAAGAGTAGATAAATCCAATGATAAGAAACCATCGTTTATCTCATACTTTACAGGAAGTTTAAGCACTTCTACCATACCAATTAAGGTACCTTGAGATAATACTGAAACAGAATTGCATATCATATCGTACGCATCACCAATGGTGTTTTCCATTTCCTTTCTTGATAAAGCATGGCCTTCAATCTTAAATCCAATTGATAAACTATCATGTTTAAAACTAACAACTTTAATCATAACTTAAAATTAAGCTTCGATTTTTTCGATAACTAATTTAGTGTATGGTTGTCTGTGTCCAGTTTTCTTTCTGTAATCCTTCTTTGGTTTGTACTTGAAAACTGTGATTTTCTTAGCTTTACCTTGAGCTGCAACTTTTGCTACAACCTTAGCTCCTTCAACAACTGGAGTTCCAAC
>FR883416.1:16499-70437 GCA_000435835.1 Clostridium sp. CAG:221
CTTTTAAAGTTTCTCCGTTAGAAACAGCTAAAACTTCTGTTAATTCAACTGTAGAATCTACTTCAGCGTTTAATTTTTCAACGAATATTACGTCTCCTTCTTGAACTCTGAATTGTTTTCCACCTGTTACTACTACTGCGTACATTAAAACACCTCCTCTAAATACGGTCTCGCCCTGCAGGTACAAAGATTAAACTTTGTTTCTTTTAAAACCTGTTGCGTGCGGTCTACAAGTGACATTCTATCACAAATTTATACATCTTGTAAAGAAATTTATCACACTTTTTCGATAGTTTTTATCTTGTAATGTTGGTAATTCTCTTTTTGATTGGAAAAGATAAGTGGCTCTATTTTATATCCTTCAATATCGTAAGCAAAATTTAAATAAATTTCCTTATCTAATCCTTCAATATTTTTTATGAAATTAAATAAATCCCCAGTAATATCTTGTTCATAATTTTTATCTATCTCAATATAAAAATCTTTTATTGAATTTTCTCTAGAACATTTAATAATTTCATTCCTAATAAGATTTTCAATATATGATCTTTTTAGTAAAAATCCATTACTTTTGCACACTTTGCATGGTTCTTCTAAATACTCATAAATTGATTTTCCTTTTCTTTTCCTTGAAACCTGTATAAGCCCAAGTTCCGTAAAAGGATATATCTTCACATTTCCTTTATCTTCTTTTAAAGACTTACGTAATTCTTCTATTATTTTAGGCTTTTGATACTCTTCTCTTAAATCTATAAAGTCAATTAAAATAATACCACTTAAATTTCTAAGTTTTATTTGCCTTCCACATTCCCTAGCTGCTTCTAAATTGGTTTGGAATATAGTCTTTGAAAAATCACGGCCCTTTATATTTTTTCCACTATTTACATCAATAACATACATAGCTTCCGTCTTATCAATGATTATATACCCACCACAAGGTAAATTAACTTTTTTATGTCGTAATTTTAATATTTCCTTTTCAATGCCATAAAAATCAAATAAGCTTCTTTTCTCATAATACAAAGACAACTGTATATTATCCTTATCTTTTAGTATTTCACTGATACTATTTAAATATTCTTCATTATCAAAGAACACCTTAGTTTTTTCATTTTCCATTTCCTCAAAAAACTTCTTTAAAGTTGTATTACTTTGAAGTTTTCCTAAGTTAGTTGAATATCTAAGTTTTCTTTCCATAGTATCTTTCTTTTCTAATAAGCTTGCAAGCTCTTTTAAAAGTTCTTCTTCTGTAGCCTTTACAGATTCTGTTCTTAATACTATGCCAACATCTTTAATAGGTTTAATAATTGTAGTAAGCCTTTGCCTCTCCATTACATCTTCAATTCTTTTAGATACGCTTACTCCTTCATCACCCATGATTAAAACTAGATTCTTTCCTGCTATAGATATCTTGTGGCTTACTTTAGCACCTTTATCTCCTAAAGGCTCCTTCAACACTTCTATTAAGATATCCTGACCTTTTTTTATATTCATTCTTTTAAGCTCATCACTATAATACATGTAAGCTTCCTTTTCCAGACCAATATCTATAAAAATAGAATTTATAGCAGGCACTATGTTTTTAATTCTTCCTTTATAAATCTCACCTATCTGTGGCTTTGATGTTTCCTCTTCAACTATGCATTGAACAAGTTCACCATTTTGTTTTACAGCAACCCTAATCTGCTTTTCTCTACTTTCAACAAAAACTTCTCTCATACACACACATCCTAAAGAGCTTTAAATAATGGTACATACTTATTATTTTTTAATACGTACATTTCTTCTCTTTTTATATTAACAAATGATTCTGTATTTACATTTTCTATTTTACTTGTTATAAATTTTGCTAAAAGGTCAGCTGATAGGTTTTCTCTACTTCCTGTAGCAATTAATGCATTGATAACTAATTCGCCATCTTTAACCCAATACTTTAATTCTTTAACTAATGGCTTAATATCTGCCATTTTCTCACCTTTTTTGCTTTTCTTTAAAGTTTCCCAAGCATTTTCATTTAAAAGTGAAGCCATTTTTTCTTCAACATTTTCTTCATTAACTAACTTTAATTTAATTATGTATCTACCTGCATCTAAAAGTGCCATAGCTTGTGGCACTCTTTTAACATTTTCTACAATTTCAATTGGTGTAGCTTCAAAGAATCTTATTGTTGGTGGAGCAGCTTCATTTAATCTTGCTAAAAGATCAGCTACCTTCATTTCTTCAGTTAATACTATATCCATATATTCTCCATCAGAATAAACACCTACTGAAAGAGGTTGTGCTAAAGATAGTGCCATATGAGGATTAAACCCTTTAGAATATTCTATTGGAACTCCTGATCTTCTTATTATTCTTTGAATAGTTCTCATTAAGTCCAAGTGAGAAATAAACTTTATTCCTTCACCTTTAGAAAATTTAATTAAGTATCGCACCTTCGAAACACTTCCCTTCCTTAAAGTTTACATTGATTCCACATCCTGTACAGCCTTCTCTACAGTTTCTTGTAGTTGCAGCAACCTTTGCCTTTTCATTTTCTCTTTCAAGATACTTTCTATTTACTCCGATATCTATGAAGTCCCATGGTAATATTTCATCATAACTTCTTTCTCTATATACATAGAACTCTGGGTCTATATTACATTCTGCCATTGCTTCGTTCCAAATATCCATGTTGAAGTATTCTGACCATCCATCAAACTTAGCTCCCTTTTCAAAAGCTTTAATTAAAGCAGCACAAGTTCTTCTATCACCTCTAGCAAATACAGCTTCCATAAGAGATGTATCTTGGTGATGATATTTATAGCTTACAGCCTTGCTCTTAATAGCATATTTTATAGCTTTTATTCTTTCAGTTACAACTTCTGGTCTTTCCATAGGTGCCCATTGGAATGGTGTAAATGGCTTTGGTACTAATATTGATGAACTTGCTGTTATCTTTAATCCCTTAGCTCTTTGATCTTTTGGTATGCTATAATACACTTCTGCCATCTTATCTGAAAGCTCAGCAATACCTACCGCATCTTCTAATGTTTCATATGGAAGTCCTATTATAAAGTATAACTTAATTGTGCTCCAACCTGATTCAAAAGCACTCTTAGCAGCTTCTAGGATTCTTTCCTCTGTTAACCCCTTGTTAATTACATCTCTCATTCTTTGAGAACCAGCTTCTGGAGCAAATGTAAGGCCACTCTTTCTAACCTTTTGAATTTCTTTTATTAAGTCAACTGAGAAAGCATCAACTCTTATTGATGGAAGAGCTATACCAACTTTATTTCCTTCATGTTCAGCCACTAATTCTGTGATAAGCTTTTGTATATCAGAATAATCACATGTACTTAATGAAGATAATGAAATTTCTTGATATCCAGTAGCCTTTATAGCATCTCTTGCTTGTTTTATAAGCGTATCTCTTTTCTTTTCTCTTACTGGTCTATAAATCATACCAGCTTGACAGAATCTACATCCATTTGTACATCCTCTAAATGTTTCAAGAACTACTCTATCATGAACTATTTCAGTGTAAGGTACAATCATATCAACTGGAAAATCTACCTTATCATAGTCATTTACTATTCTCTTTTGTACCTTAGCTGGTACATCTTCATACTTAGGTTTGAATTCTTTTATAGTTCCATCTTCATTATAAGAAACGTCATATAATGAAGGTACATATATACCTCTTATCTTAGATATTTCTCTTAAGAATTCTTTCTTCTTACCTTTACCTTTGTACTTTTTATAAACATCAAGTACATCATTCATCATTTCTTCACCTTCACCAATTTCGAAGAAATCTACTATGTCACATAATGGTTCTGGATTATATGCACAAGGTCCTCCGGCCATGATTATTGGATCATCTTCTCCTCTTTCAGAAGCTCTAAATGGTATTCCAGACATATCAAGCATATTTAATATGTTTGTATAACTCATTTCATATTGAAGAGTAAATCCTAATATATCGAATTTATCTAATGAGTCTTTAGTTTCTAAAGTATATAATGGAATATTATTTTTTCTCATTAATTCTTCCATGTCTGGCCATGGTGCAAAAGTTCTTTCACAATATGTATCTTCTCTTAAATTAATTGTATGATAAAGTATTCTAGTTCCTAAGTGAGACATTCCAACTTCATATACATCTGGGAAACAAAATGCAAATCTTATATCAACATCTTTTGGATCTTTAATTACTTGATTTAACTCCCCACCAACATATCTTGATGGCTTCTCAACTTTACATAAAATATCGTCACTAATTTTATTCATAAGTTCCTCCTTATTTTTTAGCAATAATGTTTATATATAATATTCATTATTTACTATCCCATTCACTAAAATTACAAAAGCAATTTAATTATGAATTATGAATGATGAATTTTGGAATAAACTCAAAGAGTTTAGAAATTATAATATTTTAGAAACTCTTCGAGTTTCATCATTAATTCATCATTCATCACTCATCATTCATCATTAAGTTTTTATATGTATCAGTGGAAATAAAATTATTTCTCTTTCCTGTGTCTGCTATTGATAATTTTAAATTTAAACAAAAGTAAAAAGAAGTATCAACGCTACTTCTTTTTATTTTTCATTTTAGCACATTATTAAATTAAATGAAACTAATTACTAAACTTCTCTTTCTTGCCATAGTATTCCTCTAAGGTAATATTTCCATAAATCTTTAATGCTTCTATAAGTTCATCTTCTGCAATAATAAATTTTACTTTTAAATCATCATCTAGAACATAAAAAATATTGAACCTATTTTTATCCACTATTTTCATTAAATCCACAAGTCCCAATTTATAATACACAGAAATAACTCTATTTTCTAAATAGTTGTTTCTAATGAGCTTTCGTACTTTTTTATAAATATTTCCCATTAAAATATACATAACCGCCTTTTTTTCAGTTCTAGTTATATAAATGATAATAATAGCAACTAGCAACATAGTTATATTAATAGATCTATATTTATATACTCCATAAAGATAAATTACAATGAATGCTCCTCCAATAAAATAGCTTATCCATGCTATTCTAAGCTGCGCTTCTTTATATAACATCTTTCTAGATAAGATAATCTCTAAAATTCTTGCACCATCTAAAGGATATGCTGGAAGCAAATTAAATATTGCTAATCCTATATTAATAGTAACAATACTTTCATATAGCTCAAAGCTTACATAATAATTTATTAGCATAAATATAAACACAATACATATATTGGCTAATGGCCCAGCTATGTATATAAGTAGCTTTTCTTTATAATTAAGCTCATCAACATCAAGCAAATCAACTCTTGCACCGTATATATGCATTTGAAAATTATTAAATTTACTGCCTTTCATCATTGCCAATATTATATGGCTAAATTCATGTATAAGTATTGAGATAAAAGATATTACTAATCTTTGCCTTTGTTCTAGATGAAGTATGATGAACATCAATATTATTTCTGCAAAAACCAGTACATTCCACCTATATAACAAATTACATTTTGCCTTTATGAAGCCTTTTAAAAATATTTTATTTATTTTCATATCATTTCTCTATTTGTGCTTCACTAACATTCTCTCTTATCCATTTTAAACATTTTGCTGCTCCACTTTTTATGTCACTAATCTTTACATGTTTTATATCATCTATAATTTCAGAATAACTACTTCTTTCACTTATATTTTCTTTAAATCCATTAAAAGCTTCTACACTTTTAGTATCCTTTGAATACTTCATTGCAAGTACAGTTACCAATACTATAAATGTTACTATGCATTGGAATATGCAATATTCACTACACTGCCTAAAAATATTCCTCTTCTTTTTTTTCTTATAACCATTATTAATATTTCCATATGGCCCTTGGACTTTTGATTTATTACTTATAGAATTATAGTATTTACTATATTCTGAATCATACCTTCCCATATACAACCTCACAATAACACTTCAATACTAATTATATTTTTCTTATCAATAAATTATTCTCTTAATGCTTATAAGAATATCTGCTACTTAAAATATTTGCATAAAAAATAGCCATGAATATTTTCCATAGCTATTTTTCTTTATTTAGAAATATATTTTCTTTTTACTCATTCCTATATTTAAAACAATCCCTAAGGAAAGAATTGTTGTTAACAGCGAACTTCCTCCATAACTTACAAGCGGAAGAGTTATTCCTGTTATTGGCATAAGACCTATGGTCATTCCAATATTTTGTGTTATGGCAAATAAGAAATATGCCACCATTCCAACGGAGACACACCTACCAAATATATCCTTAGAATTCTTTGCGATATTTATCATTCTGGATATAAGAAGACCATAAAGACTTAATAGTATTATGGCACCGACAGTTCCCCATTGCTCTCCTATTTGAGCAAAGATGAAGTCAGTTTCAACTTCAGGAACATACTCTGAAGCAAATCCACCAGTTCCATCATTACTATAGCTATTGTGAGCTCCAAAAAAGCCTCCTGAACCTATCCCAATAAGAGATTGTCTTAAGTGATATCCTGAATCTGAAGTATCTGTATCAGGATTCATAAATGATGTTATTCTAGTTTTTTGATAATCTTGAATAAGGCCTGAATTCCATAGTAAAACTACAGCTAAAAGCATTCCTCCAAGGCCATAAAGTATTACCCTTTTATCAAGTCCTCCTATAAAATAAACACCTAACACCATGAAAAACAGTACCATGGTCATCCCCATATCTGGTTGAATAACAATAAGTGCTGCTGGAATTATGGCATATATGGCTAAGATGAAGAAATTCTTCACAGTATTTATGTTACCTTCCATTTCCTCAAGTTTTCGTCCCATCATCATAATTGTTGCAACCTTAGCAAGTTCTGCTGGCTGTAATGATATTACCCCCAAATCTATCCATCCTTGAGCACCATTTACCGTTTTTCCTATAACTAAAACTAATACTAATAATACTATTGATCCTCCATAAAATAAATTTGTAAATCCTTTAATAGTATTATAGTCTGATGCTAAGACAAAATATAAAGCAACTAAGGCAACTATAAAAAATATCAATTGTCTTTTAGGATAAAATATACCATAGTTTCCCTTAGTCGCTAAATATATATTAAGAATACCAAATGAAACTATACATATAATAGAAAAAAGCATCCATTTATCTAATTCTTTAAACTTTTTAAAATCAATTTTGAAACTTGGTATTAACTTCATTTTTTCACCTCCATAATGTATCACCTTATTATATAATAATTGCCCATTTTTCTCTATGAAATTTATGTAAACATAAAAGTTCTTTAAGTTTTCTTCAAAGAATCAAACTTAAAGAACTTTATTTTTGTCTTAAATAATTACTATACTATGAAAATTATCGTCCACGCTTACTTTTTATAGGAATATTAGCTACAAGTGCTGGACCATTTCCTTCTTCATTACTGCCTGCTCTATTTAATGCTATTTCAACATCATCAGCTTCAATTTCAATATACTTTGATAGTACTTGTAATATTTCCATTCTTATTTTATCAATAGTTTCTGGGTCTATATCTCCTCTATCGTGAATAAGTATTAATTTAAGCCTATCTTTTGCCACATCCTTAGGAGTCGTTGTCTTGTTAGAAAAAACTTTTAACAAATCCATAAATTCTACCTCCTAATTCTTTTTAAATATTTTCATTAATTTTGCAAATATACCATTAGATTCTCCATTTATTTCTAATAAAGGTACATTTTCATCCACAATTCTCTCTGCAATATTTCTAAATGCTTTTCCTGAAATAGATTTTTCATCTAAAACTATTGGTTCTCCCTTATTTGTTGAAACAGTGATATTTTTATCATCTGGTACAACACCTAAAAGTTTCACTGATAAAGTTTCTATAATATCAGATACGTCAAGCATATCTCCTCTTTTAGTCATTTCATAATTTAATCTATTAACAATTACTTCATGTTGTTCTAATCCCTTAGCATCTAGCTTTCCGATTACTCTATCAGCATCTCTCACTGATGTAATTTCAGGATTAACCACTACTATAGCTCTATCAGCTCCAATAACAGCATTTTCAAAACCTTGCTCTATTCCTGCTGGTGAATCAATAATAACATAATCAAATTCTTCCTTTAATTCATTTACTATAGATAACATATCTTCTGATTTTATATCATCCTTATCTTTAGTTTGAGCAGTTGGAAGTAAGAATAAACTTGGATATCTTTTATCCTTAATAAGTGCCTGCTTCAATCTACATCTATTCTCAATAACATCCATTATTGTATAAACTATTCTGTTTTCTAATCCCATTAAAACATCAAGATTTCTTAAACCAGTATCTCCATCAACAACAACTACTTTTTTACCTATAGCAGCAAGTGCTGTTCCTATGTTAGCTGTTGTTGTAGTTTTTCCTACGCCACCTTTTCCAGATGTGATTACTATAGAAACTCCCATTTATATCCCTCCGAAATTAATAAATATACTTATTTGGTAAATATGGCTCAACAATTATCATTTCATCCTTCACCCTAGCCACTTCAGGATAAGAAGGCTTAATTCCATCATCAGGAGCTATTGTAATTAAATCAGCAATTTGTAATAACTCTGGCTGCAATATAAAAGCAGCTATTATTGCATTTCTATTGCCTCCAACACCTGCCCTGACATGTCCTCTTATACTTCCAAGTACTATAATATTTCCACCAGCGGATACTTCTGCACCACTATTAATATCGCCAATAATAACTATATTACCTTTACTATTAATACACTGGCCTCCTCTTATGGTTCTTTTTATAAATTTGGTTCTCCCCTCATATATTCCTGTGAAAAGTGTATTTTCTTCAATTTTTCTTTTGTTTGTATCATCAAATATACAATCCCTTATATGTATTTCTTCAAATAGCTTATCTTTTAACTTAGCTATTTCACTATCTGATACATTCTTTAGGTTTGCTATAATCTTTATTATGGAATTTTTATAAAACCCTTTCCCTATAGATAATACGTTTATAATTTCTGATATAACTTCATCAAAATTTATAAACTTATCTATATCAACTATAACACTTATTCCTTCTTTATCACCTTTTATTTCAATTCTATTTTCCTTCATTGGTTACCCTCCACCAATTTCATACACTTTTTATTATAATTATACCATATATCAACACTTAATAACATAATAACCTATATATTTATAATTAGCCCTAACTTTAACATAGTTTTTTACTTTATCTTTACTCTATTTCTTATTATCGACTATTTTTTCAAAAAAATAATAGAGTTATCAAAAATTTGATAACTCTATATAAATTATTGTTCATTTTCAGTTGCATTGCTTTCCTCAGGATTGTTGTTTTCTCCTGCTGATTGAGTATTGCTACTTTCTTCTGCATTTTCCTTATTATCATCTAGCCCATTGGCTACATATTTTTGATAGCTTCCTGAACTTTTAGTATAAGCTGAATAATTAGTTTCTAATAATTCCTTAAAGAATGCTTCATATATGGCTAAATGAATACTTGCCCCTTCACTACCTTTATTACCATCATATAAAGTTGAGAAAATGGCAATTTGCGGATTATCCATTGGTGCAAAACTAATATAGTTACCATATGGTCTTCTTCCTATGACTGTATAGTTTTCTTCACTACCAAAATCCGCTGTACCTGTCTTACCACATACGGCAATTGGGAATGAATTAAAACTATTATATGCTGTACCATTACCGCTATAAGTATTAACCATCCTCATACCTTCTTTTACAGCTTGTAAATATCCACTAGGTATATCTAATGTATCAACTACTTCTGGTTCAAATTCTTCAATTACTTCTCCATTTGGTGAAGTAATTTTATCCACAAGCATTACCTTATATCTTGTTCCACCACTTGCTAAAGTAGCAACATAATTTGCTAATTGTAATGGCGTAAAGGCATTCATACTTTGACCTATAGCATCTTTAACTATTTCTGCATAAGTATCTATTTGAGTACTCATATCACTTATAGTGTATTGTGCTATAGCATTTGCTATTATATCTGCTTGTTCATCAATACTAGTTTTGCTACTTCTACTACTATTATAACTTTCTAAAGATGCTTTATATTCATCTGAAAGTTCCATTATAGATTTTATATAACTTATTAATTGGCTAGCAAATTCATCAGCACTTGTAAGTTGTGCATCTGTCCCCACTAGTTCTAAAGCCTTATTGATTTGTTCTTTTAAATTTGATTTTGCAGTAGCTAAAGCTTCACTATCAGTATCATTTTTTGAAATATTTAATGGTGCATAATAGAACATTCCATTATAGTTTCCAGCTTTAAGGCTATCTACTAATGTATACATAGGTGTATCAAGTATTCTATTTTTCCATGATTTAAAATTATATGTCTGACCGAAGTTTTCTTCTATTTCTATTCCTGTAGATGCATTTCCACCCTCAGTAACTCCAAGTCCAAATTTATACGCATAATGAGCAATACTATCTAATGCTGCTACTCTAGTTTCTTCATCAGAAGAATTTCCTCCATTTTTAAGATATAATTCATACCCCACATTATGGAAGAAGAAGTTTGATGAATGCATTAAGGCTTCTCTTACTGAAATAATACCATTACCTGTCTTCTGGAAGTTGTATTGAGTAAGGTTTCCAACTTGCCATACTCCTGTATCATTTACCGTTGAACTAGTAGTTATTACTCCCTCCATTAACCCAGCAATAGCTGTTAAAGGCTTGAATACAGATCCTGGAGGAAGAAGGGCTTGTGTTGAGTAATTAAACATTGCCTTTGGATATAAGTCATATGTGTCTTCCCTTGTTCCATCTTCATTTAAAGGGAATAGTTCATCAATTGTTGATGTTGCTCCAGTTTTCGCTATATGCTGTGCAGCAAATGCTTCGTAATCTGGTGAAAAATATTGTGCATATAATTCATCACTTAATTGTCCTGTTGCAAAATCATTGGGATCGTATGTTGGATAGCTTGCCATAGCAAGTACTCTTCCTGTGCCAACTTCAATGGCCACCACTGAACCTCTAGTAGCATTAGACCTACCATTACCATAATCTTTATTAGTTACAGTGGCATCAACACGAGCTAAGGTATCTTTCAGTGCCTGTTCAGCAGCATATTGTACATCCTTATCAATGGTAAGCTGAATATTGTTTCCTGCATAAGATTCAAGCTTAAATAGTTCTTCTGTAGTTCTACCTTCTGAATTAACTTTTACAGTAGTTCCTCCATCTTTTCCTTTAAGCTGTTCTTCAAAAGCAGCTTCAATTCCAGCTGCTCCCACTAAATCTGTGGATACATCATATCCCTTAAGTTCATATATTTC
Organism: Clostridium sp. CAG:221; assembly: GCA_000435835.1. Lineage (GTDB taxonomy): Bacteria > Bacillota > Clostridia > Clostridiales > Clostridiaceae > Clostridium. Next base: position 27,838 of record FR883416.1, read on the forward strand.
TTCTTCAGTACTTGTTATTGAAGAAACATATCCAAGTATTGATGAAGCTAATGATCCATATGGATAATATCTAACTGGTTCTAAGTCAACATCTATTCCTGGAAGCTCATTTAACATTTGATAGAATATAAAAGCAGTATCCTTGGTAATATCATTTGCTATTGTAACTGATTTATATCCTTGATAACTTTGAATATTTATGGCATCTTTAACTACCATATATTTTCTTATATCTTCTAATGAATATTTCTCTAATAAATCTTTTGTGATGGTCTTTCCATCAACATCTTTATATTTAGCCACAATGGCATCATATTCTTCTTTGGTGTAATCTTCTGGCAGAAGCATCTTATACATTCCGTATAACTCTACTAAATAATAAAAAGTATCTTCTGGTGTTATTTCTAATAATTTTGCATTTATATTGGCAAGTTGTTCATCAGTAAAGTCACCATCATGGTCCTTATACAATTCCTCTATTACTTCATCTTTTAAACCTCTATCACTTTTAAACAGAAGTTCTGTAGCTTCTTTTACATCACTATCATCACTTTTGAAGGCAAAATAAAATTGCCCATCTGAATTAACCTTTAAAAGAAGGTTATCTTCAAAATTTTCTCCATTTTCACTAAGCACTTTAAAAACTTTATTTAAGGTACTAAATATTGCATTAGCAGATTCAGTAGTTTGCATATAAGTAAGTACATAAGTCTGCTCACTAGTGGCTAAAACATTTCCTTCACTATCGTATATTAGCCCTCTTGGAGCACTTTCTGATATAAACTTTGTGGAACTTGTATCTGCCTTCTCTTTGTATTCATCGTATTTATATACTTGAAGATATAAAAGCTTACAGAATATTGTTCCAAATATCACTGCCATAATTATATATAACACTGCATATCTTGATATGGTCTTTTTCTTTTTTGGTTTATTAACTATCATTTAAACCTCCATCTATCATTATCCATATATTTATCACAAGTAGCTAAAACTATATTATAAACAATTATCATAATAATAGAGTTATAAAATGCTGCTAAAATAGCGGCACTATAATTTACACTTTGATCAAATAACCTTAACATTATAGCTACAAAAACACCCTTTATTATGGATAATATGAATGTAGATAAAACTGGAACTATCTTGTTTTCTTTTAAAATGTTCTCTCCTATTTTTGCCGCTAAAAAGCATAATAATAGATTACTTAAAGAATTAATGCCAAATCCTTTGACAAAATATATATCCTGAAGTATTCCACTAATTACCCCCATAAAAATCGCTTCATTTTTTCCATATATTATTGAATAAGCTATTGCAAAAATAAACAAAAGGCTTGGATAGCTACCCATTATTGGATAGTTAGGTAATAATGAATTATCTAAGACTAAAAGGAAAATTGAAATAAGTATTACAACTATCTTCTTCATATATTTTCCTCCTAATCATATTCAATTTCATCAATATTGCTATTAGGAATTACTACAAATAATTCTTCTAATTTATTAAAATTAACAAAAGGTTCAACTACTGCACTTTTCATAACTTTAACATTATCTTCTTGCACTGATACTACAGTACCTACTGGTATCTCCTTTGGATAAATCTTACCAAGCCCTGATGTTATAATAATATCGCCCTCTTTAACATCTGAGTCTATTGGAAGGTTATACACTACAGTCATATTAGTGTCTTTCTTATCACTTAATCCTTGAAGCACTCCAGTAGCGTCTCTTGTCTGCTGATCCATTACAGCAACAGCAATATTTTCATTTAGGATACTTTGAACTACAGCAAAGTTACTAGATACTTTTGTTACTTTTCCTACTAAGCCTTTATAACTTACCACTACCATATTTTTAGCTATTCCATCATTACTGCCTTTATCTATTATGTATCCATCTGATAAAGAACTTCCGCTATATCCAATTATATTTACCCCTACATAATTATAATTGCTCCTAGATTCAGTAAAATTTAAAGCTTCTCTTAAACGTTCCACTTCATCTTTTAATGATTCATATTCAATTAATTCATTTGCAAGCTCTGCATTCTTTTGTTTTAACTGTTCATTTTCTAATTTAACCTCAGAGAAATTTAAAAAGAAATCTACTGTTTCTTTTACTCTGCTATTTATATTATAAACTATTTTCTGTAAGGGACTAACTACTGTACTAACACTACTAGATATACCATTTGCATCACTTTGCAGGCTATATATAATCATGCCACAAAAGGCAACTGACAGTAAAACTATAGTTACTGCCAGTTTATTTTTAAAAGGTTTCATTATTGACCTCTTTGAGTTTTGCTTAATTGATCAAAATTTTCTAGTGCCTTACCAGCTCCTAAAACAACACAATCAAGTGGTGATTCAGCTATGTGTACTGGCATGTTAGTTTCAGCGTTAATTAATTGATCTAATCCCTTTAATAAAGCTCCACCGCCTGCTAGCATTATTCCTTTTTCAATTATATCTGCTGCAAGTTCTGGTGGTGTCTTTTCTAATGTAGTTTTAATTGATTCTATGATTGCATATACTGGCTCTTTTAAAGCTTCTCTTACTTGTTCTTCAGTAATAGTAACTACCTTTGGAAGTCCAGTAATCATATCACGACCTTTAATTTCTAATGATTCATTTTCATCATCTATCTTATATGCTGAACCTAATTGCATTTTAATATCTTCAGCAGTTCTTTCACCTATCATTAAGTTAAATTCCTTCTTAACATAAGCAATGATTGATTGATCTAATTCATCACCAGCAACTCTTAATGATTTGCTTGTTACTATTCCACCTAAAGAAATAATTGCAACTTCTGTAGTACCTCCACCGATGTCTACTATCATGCTTCCTGTTGGTTCACCTACTGGTAATCCTGCACCTATAGCTGCAGCCATTGGTTCCTCCATTAATACAACTTCTCTTGCTCCAGCATTTCTAGTTGCTTCTTCGATAGCTCTTCTTTCAACTTCAGTTACACCTGATGGGTAACAAACTATTATTCTTGGGCTAGTGAATGCACTTTTGCTTGCAACTTTATCAATAAGCTTCTTTATCATTGTTTGAGCAACATCAAAATCAGCTATAACTCCATCTTTTAAAGGTCTTATTGCTACGATATTTCCTGGTGTTCTACCTATCATAAGCTTAGCTTCTGTACCAACTGCTAATGGTCTTTTAGTGTTACTGTTAATAGCTACAACTGAAGGTTCGCTTAATACTATCCCCTTACCTTTTACAAATACTAAAGTATTTGCTGTTCCTAAATCTATTCCCATATCTCTATTACTACTGAAAAATCCCATTTGAATTCCCCTTTCAATCTTCAATATTTAAATAATTCCTTTTTCTTTTAAACTAGTATAATTATTTCTACCAATAATAATATGATCTAAAAGATTAATTCCCATAATTTCGCCGCACTCTTTTATCCTAACACTAACATTAATATCTTCTTTGCTAGGCTCTGGATTACCAGATGGATGATTATGAGAAATAATTATGTTTGCACTACCAAATTTAACAGCTTCTCTAAAAATTTCTCTTGGATGAATCAAAGATGAATTTAAAGTTCCTGTAAAAACATCCTTAGTTCTTATAATATTATTTTTTGTATCCAATAATATTAACTTTAGTGTTTCCTGCTTTAAAACATTCATTTCATTCATAAGTAATTCTGCTATTTCACTTGGTCTTGTGACTTTAAATAAATCATTTTGAGCTCTTAAAGTCTTAAACCTTCTAAATAGTTCACTCAATGCCATCACTTGACATGCTTTAACATTCTTAATACCTTTGATTTTTTTTATTTCTTCATAGCTTGCATCCAATATTTTATCCAGTCCGCCTAAATTTGATATCAATCTAGTACTTAACTCAATAACATTTTCGCCTTTAGTTCCAGTTCGCAATAATATAGCTAAAAGCTCCTCGTTACCTAAGCTATCAGCGCCATATTTAAGTAACTTTTCCATAGGTCGCTGGCTTAATGGCAAGTCACTTATTTTTATATTACCCATAAAACCTCTCCTTAATTAGTTAAGTATTTATTTTATAGATAATTTCCCCCATCGCCATTATACAAACACTATTTAATTTCTTCTAAAATATTATTTAATAAATTTAATGGAAGTCCCACAACATTGTAATAACAACCATTAATTCTTTCAACAAAAACTCCACCAAATCCTTGGATTCCATATGCTCCCGCCTTATCAAGCGGTTCTTTTGTAGATATGTACTTCAATATTTCTTCATTAGTCAAATCCTTAAACTTGACTTCAGTAAAAATAGATTCCTTTTTTACTTTATTTGTTTTACTATTAATAACAACAAGTGCTGAATAAACTCTATGCACCTTTCCACTTAATTCATTAAGCATATTATATGCATCTTCTTCATCTTTTGGTTTTCCTAATATTTTATCGCCATTTACAACTATGGTATCAGCTGCAATGATGATACACTCTTCACTTACTCTTGATAATACGTCTAAAGCTTTTCCTTCAGCTATTTTAATTACGTATTCTTCTACATTGCCATTAAATTTAATTGCGTCTTCATCAAAGTTGCTTATTATAATGTCAAAATCGTCTACTATTCTCTTTAATAGTTCCTGTCTTCTTTCAGAAGCGGATGCCAAAATATATTTCATAACTTCACATCCTATATTTATTGATTATTTTTCCATATTTAAACTTATTTTAATCACTAAAGTAAAAATAAGTTTTTTTGCAAAATAAAAAAGAGTCCAACGCTTGTTATTACCCCTTAAATTTTCTTTTATATTTTATCACTTTATATGTGTTCAAACAAGCATTTTCCTCTTTATATAGAAATTTTTATAATATTGTAAGATTTATTTTTTTATAGCTTAAATTTAATTTTATATATCCTTAAAATTCAATAATATTGTATAAATATATTCCATTTCTGCAGGTACATTTTCCTTACTTATTTCTGCTGCTAAATTTGAAATATGTTCTTTCAAATTATTTAATATATCTACTTTTTCTCCTGCAGATATCTTTTCTAATTCATTAGTCCAACCTTTAAAATCATCTGTATTAATTGATTTTACATCATCACTAAAAGCTGTATCTAAAAGTCGTATATATCCATCACATATACTTGAAATTTGATATTCTACTTTATCATCATTATTAAAGGAAAATTTAATCTTAGCACATTCAATATTACTGTTCTTTAATTCACTTACTATTTGATCCACCTTATCGCTTTCATATACTCCTGATAATACTCTGAACTTATCTTGATCCTTATATATAAATGCACTATACTTTCCATTTATTGAACTTAATATTTGATTAGCATTATTCTCGTTGGAAAAATATCCACATTGAACAGTATAAAAAACAGAAGTATTACTAACAGCCCCATTACTCCCTTCTTCTGAATTAACAACTTCATTATTATTCGCTTCTATGGATGTTTTATTACCTATATTTGCTGCTGGCAAAGCATTATTTTTAGTTAATACGCTAATTGCCACATAAGCTAACGCAATACCACAAAGCCCTGCCCCTACAACAGTTCCTACTAATTTTAATATAAACATAATCAAGTTATTATTCTTATTTTTCTTATAGTTATATCTTGTATATCTCATTTTCTCATCCACCACCCTTTATATTTTCATACTTATATATATTCCTTTTTCCAGGTGGATATACTAACATCTTTTAAATTATGTCACACTTAGATAATTATGAGTGATAAATTATGAATGATGAATTGAGGATGAAACTCCTTAGGGAATTTCTTAAACATATATTTAAAAAAATTTCGTAGAAATTCTATCCTTAATTCATCATTCATCATTCATAATTCATCATTAAAAAAATAGACCTTTCGGCCTATTTTTTTTACTTTACTGCTTTTAATATATTTAATAAGTATTCATAGCAGTTTTTAACTGATGAAATACTCATATGTTCTTCTGGTGTATGAACATCATATAGGTTTGGTCCAAAGCTTATCATATCAAGGTTACCTAATTTTTCATTAAATAATCCACATTCAACACCAGCATGGATAGCTACAATTTCAGCTTCCTTTCCATACATTTCTTTGTGTACAGATTGGCATATTTCTCTTATCTTTGAATCAGGATTATATTCCCATGCTGGATATCCTGAAGTACATTCTAATTCTCCACCTAAAAGATTAACTATAGTTTTACTTCTTAAAACTATTTCTTCTTTTAATGAAGGTACTGAACTTCTTACTGCTGAATCATACTCTACAAAACCTTCAGTAGTTGTTAAAACACCTAAATTAGTTGAACTTTCCACCAATCCTTCTATTTCTGTACTCTTACTATTTATTCCTGATGGATAAAGATATAATAAATTAACAGCTTTTTCTGTGCTTTCCTTTGTAAATACTTTAGATACTGCTGCAACTTCTTGTACTTCTATATTTAATCCTGCATCTTGAGCTTTTAATTCATTTTTAACTAACTTAGCAAATTCTAAAACTAATTCCTTAGCTTTTACTAAATCACCATCAGCTACCATAATAACTGCTTCTGCTTCTCTTGGAATAGCATTATTCTTTGATCCACCATTCATTTCACATAAAGAGTATTCAACATTATTTAAAAGATGCTTTAGGATTCTTCCTAAAATTTTATTTGAATTTCCTCTTTCTTTAATGATATCCATTCCTGAGTGTCCACCCTTAAGTCCAGATATCTTTATCTGCATTGCTTTACCATTTGTTCTTTCTTCTCTTGTCACCGGAAGCTTTCCTTTAGTTCTTATTCCACCTGCACAGCTCACTAAAAGATATCCTTCTTCTTCATTGTCTAAATTTATTAATATCTTTCCATCGATATGTTCTGGTGAAACAGCCATAGCTCCTGACATTCCCGTTTCTTCATCAGTAGTTATTAAAACTTCTAATGCTGGATGCATAACATCATCTGAAGCAAGTATTGCCATTGCATAAGCAACTGCTATACCATTATCTGCTCCTAGTGTTGTATCAGTAGCATATATGTAATCATCTACTATTCTTAATTTTAAAGGATCTTTCTCAAAATCATGATCTGTTCCTTTATTTTTTTCACATACCATGTCCATATGTCCTTGTAATATTACTGTTGGAGCATTTTCATATCCCTTAGTAGCTGGTTTCTTTATTATTATATTTAAAGCTTCATCTTGAATACTTTCTAACCCTAAACTCTTCCCAAAATTTAAAAGATAATCACTTACACCTTTTTCATTTCCTGACCCTCTTGGAATTTGTGATATTTCTTCAAAATATTTAAAAACTAATTTAGGTTGTAAATTGTCTAACACTGCCATAATTTTTCTTCCCTTCTGCTAAATTATACTAGAATTAAAATATATATCTAAGTATATCATATTATTAATGATACTTAAATTTATTATACCTAATTTAGTGTTCTATTATTTTTGGAGGTGTTGTAATGCAAAAAACAAAAATGATTTTTACCATTGGTCCATCTAGCGAAAAAGAATCTACCTTGCGAGAGTTAATAAAAATAGGAATGAATGTTGCACGACTTAACTTTTCACATGGAAATCAAGAAACACACTTGAAAAAAATTCAGCTTATCAAAAAACTTAGAGCTGAAATGTATACACCTACTGCCATTATGATTGATATAAAAGGCCCTAAAATTAGAACTCATAGATTTATTAATGATGAAACTCCATTAAAAGAAGGACAAACCTTTTCCTTTAACTGTGGAAAAGAAATTTTCGGCAATAACTCTGAATGTTCCATCTCTTATGCTACCCTCTATGAAGATGTTCGCCCTGGTGGATTAATACTTGTAGATGATGGTCTCATAAGATTTAGAATTAATAAAATTGTAGGCAAAAAAATTGTTTGTACTGTTCTAAATGACGGTGTCATTAAAAACTATAAAGGCGTGAATGTTCCAAATATAAAGATTAACCTTCCCTCTATCACTGAAAAAGATAAAAGTGATTTAGCTTTTGCTTGCAAAATGGATGTAGATTTTGTAGCTGCATCATTTATCAGAAAAGCTTCTGATATTTTAGAAGTACGGCAGATTTTAAAAGAACATGGTGGTAATAAAATTCAAGTAATAGCTAAAATTGAAAATCAAGAAGGCGTAGATAATATTGATTCAATCATTGAAGTTTCCGATGGAATAATGATTGCTCGTGGAGATATGGGCGTAGAAATTCCCATAGAGCATGTACCAATAATTCAAAAGATGATTATTAAGAAATGTAATAAAGCTGGTAAAATAGTAATAACAGCTACTCAAATGCTTGATTCAATGATAAGAAATTCAATTCCAACTAGAGCTGAAGCCAGTGATATCTGCAATGCAATCTTCGATGGCACTGATGCTATAATGCTCAGCGGTGAAAGTGCCAGTGGTTTATATCCTTTAGAAGCTGCTAGCACTATGTCTACTATTGCTCAAGAAGCTGAAGCAAATATTGATTATATGTATTTAAATCAACAACTAAAAGAACCTGCCATGAATGATTTTGCTGAAGCTATAAGTTACTCTGCCTGTAGGACATCTAATGTTCTTAATGCCAATGCCATAGTGGCTGCTACAACAACAGGTGCTACTGCAAAGCTCATATCAAAATACAAACCAAAATGTCCAATCATAGCCATAACTCCTTTTGATTATGTACAAAGGCGATTATCCTTAAATTCCGGAGTAATACCTTTACTTTGTAGAGAATTCTCAACTACTGATGAAATAATTAAAGAAGCTATTAAAGTTGCCAAGAAATATTCCTGTGCCAAGGAAGGAGACAATATTATTGTTGCTGCTGGTCTTCCAACCTCAATCACCGGAGGAACCAATATGATGAAAATAGAGAAAATTTAAAAATTTTCTCATTTTCATAATGATGAATTATGAATTACGAATTATGAATTAAGGATGAAATTCGTAGAATTTCTGAAAATATATATTTTTTGAACTTCTTAGAAGTTCATTCAGCAATTCATCACTCATCACTCATCATTCATCATTTCGATAAATAATAAAAATACCTATAGGCTTAATGCCCATAGGTATTTTTATTATTTATCGAAAAGTCCTTTAAATAGATCTCCTAAAGTTTCACCTTCATCACTATCGTTATATGCTAAGTATTCTTGGCTTCTTTCTTCTGCATCTTTTATACTTAATGATAGTTTTTTATTTTCAATATCTGCATTTAAAATTTTAACCTTTACTGTTTGACCTATTTCTAAAACTTCGCTTGGTTTTGCTATATTTTCATCAGTAATTTCATTTATATGAACTAATCCTTCAACTCCAGGGAATACTTCTACAAATGCCCCAAAGTTTAATAGCTTAGCTACTTTTCCTTCCAATACATTTCCTTCTTTTAAGCTTTCTCTATGCAGGTTCCAAGGCTCATTATTTACATCTTTTAAGATTAATGATACTTTTTCATTTTCTGCATCTACATTACCTACAAACACAACTACCTTATCACCTAGAGAAACTACATCTTCAACTCTCTTTACTTTTTCCCATGCTAAATCGCTTATATGAATAAGACCTGTTATTCCTCCGATATCAACAATTGCACCAACTTTTAATATCTTTGTAACAACACCTTCTCTTTTTTCTCCAGATTTAACGTTTTTCCAAAGTTCTTTTTTATGAGCATTGTAGATTTCTTCTTCAATAACTCTTCTTGAAGCAACTACCTTTCTATTTCTTAAATCTAGCTCTATAAGCTTCACTTCTAATTCCTTACCTAAAAGATTCTTTAACTCTATTCTTTCTCTTGAAGCTTGTGATGCTGGTATAAATACTCTAATTGATCCATAGTAAGCTGCTAATCCCCCCTTTATTTCTTCTTTAACAACTACTTTGATTGTTTTATTATTTTTATATGCTTCTTCTAATTCTTCTCTTTCTGTTATTTGAAGCGCTCTTACTCTTGAAAGTTGTACATATCCTTCACCATCATTTGGAGATAATACATATACATCTATTTCATCTCCTGGCTTAACTACTTCAAGTGGAGAATCATCTGTATTTGTAAGTTCTTCTCTTGAAATTACACCATCAAAAGCATAGTTTATATTAACTCTTACTTCTTTTTCATCAGCATCAATTACAATACCTTTTAATATATCTCCACTTTTGATTCTTTTCACATCAAAATCCTTTAATAATTCACCCATTGTGCTTTCTTCTCTTTTTTCTAAATTCATTAAACTCACTCCCTTATAAACTTTTGTATTTTATCTAATTTAATTTTGAACTTTTTCTAATTAAGTTATAGCAATAATTAATAATATCACTTCTTTTTATTATCCCTATAAAAATTCCTTCATCATCTACCACTGGCACAAAATTTTGAGTAGTTGCTAAATTTATGATACTTTCTACATCTGCATTTATTGAAACAGATTTATGTTTTATTTTTCTTGGTATATCACTTACTTTTACACATTCAGTATTTCTGAATGTTAATTCAGGAGTATTTTTAAGTTTCCATAATAAATCTCCTTCTGTTAATGTACCTACGTACTTTCCACTCTTATCAATAAGCGGAATAGCTGTATATCCGTGATGCTCCATCTTCTCAATTACTTGCCTCATAGTCACATCTAGATATTCATAAATTACCTCATTCTTTGGTGTCAAAAGAAATGCAATATTCATATTTCTTACCTTTCCCTAAAATATTCAATTAATACCTTAAGACATTATTTTTCTATACATAGCAATTATATAATTTTATTGCAAAACTTTCAAATGTAAATCTATACATTAGAATTTTTCTTAATAATTCTATTTTCATATTTTAGAAATTCAATTTCGTCTATAATACTATATACTTCTCTGTAGATCATTTCTCCACTTAAGCTCTTTTTTACAATAACCTCTTCTAAAATCCTACTATTACATTTTGGGCATGTCCCAATAGCAACAAATCTCCAGCCTAAATTAGTAAAATTATAATCTAACTCAATATTTCTTTTACATTTAGGACATATTGGATTAATCTTAGAATAATCTAATTTGAAATTTTGCAAAGATTTTATCTCCAGTGCTGGCATATCAAATATATCACTAACAATAAATTGTTTAACTGCTCTGGCATTATATATATTCTTAAAGACGCTTAATGTATATCTAGAATCATTCAAAGCATCATGAAGCTTACTTTCATCAACCTTTATCTTTAATTGTTGAAGGGCATTTTTTAAACTAAGAATATTCTTTTTACCTAATATCTTTGTTGTATACTCCTGAATATCAAGATATCTTTCTATCCAACTTAAATCACTGTATCCATGATGATTTGCATTTCTAATTATTTCTGCAATATCATCCTTTGCCCATGAACATATGATATCACCTTTATCAACCATATTTTTAAGCATATCAAGCCCTTCATTAAAACTAACACCATTTTCTAGTTCTTCATGTTTTATATTGGTAATACTTAGTATTTTAGGATTGACTACAGGTATTACTGAGGGCTTAATATATACTTTCAACTCTTCTAAAGGCTTCATATACATATCAACCTTAATTGCTCCAATTTCAATTATTTCATTAATTAAATCTAATTCTTTTAAATTTGGTATATCTTTATATATATTTGGATAATATTTATGTATTTCACTTAAATTATTAAACTCCAAATCAATTATAATAAAAGCCACTGTATTTCTCCCCCCATATTAACCCTTTATATCGCTTCCTTAATTATACTCCAAATTTTACTTTTTTTCTAATTTTCTACAATTTCTATTCCTGCAAGTTTCATCAAATACTTGGCATTTTGAGTTTTACTTCTGCCATCTCTTAATTTATAATCAAATTTAATCTTATCATCTACATAATATTCTTGGAAGTTAAAATTAACAAGCCAATTGTGTATATTTTCTAAATCACATAATTCAAAGTCATGAGTTGAAACAAGTCCAATACCACCACTTTTAACTAATTGTTCAATCAATATTTTAGCTCCATCATGTCTATCCTTTGAATTTGTTCCCTTAAATATTTCATCTAAAAGGAAAAATACCTTTTCTCCACTTCTGGCAGCTTCTATCACCAGTTTAATCCTCAATATTTCTGCATAAAAAGAAGATATGCTCTCTTCTAGATTATCTTGTGTTCTCATGCATGTATATATATTAAAAATTCCACTATTTAAGCTTTCAGCTCTCACTGGACTACCTATATATCCCAACACCATATTGAAACCTATAGTTCTTAAGAAAGTACTTTTACCAGACATATTTGACCCTGTTATAAGAGCTGCTTTTTTACCATCATGCAAAGCAAAATCATTACTTTCAGCCTTTTCTCCTAATAAAGGATGGGCTATACCCTTACATTCAATTTTTCTTTCTTCAGTAAACTTTGGATATGACCATTTTGGATTATCAAATGCTATATTAGAAATACTAATTAATGCTTCAAATTCAGCTATTGTTTCAATCCATAACCTAATCTTAAAACCATTTTTCCTTCTCCACTTTTCAAGATTATAAAGAACAAAGATATCACTTAGCATAAATACATTTAGAAGCAGATAATATGCATTAGCATTACTATCACCTATCCAATTAACGATATTTTTAAGTTTATTAATTTCTACCATGCAATTTTCTCTACTATTTATAAGCTTTTCTTTTAAATTAACAAGATTCTTTCTGGTAAATTCTTCACTGCTTAATATTCTTAATGTTTTTTCATATTGATTTATAGCTTTTTTATTTTCCAAGATAATATTTATACTATCACTTAAATTCTTAGTTAACAGCTTTACCACAAGATAATTAATAAATAAATCTAAAATTAAATAGTTCACCGGTATTCTACCAGCAACTGTAAGATATAAAAATAGTAATGTAATTGTAATAAATAAATATGGTATATATCTTACTGTAAAACTTACTTTCTCATCCTTTTCCATCCATTGTAAAAATTTATCCACTGAATGCTTATCTTTTTTCCCTTTATTAAATGATATATATATTTTTTCACAAAAGCCTCTCTTTTCGCTTAGCTCCTTAATGGCTTCTTGTCTACCCTTTATGATTTGCTTATCAGGCAGTGATTTAAGAGCTAATACTTTAGCGAGCTTTTTTCTACCAAGAGGACTTTTGGTAGTGTTTATCCATTGAAATAAAGAATTCTTACCAAAAATATCTAAATCACTACTAAAATTATGGCTACTATTTAAAAACTCTTCTCCTTTATCCTCAAATTCCTTCCACTCTCCATTTATTCTTTTTAATCCCTTTTCATTATATTCTAGCTTCAATAAATACTGTTCTTTTTCATTTATCTTATTATTATGAAATATAGCTGTAACTATAAAAGTTATCAATGCCACCATAAATGAAGCACATAAATAAATAAATTTATCGGCTTTATATAGATAATACATTGTGGCTATAGCCACAACTACTATGAGTAATCTTCCCACTGCAAAAGCGGATATTGTTCTCTCCAGTTCTTTTAAATTTTTATTAATATTATTAATATTGCTTTTATAATACTCTTTTGGATCTTCCATATCTCCACCTCATTTTCTTTTTAAGTTTACTATAAATCAATTTTCTAATATTATAATCAATTGTATCATAAGATTTTACCTGTTAATATAGCGTCAAAATAATATAAAAATAGGATGAATTTTATAGCCGCCTCTTTTGTAAAAAAAAGTAAATAATGCTAAAGTTATATATATAATATTTTTATAGGTGGTAAATCATGAAAAAGGTTAAAATTTTACATTGTGCTGATATACACTTGGATAGCCCATTTAAAGAATTAAATAAAACTATCAGCTTAAAAAGTAAAGAAGAACTATTAGAAACTTTTAAGAAAGTAATAGATTTAGTACTATTGGAAAAAATTGAAATCTTACTTATTGCAGGAGATTTTTTTGATAATATGTCTCTAAGTAAAACAACAATAAATTTTATTATGAATGAGTTTTCCAGAATAAAAGATACTTTTATATTTATATCACCTGGAAATCATGATCCATATAACAGAAAATCATTTTATAAAATATTAACTTGGCCTGATAATGTATATATTTTTAAAGGTCCTATGGAAAGTGTGATAATTGAAAAATTAAACGTTATAGTATGGGGATGTGGTTTTAATGAAAAATATCATAAGAAAACTTTACTTAAAAACATAAAAGTCAATAAGCAATATATAAATATAGTAGTAATGCACGGACAAGTTTCTAGCGGTAATATTGCAAATGAGTATAATCCCATTTATCTAGAAGATATGAAAAATTCAGGAGCAAATTATATAGCATTAGGTCATGAACATGATTTTTCAGACATTTTAAAAGTTGGAGAAACTCACTATTGCTATTGTGGATGCCTTTCAGGAAGAGGATTTGATGAAAAAGGCCCAAAAGGTGTTGTTCTTGGTAATGTATATGAAAATAGCGTTGATTTAAAATTTGTACCATTATCCAAAAGAAAATATATAGTAAAAGAAATTTTTTTAAAAAATATTTCTACTTATGAAGATATAAAAAAACAAATATTATCTTCAATAAAGGAAAATGAACGAAAACAAAATATATATAAAATAATACTGAAGGGATATGTAGCTGAATATTTTATCATAAATGATTCCATACTTTATGAAAAATTAGAAAATGAATTTTATTATATTAAGCTTGAAAATAAAACTAATGTAGAAATAAATTTATCTGAAGGTTCCAAGGATTACTCATTAAAAGGCAAATATATCTTAGCTGTACTTGAAAAATTAAATCAATGTACAGATGATTATGAAAAAGAAATAGTAAGTTTAGCTTTAAAATTAGGGATACAATGCTTTACTGATGAAGAGGTGACTGTAGATGATAATTAAAAGTATCCATATAAATGCTTTTGGAGGCATAAAAAATTATCACCTGAAATTTATCAAAGGCATGAATCTTATTTATGGAGAAAATGAAGCAGGAAAAAGTACTATACAAAATTTTGTAAAAATATGGCTTTATGGTTTTTCAAATTATCATGGAAAAAATATCATATATAATGAACGTTTAAAATATACTCCTTTAAATGGTGAAAAAATAAATGGAGCTTTAACTTTTGAAATTGATAAAAGAGAATATACAATAATCAGAAGTTTTGGTAAAACAAAAAAAGATGATGAAATCAAAGTCATAGATTCTTTGACTGGAGAAGATTTAAGTGATATCTATGGTGATGAACCTGGTGAAAAAATACTTGCTGTCAATAGGTCAACCTTCATCAAAACCTTGTTTATTGGTCAATTGGCTGTAGAAATCAAAAGAGATAACGATGAAAAAATTTTTGACAAAATAATAAATTTTACAGCTAGCAATGATGATGAAGTAACGGTACAAAAGTCATTTGAAAAGATAAATCAATATATAAAATCCATAACAAATATAAGAAAAAACGGTAGTCTTGATGTGGCTAGGGAAAAAAGGGGATTATTAGAAATAGAAAAAATAGAATACTATAAAACACATGAAAATAATATGACCAAAGAAGAAAAACTCCTACTACTAAAAAAACATCAAAGTGTATTAAATAAAAAAGCTTCTAATCTATTGATGTATAAAAAATATCTCCAGATTGAAGAACTTAAAAATAAGTACGGCATATTTAAAAATAAAGAAATTCAATTTTATTCATATAAGGATAAAATCAATAAATTACAAAAGGAAATAAATAATTTGGAATATAAAAAACAACAGTTACAAAAAAATATAGATAACTCAATTATCATTGAAAATATGGATGATAATTTAAAAAATATTTTTGTAACCTATGAACATAAGCTTAATGAACTAAAAAATATTTATGCTGATACACAAGTTTTAAATTATAGAAAAAAATATATAGGCATTTTTCTCTTATTACTTAATGTTCTTATAATAATAAATTTCAAATACAAAATAATTATTATATCATTAGATTTCTGCATAGCTTTAGCTTATATTTACAATAAGTTTTTCAATGAAAAAAGCTTAAACTATAAGTTTTATAGACTTTCCAAAGAAATAAAAACCATAGAGAACAACCTAGATAATATGCAACAACTTTTTGGTGCAGAAGATTATGAAGATTTATTTAAAAAAATAAATATATACTACAAAAATAAAAATTATAAGAAAATTATTGAAGAAAAAATCAATGAAAAAAAAGAAGAAATCAAGTTATTACAAATGAAGCTTCAATTGGTAGGTAATATTGAAAGCCCTGAAGAAAAGATGTATTTAGAAAAGAAAATTAATGAAATAAAATCATCCCATAGCAACCTATGGGATGAACAAGTAATTAATAACTTTAAGAAAACAATAAATATGAATTCTGACTTTAATAAGCTTACCATTTTAGAAAAAAAAGAAAAAATAGAAAAAGAAATAGATACTAATAATATGAACCTCTTAAATTGTGAAAAGGAAATAATAACTTTAGAAAACAATATAAAAAGTTCTTTTTATGGTAAAAGATCATTAGCTGAAATAGAAGAAGATATCATAAATATTGATTACCAAATAGATGATTTTAAGAAAAAACTAAAAGCGGGTGAACTAGCTAGAGAAATGATGAAAAAATCCTATTTAGAAATAAGAGATGATTTTGGCCCTGAATTAAATGAAAAATTGTTAAAAAAATATAATGCAATTTGTAATAAAGAATATAATAATATTCTTGTTTCTGATGAATATGAAATGAATTTGATAAAAGATTCTTCTCTACTGGACTATAAACTTTTAAGCAATGGAGCAAAGGACCAACTTTTCTTAGCACTTAGATTATCATTTATTGAAATGATTTTTAATAAGAAGGATATTACTATATTTTTAGATGATGCATTTATTCAATATGATGATAACAAGCTAAAAAATGTATTAAACCTTTTATTAAAGGAAGACTATGGACAGCAGATAATTTTCACCTGTCAACATAGAGAAAAAAAAGTATTTGAAGATCTTACTGTAGACTTTAATTATATTGTATTAGATTAAATTTATTTATAAAAGAAGAAGATGCATTGCTGCATCTTCCCTTTTGTAATGATAAATCAATTTTTTGGTGGTTCATCCATTTCAGTTTCCATCCTTTCAAGGCATTGACCTTTTCTTGTGATTTCATACCGTTGTGGCTTATCTTAACCCACTTTCATATTGTTCTACCATTCTCTTAACCATTTCGCCACCAACGGAACCACATTGTCTTGAAGTTAAATCTCCATTATATTCTTTAAATGGCACTCCTAACTCCATTGCTACTTCGTTCTTGAATGCGTTTAAACCTTGTTTTGCTTCTGGAACTAATGCTTTATTTGACATTACAGATTCCTCCTTTGGCTACCGGTCTATATAAACAAGAGTATAAATAAAATCCTTCTTTGCGAATTTTATTTTTATCTCCTGTTTACACTATTATATTGCCCAGGCATCTTTATATTATGCATATAAAAATTTATAAAGAATAATATTTTTTTCCTAACAAAAAATAATACTGTTTATAAATATAATTTAGGAGGTTTAATATGAAAATTAAAACTATAAAATTCTGCAGTCTTTTTCTATACGTTTTACTAATTTTTCAATTAGTATCAGCCTTTCCAATATCCTTTAGCAATAAAAATGAAACTTTAATTGTGAAAGATAGTGATGCAATCACTGGACTTCCAAATCGTTTTAGAGATTTAACTAATTTAAATATTTCAGGTAGTGCACAATTTACACCTTCTCAAATAGAAAATATAAAAAACTCCATAAATAAACCTGATATATGCATAGTTGATTTAAGACAAGAATCTCATGGATTTATAAATGATTTAGCTATCAGCTTCTACAGCATTGGTAAAGATTTAAATAATGGATTTACCACAGAAGAAACCATTTCTACTGAAGATAAATTATTAAATTCCATTAAGCAAAATTCACAAATAAATATATATGATAAACTTGGTAAAGTTTTAACTAATATTACTGTTGATTCTGTTTCCACTGAAAATAATGCAATTAATAAAAATGGGTTAAAATATCAGCGTTTTGCTGTTAAGGATGGTGGAATTCCATCTACTACTGTAATAGATGATTTTGTAGATTTTATTAAAAATAAACCTGAAGGACAACATCTTCATTTCCATTGTGATGCAGGTGAGGGGCGAACTACTACTTTTATGGTATTATATCAAATTATGACTGATAACGGTAATTTATCTTTAGATCAAATTTTATGTTATCAATATAATATGGGTGGAATTACCTTGACTGATGATATAGATAGAGCTTATTTCCTAAATGCCTTTTATAATTATGTTGAAGAAAATAAAACTGACAACTATAGTATTAAATTTTCTCAATGGATTAAACAATGAAAATACGGAGCTGAAAAAATTCAGCTCCGTATTTTTTTAATTTTCTCTTGCAGCTAAAACAACTCTATGAATATGCATTGTTAAATATATTATCTCATCTTCATTAACTTCATAATTATAAGTATTTTCTATATATTCTTTTATCTTCAGTGCACATTTATAAGCTTCAGGATAGCTATTTTCAATAATCTTTGCAAAGATTTCATCACTAGTACTCTCATCTTTGCTATTAGTAATAATTCTCTTAGTGAAATATTTTAAATGAGTAAGCAATCTATCATAATTCAAATCATCCTCATTAAATTCTAATTGATAGTTTAATCTGATAATTTGTAAGATTTCCTTTATTATCTTAGTAGAAGTAATTGATTCAGTGGTATTTCTATTATATGCTGCATTAACAAAATGAAGTGCTATAAAGCCTGCTTCATCTTCTGGAAGATCTATTCCTAATCGTTCATTTAAATATTCAACAGCCCATAATGCCACTTTAAATTCTTTTTTATGTATTCTTCTAATTTCATTAAGTAAATCATTTTTTAAACTTATATTATTTTTAAACCTTTTTATAGCAAATGCTATATGATCTGATAATGAAATATATATTTGCTTGTCTAATTCTGTGTCTAATTCTTTAGATGCATAAGAAATTATTTCATCAGCAAGTTCAAAGACACCTTCAGGTATTTGATTGATAAGTTTTTTTATCTTATCACCTAGGGTCTTGTCTTCTACCATAAATCTTTTTTCAATTTTACTTTCGTCAATTTCTTGCCCTATTTTTTTACCAAAGGCTATTCCTTGCCCCATTAGAATTATTTCTTTCCTTGTCTTTGGTTCTATAGATACAACAACATTATTATTTAATACCTTTTCTACTATCATTGATTACCTCATATTCTACATAAAATATAAAAACCTAAACTAAGCTCATCTTAATTTAGGCATCTATATTATTTTATTATATACTATCATTACATAAAAACGTTGTCAACGTATAAGTAAACCTTTTATTTCAATTGTTTTACAGGTAATAAAATAGAAAATTCACTTCCTTTTCCCAGTTCGCTTTTTACTACTAGGTCTCCTTTATGTAATTCAATTATCTGTTTAGTTAGCATTAAGCCAATTCCGCTTCCACCAAATTCTTCACTTTTCTTATTATAAGCTTGTTCAAATCTATTAAAAATTTCATTTATATCTTTTTCAGATATGCCAATGCCAGAATCTATAATGGATATTTTAACCTTATCGTTTAAATCTGATATCCTAATAATTATCTTTCCCCCTTCCGGAGTAAACTTCATAGCATTTCCAATTAAGTTTATCAAGCATTTTTCAATATCATTTATATCACATTCTATAATTTTTTCTTCAATTTCCGGATCTATAATTAATTCTATTCCTTTAGCTTCAATATATTCCTTCATAGAAAGAGCTAAATCTTCTACAAAGAATACAATTTCATGCTCCATAATATCAATATTATACATCTCTTCTTGGATTTTAGATAGATCAATTATATCATTAATAAGTTTAAGTAGCCTTTTAGAATTTCCTCTTAAGATATCCATATAGTTATTTAATTTATCTTTATCTATATTTTCATTTCTTGAATTTAAATTAGTTATAAGTTGTTCTGTAGATAATATTATATTTAATGGAGTTCTAAGTTCATGAGATAAATTCATAAAGTAATTATTTTTATCGATTTCTTTTGAATCTCTTTGTTCTTTTAAATTATTATTTTTATAACTTAATATAATTATTATACAAGTTATAAGCATTAGCAATGATATAATTGAAATTATATTTGATGTTAACGTGCTTTCTTCTATGATAAAACTATACAAGTTAGTACTTAAAATAATAACCATTAATATACTAAGAATAATCAATAAAAATTGCTCTTTATTTTTCTTCATAATTATCATATACCCCTTTTTTATAAATTATATCAATTTATCTATTATTTTACAACATATACCTTAATTCTACCTTACTAACTAAAACTTTTATATAAATTTACAAAAAAAAAGTTAGTATAAATACTAACTTTTTTGTGGCAGGGGCAGTAGGATTTGAACCCACAACCAATGGTTTTGGAGACCACTACTCTACCGTTGAGCCATACCCCTTCGACAAAAGTTATTTTATCATAGTCCACAATAATATGTCAACAAGTTTTTTCATACAATAACAAAGTTTTTATTAATGATGAACTTAAATAATGATGAATGATGAATTGTGGAATAAACTCCTTTAAGGGAGTTTAGAAATATATATTTTTTAGAAACTCTATGAGTTTCAACCTTAATTCATCATTCGTAATTCATCATTCATCATTAAATAAATTTCCCTGAAATTTATTTAAGAGGCTGATTCTTCAATTATCTTTTTAAGAATGATTCCTTTTATAGCATCATAGCTTATATTGCTTGGAACCTCTTCCTTTATTGCCTTAAGTTTATTAAATCCAACATTATTAATGGCTTCCTTTACTACTATCTCATCTTCTTCATTAAATATTTCACTGAAGTCTATATTAAAATCTATGCTATTTCCTTCACTGATATATTTTTCAACATGAGAAATTATTGTGGAAAGAGTCAAGGCTCTTTCTCCTGCAACCTTTCTTAAACTACCACATCTCCTTAAGATATCCACTGTATTTATATATGATTTTTCTTTAATACTTTTTGTTCCATCTATATTATTTTTCTCTATCGATATATCTCCTTTTACTTTTGAAATCCATGTATGATTTATATTATTACAATTTATATAGCTTATTATTTTTTCAATAAATCTGTCTCCATACTTATCAAATTTTCTTTCACCAACACCACTAACCTCTAACATTTGTTCTTTATTTACAGGCATTCTTGAACTTAATTCTTTTAATGTACTATCTCCAAATACCATATATGGTGGCACATTTTCATCAACTGCAATTTCATGTCTTAACTTTCTTAATATTTCAAACAACTCATTATCAACTGTAAAGCTAGCTTTATTAATCTTATGTTCTCTAATCCACACAGTCCTTTGTCCTTTTACTATCTCTATGGAATTATTATTTAAGCTAACTACAGGATATTCTCCCCCATAATTTAAATATCCTAAAGCAATTAAGATATTAATAAACTCTGTAAGCTCATCCTTTGAATATTCCTTCATTATGCCATAAGTACTAACTTCATTTAATTTTAAATCTAATAGTTTTTTATTTTTTGAGCCACGTAAAACATCTACAAGCATTCCAACACCATATCCTCTTTTCACCCTATATACGCAAGATATAACCTTTTGAGCATCTATAGTCTTATCTTCCTTACGTTGCTCTGTATCGCAATTACTGCATTTATTACAGTTCTCTTCATAATTTTCTCCAAAATAATTAAGAATATATTTTCTATAACATTCTTGTGTATATATTAGGTTTACCATAGTCTGAAGCTTTGCATATTCGTTTTCTTTTCTAACGCCATTAGAAGTACCAATATCTATAATATATCTTTGTGTCTGTACATCAGAAGGTGAGAAAAGCATTATACATTCACTTTCCTCGCCATCCCTACCAGCTCTTCCTATTTCCTGATAATATCCTTCCAAACTTTTTGGCATATTATAATGTATTACATATCTAATATCAGGTTTATCTATTCCCATTCCAAAAGCATTAGTAGCTACCATCACATCAGCCTTATCATAAATAAATCTTTCCTGTGCCTCTTTACGCTCTTCATCATTTAATCCAGCATGATATCTTTCAGCTTTTATATTATTTGCTATAAGCATTTCATATACCATATCTACATCTTTTCTTGTGGCGCAATAAACTATTCCACTTGCACCATCGCTACTACTTATGTAATTTAAAATATACTGTTTCTTTATTACAGCTTTTTCTATGGTTATTTTTAAGTTCTTTCTATCAAACCCTGTAATAAAAACTTTCGGTTCATTAAGCTTTAATAAGTTTATGATATCTCTTCTAACTTCTTCAGTTGCAGTAGCTGTAAAAGCTGTTATTATTGGTCTATCCACTAATAAATCAATAAATCTACTTATTCTCCTATAGCTACTTCTAAAATCATGTCCCCATTGTGATATACAATGTGCTTCATCTATGGCAATTTGTGCTACTTTTACTCTTGTTATAAAATTTAAGAACTCAGTTAATTCCAATCTTTCTGGTGCAACATAAAGAATTTTTACCTCATCTTCAATTACATCATTTAATATACTATTAATTTCACTATCACTTAAAGTTGAATTTATATACGCACTTTTAATGCCCATATTCTTAATATTATCAACTTGATCTTTCATCAATGATATTAAGGGAGAGATTATAATAGTGAGTCCCTCTAATATAAGTGCAGGAATCTGATAACATATAGACTTTCCTCCACCTGTTGGCATAATTGTTACCACATCTTTACCCTCTAAAATATATGTGATGATTTCTTCTTGCTTTTCTCTAAATGAATCATATCCATAATACTCTTTAAGGACTTGTCGTGCTCTATTTATCATCTAATCACTCCTCACTTTTCTTTTTTATTTAAAAGTATTAACATTCTTTATCATTCTATTCAAACATTTGTTCTTTTATTACTTTTCTAAGCATTAACATGAATAATACTTGCTAAAACAATAATATTATCATGTTAATGCAGACTTAATATAAAATATCAAGTATTTTTATTTTCTTATATAATCAATTATACATATAAAACTTGCCCTACATATATTAAATTTGGATCACTTATATTATTTAAAGTAACCAAATTTGCTACTGTTGTACCAAATTTTGCTGCTATATAGCTTAAAGTATCGCCTGCCTGAACTGTATAAGTCCTACTGCTGTTTCCTGATGATGGTATCTTTAAAACTTGCCCTACATATATTAAATTTGGATCACTTATATTATTTAATGATACTAAATTAGCTACTGTTGTACCAAATCTTGCTGCTATGCCGCTTAAAGTATCTCCAGCTTGCACTACATAAGTTATTCCTGAACCTGAGCCTGAAGAAGACTTATCTGAAAAATATAATATTTGCCCTACTGTTATTAAGTTAGGATTAGAAATGTTATTCCATCTTACAAGCTGATCTACTGTAACGCCAAAATCATTGGCAATGGCACTTAAAGTATCCCCACTCTTCACTGTATAAGTTCCATCTGCATTCTTTGTTCTTCCTACTGGTGCTGGACTTACTCCGCCTGTACTTCCTCCACCTGTATTTCCTCCGCTGCTTGGAGTTCCAATAAACATTCCATCATAAAAATTATTTAAATCTACATATCCATTTATACCAGGAATTATTCCTTGATCTGAATATTGATGTCCTACAAATCCAGTCCAAATTCCTCTTAATGTTGGAGTTGATACATAATAATATGCAACCCAAAGTCCATAATTTAAAAGATTTATATCTGTAAGGTTATCTCCTGCAAAATATGCTCCTGAATATATTACACAATCTAAACCTAAAACTTGCTTTACTCTATTAATAAATAATAAAACCTGATTATTTATATCTGCTACTGGTACTTCAACATCAATTACAGGTTTTATGGTCATTCTATCTTTATATCTATTTATTACACTACAAAAATAATCTGCTTCTGCTATTCCCTGTCCTCTGAAAAAATGATAAAATCCAACTTTTAGACCTGCATTTAGTGCTCCAGAAGCTTGACTATCAAAATACATATTTGTATACATAGTACTTTCAGTAGCTTTCACAATACATATTTCAATTCCACTATTTCTTACAGCTGAAAAATCAATATTGTACCCTTGATAGCTAGAAATATCAATCCCTTTATAACTACTCACGTTTTCATCCTCCTTGCTTTTTATATAAGAATACTTCTTTCCTCTTATATAATATTTACATAAAGGTTGAAATGTTAAAAAATAGTAATTATTTTTATATAAATATATATTTTTATACATAAAAAAAACTAGCAAGTAATACTTGCTAGTTTTACTGGCAGGGGATTTACAAAAAAAAAGTTAGTATAAATACTAACTTTTTTGTGGCAGGGGCAGTAGGATTTGAACCCACAACCAATGGTTTTGGAGACCACTACTCTACCGTTGAGCCATACCCCTAAGTACAGTGTATATTATATAATAAAATATTACAAAAAGCAATATTTTTATTCTAATTTATTATAATTCTTTTCTTTTTTATATATTTTGGATAGAATATAAATTAGAGAAATATTAGCTTAATTAATATAATTACGCTTTATTGTTGAAAGGAGAGGAAAGATGATTTTTTCTGTTAGTAATATAGAAGAAACTACTTCCATAGGTTATGAACTTGGAAAATTACTTAATGCTGGAGATATTATCTGTCTAACTGGTGATTTAGGTACTGGTAAAACTCATATAACAAAAGGAATTGCTAAAGGCCTTGGCATTGATGAATACATAACAAGTCCAACATTTACAATTGTTAACGAATACGATTCTGGAAGATTAAAATTAAATCACTTTGATGTTTACAGAGTTTCAGACCCTGATGAAATATATGCTATTGGTTTTGATGATTATATATTTTCAGATGCAGTTTCAATAATTGAATGGGCCAACTATATAGAAGATATTCTACCAAAGGAATATTTACATATTCATATTGAAAAAAATCTTGATAATGGAGAAAATTTCAGAACCATTACATTAACACCATATGGTGAAAGATACAATTACATAAAGGAGTTAAAAATATGATAGTTTTAAGCATGGACTCTTCATCTTTAGTTACTACAGTTGCACTACTTAAAGATGAACATTTATTAGGTGAATTCACCTTAAACTTTAAAAGAGAGCATTCTGTAATCCTTATGGAAAAGATAGAAATGCTGCTTAAGGACTGTAATATAGATATTAGCGAAGTGGACGGCTTTGTTGTTTCTAAAGGACCTGGTTCATTTACAGGCCTTAGAATTGGAATGGCTACAGTAAAAGGATTAAGCATGGGCTCAAACAAACCATATCTAAGCATTTCTAGTTTAGATGCACTGGCTTATTCGTTAGTTAATTTTGATGGTATAATATGTCCTATAATGGACGCATTAAGAGATAGCGTATTTACATGCATGTATAAATCTTCTAATGGAGAACTTTCAAAAATAATAGACTATAGTGCTCTTTCTTTAGATGAACTAGTAGAAGTATTACAACAAAAAGATGAACCTGTAATCTTTACTGGTGATGGAGTATATAAGTATAAAGAATATTTATTAGAAAAGCTTCCTAACGCCAAGTTTGCACCTAACCATTTAAGTGTTGTAAGAGCTTCAGCTCTAGGCGAACTAGGAATGGAACTTTTAAGAAAAGGCCAATATGATGATATGAATTCTTCACCTTTATATCTTAAGAAGCCTCAAGCCGAAAGAGAATTAGAACAAAGGATGAAAATGCAAAATGGCCATATTGTATAAGCCAATGGATTCATCCCATGTAGAAGGAGTTTTTGAATTAAGCAAAAACTCCTTTCATATTCCTTGGAGCTTAGAATCTATACAGCAAGAGCTTACTAATAACCTTGCTAGATACATTGTTGCTATGGATTCAGATAGCAATAAAGTTATAGGTTTTGCTGGAATGTGGATTATTGCTGGTGAAGGCAATATTACAAACATAGCAGTTGATGCTGATTTTAAACGTGTTGGCATTGGCTATAATCTATTATCAGCCTTATTTGATATCTGTAAAAAAGAAAATTGTCCTGATATCACTCTTGAAGTAAGAGTATCTAATATTGCTGCTCAAAAGCTTTATGAGAAAGCAGGATTTATTAATGAAGGCATACGAAAAAAATATTATGAAGATAATGGCGAAGATGCTATGATTATGTGGAAAAGAAACATTATATAATTTAAATTATTATTCATTTTTAATTCATATTACCTCCTTTAAACGTATATTATAGTTAATAAAGTATATTAAGTGGAGGTATTTATATGGAAAGTAATGCTGGATCTACTCTTTTGCCTATTATTAAAATTATAAATAATACTAGAACAGAACTTGCTAATATAGTATTATCATACGAAGGCCTTGATGACTCTTCAATAAAAATTAACACTTTAAATAGTAATTCAGAAATTATAACAACTATAAGTACAGCATTTGTTAAAGATAATGTGAACCTTATACTAAGCTATGATCATGAAAATATTCATGAAGAAAAAATAGTTTATCATAATTTCATTGCCGATTCATTAATTAAACTGACTTTGGAAATCAACGATGTAAATGGTGAACATAATATAGTAACTATAATAGAAAAAGATCCTGTTGATAATCCAATAGAATTGATAAAAGTAAAAAAAACAACTACTCATAAATTTATTATAATTGCAGGTATAGCCACTTTAAGCGCTCTTGGCTTATATACTATTAAAAAAAAGAGAAATACTAAATGAAAATCTTTAATGGTAGCCATGATATAAGTTCACTATGTAAAACAACTTCTTCAGTACAATAATTTCTATATTATTGTATAGAAGAAGTTGTTTTTTTATTATGCTATATTTCTTTTATTTGTTAATCCTGAATCAACCTTAAATATAGGTATTGATAATCTTTTATATAATATAAATGTGCCAATACACACTATAAACGCCTTTATACCGTTAAATGGTACAAGTCCAACAAAAACATATTTTGTTAAATCAACTTCTATTCCATAGGCTGGAAGTAGAAAATATATATTAGCGATAATTCCCATAAGTTGCATCACTAATGCACCAACTACCATCCCTGTAATAGCAGATTTCTTGCTTTTATTTCTATTATATAGCCATGCAGCAGGCATTACTAAAGCAACCCCTACTAAGATATTAGCAATTTCACCTACACCAAAAGTTGCACTTCCTTTAAGTAAAAATCTCAAAATAACTTTTAATACTACAATGATTCCACCAACAATTGGCCCATAAGCAAAGCCGCCTATTAATGCTGGAACTTCACTAAAATCAATCTTTAACCACGGAAATATCGGTACAATTGGAAAATCAAAATACATAAGTACTACTGCAATTGCCACTAATAAGGATATTTTAATGCTTTTGTTTAAATCTTTTCTTTTATTCATTTTTACTCCCTCTTTATCTCTCAGTGGAGGTATAAGTTTTGTTTCATTTATATTTTTCTTTGCTTACAGCTTTTTATACTTAAAATTAATTCTTAGGTGCAAAATATATTGCTGTAATAAAAAGTCCTGATGCTATAAAACATCAGGACGTAACTCACTTATTTTAAATATAAATAAAACTTACTTATTTCCTTCTTTCATCCAGACTATACTGTCGGCTTCGGAATCACACCGAATCATGCTATTTCTAGCTCGTGGGCTATAACCACCGGTGGGGAATTTCACCCCGCCCTGAAGATATTTTTATTATACTTATATTATAAATATATTATTAATTTAATTCAATATATAAATTGTATTTTTATTCATTTATATCTTTCATGGTAAGAGAAATTCTTTTTCTCTTTTCATCAACTTCCATTATTGCTACCTTAACAACATCTCCAACTTTAACAATATCTAATGGATGTTTTACAAATTTATTTGCCATTTGACTTTTATGAACTAATCCATCTTGATGTACTCCAATATCAACAAAAGCTCCAAAGTCAGATACATTTCTTACAGTACCCATTAATACCATTCCTGGAGTTAAGTCTTTTAAATCTATAACGCCTGTTTTTAATATAGGCTTTGGCATATCTTCTCTCGGATCTCTTCCAGGCTTTTGAAGTTCCTTTATAATATCCTTAAGAGTAAGCTCCCCTACTTCTAATTCTTGAGCTAAATTATTTAATCCTTTAACAGTAACTCTTTCTTCAATATCATTTAATTTTCTATTCGATAAATCTTCTGTAGAATACCCTAATACCTCCATAAGCTTTTTAGCTATACTATAAGATTCAGGATGAACAGAAGTATTATCAAGAAGCTCCTTACTTTCCATTACTCTTAAGAAACCAGCACATTGCTCATATGCTTTTTGACCTAATCTCTTAACTTTTAATAGTTCTTTTCTGCTGCTAAATCCACCTACTTCATCTCGATAAGCTACTATATTATTAGCAATGGATATATTTATCCCTGCAACATAAGTTAGCAATGAAGGTGTTGCTGTATTTAAATCTACCCCCACTTTATTTACTGAATCTTCAACTACTCCACTTAATGATTCATCTAATTTTTTAGGAGTTACATCATGTTGATATTGACCTACTCCAATAGCCTTTGGTTCTATCTTTACTAGTTCTGCCATAGGGTCTTGTAATCTTCTTCCTATAGAAATGGCTCCTCTTATAGTAACATCTAAATCTGGATATTCTTTTGCAGCTAATTCTGAAGCAGAATATACTGAAGCTCCTGCTTCTGATACTATTACATAAGCTAGCTCCTTACCTGTTTCATTTTTTATTTCGCTTATTATTTCAGCTATCACTTCTTCTGATTCTCTTGAAGCAGTGCCATTTCCTAAAGAAATTACATCTACGTTATATTTATTTATCATTTCCTTTAGGGTTTTCTTAGTTCCTTCTACATCCTTTTTAGGAACTGTAGGATATACTGTTGCTTTATCTAAAAATCTTCCTGTGGCATCTAATACTGCAACTTTACATCCTGTTCTGAATCCTGGGTCGTATCCCATAACTACTTTACCTTTAATTGGTGGTTGCATAAGAAGTGCTTTTAAATTTTCCTTAAATATTAATATTGCTCCTTCTTCTCCTTTATCAGTAAGCTCACTTCTAACTTCTCTTTCAATTGATGGGAATATCAATCTCTTATATGAATCCTTAATTGCTATCTTTAAATATTCATTTGTTATAGAATTCTGTTTAAGTATCTTGCTTTCTATATAGCTTATTATCTTGTCATCATTAACAGAAATCTTTACAGATAATATCTTTTCCTTTTCTCCTCTATTGATTGCTAGTATTCTATGGGCAGGTATCTTAAATACTTCCTCACTATAATCATAATACATTTCATATGGAGTGCTTTCTTCACTTGATCCTTTAGTTTCAATCTTTCCTTCCCTGAATACTATATTTCTAATATACTTTCTAAGAGCTGCATCATCAGATATTCCTTCAGCTATTATGTCTAGTGCTCCATTTATTGCATCTTCAATACTATTTACAGACTTTTCTTCATTAATAAATGCTTCTGCTTGTTTTTCTACTGTGCCCTTAAAATTCCCCTCCAAAATAATATCAGCCAGAGGCTTTAATCCTTTTTCTAATGCAATAGTTGCTCTTGTTCTCTTTTTAGGCTTGAAAGGTCTATATATGTCTTCAACTTCAGTAAGAGATTCAGCTTTTTCTAATGATTTTACTATTTCCTCAGTAAGTTTTCCTTGTTCATCAATTAATCTTAATACATCTTCTTTTCTGTCCTTTAGATTTCTTAAGTATGTTAGTCTTTCAAAAAACTTTCTTAATATGTCATCACTTAAAGCTCCAGTTTGCTCTTTTCTATATCTAGCTATAAAAGGTACTGTATTTCCTTCATCTAATAATTTAATTACATTTTGTACCTGCACTAATTTTATTCCTAATTCTTTTACTAATCTCTCTTCAATATTTACCATTGTTCTCTCCTGTAAAAATATTTTTCTCAATACCTCTATTATAATATTTTTATTTTATTTTTACACTATTGATATTATGTTGTATTGGCTTTATAATTAAATTGTAAATTTTTACCAATAAGAGGTGGTTCTTTGCGTTCCATATTTAATAAATTCATTAATGTAATGCTTATTCTTTTACTTCTTATTTTAATTTTAAACAGATACTATGTTATTGAATTCAACGTTACTTTAAGAAATATATTTATATACCTTTCCTTAATAATAATATTGTTAACTTCAATTAAAGAAGCCTTGGAAGGATCAGGATTTAATAAATTTCTTGGCATAACAATTATACTTTGTGCTATTGTTGGCGGTATTCTTACTGTTATGAACGGTAAGCTAAACCTTTTTGTTTTTCTCTGCCTTTTATTTTCTTTAGTTCATAGTTTTCTTGAACTGGTATATTCAAAATAATAAATATTTATTATGGTATTCATATTACTCTGCCTCAATTAATAATATTAAGTATATATTATTAGCTGAGGTATTTTTTTATGAAAAAAAAGATCTTTTATTTTTCAACCTTATTTATTACTATTCTTTGCTTGTTTATATGTATTGCCTTAAATGATCACATATATAATTTCAATGCTGAAAATGTTGTAAAAAACATAAAATATTTATCTTCCTCATCCTTTGAAGGAAGACGCTCTGGTAGTGAGGAAAATATTTTAACTAGTGAAATAATAAAGAATAAATTTAAAGATTTAAAATTAAGTCCCTATAAAAATAGTTATACTGAAGAATTTATTACTACTTGTCCTGTAAAAACTGATGAAACAGTTTATTTTAAGATTTTTAATGATAATGAAAGTGAATATTTAAAATATGGAGAAGATTATAAAGAAGACATGATTAATTTCAAATCTAACTCCTTTACTTTTTCTAATAAAGATAAAATAAATATCTTTTCTACCTCTATTGAAGTATCTAATGATGAAGGAACATTATTGTTCTATTTGGCTCAAAATGATGATTTATCCTTTAGAAGCTCTTTTATGTGTGAACTACGCTTTGATTTAGTAATTGCTCTATCTTCTAATGGCTATAATAAAATAATTGATGCTTTAAAAGCTGGAAAGACCTTAAATGTTTATATTCCTTTTAAAAATGAAGCTAAAAAATTAGTTAATATCCAAGGAATTATTGAAGGATCTGACCCATCACTAGCTCCATTACTTCTTACAGCACACTTTGATCATTTAGGAAGTGATTCACAAAATAACATTTATTACGGTGCTTTAGACAATGCTTCCGGTACTTCATTTTTATTGGAACTTGCTAATACTTTATCCACCTTAGGCAAACCTAAACGTTCCATAATCTTTGTTGCTTTAAACGCCGAAGAGCTTGGACTTAAAGGTTCCAGCTTTTTTGCTGAGAACAATTACTTTGATATTAAAAATTCAAAAGTAATTAATTTTGATATGATAGGTGTTGAAAATTGTCCTATTACTTTTATTCAAGGCGTAGGATTCAAAGATAATTCTTCTAATATATTAAATTCCCTTTCTAATATCTGCTTAAATGATTCTGTAGACTATCTAGTGGAATATGAAAATTCTAGTGATCATGCAAGCTTCAATGAATTAGGAATTGATGCATTAACAATATGCCATAGTGATAAATCACATATCCATACACCAACTGATACTGTAGACTATATTGATTCTAATGCTATAAACACAGTATATAAAGTAGTTAATAAAGAAATTAAAAAAGATTGCTACAGCACTGTAACAACCTTTATATATAGTAGAAAATCTATTAATTTATTTTTAATTATACTTTTAACACTTATTATTATTGGCATACTAAATACAAAACCTTTTAAAAAAGCTAAATAGCTTTTTTAAATTATGAATTATGAGTGATGAATTATGAATTATGGTATAAACTCCTATAGGGAGTTTAAAAAATTTAAATATAGAAACTCTTTGAGTTTCATCCTTTATTCATCATTCATAATTCATCATCCATAATTACTTTTTAGCTTCTTGTTTTAAGTAGCTTACGATAAATTGATCTATTTCTCCATTCATCACAGCATTTAAATTGGATGTTTCTTCATTTGTTCTGTGATCTTTCACCATATTATATGGATGGAATACATATGACCTTATCTGACTTCCCCATCCCATATCTTTAAGCTCACCTGTTAAATCTTCGATTTTTTCTTTATGAGCTCTTTCTTTTAATTCAATAAGCTTTGATTTAAGCATTGCCATTGCAGTGTCTTTATTTGCAAATTGACTTCTCTCATTTTGACATTGTACCACTATACCTGTTGGTAAGTGGGTTATTCTAATGGCAGATTCCGTCTTATTAACGTGCTGACCACCTGCTCCGCTGGCTCTATAGGTATCTATCTTTAAATCCTCTGGTCTTATATCAATATCTTGATCCTTAGTTAGTTCTGGAAGAACTTCTACTGAAGCAAAAGAAGTCTGCCTTTTTCCATTTGCATTAAACGGCGAAATTCTTACCAATCTATGGACTCCCTTTTCAGCTTTTAAATAACCATAAGCAAATTCACCTTTCACTTTTAAAGTTACACTTTTAATACCAGCTTCATCACCTTCTAAAAGGTCTAAAGTTTCAACTTTATATCCCTTCTTATCACACCATCTTGTATACATTCTAAGAAGCATTTCAGTCCAATCATTAGCATCTGACCCTCCAACACCTGCATGTAAGTTTAAGATGGCATTATTTCTATCATATTCACCAGATAAAAGAAGCTCTACACGATAACTTTCAACCTCTTTTTCAATTGATCTTATTTCTTGTATAACTTCATTTACAGTATCTTCATCCTCTTGTGCTAATTCAGCCAATACTTCTACATCATCAATTCTACTTACTAAGTTTTCATATCTTTCTATTTTATCTTTTATTATCTTACATTCTTTAGTAACTTCTTCTGCTCTTTTAACATCATCCCAAAATCCATTTTCTTGCATTTGAAGCTCTAATTCCTGAAATCTTTTTTCTAAGCCTCCCTTGTCAAAGTGAAGCCCCCATTTCCTTTAATGTATCTTTTAAACCTGTTAGTTTAGAAACTTCTTGTTCTAACTTTAATAGCATTGTATCACTTCCTTATCTTAAATAAGCAAGGTGGAAAATGCCTAATTAAAATAAGACACTTTCCACCAATAGTTTTATATTTCTAATTATGCTTCTCTACCGCAGCAGTTTTTATATTTCTTTCCGCTTCCGCATGGACACATATCATTTCTGCCAACCCTATTTTCATTTTTTACTGGCGCATTTTTTACCGATTCATCATTTCCATGACTTGCACCAGTTTCTTCTGCAACCTTTTCTCTTTCAACTGGTCTTTCTGCTCTTACATGATATAATAATTTAACAGTTTCTGTCTTAATTCCTTGTATCATTTCATCAAACATTGCACTACCTTCCATTTGGTATGCTTGAATTGGATCTTGTTGCTTGTATGCTCTTAATCCCATTCCTTGTTTTAAATGATCCATATTATCTATATGTGCCATCCATTTTTGATCAACAACTCTTAAAAGAATTACTCTTTCAATTTCTCTCATCTGCTCTTGGCCAAACTCTTCTTCTCTTTGACTATAGATGCTTCTTGCTTTATCTAATAATATCTTTATAATTTCTTCATTAGATAAGTCAGCTAATTCATCCACAGTAAATGTTCCATGTGGGAAGCAGATATCTTCAAGATATTTTAATAATTCTTTTAAATCTTCCTCAATATCTATATGCTCACCAATTAAATGACTATTAACTGAAGATGTTATTACTTCCTCTATCATTCCCTCAATTTGCTCTTTTAAGTTCTTTCCATCAAGAACTTCAGCTCTTTGCTTGTAAATAACTTCTCTTTGTAAATTCATTACATCATCATAACCTAATAAGTTCTTTCTTATATCAAAGTTATTTCCTTCAACTTTCTTTTGAGCATTTTCAATAGCCTTAGTAACCATTTTACTTTCTATAGCTTCATCTTCCTGTAAACCTAATTTATCTATAACGCCTTGAATTTTTTCTGATCCAAATATTCTCATTAAATCATCTTCTAATGAAATATAGAATACTGATTCACCAACATCTCCTTGACGTCCTGATCTACCTCTTAACTGATTATCAATTCTTCTTGATTCATGTCTTTCAGTACCAATTACTTTTAATCCGCCTACTTCTAGTACACCTTCTCCAAGCTTAATATCAGTACCTCTACCTGCCATATTCGTTGCTATAGTAACCATTCCTAATTCACCGGCATGTGAAATAATTTCCGCTTCTTTTTCATGATACTTAGCATTAAGTACTTGATGTCTAATTCCCTTTTTCTTTAATAATGATGAAATGTATTCAGATTTTTCCACACTAGCTGTACCTACTAGAACTGGCTGACCTTTACTATGTGCTTCCATAACTTCTTCAACTATTGCATCATATTTTCCTTTTGCATTTTTGTATATCATATCATGTCTATCTACTCTTGCTACAGGTTTATTTGTTGGAATTACTATAACATCTAAACCATAAATTTCTCTAAATTCATTTTCTTCTGTTAAAGCCGTTCCTGTCATACCTGATAGCTTATTATACATTCTGAAGTAATTTTGGAATGTAATTGTTGCAAGAGTTTTTGATTCTCTTTGAATCTTAACTCCTTCTTTAGCTTCAATTGCTTGATGAAGCCCATCTGAATATCTTCTACCTTCCATAAGTCTTCCAGTAAATTCATCTATAATAACTACTTGATTATCTTTAACAATATAATCTTTGTCTAATCTCATTGTATAATTTGCCTTTAATGCTTGAGTTACATAATGTTGAAGTTCTAAGTGTTCTGCTTCTGCATAATTTTCAATACCAAAATATTTTTCTGCTTTTTCCATACCACTATCTGTTAATAAAACAGCACTTGCTTTTTCATCAATATTGAAATCTTGATCTGCTATTAAACTTTTAACAAAATTGTCTGCTACATTATAAAACTTGGTAGACTTATCTCCCATTCCTGATATTATAAGAGGAGTTCTTGATTCATCTATTAAAATTGAGTCAACCTCATCTACTATTGCAAAATTAAGTTCTCTTTGAACTCTTTCTTCTTTATATATAACCATATTATCTCTTAGATAATCAAATCCAAATTCATTATTTGTTCCGTATGTTATATCACAGTTATAAGCTTCTCTTCTTTGAGCTGGTGTAAGTCCATGAATTATACATCCTGTTGTTAAACCTAAAAATCCATATAGTTTTCCAACTAATTCTGATTGAGTTTTTGCTAAATAATCATTTACTGTGATTACATGAACACCTTTTCCTGCTAAAGCATTTAAATATGCTGGAAGAGATGCAACAAAAGTTTTACCTTCCCCTGTTCTCATTTCAGCTATTCTTCCTTGATGAACTACCATTCCTCCGATAAGCTGCACTCTAAAATGCTTTATTCCTAAAACTCTCCATGAAGCTTCTCTACAAACTGCAAATGCTTCTGGTAATATATCATCTAAAGTTTCGCCTTTTGATAACCTATCTTTAAATTCTGCAGTTTTATTTCTTAATTCGTCATCACTTAACTTCTGCATTGACTTATCTAGTGATTCTATCTTATCTACTACAGATCCAAGTCTTTTAACTTCTCTCTCACTATAAGTACCAAATAGTTTTTCTATAAATCCCATAAGTATTTCCTTTCGTCATCTATATAAAATGATTTTCTTCTTTAATATTCTTTCTATAAATTATACCATTTAGCATATTTATAATTCAACTATAAAACTATCATCTTTAAATCACATATACTTCCACCTAATGTAAAAGCCACCTACTTTTTAAAATAGGTGGCTTTTTTATAATATTATTTATAATCTGGTTCTAAAAGTCCATAATTTCCATCTTTTCTCTTATAAATTACATTTACATTATTTGAATCAGCATCTCTGTATACAAAAAAGTTATGTTCAATTAACTCCATTTGTAGCATTGCTTCTTCTGGACTCATTGGTTTTATATTAAATCTCTTTACTTTAACTATTTCACCATCTTTTTCTTCATTTTCATCTACTGTTAGAGGCTCAAAATTAGCAAATCTTAAGGAATCATTACTTCTTCTTTGTAATTTAGTCCTTTGCTTTCTTATTTGTCTTTCTAATTTTGCTTCTACTAAATCTATTGATTTATACATATCTTCACTAGATTCTTCACATCTTAGGATAACTCCATTAAAAGGTATAGTAACCTCAAAAATCTGGTTATTTCTTTGTACTGTTAATGTTGCCCTTGCTTCAACATCTGGACTAAAATATCTATCTAATTTAGATATCTTCTTTTCAACCATCTCTTTTAATGCTGGTGTTACATTAATGTTTTTACCTATTACTGTTACTTTCATAAAGTCAACCCCTCTCGTTTTTACTCAAAATATTAATATTTATTTTATATTAATATACCCTTCCATGATTATATTTTACCACTGTTGCTTTTATGTTACAATGTAGTATACATTAAATTTTCAGAAAATTAAAACTCTTTTTTCAACATCTTTTACATTAAGCTTCAAAATATTATCTTTTTTATTTTTAATGAAAAATAAAAAAACACTAATTTAAATTAGTGTTTTTTTATAAAGCTAGCTGACCTGGCTTTTGCCCCCACACTCGCCTACTGGAGCTTTCGCTACCCGGACTTAACCTCTCACTACTAACACTCTCAACATCTCTGTTGGTAGGACTAACATCTATACCGCACCATGCTCATTAGCTCTTTGTCTAACTTACGTGGATCGTTTCGCCTGCGACTGGCATCGACTTTCATCCACAGACCTAGCTTTACATTATTATTATATATTGCTTTTAGCAATTGTCAATAGATAAATTTTATTTATATTGCATTTTTCGATATTTTTCTTACATTCATTTATAGTAGCACCAGTGGTATAAACATCATCAATCAATAAAATATTTTTTTTAAAAAGCTTTTCTTTATTTTTTATTTCAAAAGCATCTAAGATATTTTTCATTCTTTCTTCCTTACCTAGAAGTTTTTGTTCTTTTGTTTCTTTTACCTTCACTAAACAATCAATAACAGGTATATCTAAAATGCTACTGATATTTTTTGCTAGCACACTACATTGATTAAACCCTCTCTTTTTTAATGAATCCTTACTTATAGGTACATAACATATACAATCTATACTCAACTTTTTTTCTATAATTATTTGGCACAGTAAATCAGCTAAAACCTTACCTGCAATAAAACTCTTATGATATTTTAAATTTAAAATAAGCTTCTTAAGTACTCCCCCATAATACCCATAAGCCATTATTTCTTCTTGCTGATGAACTCTCTTTATCTCACTTTTACACTTACTACATATTCCTAAAAATCCTTCAACTCCACAAATGATGCATTTATTGTCATAGGGATAAATAATGTCTAAAAGTGCTTCTAGAGCAATTTTTATTATCTTAATAATTTCTTTTCCCATAACCTCTTATTAAATTCTCTTATTATTTCCCTTGACTTATCCATATCCATAGATGTATCTCTTGAAACCAAAAGAACTTCTGGCAATATATCACTTTTTACATCTATACATCCACATAAATATACTATTCGTTTATAAGTATAGCTTGCATCATCACCAAATAATACTAATATATTTACATCTTCAATTCTATTTATATAATCACCCATGCTGTTTGTTACTATAAAAACAGGTTCACTTTTAATAATATCTTCTATATTATTAAAATCATCACCTTTCTCATACTTAATAACTCTGGTATTATTCTCTTTTAAATTATCCTTATAGGTATAATATACCTTATTTAATTTTTCTTTATCTGGAACCATAATGATTACATTTTTATTATTGTAGCTAAACCATTTTACATATTCATATACTGCCAACGGAATATTATCCTCTAATTTTATTCTGGTATTTAAAAACCGTGGTTCAATCATAGGAACAGGATTTAATAAATAAACCAAATCCATTTTTTCACCAATTGGAAATACCCTTTCACAGCTATAGATTATTATTTTATTAACCTTCCAATATACCTTTTCAACAGCATCTCTCATATCTTTTATTGTAGATTTAGAAAACATAGTTATATCATCAAATATAATAAGACTATATTCATCTCCTATATCCTCTATTTCATCTATAGAAATAAATGTTATCCCCTCTTCTATATTACCAGGCATAATCTTTTGAATACTCTTCATATATAGCTGACTATGATTCTTACCATTTATCTCGTTAGAATCCACACTAAAAACATATAATACCTTTTTATTATCGTTTATTAACCTGCTTATTAAATCAAAAAAAACAAATCCTGTATTATATGGTCTGCTTTTTATATTTAATACCTTAGTCTTTTTTTTGTACCAGGACATTATCTTTTTAAAAGCATAACTCAACTCTTTGTAATTCACTTATCAAATACCTCTTTTTCTAACCTATTCAATCATATTCTTATCTATCGTTATATCCATTATTCTTTCTTTCAATGAAGAATATCGTTCCATATTATTGGTATTATTGACCATATACTGAAGTGATCTTTGATTTCCAACAACAACTACTAACTCTTTTGCTCTTGTTATGCCAGTATACAATATATTCCTATTCATTAAAAATGCTGATCCCATAAAAGTTGGCATAACTACAACTTTAAATTCACTTCCTTGACTCTTATGTATAGTAATTGCATATGCTAATTCCAATTCATCTAAAAACATAAATTCATAAATAACTCTTCTTTCATCATCAAATACTACACTTAAAACTTTTCTTTCTTCATCTATGGTTTCAATATATCCCATATCTCCATTGAAGACACCTACACCTTTATTTTCGCCATCTCCACCAATTCTATGCCACTCAAGAGAATAATTGTTCTTTATCTGCATAACCTTATCGCCTTCTCTGAAGACTATATCTCTTACCTGCTTTTCTTTTTTATCCTTACTGCTCGGATTTAATATTGCCTGTATTTCATTATTTAAATTATCTACACCTAGCAATCCTTTTCTTGTAGGCGATAAAACTTGTATATCCCATATCTTACTCCACTTTGAATTAAATGATGGAAGTCTTCTATTTACCAAATCAAGAATAGTGCTTAGAATATTTTCAACTTCATCTCTAGCATCAAAGAAAAAGTCTCCACCTTTTTTATTTAAATATGGCATTTCTCCATTATTAATCTTATGGGCATTAACTATTATCATACTTTCTTTGCCTTGTCTAAATATTTCTTTTAATCTTACAACATTAATAAACTTGCTATTAATTAAATCTCTAAGGACATTTCCTGGTCCTACAGATGGCAACTGATCAACATCACCTACAATTATTACCCTTGTTCCTAACTTTATGGCTTTTAAAAGGCTATTCATCAGCATTATATCTATCATTGATGCTTCATCTATAATAATTACATCTGCTTCTAAAGGCTCACCTTCACCTTTACCAAAGAAGGAATTTTCATCATCACTTACTCCCATTTCTAAAAGCCTATGAATTGTTTTTGCCTCTCTACCAGTAGACTCGCTCATTCTTTTAGCAGCCCTTCCTGTAGGTGCTGCTAAAAGAACCTTCATACCACTATTTTCATATATCTCAATTATACATTTTATTATGGTGGTTTTCCCTGTTCCTGGACCTCCTGTAATAATTTCTATACCATTTTCAAAAGCCCCTAATATTGCCTCCTTTTGTGATGGTGCAAATTTAATATTATTTTTCTTTTCAAATGTGCTAACTTCAAATTCTACATCAGTATTTATGGTCTGAAAATTTTCTATACATAAAGTTATTATTTTATTTGTTACTCCCAGTTCACAATAATAATATGGTAAAGAATATACAGCTTCTATGTCTTTTATTTTTTCAATCTTCAACTTTTCCTCAAGAACGCAGTTATATATGTTTTCTTCAACAATATCTCGACTTACAGCCAGCACCTTCTGACATTCTTGAATTAGCTTATCCTTTGGCATATATGTATTTCCCATAGCAGAAAAGTTATTTAAAACATATCTTATACCACTTTGTATCCTAAAGGAAGATGTATCCTCAACACCAAACTCTTTAGCAATCTTATCAGCTGTCAAAAATCCAATACCTGATATTTCTTCATTTAATATATATGGATTGGTTGATACTTTATTTATTGAATCTGCGCCAAATTTTTTATATATCTTTAAACACTGATTTACTGTCATGCCATGCTTTTGAAAAAATATCATAATATCTTTTAAATCCTTGGTTTCAATATAAGATTCATATATTATGTTAAATTTCTTTTCACCAATTCCCTCAACTTCTTTTAGTCTCTCAATATGATTATCAAGAATGTCTAAAGTATCTTTACCAAAGGCCTTCACTATCTTTTTAGCTGTTACTGGACCTATTCCACGTATAATACCTGTACTTAAATATTTCTCTATTTCTTTTGATGATGAAGGTAACTTTTCTTTATATTCTTCTACACTAAATTGCCTTCCAAACTGCTTATGCTGAATAAATTTTCCTTTGACTTCAATTTGCTGTCCTTCTTGCAGTAGTGGCATTACACCTACAATTGTTATTAGTTCTTTATTAGCTGTAATCTTAGCAACAGTATATCCTGTATCTTCACTTTTAAATATAATAGCTTCCACTAAACCTTCTAACACTAGTGATTCCATCTATATTTCCAACCCTTCTAAAGTTCTCTCTTGTAATTATTTTATTATAGCATAATAACAAGAAAAGGTGGATTATGAAAAACTTAATCCACCTTTTTACTAATTAAAGAAATTTTTTAATTTCTTCAACTTTATTTAATTGTTCCCATGGAAGATTTAAATCATGTCTTCCAAAATGTCCATAAGCAGCTGTTTGCTTATATATAGGTCTTCTTAACCCTAAATCTCTGATAATTGCACCAGGTCTTAAATCAAATACCTTTTCTACTATTGATACAATTTCTTCATCATTTATTTTACCTGTTTCAAAAGTTTCTACTGATATTGATACTGGTTTAGCTACACCTATTGCATAAGCTAATTGTATTTCTATTTTATCTGCAACTCCTGCTGCTACTAAGTTCTTTGCAACCCATCTTGCAGCATATGCAGCTGATCTATCTACTTTAGTTGGATCTTTTCCTGAGAAAGCACCACCACCGTGTCTTCCACTTCCTCCATAAGTATCAACTATAATTTTTCTACCTGTTAATCCACTATCACCTTGTGGTCCACCAACAACGAATCTTCCTGTTGGATTTATGAAATATTTTGTTTCTTCATCTAATAATTCTGTTGGAATAACAGCCTTTATTACATGTTCCATTAAATCTCTTCTTATTTGTTCTTGTGATACTTTTTCATCATGTTGTGTTGAAATTACTACTGTATCTATTCTTACAACATTATTTCCATCATACTCAACAGTTACTTGTGTTTTTCCATCAGGTCTTAAGTAACTTAATGTACCATTTTTTCTTACCTCAGTAAGTCTTCTAGCTAACTTATGGGCAGTTATTATTGGTAATGGCATAAATTCTTCTGTTTCGTTAGTTGCATAACCAAACATCATTCCTTGATCCCCAGCACCAACTGCTTCAACATCATCTTTATTTCCTTGTTTTGATTCAAGAGCTTCATCAACTCCCATAGCTATATCACTTGATTGTTCATCTATTGATGATAATACTGAACAAGTATCGCAATCAAATCCATATTTTGCTCTGTCGTATCCAATTTCTCTTATAGTATCTCTAACTACTTTAGGAATATCAACATAACACTTAGTTGAAATTTCCCCCATAACTAATACCATTCCTGTAGTCACTGTTGTTTCACAAGCAACTCTAGCATTTGGATCCTTTGCTAAAATGTTGTCTAATATTGCATCTGAAATTTGATCGCAAATCTTATCTGGATGCCCTTCTGTAACTGATTCTGATGTAAATAATTTTCTCATTATGCTTAGCTCCTCTCTTATCGTCATGATATTAATTCTAAGCAATTAAAAGCAATAAAAAAAACTCTTCAATAAGAAGAGCCTATATTCATAAGGTCTTTTCTTATCTCGCAAACTTTCTTGCAGGAATTGGCACCACGCTTAGTTAGTTATGAATGATGAATTACGAATGATGAATTATAGAAATTCCAAAGGAATTTTAATCTTAACTCATAATTCTTAATTCATAATCCTACATTTACTAAGTAGGTTGCCGGGTTTCACAGGGCCCTTTCCCTCCACCTCTCTTGATAAGAATTAATATCATGTTCAATTTTCAACTAATTGTAACATTATCCAAAAATTATGTCAATATATATTTTTTTGAAAAATAAAAAATAAAATATAACAAAAAAGTATAATCAAAAGATTATACCTTATGGTGGAGGAGGACGGATTCGAACCATCGAAACGAAACGTAACAGATTTACAGTCTGCCCCCTTTGGCCTCTCGGGAACTCCTCCATTTGTGG
>FR883417.1:0-26624 GCA_000435835.1 Clostridium sp. CAG:221
TACACAAATTTATCGATAGTCTCCCAGATGTTTTTGTAATGTGTGATTATGCTAAAACTTTAGGGGAAAGCTTTATATCAACTCCTAAAATTGTTTTTGAAGTTGTATCTGAAGAGTATTCTGATAATGATTATTTTATAAAAGCTAGAATATATCAAAAGTTTGGAGTATTAGAGTACAATATAGTTGAACCTAGTGGATCTATAACTCAGTATAGATTAATTAATGGACATTATGGAACTCCAAAGGTATTTGAAGGTAATGATGTTTATACTAGCGTTGTATTTAATGATTTAAAAATTAATCTTAAGGATATTTTTATTTAAATACCTCCAGGGTAGAGCCGTTTATTGGGTATACCCTGGAGGTATTTATTTAAAGTGAACAAATTATTTTATTTAATTCTGATTTATTGATAATAATGTTATATTATTTAGTCTAGGTTTTTATACTACATAAAATTACAAAGCATAATATATTTAAAAATATTTTAAAAAATATTATAATATTACTATAATATTTTTTTTTAAATGATTTACGAGGAGTGCTAAATAATGAAACATTTATTTACAGAAAA
Source organism: Clostridium sp. CAG:221 (assembly GCA_000435835.1). Taxonomy (GTDB): domain Bacteria; phylum Bacillota; class Clostridia; order Clostridiales; family Clostridiaceae; genus Clostridium. The sequence continues at coordinate 578 of FR883417.1, forward strand.
AGTTGTACCAATAGAATCGGATAACAAAGCCATAAAAATAGACTATGACAAATGTATAAAATGTGGTCTATGTAAGCGTGTATGCGAGAGAGAAATAGGAGTTGCAAACTTTTTTGATTTAGAAAAAACTAATGATATAGCAATATGTATAAACTGTGCACAATGTGCTCAAGCATGTCCAGTAGGAGCTATAACTCAAGTGGAAGATATAGATAGAGTAAAAGAAGCTGTAGAAGATAAAGACAAAATAGTAATATTTAATACGGCACCAGCAGTTCGTGTTGCTTTAGGTGAAGAATTTAAAATGGATGCAGGTTCATATGTGGAAGATAAAATGGTACATGCTCTTAGACAACTAGGAGGAGACTATGTATTTGACGTTACTTTTGGAGCTGATATGACTATAATGGAAGAAGCAAATGAGCTTGTAAAAAGAATAGTTGAAAAGAATGAAAATATACCACAATTTACAAGTTGTTGTCCAGGCTGGGTTACATTTGTAGAAACTTTCTATCCTGAGTTATTAAATAACTTATCCACTGCTAAGAGTCCAATTTCTATGCAAGGAGTAACTATTAAAACATATTTTGCTAAAAAAGCAAATATTGATCCAAGCAAGATTGTAAATGTAACAATAACGCCATGTACAGCTAAAAAGTTTGAAATAGATAGACCAGAAATGAATGATTCAGCTAAATTTAATGACATAGAAGGTTTAAGAGATAACGATATTATAATAACTACTAAAGAGTTAGCTAAATGGATTAAAGAAGAAGGAATAGACTTTGAAAATTTAGAAGGTTCTAAGTTTGATAATATGTTAGGCTTAGGTAGTGGTGCTGGAGTTATATTTGGTAATAGTGGTGGTGTTACAGAAGCTGCTGTTAGAACTGCATATCATTCAATAACAGGTGAAGATCCAACTACAGAGCTTTTAAACTTTGAGCCAGTAAGAGGATTAGATGGAGTAAAAGAAGCTTCTATAACTATAGGAGAGGTTAATTTAAAATTAGCAGTAGTACAAGGAACTGCTAATGCAAGAACATTAATTGAAAAAATAAAAAATAATGAAGTTAATTATGACTTTATTGAAGTAATGGCTTGTAAAGGTGGTTGCATAGGTGGTGGAGGCCAACCTAAAACTACAAAGGTAATAAACGATAAAATAAGACTTAGCCGTATAGAAGGGTTATATAATAAAGACCAAAAGTTAAAGATAAAATGTAGTTACCAAAATCCAGATATTATAGCAGTATATAATGAATTCTATAAAGAACCATTATCACATTTAGCACATGAACTTTTACATACAACATATAGTTCAAAAAAACATATGCTAGGTCTTGATAACAACGAAGAAATATCTTCAGATGAAATTATATAATTTATAAAACATAATATTTTTTTAGTAAGCTGTCTTAAATTTACATAAATTTAGGACAGCCTATTTATAATAAAATATTGAGAGTTTTATAGTTTTTAAATATGGTAAATTATCAAAAATATATTTAAGTAAAGCCAAGTTTATTTATAAATAAAGAGGTGGTAAAAGTGGATATTAAAGCTATAATACAAAAGCTATATGATACTAATGATGCATCAAGAGAAGAATTATTATATCTATTAGATAATATAGATGATCATAGTAAAAAATTTCTTATAGAAAAAGCTTATGAAACAAGATATAAATATTTCAAAAATACAGTATTCGTTAGAGGGTTAATAGAAATTAGTAGCTACTGTAAAAAAGATTGTTTATACTGCGGACTTAGAAGAAGCAACAAAAATGCTGAAAGATATAGATTAGATATAGATGATATATTAGAGTGTGCTAAAAGAGGCGATGAGCTAGGGTATAAAACTATAGTTTTACAAGGTGGAGAAGATGCTTTCTATACAGATGAAAAAATGGTTGAAATTATAAAAGCTATTAAAAAAGAACTGCCAAACAATGCATTAACTTTATCCATTGGAGAAAGAAGTTATGATTCTTATAAAAAGCTATATGAAGCTGGAGCAGATAGATTTTTACTTAGACATGAAAGTGCAACTAAAAGTCTTTATGAATCTATCCATAATACTGAATCATTTGAAGAGAGAAGACGTTGTTTAAGGAATCTAAAGGAGATAGGATTCCAAGCAGGAGCAGGATTTATGGTAGGACTACCTAATCAAACCAATGAAGATTTGGTAAATGATTTAAGATTTGTAAAAGAATTAGAACCTGCTATGTGTGGTATAGGTCCATTTATTCCTCATAAAGATACACCTCTTAGAGACTGCAGTGCAGGTACTACAGAAAAGACTATAATTTTACTTGCAATAACAAGACTATTATTACCAAAGGTTCTATTACCTGCAACTACAGCACTGGCAAGTATTGATAGTAATGGAAGAAATGAAGGTCTAAGAGCTGGAGCAAATGTTATAATGCCAAACTTATCACCAATGGCAGTTAGAAAAAAATACTCTTTATATAATAATAAAGCATTTATATTAGATGAAGATGCAGAGTATAGAAATACTATAGAGGAAAAGCTAAAGGAAGCAGGTTTTGAATTAGTTGTTTCAAGAGGAGACAATCCAGACTTTGTATAGTTTTTAAATTTTAAACAACAGGATAAGAGTTTATGGAGTAAACTATGGCCAGATAAACAAAGTGAATTTTATATAAAAGGAGGAAAATTATGTTTATAAATCATGATTTTATATATAAAATATTAGAAGAAACAAAAAATCCAAGTAATGAAGAAATTAAAGAAGTTTTAGAAAAAGCTAAAAAAAGAGATGGATTATCATATAAGGATATAGCTATATTACTTCAAGCTGAAGATGAAAATCATTTAGAAGAAATATATAAATTAGCAGGAGAAATAAAAAAAGATATATACGGAAAAAGAGTAGTGGTGTTTGCACCTCTTTATGTTAGTGATTACTGTGTAAATAACTGTGTATATTGTGGTTATAAAAGAGATAATAAGTTTACAAGAAGAAAATTAACTATGGAAGAAGTTGCAGAAGAAGTTAAAATTTTAGAGAAAATGGGACATAAAAGATTAGCACTAGAACTTGGTGAAGATCCGGTAAATGCTCCTATAGATTATGCACTAGAATGTTTGGACACAATATATAAAACTCAAAATGAAAATGGAGAAATAAGAAGAGTTAATGTAAATATAGCTGCTACCACTGTAGAAAACTATAAAAAATTAAATGAAAAGGGAATAGGTACATATATCTTATTCCAAGAAACTTATCATCAAGATTTTTACAATAAGATGCATCCGAAATCTTTAAAAGGAGATTATGAATATCATTTAACTGCTTTTGATAGAGCTATGGAAGCTGGAATAGATGATGTAGGAGCAGGTGTATTATTTGGACTTGCTGATCCTAGATTTGAAGTATTAGGTCTTATGATGCATAATGCGCATTTAGAAGAAAAGTATGGAGTAGGCTTCCACACTATATCAGTGCCAAGACTTCAACCTGCTAAGGGAGTTACGCTTGAAAACTACCCATATTTACTAGATGATAAGATGTTTAAGAAAGTAGTTGCAATACTAAGAATTGCAGTGCCTTTTACTGGACTTATTCTTTCAACTAGAGAAACACCAGAAATGAGAAGAGAGTTACTTAAGTATGGTGTAAGTCAAATATCTGCAGGTTCATCTACAGGTGTTGGTGGGTATAAACAAAGAGAAGAAGGAAATGAAGTAAAACAATTTAAAACCAATGATGAAAGAAGTCCAATAGAAATATTAAAAGAGTTACTAGAAGATGGATATATACCAAGCTATTGTACAGCTTGTTATAGAAAAGGAAGAACTGGAGATAGATTTATGTCTCTTGCAAAATCAGGAAACATAAAGTATGTTTGTGAGCCTAATGCAATTATGACTCTTCTTGAATTTACTTTAGATTATGGAGATAAAGAGTTATATGATAAAGCTCAAGAAATAATAAATGCGGAAGTTGAAAATATTCCAAGAGAAGATATAAGGAATTTAACTAAGGCAAATTTAGAAAAAATGAAAAAAGGTGAAAGAGATTTTTATTTATAGGAGGTTAATATGAATACTACTCCAAATTCAAATAGAAAACATATAGGGATATATGGCAACACAAATAGTGGAAAATCATCCCTTATGAACACTATTTTAGGTCAAGATATATCACTTGTATCTAGTGTAGAAGGAACTACCACTGACCCAGTTCAAAAAGCTATGGAACTTATTCCATTTGGTCCAGTTTTATTAATTGATACAGCAGGCCTTGAAGATAAAAGTGAGCTTGGAGCAACTATTTAGTTGTTAAAAATATATACAAAGATGTTTAGTTATGAACAAATGTGTTTAATATATTTTTAATATAAAAAGCTCCCCATGTTTATAAAGAGCATGGAGTGATAGGAAATACCTATCCAAAACTACTTGAATTGCTGGAAGTTCCTAAAGCTAACTAAACCACAACGTAAACATGAAATAAGGTTAAGCGTGAAGGTTACGAAAGTAGAAAAAATTAGTTAGATGGCATAAGGTTAAATCCTAAGTGCTTATACAATGGATAATCAGCAGGTAAGCCTCGAATAGAGGAAACTTCAACGACTATTCCGTAAAGGAAGTACATCTAAGTGGATGGAAGTGGGTAGCACCTTTTAAAAAGGTGGTGATATAGTCTGTGCTTATGTGAAAGCATAAGAAGTTCATAAGAGAACTGGTATGGAGTAACGAACCATATTGAACATGCTAAAAATATATACATTTAAGTATGTTTTTAGCACCAGCTATAAGAATTAAGAAAAGTTATGAATTTTTAAAAAGATTAGATTTTGCTTTATATGTAGTTGATGCAGGAAATGCTGACTTAGATACTTATAAAACTTGGAAAAGGGAAGCAGCTAGATATAATGTAAATCATGTTGTAGTTATAAATAAAATAGATACTGTAAGTAAAGAAGAAATAGATAAATTAGTTAAAAACTTTAAAGAATATGTTCTTGTATCTTCTAAGGATAAAGTTGGAATTGATGATCTTAAAAGTAAAATAATAAAGCATCTAGAAGATGGTGAAGAGGAAAAGCCTCTTGTTGGTGACTTATTAGAATATGGTTCAAAGGTAGTTTTAGTAGTTCCAATTGATAGTGAGGCACCAAAAGGAAGAATAATTCTTCCACAAGTACAAGTTATAAGAGATTGTTTAGATCATGGTATAAAAACTTATGTTGTAAGAGATACTGAACTTAAAGAAGCTATTGGAGAGTTAAAGGATATAGATTTAGTTATAACTGATTCACAAGCTTTTAAAGAAGTTGATAGTATAATACCTAAAGATTTAAAACTTACTAGTTTTTCAATATTATTTGCTAGACAAAAAGGTGAGTTAGATGAGTTTTTAAAAGGAACAAAGAAACTTGATACTTTAAAGCCAAATGATAAGATATTAATTTGTGAAAGCTGCTCACACAATGTATCACATGAGGATATAGGTAGGGTTAAGATACCTAATATGTTAAGAAAAATAGCAGGTGGAGATTTAAATATTGAATATATGGTTGGTTATGATTTCAAGGAAAATGTTGAAGACTATGATTTAATAATTCACTGTGGTGCATGTATGGTAAATAGAAAAAGTGTACTAAATAAAATAAGTGCATGTAAAGAAAAAAATGTACCTATAACTAATTATGGAATGGTTATAGCTTATTTTACAAAAATATTAGATAGATCAGTTGAGATTTTTAAATAATTTATAAAAAGCATTAAAGTATAAAGTATAAAGTTTTAAATAAAAGGAGCTATCTCAAAATAGAGATTAGCTTCTTTTTTTTTGTACCATAATAATAAGATATATAGAAATTAATATATATTTTATTAGGGGTGAGAATATTGATATATAGGTCTGGAAAAGTTGGATATTACAAATCTTATGAATATGCAAAAAGAATATTAAGTAAAATGAAAAAAATAACTGCATTTAAAGCATTTAGTAATAAAAACCATGATTATTATGAGGTAATAGATAATACTAAAAATTATTATAATTTGATTTTGTTTGATGAAGATTCAAATCAGTATTGGTTTGATACTAATTGTGGATATAAAGGAATGGGCAGTGTTTATAGTGAGAAGATTTTAAGGTTAGTAGGTATTAGAGAAGATTATAATATAGCTTTTGAAAAAGAAATATATAAGTTTAATTTATGTCCAATTAATCAGTTGAATCTTTTAATTGTTGAAATTGATTTATTAAATGATATTGAAAAGTATTTTATAAAGTCTTTAATACGCTTAGATTTTGAAAATCCATATTTAAGATATAAGGCTTTAGATAGTTTGCAAATATTTGGTGCTATAAAGTCCATTAATAATGCTATAGGTGGAGATTTATATATAAAGTATTTTGATAATTATGCACCTGAAGAAAATGTTTTCGGAAAATCGGGTATTAATAATATATTATTTTTGGATAGTTATTTAGATAAAGATGTTAAGTCAAATATAAGTAATAATATAAAGAACTTATTACTAGAAAAAAATAATATGTTTATAAAAGAAATTGAAAAAACAGAATATGGAATATATACTTTAGGTTATAGATTTAATCTTAATGTGCCAAATTCTCTCATCTTCTAAAGTGGGAGATAAATTTCATTTATATCAAATTTAGATATAAAGTTTGCTTTTAATGAAATAGATAAGCTTATAAAATAATAGAAAAAATAGTAGTTTTCCAATTGATATATGGAACTACTATTTTTTATTAGATAATCTCTTTACCAGATGTTGAGTATGAAAAAACTTTAATAGTTCCACTTACTAAAAAATAGATATTCTGAACATTGAACAGACTCCTATCAAATAGACAGACTAAATAAGATAATAGTTAACGCGATCAAATTATTGGTCGCGTTTATTTATGCTGTTTTCCATTTCTTTAATTCTACGTTAGCCTAATAAGCGGCTATCCTTTTATTTTATGTAGTAGAATGCTAATAATTCTAAAAAGTTAATAAGGAATTAAGGGCTGCATTTATTTTTAATATAGGTATTCTTTATAAAGCTATAGTTGTGATATATAATAATAAAAAAGTTATTTTATAAAGAGGAAAAGAAAGAAGGGGTAATGTGGAATTTAGAAAAACAAATATTAATGATTTACCAGAAGTAATGAAAATAATTAGGGAAGCACAATCATATTTTAAAGAACAAGGAATAGATCAGTGGCAAAATAATTATCCTAATGAAGAAGTTATAAAGAATGATATAAAAAATAATCATAGCTATGTATTGGTTAAGGATGGTAAAATAGCTGCCACCACTGTTGCTTCTTTTAATGGAGAAAAGACATATGATAATATTTATGAAGGTAAGTGGCTTTCAGAAGATAAATATATAGTAATACATAGAGTGGCAGTAGCTTCAGATTTAAAAGGCATAGGATTAGCAACAGAGCTAATGAAAAATGTTGAGAAATTGGTACTCCAAAATAATGTGTATAGTATAAAGGGCGATACTCATGAGGATAATAAATCTATGCAAAGGATGTTTGAGAAAAATGGCTTTGTGAAATGTGGAGTAATTTATTTAGAAGATAAAAATAAAAGAATAGCATTTGAAAAGAGACTATAAACTATAAGTTTTATGGTATCTTTTTATATGATAAAATGGTGAAAAATTATGAATTTTAATTAGATTTTAATGAGAATCTTAATAAACCTTAATAAATTTTAAAGCAGTTTTTTAATATATTACCCTCATAATTAATTCAAGAATTTAGTTATGGGGGTTTTACTATGAAAGATAACTTTTTTATTCAATATATCACTCATCCGAGAACTGTAGGAGCAATATTACCAAGTTCCAAAAGATTAGCATGTAAAATGATTGATAATATTAATTTTGCAGATTGTAAGTGCATCGTTGAATTTGGTCCAGGAACAGGTATTTTTACTAAGGAAATATTAAAGAAGAGAAATGAAAATACGATATTTTTCTTAATTGAATATAATAAAGAGTTTTATAATATACTAGTAAGCAAATATGGTCAGCTGAAAAATGTACATATAATAAATGACTCAGCAGAAAATATTACTTATTATATTAAGGAGTATGCTATTGAGAGTGTAGATTATATTGTATCAGGACTACCATTTGCTAGTTTACCAAAGCATATGTCAGAAAAAATTTTAGCAGAAAGTAAAAAGGTGTTAGGAAATAAGGGAGAATTTATAACTTTCCAATATACTCAATTTAAAGTGCCATTAATAAATAATTACTTTAAGAATCTTCATTCTAAAAGGGAGTTATTAAACATTCCACCAGCATATGTTTTTAGATGTACAAATAGATAGTAGGGAGTAAATTTAGATGAAAAAATATATTCTAATAGTAGATGATGATGAAAATATAAGAAATTTATTAAGTATATATTTAGAAAATGAAGGGTTTAACACTATTAAGGCTGAAAATGCTAAAGAAGCACTGGAAATTTTAGCAGAAAAAGAAATAGAACTAATCCTTTTAGATATAATGATGCCACAGATAGATGGTATTGATGCTTGTATGAGAATAAGAAAAGATAAAAATATGCCCATAATCATGATATCCGCCAAGTCAGAAGATATGGATAAGATTCATGGGTTGACAGCAGGAGCAGATGATTATATTACTAAGCCCTTTAATCCCTTAGAGCTTATAGCGAGAGTTAAGGCGCAGCTTAGAAGATATGATAAGTACAATATAGGAAATAATAATTCAAAAGTTGTTATAGAAATTGGTGATTTAACTATTAATACGGATACAAGACAGGTTTGGGTTGACGAAAAAGAAGTAAGATTAACACCAAAGGAATTTGATATTTTAGAACTGCTGGCAAGAAATAAAGGGATTGTTTTAAGTATTAGAAAGATTTATGAAGAAGTTTGGAAAGAAGAATTCTTTAAAGCCGATAATACTGTAACCGTGCATATAACCAATTTAAGAGAAAAAATAGAAGCAGATTCCAAAGCTCCTGTATATATCAAGACTATATGGGGAGCTGGTTATAAGATATGATAAAGTTTAAGGGCATTGGCATAAATTTAATTTTAGGTGTACTTATGGGTATACTCTTTGCAACAATGATTATGGTTGAAGGATATGTTATTCTAGCTTCAAGGGAAATGGCTAATGGATTAGTATATGAAATTGCAGCAAAAGATTTATCCATCTTTAAAATTATTGCCGTGCTAGTTTTCATGGTTACCATCATTCTTTTTAATACAAGAAAAATCAAAAGTATGAATTTAAATAAGATTGGCATATATTTAATCCTCTCAGTTATTGGAGCCTTAATTGCAGCTATTGAGTTTATTGCCTTAGGGATGACATGTGTTGTTAAGTTTATGCCGGATGTTACTAGTTATGTAACAGAAAATTATTTATTGGCCATGAATATGATTTATATAGTTGTCTTGCTAGGTATTGCTGTATTTTTATTGGTATTTACGCTCTTTGTTAATAAGAAAGTAAAATATATAAAGTTTTTAAGCAGTGAAGTAAAAGTCATCAAGGATGAAGACTTTGGTAAAACCATTGAAGTAAGAGGGCAAGATGAATTAGCAGAACTTTGCAGCAGTATAAATAATATGTCTTTAGAATTACGTGAAAAAATAGATAATGAAAAAAAGATAGAACAAAATAAAAATGAACTAATTACAAATGTATCACATGATTTAAGGACACCTTTAACATCTATTTTAGGTTATGTGGATCTTTTAAAGCAAAATGGCTTTGAGGACAAAGAAAAGTTTGTAGAGTATATCAGCATTATTGATGAAAGGTCAAAGAGTTTAAATACTTTAATTAATGAGCTTTTTGAATACACTAAGCTTAATAGTCATGATATAAAATTAAATTATAACACAGTGGAAATTGGTTCATTAGTAGAGCAGTTGAGTGGAGAATATTCTCTTATCTTTAAGAAAGAAGGATTAGAGCTAATAAGTGAGATACCAGAAGAAGATATCTTTGTTGATATTGATATACAAATGATAGTAAGAGCTTTAGAAAATCTTTTAATTAATGCTAAGAAGTATAGTGTGAGAAATTCTCAGGTTTTGGTAAAGCTTTTACAAGAAAGTAATGATATAGTTATTTCAGTAGAAAATAAGGTGGAAAATATATCACAAGATGATTTAGATAATCTTTTTGAAAGATTTTATAAAGTTGATAAGGCGCGAAAAACGGGAGATAGCACAGGTCTTGGCTTATCTATCGTGAAGAGAGTAGTGGAACTTCATAAGGGCCTTGTAAAAGCGGAACTTATAAATGGCGTAATAAAATTTAAAATAATTCTTCTAGTCCAGAATTAAAGAGCCCATGGGATTTTAAAAATACCATGGGATTTTTCATAGAAAAAGATTATTATTTTTATGCTGTTTTAGTAACTTTATTCCAAATAAGGAATGAATAATAAGATATAAAAACAATAATTAAAGTGTTAAAGACATAAAAAATTGAAGAAGACACAATGGAATGGTTTAAAAGATAATAAAAAATATGTCACAGAATTTTAAAGATAACATAATATAGTACTATACTAAGAAGATAAAAGGGTGGTATTTATGAATAACTGTGAAAATAGGGATAAATGTTTAAAATATGCTCAAGCATATATAATACCTCAAAAATTTGAAAATTTATATTCTTTAAAAGATGCCCTTTATAAGGGAACAATATTTAAAGATTTATATAGACCTTACAAAGAAGATAATAGTGTGAATAAATGTAGATAGGTTTTAAGGAGGCGTAGATATGAATTCATATTCTTTAATGAATAATATACGAATGTTACAATTTGCAGCTATTGAATTAAATCTTTATCTTGATAATTTTCCAGAAAATAAAGAAGCAACAAAAAAATATAAAGAAATTTCCCCAAAATTAGATGAGTTAATTAATGATTATGAAGTTAAATATGGACCTATTAGAAATTTTGGAGATGCGTATGTTGAAGATCCAATTGCTTGGACTGAATCACCATGGCCATGGGAAAAACAAAGGTAAAGGAGAGGTAAATTATGTGGTATTATGTTAAGACTTTAGAATATCCAATAAATTTGAGATGTAATGATTTAAGAATGGCAAAATATTTGATGTCTCAATATGGTGGACCTGATGGAGAGTTAAGTGCAGCTCTTAGATATTTAAATCAAAGATATACAATGCCAACTGGTAAATCAAGAGCATTATTAACAGATATAGGAACAGAAGAAATGGCTCATGTGGAGATGATTGCCACTATGATTTATCAATTGATGGAAAATGCATCTGTAGAAGATATTAAGAGAGCAGGGCTTGCTGGACATTATACCGATCATGGAAAGGCGTTATATTATACTGATGCGCAAGGAAATCCTTGGACAGCTACTTATATACAGGCTAAAGGTGAAGTGATAGCTGATTTACATGAAGATATGGCAGCAGAGCAAAAAGCAAGAGCTACTTATGAGTGGCTTATAAATTTAACAGATGATCAAGATATTAAGGAAATTTTACGTTTCTTAAGGCAAAGAGAAGTGGTTCACTTTCAAAGATTTGGCGAAGCATTAATGGATGTTCAAGATAATTGTAAGGATAAATATGATAAAAAACATGGAGTATGGCGATAATTTATAATAATTAAAAAGATTAGCAGACTAATTAACATTATATATTAATTAGTCTGCTTTTTACTTATATATAAATGTCTGATAGTTCAATTTTTACATTTTCACTAAGGTTATCATATGAGGCATCTTCAGTTTCTATATTTGATGTTTCTGTTAAAGGTAATTCTATTAAAAAGATAGTTCCCTTATTAAGATCTGATTTAACAGATATTTTACCATTGTGCAATAATACAAATGATTTTACGATAGATAGACCAATACCGCTACCTTCATTTTTTCTAGAAAAACTAGTATCAAGCTGAGTAAATTTATCAAAAATTTTATTAAGGTTTTCTTTAGCAATGCCTATACCATTATCTGCTACGGAGATATATAAGCAATCTTCAAAATTTAAAGTTACTCTTATTTCACCATTAGGCTTAGAAAATTTAATAGCATTTGACAATAGATTTAACATTATTCTTTCAAGTTTATCTGCATCAACTTTTAGTATTACATCTTCCTTATTGGTATCGAAAATTAAATTTAAATTTTTAGACTCTGCATAAGGTACTACTGAAGCTACTAACATTTCTATGAGATTTACTACATTAACAGCTGATAGGTTTAGTTTTGTATCATCCAATTCATGTTTTTGTACATCAATGAGATTATTTATTAGCCTTAATAATCTTTTACAATTATCATCAATAATAGCTAGAGTGTTTTTATTTTTAGAATAAGAAGGAGACTCTTTAGTATTATAATTTATTAATTGTATAGCTGACATAATTACATTGATAGGTGTTTTAAGTTCATGGCTAATATTAGAAATAAAATGAGTTTTTATCTTACTAGCTTCTTCAGCATTATGCATGGCATTTAAAATTGCTTTTTCATATCTTTTTTTATAAACAATATACCAGAGTAAAACAAGTATCATACTTAGAAGGCCAATTAATAATAAGAGTGAAGCAATTAATATATTTTTATATTCCTTAATTAACTTTTTAGGATGATTAATTATAACAGAACCTTCAGGAAGATCGGAAGTTTTTATATTAAATTTCTTTAAGGCCTTATAATCGAAAAAGTATTGATTAGCTTCATCATCAGCAATAAACAATTCCTTGGTATCATAACCATTTAAAAGATTAAGTGCTATAGAGCCGGCTTTTTGGCCTTGAATAAAATGATTGATTACCTTTCCACCAATACTTCCTTGTCCTACATCATAATTTAAAATGCTATAAATAGGAGATGCTACGCAGCTTTCAGCAATTGTTTTATTGATTGTATTTCTATCAAAAGTATCAATATCCTTGAATTTATTTATATAAAGTTGTATTACAGCATTATTGCTAGAAAGATTTGATAAGATAGACTGTACTTCTGATAGAGTTTTATCTTCCGTTAAAATCCATTGAAAATTAATATCTGGATAATCAGCAACTATTTCTTCACAAGTTAGAATTCCATATGTATCAATAAATGTGATAGTATCTACGTTAGGATGAAGAGTTTTGATTAGTTCAATATTAGCTCTAATAGATTCAACTTCAGATACGCCTGAAACAAGTTCACATTCTAAAGCACGGTTTAATCTATCAAAATCTTGTACACCTAAGAATGAAATAGGAATATCCTTAAATAAATCATCTCTATACTTAATACAAAATTCTGTGGCATCATCATCTCCTGCAATTACAGCATCGATTTTATCGTAATTTTCCAGTGAGTATTTTAGTAAATTATAAAAAGTTTCTTCATTTTCAGTACTATCAAAAGTTTTTGAGTTCATATATTCGATCATTATATGAGCGTTGTTATTTAATTCCTTTTTTAAGCCGTTTAATTGATCTTCAATACTTATAAAATTAGGATCAAAAGAACTAATAAAAAGGATTTCTAATTTTTTTTCTTCGTTATTTAAAGCAAAAACAGAAGTTGTTTGAATTAGAAGAAAATTATTTATAAATACTATTAGGAAAATAATTGTTTGAAATTTTCTCATGGTTTTCTCCTAGTAAATATTAAAAGTTACAAAAATGATTATAACAAATAAAAAAATGAAAAAATGCAAATATTTGTCGATGGATATAAATTAATTTGGAAATAATAAAAAAATTAATGATATGTTTCCATATCATTAACTTTTTAGTTTTCTAAAGGACAGTGGAGTTTTTCCATGAACTTTTTTAAACATTTTTATGAAGTTACCACTGTGGTTATAGCCTATTTTTTTGGCAATTTCATCGATACTTAATTCAGTGGTGGAAAGCAAGTTTTCTGCCAAGGCCATTTTAAGAGAAGTTGTATATTGGTTAATGGACATATGATATCGTGCTGAAAAACCTGCCTTTAGTTTTTGTTCATTTAAAAATACCATTTTACTTAATGCATTAATGGTAGGTGGATTGCAAAATTCTTTGCTTAAAATATCATGGGCTTTTTGAATTGCATTAACATCGGAAGAAGTTAAAGTAACAGTGCGATTTTTTCCTATTTTTATATCACCATAATTTAATTGATTAGTAAAGACATTTTCAGGTGATGATTGTATTTCTGCTCCAATTAAAGCAATACATTCTAAAATCTTGCTTTCTAGATATAGAGAAGTAAGCTGTCCTTTTTCACCACGACTTCTTAGATTTTGAATAATGGCAGTCACTTCAATAGGTAGATAGTTATAGGTGAAATTGGTGATAAAACCATGAAAATCTAAGGCTTTTGGAAAATTTGATAAAATAACTTCATCAAAATATTTTTTATAAATAGTTATTTCTGCACCATGAAAATGCTGTCCTTTTTTCCAGGATTGCTTTCCTTTTAAATCTTTTTCATTAACAAAAAATGATGAAGGAGTAAAGGAGGAAATGGGGTTATTTTCAATTTCAAATTGTGTTTCACCACTATAAACGGTACCAAATCTTATAAGTTCTTCACTATGTTCAAAGTAAAGAGAAAAATCAGTTGGAATAGTATAATCACCAATGCCAAAATCATAATATCCATTTCGGCTATATTTAATGAAATAGCCAAGAACTTTTTGCTTTTTGTTGGTATATAATATGTAATTTTCTTTTGGATAAGCTGAAAAAGTCATTTTTTTTAAAACTTTGTTTTGAAAATCTTTTGTACTTTTAGCAATCATTAATTAATCTCACTTTCTTTAGATATAATCATTTCTTTTCTTTAGTTTTGGTAATAATAAATTTAAAGTAATATTTATTATAACAAAAATATTGTTTAAATAGATGATAAAATTATCAAATTAGGTGCATAACTTGAAATGATAATCATTCTCATATACAATTTGAATATAGCAAAAAGCAGGAAAACAAAAGAAATGTACATGGAGGTAAGAATAAATGAAAAGAAATTTATTAAAAACATTAGCAGTGGCTTGTGTAACAAGTGTAATGCTTATGGGATGTGGAAATACAGGAAGCGCAGAAGATAATTCTTCTAAAGGTAATACAATTACAGTTACAGATGTAAGAGGAAATGTTGAAATACCAGCAGATCCACAAAGAATAGTTGATTTAAGTGGGAATAGTGATATTTTATCAATTTTAGGATATGACGTTATAGGAACAGCAAATAGTGATGCATATGATTACACTAAGTTCCCATCATACTTAGAAGATACATTAGCAGGAGCTGAAATCTTAGGATACAGCATGCAAGATACTATGGATATAGAAGCAGTTATGAACTTAAATCCAGATTTAATTGTAATATCAACAGTTCAAGAGAAAATGTATGATCAATTAAGTGAAATAGCTCCAACAGTTATGATTCAATTAGAAGCTTTAAACTGGAAAGATGATGTAAGAAGCTTAGCAAAAGTATTTGATAAAGAAGAGGTTGCCAATGAATGGTTAGCTAATTATGAAGCAAAGGCTAAAGCAGCAGGAGATGCTATAAAAGCTGAATATGGAGAAGATACAACTTATCTTTCATTCTTAGCAAGTGGTGGACAATTCTTCGTATTTGATGGTGCAGGTTTTGGTGATGTATTATACAACGATATGCAATTAGCTAAACCAGCAGGAATGCCAGAACAAACAGATATAAGTCTTCCAGTTGTAACTTATGAAGGATTAGCATCAATAGAAGCAGATTACATATTTGCAATAGCTACAGATGAAGATTTAGCTCAAATGGAATCAAATGCAATTTGGAACAACTTACCAGCAGTTAAAGAAGGTCATGTAAAGGTGTTACCTGCATCACCATACTTTAACCAAGGATACAGCCCAATTGGAAGAGAAATTTTAGTAGATGAAATAGGTGACATGTTAAATGAAACAAAGTAGTAAGCGTTTATCAATATTTTTGATTTGCAGTTTGTTACTTTTAGTAGTAGGACTGGTTCTAGCCGTAAGGTTAGGATCCGTCCATATTGCTTTTTCAGACATTTTTAACAGTATTTTTAATTATAGTGAAACTTTAGAACTTATGCTTGTTAGAGATGTTCGTATTCCAAGAGCACTTTCTGTTTTAATGACAGGAGGAATACTAGGAGTAACAGGTGCAATGATTCAAGGTGTTACAAGAAACCCTATAGCAGAACCATCTATACTTGGTGTAAGTCAAGGGGCAACTTTAGTAATAGCTATTTTTTATGCAGCAGGAATAGGAATAACAACAAAAAATGTAATGATTGCTTCATTTATAGGAGCACTTATAACTGGTCTTATAGTTTTAGGCTTTATATCTAAAAAAGCAAATAATAATTCCATTGCAAAAATCCTTTTAGCAGGAACAGCCATGAGTACATTCTTCGTATCCTTAACAACAGTAATAGGACTTTTAACAAATCAATCTCAAATGATAGGTTTCTGGGTTTCAGGAGGATTTAGAAATGCAACTTGGGCAGATTTTAAACTTGTATTTATTGTAGGAATTATAGGTCTTATAATTACAATGATATTATCACCAAAGATAAATATTTTAAATCTTGGAGATGATGTGGCCATTGGTCTTGGTGAAAGTCCAGAAAAAATAAGATTTATTACACTTATTGTTATGATACCTATGATTGCAGCAGCTGTTGCAGTAGGAAAGAACATAGCATTTGTAGGGCTTATTATCCCTCAAGTAGTAAGAAAGATTTTAGGTGAAGATTATAGAAAAAATATTCCTTGTTCATTTTTACTTGGAGCAGTGCTTTTAACTTATGCTGATATTGCAGCAAGAATGTTATTTAATCCATATGAAACTCCTATTGGAGTATTTACAGCAATTATAGGAATACCATTCTTTATTTCAGTGGCTAGAAAGGAGAGAGGATAATGAAGAAAAATAAATTTAAAATAGTGTTAGTGATTTTAATGGCTTTATTAATAATCTCCTTTGGAGTGTCCCTATGTTGGGGTACATATAAGGTTACACCTTTAGAAGTTATAAATACTTTACTTGGAAATGGAAGTAAACTTCAAAATACAGCAATATTAAGTATAAGATTACCAAGGCTTTTAGTGGGAGCATTTGTTGCCATTGCATTATCAACAGCAGGAGCAATACTTCAAACCATCACTAAAAATGATTTAGCTGATACAGGAATAATAGGTATAAACGCTGGTGCAGCAGTGGCAGCAGTATTATTCATTACATATTCTACAGGAGCTTATTATAGTGAATTAGGACAACTTTCAATATTTGTACTGCCATTTATGGCCATAGTCGGTGCATCAGTTACAGCTATTATAATTTATATGATGTCAACAACTCATGAAGGAATAAGACCTAAAAGGTTATTACTTATAGGAATTGGATTAAATGCAGCACTTAATGCTTTTATAACTTTCTTTACATTTAGAGGTGGAGTAGGAGATTATAACAGAGTATTAATATGGACATCAGGAAGTCTTTGGGGATCAGGATGGAGCTATGTAAAAGTGATTGTTCCAATAGTAGCTGTAATGTTTATATTGGTTTTATTAAACCATAAAAAATTAGATGTTTTAAATCTTTCAGATGAACTTGCCATATCACTGGGATTAAATATAGAAAAAGAAAGAAAAAAATTCTTAAGCTTAGCAGTTGTTTTAGCAGGAACTGCCACAGCTTTTGCAGGAAATATTGGATTTTTAGGACTTATAGCACCACATATTGCAAAGAAATTAGTGGGACCTTATCATAAAAAGTTTATATCAGTATCAGCAATGATAAGTATAGTAATAGTACTTATTGCAGATGCAGTTTCGAGAAATTTATTTTCTCCAATTGAAATTCCAGTGGGAATAACAGTATCAATATTTGGAGTACCATATTTTATTTATTTAATGATGAAGGAGAAATAATTATGGAAGCTATTAGTGTAAAAAACTTAAGTGTAGCATATGAAAATAACACAATAATTGAAGATTTAAGTTTATCCATACCTAAGGGGAAAATAAGTATAATAATTGGAGCTAATGGATGTGGTAAATCAACATTTTTAAAAACATTAGCTAGAATTAATAAACCTAAGGCTGGAGAAATTTTTATAAATAAAAAAGATATTAAAAAGATAAATGAAAAGAATATAGCAAAGGAAGTGGCATTTCTTCCTCAAGGGCCAGTATGCCCAAGTGGACTTACAGTAAGAGAACTTGTGGCCTTTGGTAGATTTCCACATCAAAAGCTTATTGGTGGCTTAAATAGTCATGATAAAGAAGTTATTGACTGGGCAATAAAAGAAACAGGACTAAGTGAATTTGCAGATAGAGAAGTTGAAAATTTATCTGGTGGCCAAAGACAAAGAGCTTGGATAGCAATGACTTTAGCTCAAGAAACAGAAATAATAATGCTAGATGAACCTACAACTTATTTAGATATGTCTTATCAGCTTGAAGTATTAGAAGTTCTTGAAAAGCTAAATAAAGAAAAGAATATTACAGTGGTTATAGTTCTTCATGAGCTTAATAATGCATGTAGATTTGCAGATAACATTATTGGATTTAAAAAGGGAAAAGTTATTTGTGAAGGAAAACCATTAGATGTAATTACTAAAGAAAATTTAAAGAAAATATACGGAATAGAAGCTAATCTTACAATAAGTGAAGATGGCAAGTATCCAATATGTATGGAATACGATCTTTTTAGGGAGGCTTAATGAGAAATAAAAACTTTTTAATAATAGTAATAGGGCAGATAATTTCTCTCTTTGGAAATGCCATACAAAGATTTAGTATGTCATTATACTTATTAGAGTTTACAGGAAGTACAGCTGTATTTTCACAGATATTAGCAATATCAACAATACCTTATATAATTTTTGCACCTATTTCAGGAAAGCTTTCTGATAGTGTAAATAGGAAAAAAATAATGGTATATTTAGATTTCTTTTGTGCAGCACTTATTGGAATATATGCATTTATATTATTAAGAGGAAATGATAGTGCACTTATAGTTGGTACAGTGATGTTTATATTATCAATATGTTACACATTATATGGACCAGCAGTAACATCTTCCATACCTCAAATAGTAGATGAAGAAAATTTAACTTCTGCCAATGGAATAATAAATCAAGTAGGATCAATAGTAAATGTGGTAGGACCTATTTTAGCTGGAATACTTTATGGATTACTTGGAATAAAAGTTATTGTAATAATAAATGCTGTAAGTTTCTTATTATCAGCAATTATGGAAATGTTTTTAGATATTCCAGATGTGGCTAAGAATGATGAAAGTACAGAAAAACTAGTATCAATGGACTTTGTAAAGAAATCTTTTGGGGATATGAAGGATAGCTTTGTATATTTAAAAAAGGAAAAGAAAGTTGTTCTTGCAATTATAGCTTCATATGCCTTTTGTAATATATTCTTAGTACCTATTTTATCAATAGTTGCACCATATTTTATTAATGTATTACTTGAACTTCCATCAGAGATTTATGGAATTGTTGAAGGTGTATGTGTACTAGGTATGATATTAGGAGGCTTCTGGATAAGTATAAAGCCAAAGATGTTCTCAATGAAAAAGGTACATTATACATATTACCCTATGATAGCTGGTGTTATACTAATGTCTATTTTAGGATTTATAAAGATAAATAATTATGCAATGGCAACAATTTTTGCCTTTGGTGGATTATTAATTATGTTATCTTTATCATTATCCAATGTACTTACATTAACATTTATACAAAAACAAGTTCCATCAAATATGCTTGGACGTGTATCAGCATTTTCAGTGGCAGTGGCAACGATAAGCGTTGCGCCGGGGCAATTATTATACGGACAAGTTATTGATATGGGAATACCACTTGGAATAATTCTTATTGTAACAGTGATATTTAATATTGGACTTGTTGTCTTTATTAAGAAGAGGGTAAGTGACACAGTTGTGGAAAGTGAAGAAAAAGCAGCTTAAGATAATGATGAAATATCAGTGATAAATGATGAATTGAGGAATAAACTCATAAGTTTAGAAAACTGTATAATTAAGAATGAAAAATTAAAAATGAATATGCTTAATTAATTGAAAATTGATAATTAAGGATAAAAGTCTTTCAAAGTTTGGAAAGATGAAGAAATAGCTGAAAGTAGATTTAATAAGGGGAAGTGTTGCCCTTATTGTAATCATTACAAAATATCTAAATACGGAAAATACCATGGAAAAATGGCATTAAAATTTTACAATGCAAGGGAAGCAAGGAAGCGTGGAAAAGAAATAAATACAAGAGGTATATCCAAGGAATTTGACTGTGTGTTATGTGGTGTAGATAGATTAGGTAATTTATACACTGGATTAATATATGATGGTAGACCTAAATATACCGATATAAATAGGACTCTATTAAATGTTGTTGAAGAGAATTCTATATTATGTACTGATAAGCATAGGAGCTATATCTCCTTTGCAGCTCAACATAATTTTGAATTACATCAAATTAGAGATGGAAGAAAAACTATGGATATTTACAATATTCAAAGAGTTAATGCCTTTCATAGTAGTTTAAAAAGATGGATAAACAAGTTTAATGGAGTCTCAACAAAATACCTAACTAACTACTTATTCTGGTATAAGTGGAGGCAATTATTTAAAACAGAAATGGAAAGAAATAAGCCTAAAAAATTCTTTATTCATGCTAATTCAACATATTCTATATCTTTAATAAAGGATTTTAAAATCAGAAGACAAATATATATATATAAGGTAAGATATGTTTTATTTTACTGTTTTTTAATGTGCAATTAATATAATGATTGATGAACAATCTAAATGAATTGCGAACTAAAAAAATACCGCATATTTTTTATTTAATAATACGGTATTTTCATTAATTTTATTTTCTTAATATATTAAATTTTATAATAAACTACCTAGAATTTATTTAAAATAATTTAAATTATTCCAAATGAGTTTTTCTGAATTGGATTCTGTATCTCCAAAGTAGTCTATAAAATCTTTGTAATGTTTTGCACCCATTTTTTCATAAATTCTCTTTGCATTATCATTTCCTTTTACAATACAAATACTCATATGTTCATAACCTTTAATATAAGCATAGCTTCCTACTGTATTGATAAGTTTTGTTCCAACACCTTTTCCTCTTGAAGTTTCAGAAACATGCAGTGAATCTAAATATAAGCAATTCTTTAATTCTTTATCTTCCTTACATGCAGAAAAACCTAAAATTTTTTCATTTTCATACGCAACAAAGATCCTATGTTTTTCTTTATTAAGATATTCTTGCCATTTCTTTATTCCTTCATTAACAGTCAATCCATTCAAAAAGTTATCTGGTAACAAACCTACATATGTTTTTTTCCAATTCATAACATATAAACTTGCAATTGGTTCAATATCTTCAGCATTTGCTTCTCTAATATTCACTATATTCACCACCTAAAATTTAATTTATATAAATCAAGTTTAATATTATTATAAATAAATTATAGCACATTTTTTAATACCGTATTATTCAATTTTCAAAGATCATTTAGTTCGCAATATTAAAATATTGCGATTTAAATGGACGTCTATTGGACATCCCTTTATGTTATACTTATTTCCACATTATTTTAAAACAAAGCTAAAAATAATTGAAGCAGGAAAAGTTAATAAAAAAGAAGTAATAGTTGGAGATTGGTATCTTTAATTGTTACTTCTTTTTTGTGAAATTGTAAATTTTGAATGAGGACAAGTGAACCGTACCATAAATAAGTGAGGTTTATAGCTTTGGGCATTGATATAACTTGCCTAAGGCTATTTTTATATGTGTAAATGATATAACGTTAGTAATATGAAATAATAAGTTTAGAGATTGATTTTCTTGATTTTGTTATAATAAAAAGAGCTTAAATAAATGATAATCAAATTTTTAGTATAATATAAATATTAACTTAGTTGTGTAGTTAAGTATATTTATTATTTATATTATGGAGGTATTATTTTTGATAATTGATAAATTAAATGATAAATTAAATTCTAATGATCATCAAAGTACAGCATATATTATTAGTATGTATGTAAAAAAAAATATTGATAAAATATATAAAATGACCATAGAGGATGTTGGAGCACAATGTTTTGTATCGAAAGGTCAAGTGTCAAAGTATGTTAAATCTTTAGGTTTTAACTCTTACGGAGAATTTAAAACAGCATGCTTAGAGTATTGTGATTCTCTTACAAGAAAAAAGGTTTTGTTTTCTAAAGAACTTAGTTTAATTGAAAACAGCTTCTATTTTACAAGTAGTATAGGTAAAATAATTAAATTCGTATCTGAAAATATTGATTATTCTATTCTTAATAATATTATTAAGGATATTAGTAGAAGTAAAAGAATATATATTTACGCACAGGGAGATTCTCGAGCTTTATGCAATTTAATCCAAAGTGAATTTAGCACGTTCTATAAAGAAGTGTTTATATGCGATGTTGATTTTTTAAAAGAATACACATTTAAAGGAAATGATTTACTTATTATATTAAGTGTTAATGGCCAGACGTTTTATTATAATAAAAGAATTATTAGAAAAATAGAAAGTGCTAATATTAATATGTGGTTGATTACTTGTCAGCAGAATATTGATTTTTCTAAGAATAAATTGATTATTCCTTCAAATAATCAGATTTATAATGAATATGCCTTACGTCATATTATTGATATTATTATTTCTGAATTAAGATTGGAGCAAACAAGAAAGTTTCCGTAATGGAAACTTTTTTTACTTATCATATATAAGTATTTTATAATTATTAAAAAAACAAGGAGGATTATAAGATGGGATTTCCAAAGAACTTTTTATGGGGTGGTGCAACTGCTGCTAATCAATGTGAAGGTGGTTACAATGAAGGTGGCAGAGGGCTAGCTAATGTTGATTTAATGCCACTTGGGAAAGATCGTTATAGAGTTGGTACAGGAGAAATTAGAATGTTTGATTTCGATGAAAATTATTTTTATCCAGCACAGAAATCAATAGATATGTATCATAAATATAAAGAAGATATAGCTTTATTTGCACAAATGGGTTTTAAAACATATAGAATGTCAATTGCATGGACAAGGATTTTTCCTAATGGAGATGAAGAAAAACCTAATGAAGAAGGTTTAGCTTTTTATGAAGATATGTTTAAAGAATGTAAAAAATATGATATTGAGCCATTAGTCACAATTAATCATTTTGATTGTCCTATGTATTTAATTAAAAAATACGGTGGATGGAAAAATAGAAAAATGATAGATTTCTACGTTAAATTTGCAAAAGCTTTATTTAGTAAATATAAGGGATTAGTAAAGTATTGGTTAACATTTAATGAAATCAATATGATATTACATTTTCCTTTCGTTGCTGCTGGATTATATTTTGAAAAAGGAGAAAATAAAAAGCAAGTTATGATTACGGCAGTACATCATGAACTTATTGCTAGTGCGTTAGTAACAAAAATAGCTCATGAAATTGATCCTAATAATAAAATCGGATGTATGATGGCAGCAGGTTCATATTATCCGGAAACATGTAAGCCAGAAGATTACTGGAAATCAATTTGCGATAATAGAGAAAGTTATATGTTTATAGATGTTCAATCATGGGGATATTATCCTAACTATGCACTAAAATGGGTAGAGAAGCAAGGGGCTGTTATTCCTTTTGAAAATGGAGATAAAGAAATACTATTAAATAATACTGTTGATTTTATTAGCTTTTCATATTACTCATCTAGAGTAAGTAGTGAAAATCCAGAAAAAGCGAAACAAACGGAAAGCAATATTTTTGCATCTGTTATAAATCCTTATTTAAAAGCAAGTGACTGGGGATGGCAAATTGATCCATTAGGCTTAAGAATAACAATGAATGAGCTATATGATCGTTATAAAAAACCTCTGTTTATTGTAGAAAATGGATTAGGGGCAGCAGATAAAATAGAAAATAACGGTAAGATTATTGATGATTATCGTATTGAGTATCTTAAAGAGCATATTCAGGCTATGAAGGAGGCCATTGATGAAGATGGAGTAGATGTAATGGGATATACATCATGGGGATGTATTGATTTGATTTCAAACGGCACAGGGGAAATGAAAAAAAGATATGGTTTTATTTATGTAGATAGAGATAATGAAGGAAATGGTACATTGAAGAGAATTCCTAAAAAATCATTTTATTGGTATAAAAGAGTTATTGCTACAAATGGTGAGAACTTATCTTTAGAAGGGTTGGATTTATATGAATAGAATTCTTATAATAAAGAAATTCTTAATAGTTATTTTGGGTTCATCTATTATGGGAATTGGAATAGCGCTAGCCTTATCTACTTCATTGGGTGCTGATCCATTAGCATGGGTTTGGGTAGGAACATCAAATACGTTTCATATAAGTATATTGAAATCCAATTTATTAATTGCGATGTTAATGCTTATGCTTCCTTTAATATTTGATCGTTCACAATTAGGTATAGGAACGATTATACAACCAATAATAGTGGGTATTTCTAATGAATTATGTCTTAATATATTACCTAAAAATGAATATAATATGGTTATTCTTTTATTAGGTCTTGTAATTTTAGGAATAGGTGTGGTGTTAGTATAAAGTAGTGGACACATTAAATCGAACTAAGTAAAATGTGTAGGTATTTATACCGGTGCAAATTTGGGGAAAAATAGTTACGATTCGTGTATTTTTTTATTAAATAAGAAAACAAAGATTTCTATTGGATTATTGAGAAGTGTAGGAGATATGATTTTTTGTACTATAGGGTTATTTTTAAATAGGCAATTACTTGTAGGACCAATAATAGCTATTATAATCATCGGACCAGTTATGAATCATACCCTGAAAAGATTAAATATGAAATGAGTTTAAAAAGTTAAATAACAACTCACATATTTCTATATTCTAGATTAGATGCTATGTAAGAATAGATATAAGATATTAGATGGAAAAACATCGCTTACATCTAATATGGGGAACAATACCACAAGTAAATGCCAAAAGAGATTTTAGGATTATAAATTCAATCAATATAAATGGAACACAATACTAATAAAAGAAATAAATATATATGTTTCTTTTTATAAAAATTTGATATAATCTAAATTAGAAAAGCTTAGTGTTGGTAACACTAAGCAATCCTTAGAACATTTATTTTGTTTTAGGGCTATTGGATTTAAACAAATATGTTAACAAAAAGGATGCTACTCTTCGTCGGATGGAGCATCTTTTTCTTTGCTTTTAACTTCAATATCAAGACCAAGAAATTTAATCTTAATTTTTAAATGATGTATAAAAAGATTATGATTTAGAACTAATCTAATATGTAGAATATATACAGAAGAATAAAAGGGAAAAAACCTCATTTAGAAGTGTTACGGAGAACCGTATCACAAGTAAGTGAGGTTTATAGCTTTAGGTATTGGTATAACTTGCCTAAAGCTATTTTTGTAATTGAAAATATACTACCATAAGTAATAATAAAGAGTTAAAAAATATATTTATATTAATTTACACTTGACAAAAGTGGTGAATAGTAATAATATAATAACAAGATTAATTGAATAAAATTAAATTTGAAAAAATTTAAAAAAGGGGAATTATAATGGGTAAATATGAGAAAATGAAATTAGATAATCAGTTATGTTTTTCATTATATGCAGCCTCAAGAGAAGTAATAAAAACTTATAAACCACAGTTAGATAAATATGGACTTACATACACTCAATATATTGCTATGTTAGTTGTATGGGAATATGAAAAGATAACGGTAAAGGAAATGGGGAACAAACTACATTTAGATTCAGGAACTCTTACTCCTGTATTAAAAAAGCTACTGTCGATGGAATTAATAAATAAATATAGAGATAAAAATGATGATAGAGTAGTTATTGTGGAGGTTACTGAAAAAGGAAGAAAAATGAGGGATGAAATTATTGAGGTTCCAGAGAAAATGTATTGTAAGTTTGGCAAGAACATA
>FR883417.1:26762-37625 GCA_000435835.1 Clostridium sp. CAG:221
TTTTAATTAAATGTATATGTAGCAAATTCTATAAATTTAAGATAATTAATTGAATAAAATTAAATTTTATAAAATTAAAAGGAGATAAAGTATGAAATTTTATGATTTTTCAGCAAAAAAAATGAACGGGCAAGAAGTTAAGATGGAAGAATTTAAAGGTAAAGTTGTATTAATAGTTAATACAGCAAGTAAATGTGGATTAACACCACAATTTACTGAATTAGAAGAATTAAATAAGAAATATAAAGAAGAAGGTCTAGAAATTTTAGGGTTTCCTTGCAATCAGTTTGCAAATCAAGATAAAGGAAGCAATGAAGAAATACAAGAGTTCTGCTCTTTAAATTATGGAGTTACATTTAATATGTTCCAAAAGATCGAGGTAAATGGAGAAAATGCACATCCATTATATAAGTTCTTAAAAAATGAGAAAAAAGGTTTATTGAGTAAAGAAATTAAATGGAATTTTACAAAATTTCTTATTGATTCAGAAGGAAATGTAGTTAAAAGATATGCACCTACAGTAAAGCCATTAAAAATTGAAGAGGATATTAAAAAATTATTAAAATAATTATAGGTGGTAATGATAAAATGAATGAAAGATATGATATTGCAATAATAGGAAGTGGACCAGCTGGAATATCAGCAGCATTAAATGCAAAGATAAGAAATAAAAGATTTATTATTTTTGGAAGTAATGAAATAAGTACAAAACTTGTAAAGGCTCATAAGATAAATAATTATTTAGGTTTTTATGGAAAAAGTGGAGTAGAAATAAGAGATGAATTTGCTAATCATTTAAAAGCAATGGATATTGAAATAACAGAAGAAAAAGTGAATAGCATTTATGCTATGGGAGATTATTTTACTTTAATGGTAAATGACAAAATGTATGAAGCTACTTCAATAATATTAGCTACAGGAGTTAATTTTGGTAAGCCATTTAAGGGGGAAGAAGAGTTTTTAGGTAAAGGGGTAGGATATTGTGCAACATGTGATGCTCCTTTATATAAAGATAAAGTCGTAACAATAATTGCTTATAATAAGCATGAAGAAGCTGAAGCAAATTTTATAGGAACAATAGCATCAAAAGTATATTATGTGCCAATGTATAAGCAAGAAATAGAAGTTGATTCATCTATTGAAATAATAAAGGATATTCCAGTGGAAATAGTAGGAGATAGTTCAGTTAAAAAACTTATTCTTAAAAATAGTGAAATTGAAACAGATGGGGTATTTATTTTAAGAGATAGTATATCACCAGGACAATTAGTTCCAGGTTTAAAAATTGAAAACAATCATGTAGAAGTTGATAGAACAATGAAAACAAATATTAAAGGTTGTTATGCTGCAGGAGATATAGTTGGTACTCCATATCAATATATTAAGGCAGCAGGAGAAGGAAATATAGCAGCATTATCAGCTGTGTCTTACATAGAACAAATAAAAAGAAAAAATAAAGAGGTATAATTTATGATGAAAGTAGTTAATAGTAATGAATTTAAAAGTGAAATTGAAAAAGATATGGTTTTAGTGGATTTTTTTGCAGAATGGTGTGGACCTTGCAAAATGATTTCACTAATATTGGATGAGTTACAAGCTGAATTTGAAGATAAAATTAACATAATAAAGGTTAACGTTGATAACAGTATGGATATTGCAGAACAATATAATATATCTAATATTCCTGCATTAGTATTATTAAAAAAAGGTCAAGAAGTTCAAAGATTAATAGGATTTTCACCTAAACAGGTGATTAAAGAAAATATTGAGAAACATTTATAAGAAGGAGAAAAAATTATGATATATGATTTTAAAGTAAAAAAGACAAATGGAGAAGAAATACTTTTAGAAAAATATAAAGGAAAGGTTCTTTTAATAGTAAATACAGCAAGTGGATGTGGATTTACACCACAATATGAAGGGTTACAAAAGATTTATGATGAATATAAAGATAAAGGTTTTGAAATATTAGATTTTCCATGTAATCAATTTTTCCAACAAGCACCAGGAAGTGATGCTGAGTTATCAAGTTTTTGCAAATTAACATATGGAACAACTTTTGAAACTTTTGCTAAAATTGAAGTAAATGGAGAAAATGCTTCAGACTTATATAAGTTTTTAAAATCAGAAGCACCACAAGCAGAAGAAGATGAAGAATCAAAGTTATTATACGGAAAGCTTGAAGATCTAGGGTTTAAAACTGATGGAGAAGATATAAAATGGAATTTTACTAAATTTTTAGTGGATAAAAATGGTAAGATTATTTCGAGATTTGCCCCAACATATGAACCTGAGAAATTAGCTTCAATAATAAATGATCTATTAAAATAAACTGTAGCGTGGGAATTATAGCATAATTATATATAATAGATAAAAGAATAAAGTGGCAAAACCTCATTTAGAGTAGTTACGGAGAACCGTACCATAAATAAGTGAATTTAGAGTAGTTACGGAGAACCGTACCATAAATAAGTGAGGTTTATAGCTTTAGGCATTGATATAACTTGCCTAAGGCTATTTTTATTATTGAAAATACCGTATTATAAGTAATATTTCAAATTATAATTTGTCTGTAAGTTTATATAATAAATAATTTTTACATTTATTTTTTATAAAAATTTATATTGATGTATGATATAAAAAATGGAATTATATATTATGATAATAATAAAGATGAAATAAAATCAAAATGATTATAAAGGGAGTGAGGTCGATAGATAAAACTTATAAAACAAGTGAAGTAGCTAAGTTGATAGGAATACATTCAAATACTGTACGTATGTATGAGGATTTAGGGTTAATATCAAAACCTATTAGAAAAGACAATGGGTATCGTGTATTTACAGATTTGCATATATATCAACTTAAGTTAGCACGTAAAGCTTTTGAGGTTGAAGTTCTGCAAAATGGATATAGGATTTATACCTATGAAGATATCCAACGCTTAAAGGTTATTCGTTCTCTTAAATGTGGTAATTACTCTCTTTCTGCTATACTTAGAATGCTTAATAAATTATCAGAGCATAATGAAGCTGATATTAACGAGGTATTAAATTCACCTAATGAAAATGAAGATATTATTTCAGTATGTGATAAGCTTATAATTTCTTTGAATTTAGCTATTCAAAATGCTGAGGAGATATTAGAAATGTTATATGAAATGAAAAGAAAATATTCAAACCCTCCACTTTAACACCAGACTTTTGTTTGGTGTTATTATTTTTACATCAAAAAAAGGAGGATATAAAAATGGAGTATGTAATTAAGGTAGAAAAATTATCAAAAAGCTATAAAAGTTGTGTAGCGGTAGAGAATTTAAGCTTTGCAGTAAAAAAAGGAACTGTATTTGGGTTACTTGGAGCTAATGGAGCAGGTAAGAGTACAAGTATTGAATGTATACTTGGAACTAAAAAGATATATAAGGGGGGAGTTTCAATACTAGGATTAAATCCAATATCTAATCGTAAAGAGGTATTTGAAAGAGTTGGAGTTCAGTTTCAAGAAGCTAATTATCAAGAAAATATAAGAGTTGAAGAGCTTTGTGAAATGACAGCATCACTTTATAAAAATCCAGCTAATTATAAGGAATTATTACAAAGGTTCGGAATTGAAGAAAAAAGTAAAACTTTAGTAAAGGCGCTGTCAGGAGGAGAAAAGCAAAGATTGTTTATTATACTTGCACTTATTCCTAATCCAGAAGTAGTATTTTTAGATGAGCTTACAACTGGACTTGATGCAAGAGCGAGAAGAGATGTATGGCAAATATTAAAAGACCTAAAGGAAAAAGGTTTAACAATTATGTTAACTTCACATTTTATGGATGAGGTAGAAGAATTATGTGATATTATTTGTATTCTAAAAAAAGAAAAGGTAGTATTTCAGGGAACAGTTAAAGAGGCTATTAAAGCAAGCCCTTATGAAAAATTAGAAGATGCATATCTTTGGTACACTGATAAGGAGGTAATGTAATATGAAGTCATTTAATACAATGTTAAAAACAGAGTTGAAGTTGTCATTAAGAGGAATGGACATGGTCATATTTGCTATATGTATGCCTATAGTTGTACTTGTAGTAATAGGAGTTATTTATGGAAATAAGCCTGCTTTTGAAGGGGCAAATTATACATTTTTAGAGCAATCATTTGGAGCAATAACATCTATTGCAATTTGTGCTGGAGGAGTTATGGGCTTACCTTTAGTAGTTTCAGATTATAGAAGTAAGCATATTTTAAAGCGATTTAAAGTAACACCTGTTGATCCAATAGTTATATTACTAGTAGAAGTTACTATATATGCTCTATACTCTTTAGTATCTATGAGTTCATTATTTTTAGTAGCTAAACTTTTCTTTAAATTTAATATGCAAGGAAATATTTTTAACTTCATTTTAGGATGGCTACTTGTTATGATTTCAATGTTTAGTATTGGAATTATGGTTGGTGGTATATCAAAAGATTCAAAAATTGCAGGAGTTATAGCAAGTGTGTTATATTTTCCTATGCTTATATTTTCAGGGGCAACAATACCATATGAGGTTATGCCAAATATAATGAAAAACATAGTAGATGTATTTCCACTTACACAAGGAATAAAAATACTAAAATCAGCAATTTTAGGACAATCTGTTGAGAATATTATAATACCAATAGTTATTATGTTGATAATAACTGCTATTTGTTCAGCAGTTGCAATTAAGTGCTTTAAATGGGAATAAAAATGATACATTTGTAGCTGTTATTAAATTTATTAGAATAAATACTACATCATAGTAAGTGTTAATTTATAGTATAATAGTTATAAAGAGGGGGCTAAAATATGTTAAATTTAATAAAGCCACCTGCTCTTAAAAGAGGAGATAAAATGGATATTCAGATACAACAGTGGCACATATGATGTGTTTAAGAGCAGGAGTATCTAGTTTTTATGGTCCAGCCATTTTATCAGAGTTTGCTGAAAATGTTAAAATGTTTGATTATACAAAGCATTGGGTTAATATAGTATTGTTTAATACAGAGCGAATAGGAGAAATTTATTCATCAGATAAATGAAAAATGTAAAATGAAAAATTAAAAATTGAGGAACTTAGTTAATGATGAATTATGAGTGATGAATGATGAATTGAGGAATAAACTCAAAGAGTTTAGATGAATTAAAGATGTAAAATTAGTGAATAGAGAAGTAATAGGTAGAGAGAAATATCTTTAGTTATTGCTTCTTTTTATATATTTAAGATTTAAAAAAATATGATACAATTACATTAAATGGAATATAAATTAAAATTCATACTAAAGATAATTACAAGGGAATATATGCTACAATTGATCCATTTATATGTACTATAATATGTTACTATATAATTTTATAAATGAGGGAGAAAATATGAGTGAAAAAGAAATAATAGTTAATAACTTTTGGAAAGAATTTTTACTGCAAACAAATAGAGCTAAGGATACTTAGTTTCTTTTTTAGCGAAGGAAATGAACTAGGATATACATTTACAGAAGATATGCCTAAAATAAATTTTGCAATAAAGAATAATTGCACATGTGTTTTAGAAACTAAGACAGTTGATGGGTTAAGAGAATCTGTAGAGTATCTTAGAAAATATCTGTAGAGATTGGTTGGGGCATAAAAAACTATAGATAAATATGAAGTAAATATAAGGCTGCACTTATGGTTGATATTGAAAATATATAACCTTAAGTGCAGTTTTATAATTATGGTTTTAATATTACCTTGATACAGTTATCTAATTTACTATGAAATATATCATAAGCATACTTACCTTCAGATAATGAAAGTTTATGGGTTATAATAATCTGCATTATCTACACCCCAATAAGATGTTGGTAGAACATCAGTGAGAAAAAGAACTTGCTCATCAGATAATTCTTCAGGAACTTTTATAGGTCCTACATTAGCTTTTTTATTGTGGGATCAGCTACATCGCGAACATTTACATTTTTAATTCCTTCATATACAATAGCTTTCAATAATATACCTTCTACATATATCAAAATTTATGTATAATATAGTTTTATCTATGCTAAGTTAAAATATTCTAACAAGGGATTATAAAGCTAAAATTGAGCCAATAATATTAAAAGTATTATTGGCTTATGTTATAATTGTTGTAATTAAATAGTGGAAAATATAATTAAGGAAGTGATGGTTAATTCTTGAGATATTTAAATACAAATAAACAATTTGAAAACTATAAAGAACTTGTTAATGAAGAATATTTTGTAGATAAATCAATGATAATTAAAATGCTGAATGAAAAAATATCTACTAAGAGCAAGTATATATGTATTACAAGACCAAGGAGATTTGGTAAATCAAGTATTGCAGATATGCTGGGAGCATACTATTCTAAGGCTGTAGAATCTAAAGCAATTTTTGATAAATTAAAGATAAATGTATGCAAAAGTTATGAAGAAAATTTAAATAAATATAATGTGATAAATATATCATTCAATAGCATATCAGATAGAGGAAATACATATGATGATTACATTAAAATGATAAAAACTACCTTGGTAAATGATATCGTAGAAATGTATCCTTATATAAAACCAGAAAAGTATTTTACAATAAGCGATATGCTTTATGATACAAAAGAAAAATTTGTTTTTATCTTTGATGAATGGGATTATATTTTTAATAATAATTTATTTGAAGAAAATCAAAATGATTTTTTAGAGTTCTTAAGAAATCTTTTAAAAGATCAACCATATGTAGCTCTTTGCTATATGACAGGGGTGTTACCTATTAAAAAATATTCTAGTGGTAGTGCACTAAATATGTTTGATGAGTATACATTTTTAAAAGATAGAAAATTTGGAGAGTATTTTGGTTTTGTAGAAGAGGAAGTTATAGAGCTTTGTAATAGAAATGGTAAGATGAACTTTAAAGATCTAGAGAGTTGGTATAATGGATATTTTACTGCTACTGGAATAAGAGTTTATAATCCAAGATCAGTTGTTAAAGCACTACAAAATAATTATTGTGAAAGCTATTGGACTAATACAGGAGCAATGGATGAAGTAAGTGAATATTTGAAATATAATATTTTAGAAATTAGAGATGAAGTTATTGAAATGGTTGCAGGTGAAGAAATAGATGTAATCATAAAAGAAGAGTTTAGAGCAGGGCAAGGGACACCTAAAACTAAAAAAGAAATTTATTCAGCTATGATAGTGTTAGGGTTTTTATCTTATTATGATGGATATTTAAAGATACCTAATAAGGAGCTTATGTTAGAGTTCGAGAAAGCATTAGAAGATGAATCTTTTGGATATGTTTCTAAGATAATAGAAAATTCAAAAAGTATGCTAAAAGCAACTGTTAATAAAGATGTGAAGATAATAGAAGAAATACTTCATGATATTCATAATTCTGAAATTCCAATTTTGCAATATAATGATGAAAATAGCCTTTCTTGTGTACTTACACTAGCATATCTTTCAGCTAGAGATAATTATAGAGTAGAAAGAGAAGAAAAGACTGGAAAAGGGTATGCAGATTTTACTTTTCATCCAAGAAGGAAAAATGATACGGCTTTTATTGTGGAACTAAAAAAAGACGAAAAACCAGAGATTGCATTAAAACAAATAAGAAGTAAAGAATATGTTGAAAAGTTTAAAAGAGAAAATATGGGTAAAAAAATATTAGCTGTGGCTATTTGTTATGATTCCAAAGAGAAAGAACATCATTGTCTTATAGAGGAAATAGATTAGAAAATGATAAATGTAAATGAAAAATTATGTGAATAGAGAAGTAATAGTTAGGGGGAAATGCCTGTAGCTATTACTTCTTTTTTACATATTTATAGATTTATAATAATAAAATTTAATTTTTAATATAATTTATATTTACATATAATATAAAAAAGTAAGAGAAATAGTTATAAAATTAATATTGAAAAAATTATAATTTATTGCTAAAATTTAAAAAGATAAGTCGAATATTGTAGAAAAATTGAGGAAAACATGAAAAAAAAGACAAGTGTTTTAGTATTAACAGGTGCAATAACAATAAGTAATATAGGATTAACAACATCTTTTGCAGATGTTAATGATGAAACTTTATTAATTCAAGAAAAGAGTACTATAGTACATAGTCAAGTATCTATAGAAACAGATGGATCAGCTAGAATTGCTGGACAAGATGGTCAATTAGGAACTGCAGATGATGTATTTGTTAGACCAGGAGCAAATGGACAAGCTCCACATGTTGATCAATTTGGAAATGTAACAGTACCAACTGGAGGACGTGTAGAGCTACCAGACGGAAATATTGTTTGGGATACAGGTAATGATCAGTCAATAGTAGTTCCAGCTGGAACTGTTATTACACTAAATGGCAATGGTGGTGTACCAACGGTAAATCCAGATGGAACTGTTAATGTACCAGAAGGAAGTATGGTAGTATTACCAAATGGGGATGATGTAACTCCAGGAAGTGGAAGTGTTGTAAGTCCCAATGGAAGCGTTGCAAACCAAGATGGAAGTATTATAAACCCAGATGGAAGTATTACAGGTGGAAATACAAACAAACCAGGTGAAGATGTAAATAAGCCAAGCGAAGACACAAACAAACCAGGTGAAAATATAAATAAACCAACTGAAACTGTTACAAAACCAAGTACAAATCCTAACACAGGAGATAGATCTGTAATGGGGATGTTAGTAGTAGGATCAATGGCATTATTAGCTTTAGTTAAAAATTTAAAAATAAAGGACAAGTTATTTTTAAAATAGAAAACTATAGATATAGCAGATGAAGAAATTTCTTCATCTGCTTTTTTACTAATTAAATATAATTTTATTGAGCTTTAGTCATCCATAGTCCATGAAGATTACAGTAAGCATAAACTTCTTCTAACTGTTCATCAGGACATAAAGCAAATTCGATAACAGGATCAGTATTTGGTTTTAAATATTTACGTTGAGTACCTTGATTTGTAACTATATGGACCCAAACTATGCTATGAGCTTCTTCCATAGGGTGTTTGACACTTCCTACATCTACTTTTACCATATTGCCATTAACATGAACTTGAGGAACGTGTTTTTCTTGTGCAGCATTTGTAGAATTAGCCACTAATTCTTTCATAGGCTTATTGTCACAAGATATTTCACAGCCATTAGTTGCTAGCACTTCTACTATGTCTTGATTATCATCACTGATTAAAATTTTATTTTTTAACATTATAAAACCTCCATAACCAATTTCTATTAGTATGTGTTTTAATTAAAAAACTTATTTATATATGCATTAAGAATATATAAATACTTTAGTTATTTTACACTTAAAAATAATTTATTTGGTAATTAATACATTATTTTACTAAAATTATAAGATGATGTATTGAAAATAAAATTTTTAAGTGATATATTTGTATCATAAAGTGATAGATATATCACTTTTGGTATAGGAGGATAAAATGAAAATTATAAACATATTAATAAGATTATTTAAAAATGGGATTTTAGTAAATACATCTTTTAAGAATGAACCATTACAAAGTAGAACAATAAATCCTAAGATGGGACTCTTTGGTTTCCTTGGATTTCTAGGGTTCATAGGTTTTTTACTTGAAGGCATAGTAGCTCCATTTCCATTTTTCTTTTTTGCATTCTTTAGTTTTTTTGGCTTTTACTATGAAGGAAAAATGTCTAATACTTTAATAGATGAACGTTTTAAAATAAATGCATATAGAGCTGAAGTAATTTCAAATAAGATTGCATTGAATGCCATTATCTTAGTAGCAATAATAGTATTAGCAAGAGTTAAGGAAATTCAAGCGTTATTAAGTTTTTTAATAGCTACAATTGGATTGGCATTTGGGTTATCTGGATTTTTACAACAATATTTATTATACAAATTTGAGAATGAGGAATACTAATGGCTGAATTTATTTGTATCTTAAAGAAATATCGTTTATTAAAAGGTTTGACACAAGAACAACTGGCAGAAATGGTTGGTGTAAGAAGAGAAACAATAATGAGGCTTGAAGCTGGCAAGTATAATCCATCATTAAAATTAGCTATAGATATTTCTAAAGCTGTTAATACACCTATTGAAGAATTATTTATTTTTAAATAATTAACTTTAAAATAAGTTTTTTGAGAGTGTCAAATACTTTTGACATAAGAAAAATAGCCAATATCAAAGATATTTTATAGTAAATTTTTCCTTAATATTATAGACTAAAAATGCAGGAGGACATTGTATGGAGATTGGAAAACAAATAAAAAAATATAGAATAGCAATGAAGCTTTCACAGGATGCGTTGGCAGAAAAAATATTTGTATCTCGCCATGGACCTGTTATAATAGGACTAAATTAAGAGAA
This sequence comes from Clostridium sp. CAG:221, assembly GCA_000435835.1. Classification (GTDB taxonomy): domain Bacteria; phylum Bacillota; class Clostridia; order Clostridiales; family Clostridiaceae; genus Clostridium. Next base: position 37,122 of record FR883417.1, read on the forward strand.
ACCCAACAAAATCAAGGGTTTGCACTGATTTAGTCCTATTTTTTTATGCCATTAGGTTAAGGTTAGGACAGCGCTGTTTACAATCAAAGACCTACATTTCAAAAAGTCAGATAATGTTCGATTACTGATATGGTCGAGTTATGGCTTTTATTAGAATGCGAGGTGAAATTTAATATTAAAATTCATGTAGGACTGAATTAGCTCTTAAAAACGGTTTATCCGGCATTGCTAATAAGTCCTACTTTTTTTGCCCGAAAAAGGAGGTTGGCAATGACAAAACGAGAGTTAATTCAGTTCATGGACGAGTTGGTGGAATTAGCCAGCGAGGAGAACAAGACAAGAGCAATCTTGGTAAAGGAAAAGTTTATCAATGACTTTGAAAAAAGTTATGAGTACGAAAAGGAGGTTCAGACAGAGATTACAGAACTGCCACCTTACTATATAGCAGCCATGCCGGATGCAGTACATATAAATGCTAAGATAATAATGTACAGAGTTGCTAAT
>FR883418.1 GCA_000435835.1 Clostridium sp. CAG:221
TTTAATGTGTCCACTACTTTATACTAACACCATTTATATGAACAAATAATAAATGAATAAATCTTAGAAAATAAAAGAAAGAGGTTGATTTATAATGAAAGAAACATTGGAAAGAATAAAAAAGTTTAGAGATGATAGAGATTGGCAGCAATTTCATACGCCATCTAATTTAGCAAAAGCAATAGCTATAGAATCAGGAGAATTATTAGAAGAATTTTTATGGGATAATGATAATTTTAATTTGCAAAATGTAAAAGAAGAATTGGCTGATGTTATGATTTACTGTATACATATGGCTAATGCTTTAGATGTTAATATTGAAGATATAATAAATATGAAAATGGATAAAAATGAATTGAAGTATCCAGTTGAAAAGGCAAAAGGAAAAAGCACTAAATATACAGAATTATAAATATGAAGAAAAATATTAAGGAAATAGGTATTAAATATGATTATATATAAAGCAAGTAAAAGAGAGTTTATTGAGCATGTTGATAATGATAGTATAAGTATAGTAATAGAAAAAGCATATAGAGAAAAGGTTGGAAAAGTAAGTTTAGCAGAAAAAAGAGCATGGAAAAATTCTATGCTGTATATGTATAAGGCTCTTAATGTTTCAGAGATACCTAATGATGCAACCATTGCCATTGAGTATAGAATACCTGCAACATCAATGAGAATAGATTTTATTATTTCAGGTGTAGATAAAGAAGATAAGCAAAATGTTGTTATAATTGAATTAAAACAATGGGAAAGTATTGAAAAAGTTGAAGATGAAAATGCAATAGTTAAAACATTTATTAATAAGGGTATAAGAAGAACAACACATCCATCTTATCAAGCATGGACTTATGCTTGTGCTATAGAAGATTATAATGAAGCGGTAGAAAAAAATAAGATATTATTACATCCATGTGCATATCTACATAATTATATTAAACATGAGGATAATGATCCTATAGTAGATAGTTGCTATGATGAATATTTAGAAAAAGCTCCTGTATATGTTCAAGGGGAAGTTAAAAAACTTAGGGAATTTATATGCAGATATGTTTATAAAGGAGATGAAGGAAAAGGTTTATATAGTATAGAAGGTGGAAAAATAAAACCATCAAAATCTTTACAAGATGCATTAGTGTTAATGCTTGATGGAAATGAAGAATTTAAATTAATTGATGCTCAAAAAGTTGTTTTTGAGAGAATAAGAAAAACAGCCATGAAAAAAATTATGAGCGGAGAAAAAAACGTGTTTATAATTAAAGGTGGACCTGGTACTGGAAAATCAGTATTAGCTATTAATTTATTAGTAAAGTTAAATTCAGCAGGATATATAACACAATATGTATCTAAAAATTCAGCTCCTAGAGAAGTATATTCATTAAAACTTAAAGGAAATTATACACAGAAATATATAGGAAATCTATTTAAAGGATCTGGAAGCTATGTTGAAGCTAAAGAAAATGAAATAGATGTTTTACTTGTGGATGAGGCACATAGATTAAATGAAAAATCAGGACTGTTTCAAAATAAAGGTGAAAATCAAATTAAAGAAATAATAAATGCATCAAAATTAGCTGTATTTTTTATTGATGAAGCTCAAAGAGTTACATTAAATGATATTGGATCAGTTGAGGAAATAAAGAAATATGCAAATATATTAGGTGCAAAAGTTCATGAAGATACTTTAACAGCACAATTTAGATGTAATGGTTCAGATGGATATTTAAATTGGTTAAATGATGTTTTAGAAATTAAGGAAACTGCTAATTTCGATGGATTTGATTTTAATTATGACTTACAAGTAGTAGATAATCCTACTGAAATGAGAAAAATGATAGAAGAGAAAAATAAAGTAAACAATAAATCAAGACTATTGGCAGGTTATTGTTGGAAGTGGGAAAGTAAAAAGGATTTTAATAAGTATGATATAGTATTTCCAGAGTATGATTTTAAAATGAAGTGGAACTTAGCTGCTAAAGAACCATGGGCTATAGGAAAAAACTCTGTAAATGAAATTGGATGTATTCACACATGTCAAGGACTTGAATTTGATTATGTTGGAGTTATTATTGGGGAGGATATAAGATATGAAAATGGAAAGATAATAACAGATTTTACAAAGAGAGATAGTGGAGATAAGAGCATAAAAGGAATTAAGAAATTATATAAGGAAAATAAGGAAGAGGCATTGGCTAAAGCTGATGAAATAATAAAGAATACTTATAGAGTATTATTAACTAGGGGAATGAAGGGCTGTTATATTTATTGTAGAGATGAGGCACTTCAAAATTATTTAAAAGAAAGAAGTAATATGATAAGTAGAAATATTAGCTATAAGGATGTTGAAGCTGAATATAAAATAAATGCATAAATATATTATTAAAATATAAAATACATTAAATACAGGGACTGTTGAAAGAATTGTG
>FR883419.1:0-41702 GCA_000435835.1 Clostridium sp. CAG:221
AATTCCCGAAGGGAGCGTGGCGAAGCCACTTTTGTACTTAGTTAAAGTTTGCTTGTTTTAGTATAATAGTACTGAAATAAGCAAACTTTTTTGTTTTTCGAAATAGCTAATTAAAACTTTTATTAACAAATTGGTTATATTATTGACAAATTTAGAGAGGTAATAAATAATTATCTAAGACAATTAATATAGAAAAATATAAATAATTAGGAAGAATAAGAGGTGGAAGTATTATGACCATGAGCGTTAAGAAGAATTATTTGTATAATTTATTATATCAAATGACTTCAGTTTTATTGCCTGTACTAACAATACCTTATGTATCAAGAGTTTTGTCTGCAGATGGAATAGGTATAAATACTGTTACATATGCAAATACACAATATTTTATTCTGCTTGGTAGTTTAGGAATAAGTATATATGCAACTAAAAAGATAGCAACTATAAGAGAGAAGAAAGATAAGTTAAAGAAAACATTTTGGGAGATATTTTCTATTCAATTTACTGGTTGTCTTTTAGCTTATGTGGTATTTGCTTTAACATTAGGGCAAAGTCACAAATATGGAGTTTTCTATATGCTACAAGGATTTTATATATTAGCAGCAGCTGTTGATATATCTTGGTATTTCCTTGGAATTGAAAATTTTAAAAATGCATCATTAAGAAGTTTTTTTGCCAAAATAATTTCTGTAATATTAATATTTACTTTTGTAAAAACAAGAGATGATTTATGGAAATATATTTTAATTAATGCAGGAACAATGTTTGTAGGACAATTAATTATGTGGTTTTATGTAGGTAAGGATATGCTTAAAGTTAAGGGAATTGGAAAGCTGAAAATAGCAATGCACATTATGCCTATATTAGCACTATTTGTACCACAAATAGCTACTCAAGTTTATACTGTTTTAGATAAAACTATGATAGACTTATTTAAAGGGGCAGTAGAAGCTGGATATTATGATCAATCACAAAAGGTAGTAAGAATATTATTATCTGTTGTTACTTCTTTGGGTATCGTAATGCTTCCTAGAATTGCAAATTTATTTAGTAAAGATGACTTAAATGAAGTTAAGAAGAGTTTAAGAAAAGCCTTTGTTGTAATTAGTTTTTTATCTATACCAATAACTTTTGGCTTAATAGGGATAAGTGATAAATTTGTACCAATACTTTTTGGTAATGAGTTTTTAAGTGTAATTCCATTAACTAAGATTTCACCGGTATTGGTAATAATAATAGGTCTTGGCAATGTTTTTGGGACACAGTATTTGTTAGCGATAGGAAAGAATAAAGAATATACAACCTCTGTTTGTGTAGGAGCATTAGTTAATTTTTGTTTTAACTTATTATTAATTCCAAGATTTGCAGCTATGGGAGCAGTAATAGCTACAGTTTCGGCTGAATTATCAATTGCATTAATTCAATTTTGGTTTGCTAGAGTTGTGTTTGATCTAACTTGGATAAAAGAAACATATAAGTATTGGATAAGTGGTATATTGATGTTAGTAGTTGTAAGATTAGTTGGAAACGTAACACCAATTAATATTTTATCACTTATACTTCAAATAGTAGTAGGAGCTTTAGTTTATTTTGCATCCTTAGCCATACTAAGAGATAAATTTTTATTTGAAGCAATTAAAAATGTTATAGATAGAATTCGTAAAAGATAATTTGTAAAAGAAGGTAAAAAAAATGATTAAGGTTTTGAAAAAAGTTAATTACTTAAGAAAACAAAGAAATTATAAAAAATTTATAGATAAAATTTTAAAAGTTGTAGACTTTACTCCCATTGAGAATAAGATTCCAGAAAAAGTGGAAAAGGTAACTTTTATTATTCCAGGAATGCCATTGTATAGTGGTGGTCATACATCAATTTTAAGATTAGGTACTGAGTTAAGTAAAAATGGTTATGATGTAAGATATTTTTCAATTTATGATAATGAAACTCTTGAAGAAATGAAGAGTAATGCAGAAGCTACATTAGCAGGATATAAGGGAACTTTTATTGATGGGTCAATTGAAGATATTGAAACTGATGTAGTAATTGCAACTCAATGGGATACAGTTTATCATGCAAAAAAAATTAATGGATATAAAATGTATTTTGTACAAGATTATGAACCATACTTCTATATGTTTGGTGAAGCTTTTATAATTGCACAAAAGACTTATGAATTAGGCTTCCATATGATAAGCTTAGGAGCTTGGAATAAACATATGGTAGAAAAAGAATGCTCAATAATTTCACCAATAGATGTAATTACATTCCCTTATGAAGGAAAGGAATATTATGATAAAGGTAGAAATTTTGATGAATATCCTAATAAAAAAGAATTCAATATGGCTGTTTATGTAAAAGATACTGGAAAAAGAGCACCATACATATGTCAATATATGGTTAAGAGATTAAAGGATGACTTATTAAAAGATGGTATAACTTTAAATGTTAAATATTATGGTGAATCTACTGACTTTAAATGCGATGGAGGAGAAAATATAGGAAAGCTTACTAAAGCAGAATTGTTAGAGTTATATAATAATTCAGATTTTGGTATGGTTGGATCATTAACTAATATATCTTTAGTACCATATGAAATGTTAGCTACAGGATTACCTATATTTGAATTTAAGGAAGGAACTTTTAATTATTTCTTCCCAACAGGTTCAGCTTTAGTTACATCATTTGATTATAATGAGTTTTATGAAATGTTTAAAAATGCAATTAATAATCCAGATGTATTGAAAGAAATAAATAAAGTTTCTACGGAATATTTAAATACTTTAAGTTGGCAAAATACAGGAAAAGAATGTGTTGAAATATTAAAGAGCTTGAAATAGAAAGAAGAACTCTATTAGAGTTCTTTTTTAAAATTTTTTAGAAAGTTAATATTTATGATATAATGTTTAAGTTATAAAAGAATTAATTTTAGAAATTAATATAAAGGAGAGAGAGCTTAATGAAAACTATATATTTAGTTTTACCTTGTTATAATGAAGAAGCAGTACTTCATGAAACATCTTCCAGATTAAAAGTTAAAATGAATCAGCTTATTAGTGAAAACAAAATAAGCAAGGACAGTAGGGTAACTTTTGTTGATGATGGTAGCAAAGATAATACATGGAGTATTATTGAAGAACTTAAAGAAAGTGATGAATTATTTGCAGGTGTTAAATTATCAAGAAATAGGGGGCATCAAAATGCTTTATTAGCAGGATTAATGACTGTTAAGGATTACTGTGATGCAGCAATCTCTTTAGATGCAGATTTACAAGATGATATTAATGTAATTGATAAATTTATTGATAGATTTATAGATGGTTGTGATGTAGTTTATGGGGTAAGAAGCGATAGAAAAACTGATACTGTATTTAAAAGAACTACAGCACAAGGATTTTATAAGGTAATGAAATTATTAGGAGTTGACATAGTTTATAATCATGCTGATTATAGATTAATGAGTAAAAGGGCCTTAGATGCACTAGAAGAATTTGAGGAAGTTAATTTATTTTTAAGAGGAATAGTTCCTCTTATAGGATATAAAAGTGATGTGGTTTTATATGAGAGAAATGAAAGATTTGCAGGAGAGTCTAAGTATCCACTTAAAAAGATGCTTTCTTTTGCTTTTGAAGGAATAACTTCTTTTAGTGTAAAACCTATAAAATTAATATTAGATATAGGTATAATAATGTTTACAACAAGTTTATTATTTTTAATATATTTTATAGCATTATGGTGTCTTGGGAAAACAGTTGAAGGATGGGCAACAATTGTTGTATCAATATGGATGTTAGGTGGAGTTCAGCTTCTATGTCTAGGAGTAATAGGAGAATACATAGGTAAAATTTATATTGAAACTAAGAAGAGACCTAAATTTATAATAGATAAATTTATAAAGAAGTAATTATAGCTTTAGGAGGATTCTTATGAAGTTAAATAATATAGGAAATGTTTTATTAAAAATATTTGCATGTATTTTCACCTTAATGAGTTCATATTTATTATTTATTAACGTAACATCAAATTATGGAAGATTGTTTCCTATGAATAAATTTATAGTTATAATTGGGGCTATAATTATATTAGCTATATTATTAATGTTAAAGTTTATGTTTAATAAATTAAGTGATAAAACTTTAGTTAAAATTAGTGCTGTATTTGCAATGGTTTTAATAATTTTACAAGTGATTTTTATTATATATTGTAGAGTAATTCCAAGTTGGGATTTTGGAGTTGTATTTAATGATGCTTATAAGATAGCTAATTCAGTATTTGAACTACCAGAGTATTATTATAAGTTTTACCCTAATAATATAGGGGCATTATTAATGTATACAGCATTATTTAAGTTTATAAGCTTGTTTACTGTCAATAAGATGATTTATCTTATAGTTGGAAGTGTTTTCAACATAATGATGATAGATGGAGCTTTATTAATAACTTATATTTTGATTAAGAAAGTATTTAACTTGAAAATGGCAGCAATATTTAGCTTTTTATCTATTTTTATAGTTCCACTATTTGCTTATTCTCCAATATTGTATACAGATACAACAACCATGATATTTCCTATGGCAATAATGTTACTTTTATATAATTATAATGAAAGCAAATCTAATGCAAGAGCTTGGTATTTAATAGGTATAGGGATGCTAGGTGCATTAGGAGTTATATTAAAAACTAATATAATTATTGCTTTAGTTGCTGTAATTATATACATAGTATGCACTAATAAAATAATGAAAAGTTTAATAAACAATATAATAATTATACTTTCATTTTTAGTGATATTCTCATTTTATAAAGTTATTGCAAATTATGTAATGCCTATAGACTATAATGAGGCTGGACTTCCAATGACTCATTGGGTAATGATGGGGCTTAAAAATAACGGAGCATTTAATGCTGATGACGTAGAGTTTACTAAGTCTTTTAATGACAAAGAAAAGGCTAAGGAAGCTAATATAGATGAAATTAAGAAGAGGCTAAGCCACTATGGCTTTAAGGGGTATATAGAGTTTTTATCTAGAAAAACAAAGTTTACTTGGAATGATGGAACATATTATTCTATTAATAAGTTATGCCGACAGCCATTAGAAGATAATAAAGTAGAGGAATATGTAACTGGGGAAAAGAATCATATGCTTATTTATCTTGCACAAATGAGTCATCTAGTATTGATAACCCTTATATTTATTTCTTCAATTGCAGCATTTAAATATGGAGATAAACATAAAATTGTGCAATGTGCACAAATAGCTATATTTGGAGTATTTTTATTCTTAATTATTTGGGAAACTAGATCAAGATATTTAGTTTGTATTTTGCCGATGATGATGTTTGCTGCTATAGGAGGATTATATTCTTTAGGAGTAGGAGAAGATGATGAAATTTATAAATGATGATTTAATTAGATTTATAAAGTTTGGAATGGTTGGAGTATTAAATACATTAGTAAATTGGGTAATATTTTTTATTCTAAATGCCTTTGGTATGTATTATATACTAGCCAATATTATTGCATATACCTTAGGTACTATTCATAGTTATTTATGGAATACCTTATGGGTGTTTAAATATAAAGAGAAGGCATCAACAGATACAACAATAAAGTTTGTTATATTAAATGTTGTTGGACTTGGATTAAATACTGGAATATTATATGTATTAGTTGATTTATGTAATTTAAATAAATTTATAGGGTTAGTTATAACAACGGGAATAGTTATGATTATAAATTATGTAGTTAATAAGCTATGGGTATTTAGTAAATAATAATTAAAGTATTAAAAAAAGGCCGATTTAGGCCTTTTTTTAATATCCATATTCAAAAGTTTCTCTAAGAACTGTTCCATCTCCAGCTACTTGTCTTATTGTATAAGTATCTCCAGGTTTTAAACTGTCTTTTGAAATTGCTAACATAGTATCACCGTAGAAAGCAGTATCTACTTCTTTTCCGTTTACACAGACTTTACTGGATTCTGTAAAGTTACCACCTTTTAGTATTATAAGATCATCTTCATATTCTATTTCGCCTACCCCTTGTTCTTTAAAACCAAATAGCATATTTGTTTTACTGTAAGGACTTTCTCCACCATAAGAATATTTTTTACCATAAAGGATATCATATTGGATTGCATGAAGAGAATCTAAATAATTATCGTCTTCTGATTTTAATTGATGCAATGAAGAAACAATTCCACCTTGAAGATGAAGCTTATCCAATAAATAAGATGATAATTGGTAAGACTTTAACGACAATGAATCCTTATCTAAACCAAGGTTGTCCCAAATTAATAGTGGAGTATCATAGATTGTACCATTGCTTAATCTATCATTTGTTATATTTAGACCAGGTAAGTGATCACCATAAAAAGCTATTATTGTAGGCTCACCAAGTGCATTTACTTCATTGATTAAATCTAATACAATAGCATCCATTTCATTAATTTCTTGGACATAGTATTCCCATTTGTATTTATCAGCAGCTGATAAGTTTTCACCGGTAACAGTAATGTTTACTTCAGGAAGTATTTCATAATCAGGATACGATCCATGACCTTGCATTGAAACTGCATAAATAAAGTCACTTTCATCTGTGCTTGATAATAATTCAGGTATATCACGAGTAAATACAGTATCCTTAGCATAAGTTAGAGGAGTATATTCCCAAAGGTGCATAGTTTCTCTTGAGATAAATCTATCAAAACCTAAATTTGCATAAGCTATGTTTCTACCATAAAAAGTGGCATAGTGATTATGCATAGCTGTAGCTTCATACCCTTGATTTTTTAGATAATATGCCAGCGACTCAGAAGTACTAGTTTGAAGCAAAGTATTGTAAGGGAATTGTCCTGGACCAAATAGTTTAGTGGATAGTCCTGTAATGACTTCAAACTCTGTATTAGATGTTCCGCCACCAATTGTAGGAACAGTTAAATACCCAGAAGAGTATTCCTCTGAAAGCCTTCTGAAGTTTGGAATTGGATCTTCACTAAAAGTTAAATCATTCATTAGTGTTGGATCAAAAAATGATTCTAATTGAACCATGATTATATTAGGTTTATTATTTGTATTTTGATTATCTACAGATATAGAAGAATAAATATCACTAGTTGCTGATGCTAATGTATCAGTATTTAATTCCATTGAAAGGTTAGTGATATAATCTTCACTATAGCCATTTGGTTTCTCTATTCCATAATTAAAAACAGTACTTGTAAAAGAGTAAGGGAAACCATAAGAGTTATAAGCAGTTGTTATATCCCAAAAGTTTGTTGATAAAACTTGAGAAGATATTAGTTTGTTTGAATATCCTTTAAAACAAAAAGCAAAAGCAATTATTGAAGGAATAATTAAAAAATAATTAACTTTTTGTTTTTTAGGACTTTTAATAAATAGTAAAATAAATAATGCTACTAGTATTAAAATCAATATTATTGCTAGATAAATTTGTACTTTGGTAAAATATTGATTTATCAATGTTAGCCCCATATTAGCCATTTGGATATCACTTATGGTTAAAGGAGATCCTCTAAAAGAAAGAAGCATTTTATTTCCTAGACTAAGTCCAATCCACGTTAGAGATACTAACGAGAACCAAAAGATTCTTTTTTTAAATAAGAATATAAATGAAGAACTTAACATAATAAGTAGTAAATTATATGTAAATTTAACAAAGTCAAATTGTGAAGAACCATATAATGTTCTATCAGATAATAAGCTAATATTTTCTACTATAAGAGTTAATACTATAGAACTTATTAGCCATAGAAAAAATGTATTTGAAAAAATACATTTAACATATTTTTTACAATTAACCATAAATTTGTAAACGTTATCCCTCATGTTGCCTCCCAATAACAAAATTATAGTATGTGATAATATATATTATATAATTATTATTGTATTAAATAAAGAGTGAAAGTATGCCATATAGCTTAAAATAAATAAAGTTCATAAAAAAATCATATTCTACAAAAGAAAACATTTTCAATGACATTTAATTGACAAAAACATAGCTATTATAGTATCATAATGGATAGTCTTAACAGTTGTAATTATAAATATTAGTAAGTATAAACTACACTAAGAATATTAGGTGTGGTTTTTATAATATAGTTGTTTTTTAGAACGTATGTTGTTTGTAAAATAGATAGGGAGAATTGAATGCAAAGTTGCAAACAAAGAAAACAATAATAAATCTTTTAAGTGAGGGTTATACTATGAATAATGTAGGTTCTACAGATATTGTAGATAATGAAAAGATAAGATTATATTCAGTTACAAAGAAGAGCATGGATTTAATTTTATCTTTCATAGGATTAATTTTATTGATTCCTGTATTCCTAATTTTAGCTATCTTAGTTAAACTAGATTCTAAAGGTCCAGTATTTTATGCGCATACTAGAAAAGGTAAGAATAGAAGTGACATAAAAATATATAAGTTTAGGACTATGTATTCTAATTCAGATGAGATTTTTGAGTCTTTTTCAGATGAGCAAAAAGAGGAATATTATAAAAACTTTAAACTGGATAACGATCCAAGAGTAACTAAGGTTGGAGATTTTTTAAGAAGAACAAGCCTAGATGAAATACCACAATTAATAAATGTTTTAAAAGGCGATTTAAGTTTAGTTGGTCCTCGTCCTATTGTAGAAAAAGAGATATGTAAATATGGACAATATGCAGATAAGCTTTTTTCAGTTATTCCAGGGATAACAGGATATTGGCAGTCACATGGAAGAAGTGATACTTCTTATGAGGAAAGAATTGAGATGGATATGTATTATATTGATAATAGATCAATATTACTTGATATTAAAATTATGTTTAAAACAGTTATATCTGTTATTAAAAAAGAAGGCGCAGTATAAATTAAAAGTTAAAATGGAGGATTATTATGTCAGTAACAGTAATATGTCCCTTGTATAAATCAAAGCAATATATTAATTCATTACATAAATCATTACTTATGCAGGAAGATATAGATTTAAAAACAATTAAATATATATTAACTGATACAGGTGATGGAGTAGATAAAATAGTAAACGACTTAGAAAAAGCAGAATTAACAATCATACCTATAAGTGATTTTTCACATAGTTTGACAAGAGAAAAAGCAGCAATGGAAAGTGATAGTGATATTATTGTGTTTATAACTCAAGATATTATTATTAAAGATAAAAAGTGGTTAAATAAATTATGCAAACCTATTTATGAAGGAAAATGTGAGGCAGCATTTTCAAGACAAATATGTGATAATCAGTCTATTGAAAAATATACAAGAATAAATAATTATCCTAAGGAATCTAGAATTGTATCTAAGAAGGATACTGAAAGATTAGGGATAGTTACTTTCTTTTTCTCAGATGCAGCTTCTGCCGTTAAAAGGGATATATATGTTAAGTTAAATGGTTATGATGGAAAAGATTTACTGACCAATGAAGATATGTATCTTGCATATAAGCTTATAAATAACGGTTATAAAATAATGTACAATTCTGAAGCAGAAGTTATTCATTCACATGATTATAAATTTAAAGAATTATTTAAACGTTACTTTGATCAAGGAGCGTTTTTAAGTGATAATGCATACCTTACTCAATATGGAGCCAGTGGTAGTGCATTTAAATTACTAAAAGTAGTAGTAGTAGAATCTTTAAAAGATAAGAATTTTAAAGCATTTTTTAATATAGTACCAAATTTTGCTGCTAGATTTTTAGGAGATAGATTTGGAAAAAGATATAAAAAGCTTCCTTTAGAGAAAGTGAAGAAGTATTCTGGTAATATAGGTTATTGGAATAGAGTAGAAAACAATTTAAATTAAGAGAAGGTAGGTAAAAGATATGAAGGGGATTATATTAGCAGGTGGATCAGGAACAAGACTATATCCGGTAACAAAGGCAATGTCAAAGCAAATGGTTCCGATATATGATAAGCCAATGATTTATTATCCAATGTCAGTTTTAATGCTTGCAGGAATAAGAGATATATTAATAATATCAACACCAAGAGATATTCATAATTTCAAAGAATTGTTTAAAGATGGAAGTGAATTTGGATTAAATATAGAATATGCAGTACAAGAACATCCAAATGGATTAGCAGAAGCATTTATTATAGGAGAAAAATTCATTGGCAACGACTCAGTGGCAATGATATTAGGAGACAATATATTCTATGGACAAAGCTTCACAAGTCATTTAGAGAGTGCAGCAAAACTGGAAAAAGGAGCAACTGTTTTTGGGTATTATGTTCAGGATCCAAGAGCATTTGGAGTAGTTGGTTTTGATGAAAATGGTAAGGTTACTTCATTAGAAGAAAAGCCAGAGCATCCAAAATCAAAATATGCAGTACCAGGGCTTTACTTCTATGATAACTCAGTAGTGGAAAAGGCTAAGAATATAAAGCCTTCTGAAAGAGGAGAATTAGAAATAACTGATTTAAATAAAGTATATATGGAAGAAGGAACTTTAACAGTAGAGTTATTAGGTAGAGGAATGGCATGGCTTGACACAGGAACTCATACATCTATGCTTAAGGCATCAAACTTTGTTGAAGCAGTGCAAACTACACAAGGAACTTACATAGCTTGTTTAGAAGAAATAGCTTATAGAAAGGGATGGATATCAAAAGAACAAGTTATAGAGTTAGCAAAGCCTCTTATGAAAACTGGATATGGTAAATATCTTATGGATATAATTGAATAGCAATTAAGAGGTATAGTATAATGGGAGATTCAATTAAAAAATAATAGTGAAATGAATTTAATGAAAGCATTGGGGATTATTGCAGTTGTTTTAGGGCACACTGCATTTCCTTATTTATTGAGAAAAGGAAAGTGATAGTAAATGGGTAATTTTAAATTTATAGAAACAAAGATTCCAGATCTTTATATTATTGAGCCAAAGGTATTTGGTGATAATAGAGGTTATTTTATGGAAAGTTATAGTAAGAAGGATTTTGATGAAGCAGGATTAACTATGAACTTTGTACAAGACAATGAATCAAGATCAACTAAGGGAGTACTGAGAGGATTACACTTCCAAACAAAGCATACTCAAGGTAAATTAGTAAGATGTACTGAAGGTGAAGTTTGGGATGTTGCTGTAGATTTAAGAAAGGGTTCACCTACTTATGGTCAGTGGGAAGGTGTGCATTTATCAGCTGAGAATAAAAGACAATTTTATGTTCCAGAAGGCTTTGCTCATGGATTTGTAGTTTTATCAGATGTTGCAACTTTTAATTACAAGTGTACTGATTTTTATGCCCCAGAATATGATGGTGGAATTCCATGGAATGATAAAGATGTTAACATACAGTGGCCAATAGAAGGTTTAGATATATTATTATCAGAAAAAGATAAAAATCATAAGCCATTAAAAGAACAAGACCTTCCATTTGTTTATGAGAAGTAATGAGAGGTATGGAGGAAAAGTTATGAAAATAGTTGTAACAGGTGCTAATGGGCAACTTGGAAAAGAGCTTCAAAAAATAATAAGAACAGGTAAAGCAGAAATTGGAGAAATATCTAAAAGTGTAGCTTCAGCTGAGGTTTTTGCAGCAGATGTTGATGTTTTAGATATAACCAATCTTGATAATGTAAGAGCTTACTTAAATGATATTAAGCCAGATGTGGTAATAAACTGTGCAGCATTTACTAATGTTGATGGTTGTGAAGAAAATTATGATGCAGCATTTAAGGTAAATGCAATAGGACCAAGAAACTTGGCTATGGTTTGTGAAGAGTTAGGTTCTAAGCTTGTAAATGTATCTACTGATTATGTTTTTGATGGTGAGCCAAGAGAAACACAATTAAGAGAATATGATAAGGTAGAGCCACAAAGTGTTTATGGAACAACTAAATTACAAGGTGAAAATTATGTAAGAGAGTTTTCTTCTAAGTATTATATAGTAAGAACAGCATGGCTTTATGGATATGAAGGAAATAACTTTGTATACACTATGATGAGACTTGGAAAAGATAAAGATTCAATAACTGTTGTTAATGATCAAAAAGGTAATCCAACATCTGCAAATGATTTAGCATATCATATTTTGAAGATTATTGAAACTGAAGAATATGGTGTATATCACTGTACAGCAAAAGGTGAATGTACATGGTATGATTTCGCTAAGAGAATTATGGAACTTGCAGGATTAAACTGTGTTGTTAATCCTATTTCAACTGAGGATTATATAAAAGGTATTAATAAGAAAATAGCTAAAAGACCAGCTTATTCATCGCTTGATAATATGATGCTTAGATGCACAGTTGGTGATGACATGAGAAATTGGGAAGAAGAACTAGAAACTTTCATGGAAAATATTAAAAATAAGGGAGAATAGTGAAATGAAAACATATTTAGTTACAGGTGGAGCAGGATTTATAGGTTCAAATTTTGTATTATACATGCTAAAAAAATATCAAGATATAAGAATAATAAACTTAGATAAATTAACTTATGCAGGAAATTTAGAAAATTTAAAATCAATCCAAGATGACCCAAGACACATATTTGTACACGGAGATATTTGTGATGCAGAATTAGTATCATCATTATTTGAAAAGTATGAAATAGACTATGTAGCTCACTTTGCAGCAGAATCACATGTTGATAGAAGTATAAGAGAGCCAGAAGTATTTGCTAAGACAAATGTAATGGGAACAGTTAATCTTTTAAACTGTGCAAGAAATGCATGGGAAAATGAAGATGGAACTTACAAAGAAGGAGTTAAGTTCTTACATGTTTCAACAGATGAAGTTTATGGTTCACTAGGAGAAACAGGATACTTCATGGAAACAACACCACTTGATCCACATAGTCCATACTCATCAAGTAAGGCAGGATCAGACTTAATGGTTAAGGCATATCATGATACATATAAAATGCCAATGAATATAACAAGATGTTCAAATAACTATGGTCCATTCCAATTCCCAGAAAAGTTAATACCATTATTAATTAACAACTGTTTAGCTCACAAAGATTTACCAGTATATGGTGATGGGATGAACATAAGAGACTGGTTATTTGTTGAAGATCATGCAAAAGCTATTGATATGGTTATAAACAACGGAAGAGTAGGAGAGGTTTACAACGTTGGAGGACACAACGAAAGAACTAATATCCAAATAGTTAAGACTGTTATTGAATACTTAAATGAAAATGTTGATAATGAAATAACAGAAACTTTAATTAAGTATGTTGAAGATAGAAAAGGTCATGATAGAAGATACGGAATCGATCCAACAAAGATAAAAGAAGAATTAGGATGGTATCCAGAAACTACTTTTGAAGTTGGTATAAAGAAAACTATTCAATGGTATTTAGATAACCAAGAATGGATGAAGAATGTAACATCTGGAGAATATCAAAATTATTATAATAGAATGTACAAATAAATATAATAACTATAAGTAGAGGTAGGTTAATTAGGAGTATAAATTATGATAGAAGAGAGAAGAGGGATTTATAAATTAGTATATGTACTAATGGCTTTAACTATACTTTTAATTCCTTTTAATAATTTACCATATCTAAATAATATATTAAAAGAATTATCATTTAGTGCTACATCTTATCCTATGTTGATATTGATGACAATTATGGCTATTTATATATTAAAGGAATCGAGAATTGTTAAAGTTAAAGATAAAAGTATTTATATATTAATAACTTTTGTAATTTTATGTTTTATATTTTCATTATTTAACATTAGTGAGATAATGACAAATTCATTTAAAGGGAAAACAGGGATAAGAAGACTTGTATTTCAATATCCAATGCTTGCTTTTGGAGCTGTAACTAGTTATTGTTTTTATTATTTTTTAAGAAGAACTAAAATAACATTATGGACTATAAGAAGATGGGTTTTATTTTCTACTATAATAGCAAGTGTTTATGGTTTTGTTGAAATGCTTAATATGTTAAATATTATAGATACTAGTGAAATATTAAAAGCAGTATCAAATGTAATTCAACTATATGCTAGAGGGGAATTATATCCTAGAGGAATAAGAACAGTTTGTGGAGAGGCATCTTATTTTGGCATGTATGCAGCATTTGTTCTTCCATGGATTTTAAGTTATATTTATACGGAAAAGGAATATTGGAAAAAAGGAATATCAGTTGTATATGCACTATATTTTATAGCTTTAGTTTTATTATCAAAATCAAGAATGGGTTTACTTATTTTTTGGTTAGAGTTTATTATTTTTACAATTGGAATGATTATCATGAGAGGAAACTGGAAGAAAAAGCTTATAACAGTTCTTTTGTTCCCATTGGTATTTTTAACATCTAACATAGTTAATAAAGTTGGCTTTACTGAAGAAGTGCAATATGAAAATACTGCATCAAATGCAACTGTTGGAGCAGTAGTAGAATCTTTAAATGATGAAAATAATATGTCTAATGTAGCTAGATTTTCAATGATGAAAGCTGCTTTCAGAATAGGAAATCAACACTTATTAACAGGTGTAGGTGTAGGACAATATGCCTTTTATGCTACAGATAATGTTGAACCAGATGATTATAGATCAAGTGAAGTTACTAGATGGTTAGATCCTGAACAAACTCAGTATTGGCCTACTGTATTTGCATTACATGCTAGAATATACGCTGAAAATGGAATAATATGCTTTTTAATTTGGGTAGGATTATGGGCATATATTGGTATATCTTTATTAATTAGATATATAAAGTATAATGATATTAAGACTCTGATTTTAATGTCAAGTGTAGCAGGTGTTTTATTAGCATGCTTTAATGTCGACACATATATATATTATCCATTATGGATTCTTATAGGATTGTATTGGAGATTTGGAAAAGAAAATATAGAGGAAAACAGTGGTGAAAGAGATGAAGAGATTTTCTTTAATTATGGCGACTTATGGAAGAGAAAAAGAGGTAGAAAGCTTCCTTAAGAGCCTTAAAAAATCAAATTATGATTTATCTTTAGTAGAAGTAATTATAGTTGACCAAAATGATAAGATTGATTTAAATCCTATAGTAGAAAGACATAATGATTTAAATATTAAGCATATTAAATCAACAGTTAAGGGATTAGCTAAAAATAGAAATATTGGTCTAGAACAGAGTTATGGTGGAATAATTGCTTTTCCTGATGATGACTGTGAGTATCTACCAGATACATTAAATATCATAAGTGATATTTTTGAGGCTAATTCAGAAATTGACGTGGTGATGGGAAGAATAGTTGAAAGAGATGGCTCAGATTCATTAAGAAAGTGGCCAAAAGAAGAAATAAAAATAAGTAAATCTAATTTTTATACTAAGTGTTCATCAGTAACTATGTTTTATAGAAATGGATCTTCTTTAAGATTTAATGAAAAGTTAGGTGCAGGTAATTATTTAGGCTCATGTGAAGATAGTGATATACTTTATAGAGCTTTAAAGAGTAATAAGAATATAGTATATAAACCAGAAGTGCAAATATATCATCCTCATTACAGTTCAGATACAAATATGAATGAAGGAAAAGTTAGAAGTTATGGATTGGGGTTTGGAGCTTTTTGTAAATTTAACTTTGATTTTCATATATGTATTCTTTTCATTAAAGCAGAGGTATTCCATGTATTAAATACTATTATAGGAATATGTACATTTAATAAAGAAAAAATAAGAAAAGGATATATTGCATTTTCATCAAGATTAAAGGGACTTACCGTTGGGTAGTCCCTATATAAGCTTTTTAAGGTGGTGAATTATATGAAAGAAATAGATGTGTCTGTTATATTATCAGCATATAATGAGGAAGAGCGCTGGTTTAGGGAAGCAGTAGAATCAATTATAAATCAAAGCTATGAAAATTTTGAACTTATTCTTATACTAGATAATCCTAATAATACTTTATTAGAAGGAATAATAAATGAATATGTTAACAAAGATAATAGAATAATTTACATAAAGAATGAAAAGAATTTAGGATTGGTGAAAAGCTTAAACAAAGGCTTAGAGTATGCAAGAGGTAAGTATATAGCTAGAATGGATGCTGATGATATTGCAAATGTTGATAGATTAAAAAAACAATATGAGTTTATGGAAGTTAATAAGGACATAGACTTAATTGGAACCAGTGTTGACTTCATTGATGAAAATAATTCTATAATTCAGAAAAATACTTTTGTTGTAAAGAATAGTGATAAAATTAAAGATTATTTAAAATATACTAATGTTGTTGTACATCCAACATTTTTCTTTAGGAAAAGTATTTTACAAAAAGTAAATGGATATAGAGAAATTTCATTTGCTGAGGATTATGACTTTATTTGTCGTGTTGTTGCAGCTGGATATAAAGTTAGTAATTTATCGGAATCATTATTGCAATATAGAATAAGACAGAATAGTATTTCAAGAGATAAAACATTAGCACAGATATATAATGCTTTTTATTTAAAGAAATTATATAAGGAAAGATTGAAGTCAGGGAAAGATAGTTACTCTATAGATGATTTGTATTCTGAAGATAAGATATCAAACAAAGATATAAGAGACTTTGATAAGTCAGAACAATTAAAATCTACAGCTGATAATAAAAGAAAAAATGGTAAAGCATTAGAGGGAAAAATAATTTTTGCATATTCCAAAATTATATCTAAATATGCAAGAAAGAATGCCATGTGCACAGCTTGGTATAAGATACTTGCAAAAATGTATGAATAAAACAAATATGTTTTAGAAAGGGAAGAAATGAGCAAAAAAGAAGTTTTAATTGTAGGACCTAATTTTTATGGTTATAATGAAAGTGTTGCTAAAGCTTTTCAAGTTAAAGGCTTTAAAACTAATATAATAAATTTTGAAGAAGAGAATATTCCAGTTACAGGGAATAAACTTATAGATAAATTTTTACTTAAAGCTAAAAGAGAATACTATGTAAATGAATATGGCAAAAAAGTTAATAAAGAAGTAATTGATTTTGTTGATAAGAATAATATAAAAAATATAGTTGTAATTAAAGGAAGCTATATTACTAGAGAAACTTTAGAATATATTAAGAAAAAAGGATGTAAGCTAATAATGTGGATGATGGACTCAGTATATAGAGAGAGTCAATCAATGGATACTTTAGAATTATATGATTTTAGATTTATGTTTGAAAAAACTGATATAAAAAAGTTGCAAGAAACAAAGAATATAGATAGTTATTTTCTTCCTCTATGTTATGATAATTTTGTCTATGATGTTAAAGAAATTGAAAGAAATGTAGATATTTCTTTTGTAGGTAGTTTTGCAAACTATGAGCATAGAGTAGTGCTATTTGAAAAAATAATAGAGGAATTTAAAGATTGCAATATTGAAATTTATGGTAAGTATTTAATGCCTAGTAAGCCAGAGAGATATGTCAAATATTATTTAAAAGGATATAGGAAATATTTCAAAAATAGATTTTTATCACCTAAAGAAGTAAGTAATTTATATTCTAGATCAAAGATATGTATTAACATACATAACAAACAATCTAAAGAAGGGTGTAATCCTAGATTCTTTGAAATAATAGGTACAAAATCTTTCGAATTAGTAGATAATATAGAATATATACAAAAGAATTTTAATGATTATACTGTTATTTATAAAGATACAGATGATTTAATAAGTAAAATTAGATTTTATTTAAAACATGAACAAGATAGAGAGTGCATTATAGATAAAGGATATGAATATATTTCTCAAAATCATACTTTTATAAATAGAATAGAAGAAATTATTTCTATATGTGATATATAATATGCTATAAGTATTTATGATTATTTTACATGAGTTCTTTTCTTTTCAATATAAATATTAATATTTTCTTAAAAATAATATTTTTCTTTATTACAAGAAGAATTAATAATATAATAGATATGTTATTTATTTAAGTAGAGTTTAAGCAGAGGAAGAATTCAGGGAGGAATTTTATGGCTAATTCAGCGAGGAAAAAAGTATATTTAGCAATAAAAAGGTTAATTGATATAATAGGTTCTTTAATTGGCATAATATTATTAAGTCCCCTATATATTATTATTGCAATTTTAATTAAATTTGATTCACCAGGAAAAGTTGTTTTTGGACATACAAGAAAAGGTAAAGGCGGAAAGGATATAAAAGTTTATAAATTTAGAACTATGTATTCAAATGCCAGTGAAATTTTTGAAAGTTTTACTCCTGAGCAAAAAGAAGAGTATTATACGAACTTCAAATTAGATAATGATCCAAGAGTAACAAAACTTGGAGGCTTTTTAAGAAAGACAAGTTTAGATGAATTGCCACAATTATTTAATATTCTTAAAGGGGATATGACTATAATTGGACCAAGACCGATAGTTGAAAAAGAAGTTGAAAAGTATGGTGACAAAGCTGAAAAATTATTTTCAGTAGTACCTGGATTAGGTGGTTATTGGCAAGCTAATGGGAGAAGTGATACTACGTATGAAGAGCGTGTAGAAATGGATATGTATTATATTGATCATATGTGTTTTACATTGGATGCTAAAATATTATTTCAAACTATATTTTCAGTATTGAAGGGTGAAGGTGCTATATAAGAGTTAACATAAGTTAACTCTTTTTATTATTTATTTAGCAAAAGTTTCAGTTTAAATAAAATTAAACGATAATAGATTTAGATAGGAGTGAAATTATGAAGAGAACATTAATTATGTCTTTAGCAATTATATCAATATGTTCATTTGTAGCATGTACTAATGAAAATAATAAAAGTGAAGGTAATGTTGAGCAAGTTGTAGAGAATAACTCAGTAATGGTAGATGAAGGTATAACTGAAGAAGAAAAAGAAGAGGAAGAAAACAGAGAAGAGAATAATATAGCTCCTGTTATTGAAGAAGGTATAACTGACAAAGAGAATAATTACAATAAACATTATGAAATGGTAAAAAACATAGTTGAGAATAAAAAGATGACTATTATAAAGTCTGATAATAGAGAAATTCAAGCAGAAAATGGATTAGGAGAAAGCATAGTATATAAGTTAAAGGAAGATAATGAAATTATTATAAGTTATTCTGTAAAATTAACTAGCATATTAAATGATGGAAATTATGAGATTAATGGAACTGTATTTAGTAATATTCTAAGTGAAATATTAAATGATGATAAATATATAATAGATGTAAATGAAGCCATTACAAATTATTTTAATGAAGAAAAAGAAAGTTATATAGAAGATATTGACAGAGTTAAAGTGGATATAAATCAAGATTATGACTTTGTAATAATAAAAATAACTATTTAATTCTATATTTAATATAATTTCAAAATAATGTTCACCAGTTGGATATTTTATGGTATATTTATAGTTGTCTGTAAAACTAATAATTAAATAATCTAGCGAAAGGAGGGATAATTTGAAGAAGATAGCTTTAATGATGACTACATTATTCGCTTTAACTAATATAGTAATACCTTCTACAGCTACTTATGCTCTTGAGCAGATAAGGATTGTTGAATCTTTTGATGAATGTGATAATTTAAATGAATTTAATACTTCTAATAATGAGATAATAGAAGAAAATATATCAGAAGATAATGCTGAAGATAAAGAAAATATCATTGAGGAAAATGTCGAAAATAGTGTAGAAAATCAAGAAGATGTTGAAGCTTTAGAAGATGTCACTGAAGAGTCAAATATTAATTATGAGTCTAATACTTCAAATGATGAAGCCCAAGAGGAAAAAGAAATTTCTGAAGAAAATATTGATGATTCTATTTATAAAAAGGTAAAGAGGAATCCAGAAGAACTAAATGATGTTGAAATTCTTGAAAGCGACATTCAAGTAATTACTGCTGAAAAGGCAAGATTTACATCTGAAACACCTGTTGAGAGTGATATCTATATTGCCACCGAGGATGTAGAATATCATGTTGAAACTGAAGGTGAAAGTATCATACTTGTTGGAGAATACTCAGATGGTACAACTGCAACAAGTAAAGAGGTAGCATTTTATGATGATGCATTAATTGAACAGCTTGAACAAGAAGAGTTTAAAGCTAATTATGAAAATGCATTAAACTTTGAATATTTAGTTAAGAAAACAGATGCTAATTACGAAATTGTAGAAGCATATTCAGATGGTAACTTTAGTTATATAGAAAGTGCTGATACTATTGAAGAGGCAATGAGTATTGCATTAGATGAATACGAAGATGATTCAGCAATTCCATGTGTCATTGATAATTATGGTGTTGTAGTTTACTCAACAAACGCTATGGCAAGATTCTTTAAACATACTAACGGAAAAGTTGATAATTCTAACGTTACTATGTTATATCAAAATTCAAATCTTTCAGGAATTACAAATTATACTAATCATAATTATGTTGATGATGCTCCTGTTATTGAGGATAATGGTAATGCAGTTAGAGTAATGGTTAATGGATATAAGGGATGGACTAAAAAGGATACTAATACTGGTACATATGACGTAGTAATAGTTCCAATGAATCAGGCTACTAATCCAAGTTATTATACTGTTAATAATGGACAACTTCAACATTATATTACTACTGATATAACAGCTAAAAGTGGAACTTCAGGAAGCATTAGAACAGTTGGAGTAGCGCCAAGTTACCTACAAGAAGGTGTAAAATACTATAGTTATGACGCTAGGTATTTTTATACAAATTTAAATACACTAATTAATGATCTAAAAGGAAACACATATGGAAATGCAGTAAATGGCTCAAATCCATATTATAATTACTATCAATATTTACCTTTTAGAAGTAAAAGTATTTATAGTGCAGGTCAATTAAATTCTTTTATAGAGGCAAATACTCAAAGCAACAGTAAATTAAGAGGAATTGGACAATATTTAATTAATGCTCAAAATGCTTATGGAGTAAATGCACTTCTTATATTAGGAGTTGCAATAAATGAATCAGCATGGGGAATGTCAAGTTATGCTCAAAATAGAAATAATCTATTTGGGCTGAATGCAGTAGACTCTAACCCAGATGATGCAAGTAGATTTAATTCAGTAGAACATTGTATAAATGAATTTGCTAAGTATTGGATATCATCAGGATATAGTGATCCACATGATTCTAGATACTATGGAGGATTTGTTGGTAATAAGTATATGGGGGCAAATGTTAAATATGCTTCTGACCCGTTTTGGGGTGAAAAAGCAGCATCTTATGCTTTTACAGCAGATAAATATTTAAGTGGAAATAATATAAATTCATTAAATGATTATAATTATAACCAATTAGCCATTTATTCTGCAGCTGGAAGAGTTGTAGATAAAAATAATAACTTATTATACAATGTCTCAAATACAATGGACTATTATGTTACATTTGTAGGAGTTCCTGTAGTACTAACTACAACAAAGACTTATACAATTGGACAAGATGTATGTTATGAAGTATATCCAGAAAGAACTACTCCGTTATCATCAAGTGGTGGTAGTGAATTTAGTGGAAATTATGACTGGAATATAAAAGGTTACATTAAAACATCTAATGTAAAGTTAATTAATACAGGAAAAAATAATTCTACTGCAAATGAAGCTCCTGGAATAACATATCAGGCACATTCAGCTAAGTATATGTGGTTACCAGAAAAGAATGAAGGAGAAGTTGCAGGAACTGTAAATCAGTCTTTAAGAATGGAAGCTATAAGAATTTCTCTTCAAGGATATGAAGGGGCATCTGTTAAGTATAGAGTACGTGGTGAAGGTTACAATTGGCAAGATTGGGCTAGAGATGGACAAGTTGCAGGTACAACAGGTCAAAGTAAGCGTATGGAAGCTATTCAAATAGTTACAGAAGGAATGCCGAAAGGCCATTATCTTCAATATAGAGTTCTTGTTCAAGATTATGGTTGGATGAGCTGGAAAAACGAAGGTGAAACAGCTGGAACAATCAATGAATGGAGAAGAATAGAAGCTATTCAAATAAGAATAATTAAAGAAGAGTGTAATATTCAATATAGAACGCATCTTGCAGATACTATGTGGCAAGATTGGCGTTATAATGGACAAATGGCTGGTACTGTTAATCAGTGGAGAAGAATGGAAGCAATAGAAATAATTGCACCAGATTTACCAGAAGGTGCAAGCATAAGATACAAAGCTCATTTAGCAGGTACTATGTGGAATCAAGGTTGGGTATATGATGGTGCAACTGCAGGAACCACAGGACAATCTAGAAGAATGGAAGCTATAATTATTGATTTAGTTAATGCTCCAGATTATGATGTTATGTACAGAGTTCGTGGAGAAGGATATGGTTGGACTGAATGGAAAACTGGTGGACAAATTGCTGGAACCACTGGACAAGGTAAAAGAATGGAAGCCATTGAAATAAAACTTATAAGACACTAAAAAAAGCAGTTACATTTTATGAAGCCACTGAAAAACTGAAGTTATTGGGTAAATATCAAAATTTTAGGGAAATTTCAGAGGTTAAATATGTCTAAAAGTTAATAGAGAACCCTTAGAATTGCTTCTAAGGGTTCTCATTTTTTACCATGTAATTTATACAAAAATAAAAGGCACTTTTTCAGTGCCCTCCATTTTATGTAGCTGGTTTTTTCTTGCTTAATTTTATTGGTAGTAATAATATTATTATGTATAGTGGCATCCACATTAAAGCAACTCTATTGATTATAAATGCATCTTTACATAATACTAGTAAGCCACATAATAATGTGAAATACATTGAAAATTTAAATAAATAAGTTAATGAATTCTTCTTATTTATTAATATACTTATTAAAAGCTTTATACCAAATATAATTGTTAAAATAGTACCTAAGATATTTCCTAAAGAAAATAGTATCAGATATAATGATCCAGATTTTAAGAATTCAGGGAAAATAGGATCAACAACTATATGAATAAATGTCTGAACAAATATATTAATTACAAAGGTAATTCCACTACCATATAAATCTCTTAACGCACTTTGTAGGTTAGCCATTTGTCCATCATCAAAGCCTAAGATCATAAGCTCACCATTATTAAACTTGAAGTTAGAGAAGAATAATAGTGTAAAGATAATTATTAAAAAATAAAAGATATCTTTAACTGTAATAATTTTTTCATCGTTTTTATAACAAAATATTAATACTACAGGTAATATTAATGGCAAATAGCCTCTAATAGGGAATATTAGTAGTAAAAATAGTAATAATTTTTTATAATTAATAGGCTTATTTAATGAGTAATATAAGATTATTATTAAGAGCATTAAGATTATATTATCTCTCATTAATAATGTATTAGTAAGTATATAGCCAGGTAATAAGCTAAAAATTGATACAGTTATTAAAGATTTTTTTTCATCTAAATATATTCGTGATAATTTATATAAATAGATGCTTGTTGGTATGTATACAATTAATTTTACAAGTATTAAATCAACCACACTATTAATTCCTATAAATCTAAGTAAAGCTAAAAAGATTACGAATATGTTTTTGTATCCAAATCCAGGAATATCTGCACCAGTTATATATTCATATGCTGGAAAAGAACCTTTTAAAAGCTCCAATAGCTCACCATTTTTTAAATGTTCACTTAGTAAAGCTGATTCAAAAAAGTATCTTTCTTCATCGCAAAAATAAGAACCAGCCACATCACCAAATAAGATTCCATATTTAAAACCAGAATTGATGTTATTATAATAAATTAATATGGTAATAAGTGAATATAGTCCAATAAAAATAGAAGTAATAGTAAATAAATTTTTATTTATTATCTTTTTTCTATATAGGTAATAGGTAATACCTATAAGGAAAGCAATAAGTATAACTGACAAAAAAGTCATAATAAGCTCCTTTCGTAGTAAGTTAATCATATATAAATTTGTTAGAAAATAATAATTTTAATTTTAATGTATCTAAAGTATTGACTATATTAGTAAACTGTAAACATGCACTATATACAATATAACTATAAATTATAATATAGTAAAGATATTAATGGAATATTGTTGAATTATTATGTTGATATGGTATTATAATCATATATAGTATTAGAAAATTATTAGAGAGGTATAGATATGAAAGTAAGGAAAGCAATTATTCCAGCAGCAGGATTAGGTACAAGATTTTTACCAGCAACTAAGGCGCAACCAAAAGAAATGCTACCAATAGTTGATAAACCAACTATTCAATATATTATTGAAGAAGCTGTTGCATCTGGAATAGAAGAAATACTAATAATTACAGGAAGAAATAAAAAATCTATTGAAGATCATTTTGATAAATCTGTAGAATTAGAACTTGAGCTTGAAAAGAGTGGTAAGATGGAAATGCTTGAAATGGTTAGAAATATTTCTGATATGGTGGATATTCATTATATAAGACAAAAAGAACCTAAAGGGTTAGGTCATGCAATACATTGTGCTAAATCTTTTGTAGGTAATGAACCATTTGCTGTAATGTTAGGTGATGATGTAGTAGATAATGATGTACCATGTTTAAAGCAACTTATGGATTGTTATGACGAGTATAAGACAACAATTTTAGGGGTGCAAGAAGTAGCGCCTGAAAATGTAAATAAATATGGAATAGTAAATGGTATACATATTGAAGATAAAGTATACAAAGTAAAAGATTTAGTAGAAAAACCTTCAATAGAAGAAGCACCAAGTAATATAGCTATTTTAGGAAGATATATAATAACTCCTAAGATATTTGAAATATTAGAAAATACTAAACCAGGAAAAGGTGGAGAAATTCAATTAACAGATGCTTTGAAAACTTTAGTTGAAAATGAAGCTATGTATGCTTATAACTTCAATGGAAGAAGATATGATGTAGGAGATAAATTAGGTTTCTTACAAGCAACTGTGGAAATGGCTCTTAAGAGAGAAGAACTAAGAGATGATTTTATTAAATATTTAGAAACAAAGCCATGGGAAAATAAATAATTAATTATAGAAGGATATAATTAAATTATAAAAGAAGAAATTTAGGTAATAATTAGCTTTTATAAAGTGAATATAGGTGTATTAGATTAGTTTTAACAAATCTAATGCACCTATATTTTTTAATTTTAACGAGGAATTAAACCAATCTTTTTTTGCATCTTTCTAAGAAGCTTCATAGAAGCGTAATTAGCTTTTTCAGCACCTTCTTTATAAATTGCTTCTAAAGCTTTTTTATCACTCATAAGTTCGTTAAATCTAGCTTGAATTGGAGCTAATTCATTAATGATAATTTCTGCTGTATCCTTCTTTAAATCAGCATATCCTTTTCCTTCATATTTAGCCACAACTTCTTCTGGAGTAGTATTTTCTATGGCACAGATAATATCTATAAGGTTTTTAACGCCAGGTTGTTCTTCAGTGTAATTTATTACACCGATGCTATCAGTAACAGCTCTAGCAATCTTCTTTCTAATAACGTCTGGTGAATCCATAATTAAGATGTATGAGTTAGGATTTTCATCAGACTTAGACATTTTCTTAGTTGGCTCTTGAAGACTCATTATTTTAGCACCAGTCTTTGGAATATAAGGTTCTGGTACTTTAAATGTATCACTATAAGTTGTATTAAATCTTGAAGCTAAAGTTCTTGCAAGTTCTAAATGTTGTTTTTGATCTTGCCCTACAGGTACTAAATCAGTATTGTATAAAAGAATATCACAAGCCATAAGTACTGGATATGTGAATAAACCAACACCGATAGATTCTCCCATCTTTTTAGATTTATCTTTATATTGAGTCATTCTGCTAAGCTCACCCATGTAAGTAGAGCAGCTTAATAGCCAGCAAGCTTCGCTATGGGCAGGTACATGTGACTGAATGAATAGTGTATTTTTAGCTGGATCAATTCCAGCTGCTAAATATATAGCTAAAACTTCAAGAGTTCTTCTTCTTAAATCTTTAGGTTCTTGTTTTACAGTTATTGCATGTAAATCAACAACACAATAATAACAGTCATATTCATCTTGTAGTTTAACCCAATTTTTAAGAGCTCCTAAGTAGTTTCCGATTGTTAAGTTACCAGATGGCTGAACACCACTGAATATAACTTTTTTATTTTCTGTTGTATTTTCCAAAAAAAACACCTCTTCTCATATTTTACGTAAATACATATTAGTTTAATTATAGAAGTAGGAAAAATTTATGTCAACGATTTAAATAAATAATAGAAAAAGCAGCCTAAGGGCTGCCTTTTGTCTAGTATTTCTTATCTCTGTTCATTTTTTGAGCTTTTCTTGCTTTTCTACATTCAGGACAACGAACTGGATCGTTTTCAAATCCTTTTTCTTTGTAAAATTCTTGTTCTCCTACAGTAAAAATAAATTCTTTTCCGCAGTCCTTACAAGTAATTTTCTTATCTTCCATTTTTTAACCTCCTCAAAATTTATAGGGCTTATTGACACTGATACATAACCCTTTAAATATGAAGGGGTACTTTCTAATGATCATATAAAATCCTACTAAATTTCATTTATAATATTATTATATACATATACTTCCAAAAGTGCAATTAAATTGCAATTTAAAAGTAGTTATGCCTTTCTTGAAGATTTCATTGAAAAAGCTGTAAAAGCAATTAATGGAATCAATATAAAGAAGAATAGATTGCTATAATTATAGTATTTCAAAATATTAAATAAAATATAATTATTTTTTGATAAAAGTGAAGCTAAAATAAAAATAATTATAGAGTAAGTACCAATATATATTTTTTTATTCTTAATATATTTTTTATAAATAATATATATTCCATATGTACTTAAAAGATATTTTAGAAATAAGCCTACCACAGCTTCCATTAAAAAAAATAATTCACCGAAATCAATGAATCCACCTAATTGGATACGTTGGCTCATGGTATATTCAGGGTAGAATAAATTTGCTGCTCTAGATGAACCGAAGCAAGAAATAATTCCTATCATTGAATATATTGAGTATAAGGCTATAGTACATAATGCAATAAGACTATGCTTCTTTAAATTATCTGCTTTTGTAAGATGCTTCAAATATGGCAGTGAAATAGCAAATGATGAGATGCATCCTAATAAAAGTAGAATACAATTAAAATAGTTTCCTATTGTTAAATTATTGCCAAACACTGGAAGAATATACTCAGTGTTTTTATAAGGTTCAGAAAATATGCTCAATATTAAACAGTTCACTATAAAAGAAATTACATTTATAGTAGTAAAAATTAATACTGTACGAACTTTCTTGCTTATTAAAAAGAATGAAGGCAATAAGAAAAATAAAAGTATATACCATTGAGGAGTAGGTAAGAAAAAGCAGGTTTTAATGCAATTAGCTTCTACCATAGCTGCTTCCAATGAAGATAAAAATAATCCTATAGCAAATAAGAAAAGCAGAATATTTCCCATAGTTTTAGATAGACCGATGGTGAAAATATTATTTATACTGTAGTTCCCTTTTCTTGCTATTACATCTAATAGGTAAGTAGCAATGCCAATTAATAATATAAATGCTGCAATCAAGCATATCCAAGTATCTCTTCCCCCTATGGTAATAAATTGTGAACAGTAAATTTTAAGACTTACAAAGGTCACTGCATATATAAAAATTATATAGTGTTTTGTTGATATTTTATTTTCATTCATCTCTCCACCTCGTATATATTTTAGTATTCTAAAATAGTATTCTCAAAAAAATGAATATTAAACACTATGAGAGGAATAATATTCTTAGGTGATGAATGATGAAGAAAAATATCGATTATTTAAAGGAAAAGTTTAAAGACTGCTTTGATGTTAAGTTTAGAGATTTATCTACTATACTTGGAAATGGGACAGTAGTATTTATTGATGATCTATGCAATAGTCAATGGATGATGGAGTATATGATACTTCCTCTTAGAGGTTTTGGAGAGCTTAAAGGAGAAGGGGGAATTAGTACTCCACAGGATTTGATAGATAAAGTTCTAGATATGAATATGACTGGTATAGCCAAGGATATAGATGATGCAATATTCCATGTTTTAAGCGGAGATGTAATATTAGTATTAAATGATTATGAAGAGATAATATACAGTGAAGTAAAGAACATGGTAAGAAGAGGGGTTGGAATACCGGATACTGAATCTGTATTAAAGGGTCCAAGAGAGGGATTTAATGAGCTGATTGTAGATAATGTTGCTTTGATAAGAAGAAGGCTTAAGAATCCAGATTTGAAATTTGAAGCTGTATATGTTGGAGAAAAATCTCAGACAGCTGTAGCCATAACATATATAAAAGGTATTGTAGATGAAAAGGTACTAGAAGATATAAGGAAAAAAGTTAAAAATTTAGATTTAAGATTTGTACTAGATTCTAATTATATTGAATGTAACCTAAAGAAAGAAAATTCATTTTTTGATACAGTAGGATATACAGAAAAGCCTGATGAAGTGTGTGCAAAAATCTTAGAAGGACGGGTAGCCCTTATTGTTGATGGCACATCATTTGTAATAACTGTACCTTATTTTTTTATGGAAAACTTTCAAATGCCAGATGATTATTATGTAAATAAGTATTTTACTAATTTTAATAGGATATTAAGATGGATTGCTTTTTTTATAGCTGCATTCTTACCAGGATTATATGTAGCAGTAATAACTCATCATTTTTCCATGATACCTACATTATTTATATTTAGACTTGCTGTATCAAGGGCTGGAGTTCCTTTGCCAACTTTTGTTGAAGTAATAATAATGATGCTTGCTTTTCAATTTATAAAAGAAGCAGGAATAAGATTGCCAAAGGCTATTGGAAGTGCTATGAGCATTGTATCAGCATTAATTTTGGGAGATGCAGCAGTTGGTGCTGGAGTAGCATCAAGAATTACCATAATTGTAGTAGCTATAAGCACATTATGTTATTTTTTAATACCAAAACTTTATGGAGCAGTATCATTTTGGTCAATAGTTCTTGTTTGTTTTGCTGCATTGCTTGGACTTCCAGGATTCCTTTCAGCTTCACTTATTTTTATGACTCAGATATGTGAGTTAGATTCTGTGGGATATCCATTCCTATTCCCATTGGGAAGCTTAAGTGAATATAGATTTAAAGATATATTGTTTAGAGGAAGTTTAAATAGGATATCAAGAAAAATAATTGGAGTAGGGTGTGATAAAGATGGCAAAAATAAATAAAATATTTAAAATACTTAAAATACTTATCATCTTCCTTATTCCCTTAACTTTAACCGGTTGTTTTAATTATAGGGATATAAATAAGGTAACCTTTGCAACAAGTATGATTTTTGATACAGATGATTTGGGTCAGGTGATAGTATATCTAGATTGCATTAAGCCTTATAGAAGTACTAATGAAAGCTCTGATAAGGGTAGAAGACTTATTTTTAAAGGTGTAGGAAAAACTACAGAGGATGCTTTAGGGAAAATTGATAATTTCTCAAGTGCTAAGCTAAATTATAGTCAAGTAAAAGCCTATATTTTTACAGAGAAGGCAGCTAAAGAAGGAATTAAGAAGTATTTAGATTTAATAAATAATTATGGTGAAATGCAAATAAAGCCTAGTGCATTTATTTATTATGGCGATGTTGAAGAATTGCTTAAAGCTACATCTGGTGATGATGAATTCTTAGGTATGTATTTAAATGATATAATGAATAAAAAACCATTTAATAGTCTTTCACTTCAAGCTAATATAAATTATTATTTAAGCAATAGACTTATGGGAGATAATACATTGTTACTTCCAGCAGTAAATTTAAAAAAGGATGTCTTAGATAAAAAAGTTCAAATAAATGGTTCAGGTATATTAAAAGATAATGTACTTGTTGATAGGTTAGAACAGGAAGATACCTTATTATATGAACTTATGATGGGAAGTGTCTATGAAGGTACATTTGAAATTGGTAATCCTAATATTGATACGGGTTTTATAAGTTTAGATGTTTTATCAAGTTCTGAAGATAGCATGTTGAGATTTGATAATAATAGATTTACTTTAGTAAAAAATATTGAGGTTGATTTGGAAATTTCAGATATACAAGGAGAAGCTATTGTAGATAGTGAATTTATAAATTATATAAAAGTTAATGAAGAAGCATATATTAACAGTTATATAACTCAATTGTTTAATAAGTATAAAGAAAAGGGTATAGATATATTTAATGTTTATAGAATGAAGGAAATTCATTATGGAAAAGAAGAAATTAATGACCCTTTAAGCATTTGTGATCTTGAAATAAATACGAAAGTAAATATTAATGGAACAGGATTATCACAGAATGCTTTATAAATGAAGATAAAAGACGAAAAATATAACAAAAAGCAAAAATATTGATATTTAATCTAATAAAAGGTAAAATTGTATTGAGTTAAATTAAAACATAGATAATATATTGATATATTATCTATGTTTTTTAATGAATATTTACATTTCAGTGGAAGTATTTGTGAGAGGTTTATAATGGACAATCCTATTAAAACATATGACGAGATAAATGAAGAATTCAAACTATATAAAGATGAGATGGAAGAAAAACTTAGAATATTAGAAAGTATAGTTAAGTTGGGAAGCTTTTTGAATAGTATTTTAAGCAAACCAAATTTTTTAGAAATAGTAAATAATATGATAATATCAATACTTAAGATTGATTATAGCACCATATATTTAATAGAAGATAACAAATATATAGCAAAAGTATCTAATAATGAGTTTGCTTTGAGGGTATTAGATGATAAGAAGATTTCCTCATATTATAGTGATACAATAGCTACTTTTAATATAGAAAATGAGTATAATGAGGACAATATTAGGATTCATAAATCTATAATGACAATACCTTTAATAGTAGGGGAGAGGATTACGGGGTATATATTTTTAGAGCATTTAGAAAAGCATCATTTTAACTTTAAATATGAGAAATATATTAAGAAAATTGCTAATTTGATAGCTGTAGCTATTGAAAACGCACAATTATATAGAGATTTAGAAATAGCAGCAGCAACTGATTCCCTTACAGGTTTATACAATAGAGAATCCTTTTATAATAGAGTAGTAAAAAGTTGTGAAGTGGTAAAAGATTATGCAATTGTTATGATTGATATTGATAATTTTAAGCATATTAATGATGAATATGGACATTATGCCGGTGATATTGTCATAATAAAGACAGCTCGTATAATTATGGATAATATAAGGGAAAGAGATATTGCAGCAAGATATGGTGGAGAAGAAATAATATTATATATTGATAATAATCAGAAAAATGAAGAAGAAGTATATTATAGGATTGATGAACTAAGAAGGAAAATAGCTAATAATACAATTATAATAGAGGATAAGATAATTGAGGTAACAGCAAGCTTTGGCTTAAGCTTCAGCAAGTCAGAAGAGTGTATTGACGATGTTATCAAGGAAGCTGATAGGCTTTTATATAAGGCAAAGAGAATAGGAAAGAATAGAGTTGTTACATATTAAAATAAGTGCTGCATGTCTATGATAGAATAGTGTTATTGTAGAAATGCAGCATTTATATTTTATTTAGGAAAAACTTAAAAATAGTTGGAACATTTTCAGTATGTTTTGAATATTATATAGTACAGCGAGGTATAAATTAATGTAGGATTTAAGATAACGTTTTCGTAGATTTGAGCATTTTCTTTATTTAATATATAAAATTAATTAGTGAATAATGCAAAGTAAATTGAGAATAATAATTTTAAAGAAGGTAAGTAGTTTAATAGTGTTATGTGCTAAATATAATGATGTTTTACCATCATTAATAAATAATCATAGAAAGAAGGAGTGGTTCCAATGATACAAGTTTTTTGTGCAAGGAGAGGTTCTGGAAAGACTAAAAGGTTAATAGAATTAGCTAACCACCAACAATTAGAAGCTAAGGGAGATTCAGTTTATATTGATGACGATTCAAGGCCAATGTTACAGCTAAATAGATCAATAAGGTTTATTGATACAATGGAGTACGGAGTAAGAGATTGTAGCGATTTTTATGGCATGCTTTGTGGTATAATATCATCAAATTATGATATAGAAAATATATATATAGATGGGTTGTTTAATATAATAAATTGTACAATGAAAGAATCAGCTCAATTAATAAAAAGAATAGCTAATTTAACTGATAGATTTGGAATAAATGTATATATTAATATAAATATTAATGGCAGTGAAGAGGTGCCTGAAGGCATAAAAGAATATGTAGCTTAAAATAAAAGAGGTCAGTAATGACCTCTTTTATTTTTTCAACTAACATTTTCTTGATAAAAAACGTTATTATAAGATATACTGTATATAGTGATTTACGTAGGAGGTAAAGTTAAGATGGCTAATGTTTTAGATGAATTATTAGAACGTGGATACATAAAGCAATTCACACATGAAGATGAAACAAGAGAGTTATTAGAAAAGGAAAAAATAACTTTTTATATAGGTTTTGATCCAACAGCAGATAGTTTACATGTTGGACACTTTATAGCAATGATGTTTATGGCACATATGCAAAAGGCAGGCCACAGACCAATAGCATTACTTGGTGGTGGAACTGCAATGGTAGGAGATCCATCAGGAAAAACTGATATGAGATCTATGCTTACAAAAGAACAAATTGAGCATAATGTTTCATGTATCAAGAAGCAAATGGAAAGATTTATAGATTTCTCAGATGATAAGGCTATACTAGTAAACAATGCTGATTGGTTATTAAACTTAAATTATGTAGATTTCTTAAGAGATGTTGGAGTACACTTCTCAGTAAATAGAATGCTAAGTGCAGAATGCTTTAAGCAAAGATTAGAAAAAGGTCTTTCATTCTTAGAATTTAACTATATGTTAATGCAAGGATATGATTTCTATGTGTTAAACCAAAAATATAACTGTAAGATGGAACTTGGTGGAGATGACCAATGGTCAAATATGATTGCTGGAGTTGAGTTAGTTAGAAGAAAAGCTCAAGGCCAAGCTATGGCAATGACTTGTACACTTTTAACAAACAGCCAAGGACAAAAAATGGGTAAAACAGTTGGTGGAGCTTTATGGTTAGATCCAGAAAAGACATCTCCATTTGAATTCTTCCAATACTGGAGAAACGTTGATGATGCAGATGTTGAAAAATGTTTAGCATTATTAACATTCTTACCAATGGATGAAGTAAGAAGATTAGGTGCTTTAGAAGGTGCTGAAATAAACAAAGCTAAGGCAGTACTTGCTTATGAAGTAACTAAACTTGTACATGGTGAAGAAGAAGCTGCTAAAGCTAAATCAGCAGCAGAAGCTTTATTTGCTGGTGGAGTTGATAGGAGCAATGTACCAACAGTTACTGTAAGTGCTGAAAGCTTTGG
The DNA here is from genome assembly GCA_000435835.1 of Clostridium sp. CAG:221. Lineage (GTDB taxonomy): Bacteria > Bacillota > Clostridia > Clostridiales > Clostridiaceae > Clostridium. The sequence continues at coordinate 33,290 of FR883419.1, forward strand.
TAAAACAGTTCTTGATGTTATAGCTGAAACTAAAATAGTTCCATCAAAAGCTGAAGGAAGAAGATTAATCCAACAAGGTGGTCTTTCAATAAATGGAGAAAAAGTTACAGAAGTAGCAAGAATATTTACAGAAGAAGATATTCAAGATGGAGCTGCTTTAATTAAAAGAGGAAAGAAGAATTACACTAAGATAGAAGTACAATAATTCAATAAAGCAAGGAGATAGAATTTTTATCTATCTCCTTTATTTTATGTATTTGTATTGTTTTACTGAATATATAAATAAAAAGTTTAGAAGATCATATTTTTGACGATAACTAATTTAGAGGAATTAAATATGGGTGGTTAAGCCATAATGAATGGAGGGGAGAAAAATAAATAATATATCAGCATTTACTTATGGAAAATATATTAGAACACAAAAGATAGGTTTTAAAGGAAACTATGATTTTAAACAGGGAGATACTCTAAAGGGAATAGTTGTAAAGCATGATGCTGAATCCAATGAAGTTACAATAAAATTAACTAATGGTATGGAAATAGAAGCTGAAATTCAAGGTGATGTGGAGTTAAAAGGTGGTATATTAAAGTTTGAAGTAACAGAATTTAAAGATAATACATTGTTCCTTAAACTATCTGATAATAAGGCAGATGTAATACAGGGGGAAGCTAGCAAGAAAATCACTGATGAAATAATGAACTTTATCATTAAAGAAGGTTTAAAAAAAGAAGATTATAATATGTTAAAGGCTATGGTTAAATATAATATACCTCTTACTAGAGAAAATATTACTACAGTAAAAAGTGTACTGGAATTTAGTGGTAAGATGAATAATAATCCACAAGAAATAAAAAGCTTTATAAATACTTATTTGAATAGTAGGGATATTGTAGTAAATAGTAGAGAAGGTTTGCAGATAGCACAAAAGCTTTATGAATTCTTCAAAGCTTTTTCCAAAGCTGATTTACAAGAAGTGCTTTTATTTTTAGAAAATAACATTGAATTTACCAAGGAAAATTTAGATAGTTTTAATAAATTATTTAATAGTGAAAATACCATGGAAAAAGTCATTGATGCAGTTAATGAAGAAATAGGTAAGGTTATAGCTATTGAAGAGGAGCTTTTAAGTGAAAACACAGTAGAGCAATCTTTAAAGCAGATAACTTTAAAAAATGGAGATGAGTATACTGGCAAAGGTAAAGGCACTGAAGTAGGGAAAACAATAATGGCAACTTTAGTGAAAGAAAGCTCAAAAAGTCATTCTATAAATGATAATATAGTGAAGGATATTATAAAAAATCATTCCATTACTGATGATGATGCGAAAGAAATAATAAAGCTAATGAAGAATGATAGCAATTATGTAATGAGCAAAGAAACTTTAAAAGAAAATATATTGAAACATACAGGTAGAGAAGTAGTATTAAATGATGTTGAAGCAAAATCTTTAGAGGCGATAATTAATAAAGAAGTTATTAAAGATAAAGATATAAATTTTATAAAGAGCTTATTTAATAATATAGAGAGCAAGCAGATATCAGTGGCAAAAGAGTTAGAGAGCAATGATATAAGAGAAAATATATTTAATATAAGTAAAAACTTAGCTAAAAATGTTACCGAAAAATCTGAAGGAGCTAAAGAAGTCATAAGAAATATAATTTCTAGTTTAAAAGAAAGCAATGGAAATTCTACGCAAATTTTAAATATAATGAAAAGTAGCATAAATGATTTAAAGTTATTCAATAAAATTAATGATCAATATTATTGCTTAGATATACCAGTAAATTTTAAGGAAAATGAATATCCATGTAAGCTTATTATTAAGGATGATAGGAAAAATGGTAAAGTCATAGACAGCACTAATTTCAAAGTAGCTGTATCGGTTAAAACAGTAAAGCTTGGTACTGTTGATGCACTTTTAGATGTAAAAAATAGAAATATTGATATACAATTAAAATGTGATAAGAATGTTATGAATTTATTTGTCATATCAAAAGATAAGCTTAAAGATATAGTTGAATCATCAGGATTTAGCACTAAAATAGAAGTTGTTGAAAGAACAGAAAAACTTCAATTATTATCTTGTAGAGAATTCTTTAATGATAATAATATTGCAGTGGTGGATATTACAGTATAAGATAGTAGGTGGGATATAGTGCAAAATAGAAAGAAAGCTGTAGCTTTAAACTATGATGGTGCCAATGCACCCATAGTTACTGCAGTAGGAATGGGAATCATAGCAGATAAAATATTAGAAAAAGCAGAAGATAGTGAAGTTCCTGTTGTTTTTAATAAGGAACTAACAGATTTATTATGTAATGTTGATGTAGGAGATGCTATACCAACAGAAGTTTATGATGCTGTAGCTCATATAATTGCTTATATTACTGAATTAGATAGCTCTTTATAGGAGGTTGGAGTTAAAAGATGGCATTATATGCGATATCAGACTTACATTTAGCGTTAAATGTTCATAAGCCCATGGATATCTTTGGAGAAAGATGGCTTAATCATGATGAAAAGATAAAGGAAAATTGGATTAGAAAGATTACAGATGAAGATACTGTACTTATAGCAGGTGATATATCCTGGTCTATGAAAGCGGAAGATAGTAAGGCAGATTTAGACTGGATAGATAGCCTTCCAGGAAAAAAGATAATTTCTAAAGGAAATCATGATTATTGGTGGAGCAGCATAAGCAAGCTAAATGCAATGTATGAAAATATGAAGTTTATTCAAAATAATTTTTATACATATAATGATTATGCTATTTGTGGGACTCGTGGATGGGTATCACCAGATAGTGATAAATTTACAGAAAAAGATGCAAAAATATATGCTAGAGAAGTAATAAGATTAAGGCTATCTTTAGAAAGTGCAAAAAACTTAGGATATTCTAAAATAATTGTAATGATTCATTATCCGCCATTTAATGAAGGTGATGACGAATCAGAATTTATGAAGATTTTTAAAGAATATAATGTAGAAAAAGTTATTTATGGACATTTACATGGACCAGGAAGGTTTAAAGCAAAAACTGGATTAATAAATGATATAGAGTATATTATGACGTCTTGTGATTTTATTGATTTTGATCCAGTGAAAATTTTATAAATAATGGGGATATCTCAAAATAAAATAGGTTATTTTGAGGTATTTTTATTTTAAATAAGGAATAAGGTACTTTTTTAAGAAACAATTTTTAAACAAAGATAGTGAAATTTTGTTATAATAGTAATGAAGTAACATGAAATTTACAAAAGTTTTTATTTTACAATAAACGATAATTAAGGGTGATAAAAAGAATGGCTATTCAAAATTGGAAGAATTTTTTAATGGCTTATGAACAAGCTGTTGATGAGTTAAAGGTGAAGCTAAAAAGCATAAGAAAAGAATATAGAAGAAGAAATGAATATTCACCAATTGAATTTGTAACAGGAAGAGTGAAGGAAGTATCCAGTATATTAGAAAAGGCTAATAAGTTTGAAATTCCTTTAGATAGATTGGAACAAGAGATGGAGGATATAGCTGGTATAAGAATTATGTGCCAGTTTGTTGATGATATAGATAAAGTGGTGGAGCTTTTAAGAGTAAGAAAAGATATGCAGATACTTTACGAAAAGGATTATGTCAATAATGTTAAGGCAAGTGGATATAGAAGTTATCATGTAATTATTAAGTATACAGTTAATATGGTTGATGGGGCAAAAGATATATTGGCTGAATTCCAAATAAGAACACTGGCCATGAACTTCTGGGCAACGGCAGAGCATTCATTAAATTATAAATATAAGCAGCATATACCAGAGGAAATAAAGATTAGGCTTAAGAAGGCAGCAGATGCAGCCTTTGAATTAGACCAGCAAATGCTTGAAATTAAGGATGAGATAAAGGATGCACAAAAATTATTTGAAGTTAAATCAGATATTATTTCATCTATAATGAATAATATTTTAACATTAATATCACTTGGTAAAGTTGCAGAAGCTGCTAGATATGAAGTTCTTTTAAATAGACTTATTGAAGAAGGAGAAGTATGGGAATTAAACAATCTTCTTGATATAACTAAAAAAGATTTGGAAAGATATAAGGACAACTAAAATAGTGATAATAAAAAAAATACCCTAAAAATATAAATAGAATATAATGATTGTTGTAATAGAGGTATTTGAATGATTGATGACATGGAAGTCATAGTATTTAAAGTTATCACTGCATCAGGAATTGCAAAGGGGTTGGCATATAAGGCATTGGATAAAGTTGAAAATAGAGATTTTAAAGGTGCATATAAATTATTGGGGGAAGCTAATGAATATATTGATGAAGCTCATGAAATTCAGAAAGGTATAATAGAAGATGAAGTAACAGGAAATGCAATTGAAATATCAACATTATTAATTCATGCACAAGATCATTTTATGATTGCAATGGAAGTAATTACTATGGTAGAAAGAATGATTAAATTATATAAGATCATATTTAAAGAAATAGATGAAAAAAATAATAAACTACTTAGCATGTAGTTTATTATTTCTATATATTTTTTAATTTGGGTAAATGTTTTCGAAGGGATGTTAAGGGGGAGTTTTGGAATGAAGGTATTATTTGTTTGTGTTCAAGGTTTATCAAGTGCTATAGTTGTTAGTTCATTAAAGAAACAAGCTAAGAAAGAAAATATTGATATGGATATTTTAGCCGTAAGTATAAGGGAATTTGAAAAGGAAATTGAAAATGGATGTAATCTAGCTGTCATAGCACCGCAAGTAATGCATAAGTATGATTATTTAAGCAAGATATCTAATGAAAGAGGAATACCATGTGTATTAGTAGATAAAGATATTTATGGACCAAGATCAGGAATGAAGCTTCTTAATATGGTTATTAAGGCAATTGGGTAAATGATGTATTTACAAGGCATTAACATGAGAAGAAGTATGCATATTTATTGATATGAGAAAGTATTTTTCTCGTGTTAATGTAAAAATAAAAAACAGATGAGAGAGATTATTATGTAGTTTTTTACATTAAGGCCTAGCATTTAATATTTATGATATAATATTGGCGGGGGTGTACTATGAAAGATAAGATAACTAAAAAGGATAAGTGTTTTATAATAATATTAATTATTTTATTTATAAGCTTTGTCCTAAATTGCTATCAAGTTATGGTGAACAAAAGATATAAAAGAATTATTGAATCAACTTGTTATGGAAATGTTGAAGAGATAAGAATAAAGAATGAAAGTGTACTTAGTATTTTAGATAGGTGCATTAAGTCAGGAAATATTAGTAACGAAGAGCTTTTGAAATTATATAAAAACTATTCAGCAATTGCTAGTGCTGAAACAAATTTATTGGAATACTACTTAGAATATAAGGATAATCCTAATATAAAAACCAGTAGTAAAAATGTATCTATTGAAAATGAAAATATAAATGGGGTATATTGGCAAATAGAAGAGGTTATTTATAATTATATTAAAAGTGATTTAAGTGAAAAAACTGAAAATATGAAAATAAATGATGAGAAATTAGAAGAAGTTATTGTGCTAAAAGAAATGGCAGAAAAACTAAATGAATATTACATAAGTTTTTATGATGAAAACTGCTCAAATTTAAATGAAGATTCTAGAGCAGACAAGATAATAAAACATGCCTATTGGCTTGATATATTAAAAGGAATACAAAATATTAATGAAGAATACATTGATTATGAGTTTTCTAGTGAAAAATCTTAATTCATAATTAAAAAAAGAGTGCTTAAAAGCACTCTTTTTTAGTGACCGCAGCCGCCTCCGCAAGAACCGCATCCACCAGCAACTTCGATAACTGGTTTAAGAGATAATCCTCTTCCGTCATTTTCTTCAGAAGAAAGTAATCTAAATCCACCAAATTCATCAACTAATTTGCTTTCAGCTATGAAAGTTATGTCATTCATTGTTTCAACAACGTCATTTTCATTTGCTTCGTCAACAGTTATATTAAAAGCTGGACCACTGCATCCAAAACCTGCTAAGTTTATTCTAATGCTATATTTTTCTACTTCATTTTCATCTAAGAATGCTTTAAATTCTTTATATGCTTCTTCGCTTACTAAAAACTTGTTCATTTTATCACCTCAAAAATATTTTTCCAAATTATATTCATAGTATACCATATTACTCGGAAATAGCAAGGAAATTTTAAAAGGGTTATATGAGATTAAAAGACATTTTTACAAAATTATAAATTATATTGAAAGTTAAACAAATTAACAATATAATAAACCTATGTATATTGGCTAAAAATGTTGCTAAGAAAGGAATTGTTTGATTTGAAGCCCTTTAATGATGGATATGTTTTAGAAAAAATAGATGAATATAGTAAAATAATTGTACCTGCTAAAGTTGGTAGCTATGAAATAGAAGCAGTTGATGGTTTAAAAGGAATAATACAAGGATATTTATATGCTAAAGAAGGAGAAATTAATAAACCTATATTAGAACTTCATGGACCAGAGCATATATGGATGAGGCTTACTCCTTTAGAAATAGAAGGTGCATATTTTTCAATAAAAAGAGCTCATGGAAAAGTAGGTATAGTTGGATTAGGATTAGGTTATACTGTTTGGGAAATGGCTAAAAAAGAAAGTGTTAGCCAAGTAATTGTTTATGAAATAAGCCAAGAAGTAATTGATCTATATAATAAGAACTTTGGTGATAATCCTAAAATAAAAATAATTAAAGGTGATGCCTATACTGCAGAAAAAGATAAATTTGATTTCTTTTATGCAGATATATATGAATATAAATTAACTTCCCAAGTTGTTGATGATTACGAGAAGTTTAATAGGCTTCATGAAATAGAGGAATATGCTTTCTTTGGTATGGAACATTTCTTATTAAGCTGTAAGTATGAAGAAATCGTATGGGTTTATATACCTGAAAGCTGGATGGAAATGAGTAAGGATGCTTACAGAGCGTTAGGTGAAGCAGGATACCTTGCTTATTATACTGCACTAGATGAAGAATTAGTAAGCCAAGTACTTGCTAAATTTAAACCAGTATTAGAAGAACTTAGTTAATGATGGATTATGAATGATGAATTATGAATTAAGGAAAAAACTCAGTTTAGGCTGAGTTTTTTTATTTCTTAATATATGTAAAATAAAGGGAAAGAGGCGTATAATTTAATTAAGAAGATTTATATAATGATGAGTGATGAATGATGAATGATGAATTTAGGAATAAATTCTTCGACGGAATTTAGAAAAAATATATTTATCAGAAACTCTTCGAGTTTCATCATTAATTCATAATTCTTAATTCATAATTCATAATTTAAATTAGAGGGGTGTTTTCTTTGGTTTGGGGAATTGTTTTATTAATTTTAGGAATATTTTTTTTAGTAATGCCAAAGATGAAATTTTACAAGGGGTTTTTGAAAAAACATAACATAGGAAAAGGTGAGGATTTTTTGGGCTTTTTATCCATGGTTACAGGAGGTGTTTGCTTAGTTTTTGCCATTAGTGCAATAGTGGGAAACTTAATTCAATAAGTAAAAAATATGCTAGCTTTTTATATATAGAATCATAATTGCTATATGCCCATTTTATTTTTAAATATATAAGGATAATGATATAATTATCATATAAATGTAGATAATTTAACTAATGATAAAAACTTCGGAGGAAATATAAAAATGAATATAGATAATAGTAACTTTATTTTAAAGCCTAAAAATGACTATGTATTTAAAAAGATTTTTGGAGATGAAAGAAATAAAGATATACTAATAGCATTTTTAAAAGCAATTTTAAAGATAGATATAAAAGATGTACAAATATTAAATAGTGAATTACCAAAGGAAAATATAGCAGATAAAAAAAGCATATTAGATATAAGAGCAACTATAGACAATAATGTAGAAATTGATGTTGAAATACAAGTAGCAAGAACAATTTACATGCCACAAAGAAGCTTATATTATTGGTCAAAAATATATTGTGAACAATTAGAAAGTGGAGAAAAATATAATAAATTAAAAAAGACAGTATGTATAAATATATTAGATTTCAATACTTTAGATACTAAAAAATATCATAGTATGTTTAAGCTAAAAGAAAATGAAGAAAATTATATATTAACAGATTTGTTAGAGATACACTTTTTAGAAATGAAAAAATTAGATGAATATAAGGAAAATGATGATTTATCACAATGGGTAAGTTTTATAAAGGCAGATTCAAAGGAGGAATTGGATAAAATGGCTAAGGTAAATTCTAATATTGATAAAGCTGTAAATGTATTAACTATAATGAGCCAAGATAAAAAGGCAAGAGCAGAATATCTTTCACGTGAAATGGCATTACACGATGAAGCTACTAAAATTGAAGAAGCTATGGAAGAAGGCTATGAACAAGGAAGAGAACAAG
>FR883419.1:41766-70798 GCA_000435835.1 Clostridium sp. CAG:221
AAGGTAGAGCAGAAGGTAGAGCAGAAGGTAGAGAACAAGGTAAGGAAGAAGCTAATATAGAAGCTGCCAAAAATCTTTTACAGTTAGGAGTAGATATTGACATAATAGTTAAATCAACTAGTTTGACTAAAGAGAAAGTTATGAAACTTCAAAAAGAAATTTAAATGAAATCTATTAATATGTTCTATTTTATAGTAGATATTAAATATAACAAAATGTCACTATAAAATAGAACATTTTTATTATTTCAAATTAAGTTGTGAAAATAGAATTACATCCTTAGGGGGAATATGGTGCTTCTCAATGAACTTTTCCATCCAAATAATATCATGCCATGTATTAAATTTATAGCCACATTTAGTGAAGTGAGCAACAGTTTTATAGCCAAATTTCTTATGGAATTCTTGGCTTTTTTCATTGGGATAAGTAATACAAGCATTTACATTAATAATATTTTGCATTTTAAGAAGTCTTTCTAATTCATTATAAAGCAATGTTCCCACTCCTTTACTGGAATTTTCGTATTGTACATATATTGATGTTTCAACAGACCAGTCATAGGCGCGTCTACATTTAAATGCACCAGCATAAGCATATCCATAGATTTTACCATTTTCTTCAGCAACTATATAAGGATATCTTTTTAAGGTAGTTTCAATTCTATTTTTAAATTCTTCAATTGTAGGTACGTCATATTCAAAAGTAATAGGGGTATTAGTAACGTAATATTCATAGATATTAAGAAGATCTTTAGCATCTTCTACTTTTGCCATTCGCACATTCATAGTTATCCCTCCAGTTTTTATAGTTAAATATTTATTACTAAATTACCATATTCTAGCTGGGTGTTGCAATGAAATAATAAGAAATAAAAAATATCAAATTATATACAAACAATCTGATATAATAATATTAAAAATGATAATAATTTTAATATAAGGGAGGGCTCTGTATGGATTTAAAAGATATATGTATAGAGATAGCAAAGAAATATAATATAGATTCAATTGGTTTATTTGGAAGTAGAGCCAGAGGAGATTTTAATGAGCAATCTGACTATGATATATTTATAATAGGAAATATTGATTTAAATACTGAGTTGCGACTTGAATATGATTTAGAAAAGAAATTAGATAGTGAAGTAGATGTTATAAAGATAAATAATGAGACAGATAAAATGTTTTTAAAAAATATACTTAATGAGGCTATTGTATTCTTAGATGACAAAGGAAAGTTTAATAGTACTTATAGGGAAATTGAAAAGTTTTTTATAGAAAATAGTGATTTTATTGAGTTAAGGGAGAGAGATTTAATTGGTTAATCATAGTAGAGTAGTAAAACTATTAGAGGATTATAAAGAGTGGAAATCAGAATGCTTTGAATGTATTGAGGAAATAAATAATAATGATAATGAGAAGATTAAGAAAATGTTATTTCATAGTATTAGAGCTTATTTTTTAGATTTTCATATACTTTGTGAAGACTATATATCTATAAATTTAAAAGAGTTAAATAAGTTTAAAATAGGGATTTCAGCAATTGAGGGTATGGAAACACTAAAGGATTCTTTATGCATAAGTGAAGAATTTTTTGATTTTTACTTTATTTCAAGAAAATTAAGAAATAGATTAGCACATAGATACAAGCTGCCTAAGGATGAAGAATTGTTACTTAATTTGAAAGAAAACTTAAAAAATATTGATGAATTAGAAAGAGTAATTGAGAATTTATTAAAAATAAATTAAAGTTATAAAATAAAAAAGAGTGCATAAAGCACTCTTTTTTATTTTACTACTATATTAACAAGTCTACCTTTAATTACAATAACTTTAACTATATTTTTTCCTTCAGTAGCAGCAACTATATTTTCATCAGCTAAAGCAGCAGCTTTTATTCCTTCTTCGTCTAAATCAGTAGATACATTGATTTTAGCTCTGATTTTTCCGTTTACTTGAACAGCTATTTCTACTTCATCTTTAACAAGGGCTTTTGGATCAAATGTTGGCCAAGCTTCGTTAAATACTGAGTATTTATCAGTTAATAGGTTCCATTGTTCTTCAGCAAAGTGAGGAGCAAATGGAGCTAATATTTTGATGAAGTCCATGCATACATTCTTTAAGAAGTCTAAGTTCTTAGTTTCTTCTTGAAGGTATTTAGATAATGCATTAACAAATTCCATCATTCTTGCTATAGCAGTGTTAAATTGCATTTTATCAGCATCTTCAGTTACACCCTTAATAGCGTTGTTTAACCAGAAGTTTAATTCTTTTTCTGCTTTATCCATAGTAGTTTTATTGTTTTCTCCCTTAGCAATAGCTTCTCTTGCTATATCTAAATATCTTTCAATTCTATCTACGAATCTTGCAACAGATTTAATTCCGTCATCACTCCAAGCTCCACCTTCAGTGTAAGCAAATCCAAACATTAAGTACATTCTAAATACGTCAGCACCGTATTCTTTAATGTAGTCATCTGGAGAAATTGTATTTCCTTTTGATTTTGACATTTTTAATCCGTCTGGTCCTAATATTAAACCTTGGTGAGTTAAGCTCTTAAATGGTTCATCAAAGCTTAAGTATCCCATATCTCTTAAAGCTTTAGTTATAAATCTTGCATATAATAAGTGCATACAAGCATGCTCAGGTCCACCAACATATTTATCAACTGGAAGCATTTTATCTACTAATTCTTTATCAAAAGCTTTTTCAGAGTTTTTGTTATCTACATATCTCATTTGGTACCATGAAGAACATACAAAAGTATCTAATGTATCGCATTCTCTCTTAGCTGGCTTTCCACAACATGGACAAGTAGTATTTACAAATTCTTCGCACTTAGCAAGTGGAGATTTTCCATCTGGTGCAAATTCAACATTGTAAGGTAATTGTACAGGAAGATCTTTTTCTGGAACTGGAACAGCACCACAGTCTTCACAGTAAATCATTGGGATTGGAGCTCCCCAGTATCTTTGTCTAGAAACTAACCAGTCTCTTAATCTGTAGTTAACTTTAGATTCACCTAAGTTATTTTCAGCAAGCTTAGCAACTATTTTTTCTTTAGCTTCTTCAGTTGTTAAACCATCGAATTCTCCAGAGTTAACAAGAACTCCGTATTCACAGTATGGTAATTCAACTTCTTCACCTTTTTTATTAGTTATAACTCTTTCTATTGGTAAGTTAAACTTAGTTGCAAATGCGTAGTCTCTTTCATCATGAGCTGGAACAGCCATAACAGCACCAGTACCGTAAGTTGCAAGTACATAGTCACCAACCCATACAGGTACTTCTTTTCCGTTTATAGGATTTATTGCATATGAACCAGTGAACACACCAGTTTTTTCTCTTGAAAGAGATTGTCTTTCTATATCTGATTGCTTTTTAGCAGCTTCTTTATATTCTTCAACAGCAGCTTTATTTTCAGATGTAGTTAACTTATCTACTAATTCATTTTCAGGTGCTAAAACAACATAAGTAACACCATTTAAAGTATCAACTCTTGTTGTAAATACATCAAAGCTCATATCTGAATCCTTTACTTTAAATGTAACTTGTGCACCTGTAGATTTACCTATCCAGTGTTTTTGCATAGCAACAGTTTTTTCTGGCCAGTCTAAAGTATCTAACTTTTCTAGTAACTCATCAGCATATTCAGTTATTTTGAAGAACCATTGAGTTAAGTCTTTCTTAGTTACTTCAGTTGAACATCTTTCACAACATCCTTCATGAACTTGTTCGTTAGCTAAAACTGTGTTACATGATGGACACCAGTTTACAGGAGCTTTCTTTCTGTAAGCTAATCCTTTTTCATATAATTTTAAGAATATCCATTGAGTCCATTTGTAGTATTCAGGAGTACAAGTTATAACTTCATTTTCCCAGTTAAACATAGCTCCCATAGCTTTTAATTGTTCTTCCATAGTTTTAATATTCTTTTCAGTAGAATCCCATGGATGAATTCCAGTTTTAATAGCAAAGTTTTCAGCTGGTAAACCGAAGGCATCAAATCCCATTGGTTGGAATACATTGTATCCTTGCATTTTCTTTAATCTTGCCCATGAATCAACTGGACCGTAGTTAAACCAGTGACCTGCATGTAATTGACTTCCTGATGGGTAAGAGAACATTTCTAAAACATATAGTTTTTCTCCTTCATTATTTGGGTCAAACTTATAAAGTTCAGTTTCTTCCCATTTCTTTTGCCACTTCTTATCAATGGCAGTTCCATAGTTACTCATTTTAAAATCCTCCTTATTAAAGAAATGAAAAATTAAAAATTAAAAATTAATTTGCTAATTATAACAATTGAGCATTTATATAATTTACATTTTTCATTTTAAATTTAAAAAAGCTTCCGTCTCTATATATTAAGAGACGAAAGCTGTTGCTTCGTGGTACCACTCTTATTAGAACTAGCTAGTAGTTAATAGTTAATGATTAAAAAATTCTTAACTTTTCACTCTTACTTAAAATAGTTCTCACTCGAAATCTTTAACGGGAATCCCGTACTTGTTTATCACAAGTAAGCTCCAAGACAAGTTCCTATAATGTAAACACTGTTTTACACCTTCCAACAGCTCTCTTAAGATTACAAAGTTATAGTACTACTTCTTTTCAACACTTTATACTATTTTATTTATTTTTTTATTATATATTAATTAATAATTTTAGTCAATAATAGTGATAAAGCCATTTTATAAGAGTTTGAATTTAACGAAAATAATGTTTGCGTATAAGTGAAAAATTCTTGCAAATACTAAAGTAGAGAGACAAGAATAAACTAAAAGATGAAAGAAAAGGAGAGTTTTATGGCAATTTTAAATAGCATTATAGGTATTTTATTTATATTTGCAGTTGCATACTTATTATCTAATAATAAGAAGCACATAAAATGGAGAACCATAATAATTGGATTTTTAATTCAATTTGGATTTGCATTAATAGTCTTAAAATGGAGTGTAGGAAGATATGTTTTAAGTAAAGTTGCATTAGGTGTTCAAGGAGTAATAAGCTATGCCAATGAAGGTATAGGCTTTGTATTTGGTTCACTAACTAATGATGGAAGTATATTCGTTGTTAATGTATTATGTGTAATTATATTTATATCAGCAGTAGTTTCTATTCTTTATTACTTAGGAATAATGCAATTTATAATAAGAGTTATCGGTGGAGCATTATCTAAACTTTTAGGAACTTCACAATTAGAAACTATATCAGCATCAGCTAATATATTTTTAGGTCAAACAGAAGCACCGCTTTTAATTAAGCCATATGTAGCTAAATTAACTGAATCAGAGTTATTTACAGTTATGGTTGGAGGTTTAGCTTCAGTATCAGGATCAATTTTAGTTGGATATTCATTACTTGGAATTCCAATAGAATATTTAATTTCAGCATCATTTATGGCGGCTCCAGCAGGACTTATAATATCAAAAATGCTTTATCCAGAAACTGAATTTGATAAAATTCAAAATGAAGTTAAAATGGTAAAAGATGATTCAGCTAATGTAGTAGATGCAGCTTCAAAGGGAGCCATTGATGGATTAGGGTTAGTTTTAAATATAGCAGCAATTATATTAGCTTTTGTTGCTTTAATAGCGCTTGTTAATGGATTAATTGGCTGGATTGGGGGCTGGTTTGGTTTTTCGAATTTAAGCTTACAAACAATATTAGGATATATTTTTGCACCAATAGCAGCTATAATTGGTGTACCATGGGGTGAATCTGTACTAGCAGGTTCTTTAATAGGTCAAAAGATTATATTAAATGAATTTGTTGCTTTTACAAGTATGTCTCCATTATTACCAGAATTATCTGCAAAAACTACAGCAATAGTAACATTTGCATTATGTGGATTTGCCAATATTTCTTCTATAGCTATACTAATAGGTGGAATTGGTGGTATGGCGCCAAATAGAAAGCATGATATAGCAAGACTAGGATGGAAAGCTGTTTTAGGTGGAACATTAGCAAACCTATTAAGTGCCACAATTGCAGGACTTCTTTTAACTATATAATATATAAAAAACACATAGCGTTGTGGCTATGTGTTTTTTATTAATTCAGAATTATGAATTAATGATAAAATTCTTACAGAATTTCTGAAATTTATATTTTTCTAAACTCTGTGAGTTTATTCCACAATTCATCATTCATCATTCATCACTCATCATTAACTAAGTTCATCATTAACTAAGTTTATTATCTGACGAAATATTGAAACATATGTAGGTGGAAAATATTTGAAACAGGTGTTTGTAGGTAGTATCATTAAAGTATAAAGGGGTGGTGATAATGGAATATAGCTTTTTTAAGAAAAAGAAGGTTATTTGTACAGTAACCATTTTTACTCTATTGTTAACATTGCTGTTTGTTAATTTAAAATATGGATTTGTTGTAAGAGCAGAGTCTAATAATGATACTATTACTGTTTCTGATGATTTACCAGAGCATATTAAAGATGGTGCAATACTTCATGCTTGGTGTTGGTCATTCAAAACTATAAAAGAAAACATTAAGGATATAGCAGATGCAGGTTATGTAGCAGTGCAGACATCACCAATTAATCAGTGTAGAGTGGGGAATAATGGAGATTTAAAATTTACAGATCAATGGTGGTATCAATATCAACCAATTAATTATAAGATAGGTAATTATCAGCTTGGTACAAGAGATGAATTTATTGAAATGTGTAATGAAGCTCATAAGTATGGTGTAAAGGTAATTGTTGATGTAGTTATAAATCATATGACATCAAAATGGGATGAAATAGATGCTGCATGGCAAGATGAAAGTTTATTTCATGGAAACACTGAAATAAGTGATTGGAATAATAGATATGATGTAACACAAAATGCTCTGTTGTCTTTATGGGATTTAAATACTCAAAGTAAAGAAGTTCAAAATAAGCTTAAGGATTATTTATCTGATTGTATAAACTGTGGAGCAGATGGGTTTAGATACGATGCAGCTAAACATATAGAGTTACCAGATGATGATGGATATAGCAGTGATTTTTGGCCAACTATTTTAAATAATGAAGCAGAGTTTCAATATGGAGAAATACTACAAGATAGTATATCTAGAGATTCGGCTTATGGAGCATTAATGCCTGTAACAGCATCTAATTATGGCTATAAAATAAGAGATGCCATTGCTAATAATAATTTTAATGCAGAAAATATACAAAATTACAATATTAATGTAGCTTCTAACTCATTAGTAACATGGGTAGAGTCACATGATAATTTTACCAGTGATACGTCTACAAGTGGTTATTCTTCTTGGATGAATGATTGGCAACTAAAGATGTGTTGGGCAGTAATAGCTGCCAGAAGTAATGAAACACCATTATTTTTTAGCAGACCTGTAGGTGGGGGAAATGGCATAATGTTTACGGAAGAAACACAGATAGGTGATAAAGGTAGTGATTTATTTAAAGATAAAGAAGTGGTTGCAGTAAATAAATTTAGAAATGCCATGGTAGGAGAAAGTGAATATTTAAAGAATTACCAGGGAAATAATTGTTTGATTATAGAAAGAGGAAATAAAGGTGTAGTAATAATTAATTTAGGACAAGAAAAAAATATTGATACAGATACAAACTTAGCAGAAGGAGTGTATACTGATCAAGTTTCAGGTAGTATTTTTACATCTTCCAATGGTAAGTTATCTGGAAATGTTAAAAGTGGAAATATAGCAGTATTATATAAAAATAAGTTAAAGGACACAGCAAAGGTTTACTTTAAAAAACCTAGAGATTGGAATAATCCAAAAATTTATGTATATGATAATTCATCAGAAGGCTTAAAAGAATTAGCAGCATGGCCAGGTATTCAAATGACTTATGAAGGTGATGCTATATATAGCTATACTTTACCAGAAAACTATGACAAAGCTAAAGTTATTTTTAATGACGATAACAGTCAGATTCCAGAAGCAAATAAAGAAGGATTAGAGGTAATAAAAGGAGAAAAAATGATCTATGATAATGGGACATTTGGAGAATATAAAGGAAGTAAACTTGAAGTAAAAGATTTTAGCTCAAATGTTGAAAGTCCTCAAAGCTTAGGAAAAGAAATTATATTATCAGCAAAAGCAACTGGTGGAGAAGGGCAACTAGAATATAAATTTTCCATATCTAATGGAATAAGTAATATTAAGGTATTAAATGATTATTCAACAGTTTCTCAAATAAATTGGATAGCAGAAAGTCCTGGAAGGTATATGCTTTTAGTATCTGTAAAAGATGAGGAAGGTAATGAAATAAGTAAGCAGATGGAGTTTGAAATAACTGAAAAGCCTGAAAATACATCTATTATATATTTTAAGAAACCATCAAATTGGAATAAGGCAAGAATTTATATTTATGATGATAGTGGAAATGAATTAAAAGTAAAATCACAATGGCCAGGAGAGGAAATGAAATATGTAAGTGAAGATCTATATATGTATGTATTGCCTAATGAATTTGAAAATGCCAAAGTATTATTTAATGATGGTGATAAACAAATTCCAGCAGAAAATGAAGAAGGATTTACCATAAAATATGGAGAAATAAGAATTTATGATAATGGTAATTGGAGTTGAAAAAATAAATTATGAATAAGAGGTGCTCTTAGGGGTGCCTTTTATTTTGATTATAATGAAGATATGGAAAAGGTTAATGGATTTACTGTTGCCAATGGATATTAATATTTTTTTAAGAAATAGCACTTTGGTTTCGTAAGATTTATACTGTATATTAATTTTATAAGCTATAATATTATGGAGAGGAGTTGAAAGTTATATGAATACTGTTTTGGTAGTAGATGATGATAAAGAAATAGTTGATGCAATTGAAATATACTTAAAGAACGAAGGGATTGGGGTTATTAAAGCATATGATGGCATACAAGCCATTCAGGCATTGATGGAAAAGGAAATACATTTAATATTGATGGATATTATGATGCCTAAGATGGATGGACTACGAACTACTATGAAGATCAGGGAAGAAAAGAATATCCCTATAATATTAATATCAGCAAAATCAGAGGATACAGATAAGGTTCTAGGTTTAAATATGGGAGCTGATGATTATATTACTAAGCCTTTTAACCCTTTAGAGTTAATTGCTAGAGTAAAATCACAATTGAGAAGATATATGACTTTAGGGAATTATGCTAATGATTCTAAAGAAAGTGAAAAGATAATAAAGTCCAGTGGATTGGAAATTAATCTTGAAAGCAAGGAAGTATTTGTTGAAGGTGAGCCTATAAGGGTTACAGCAACAGAATTTGGTATATTAGAACTACTATTAAAGAATAAAGGAAGAGTATTTTCTATTGATGAAATATATGAGAATGTATGGAAGGAACCAAGCTATAATGCTGAAAATACAGTAGCAGTACATATACGAAGGATTAGAGAAAAGATAGAAATCAATCCTAAGGAACCAAAATATTTAAAGGTGGTGTGGGGAATTGGTTATAAAATTGAAAAGTATGAATAAGAAATTTGCTAATTATTTCTTATATATGCTTATATTCATCTTTTTATCAATGTCTATCTTATCAGGAGCTGAAGTGATAAATAATTATGACTTAACACTACCTGAGAGGATTTATGTTGATTCATATTTGGCACAGGAAATAGATGATTATATAGGAATGGCACTGGACTATGCTATTTATTATAAAAATGATGAATATGTTAATGATATAAATAATATAAACCAATATGAAATTGATAGTTATAAACAAAAAATAGAGGAGAAGATTGAAAGTCAATATCAAAATATCAAAAGTATAAGAGAAAGTTCACAAGGATTTCATGATTATAGTTATGATGAGCAACAGGCTATATTAAATGAAGAAAGAAAGAAGATAGAAGAAAAATATGCTTATGATGAAGAAAGCTTGCTTAAGGAAATCTTAGAAAGTAAAAAGACGGCATATGAAAACCTGAAAGTTCAGTTAAGTGCTTATAATAATATAGATTTTGCAGCTTTTGATACATTAACCAATAGCTGGATTACTGAAAAACAAGTTGATGAAGATTTGATAAAGGACACAAGGTATTATTCTGTAAGAAAGATTACCACTAATGATGGTGTTACAGAAAATGTCTATATATCAGGTGAAAAATCTACTAATTCAAATATAGTAAATAGAATAAAAAGAAATTCTTCAGGTTATTATACCAGTGGAAATTATGTATCATCATATATACAAAATCAATCATCCAAGTATTATTATTTAAATAATTATAGTATAGAGCTATATGTATGGATACCAAAAGTTCTACAAAAAGGAGATTCTATATATAATGCGTATAAATCTATTGAAGAGATAAGGCATATTATAGGTATTAAGGCAATGATATGCTTGATATCTACAGCTATACTAGTAGTGTTGTTATATCTAAAAAATAAAGAAAATAGCAGGATGCATGAAGTAGATATATTAATAGAAAAACTGAAGAAATATCCCATTGAATATAAGTTAGGAGGCTTGTTATTATCATACATAGTATATAAGCTAATCTTTAATAGTTATTATAATAAAATATTTGGTGAAGGAAAGTATTTAATTAGTTTTACTTATAGAAATATAGTTACCTTATCTCTTATTTTAATTTTAATATATGTGACAGGTAAGACTTTAATAGTAAGTTATTCTGATGGAACAATCTTCGAGAATACTATTACAAAAACAATATATTATACAACAAAAGATATAATTAAAAGAGGATCATTTATAAAGAATATATTTATAATTGGAATTATGTATATTGCAGTATCAGTTATATTGTTGTTGGTGGGGATATTTAATGGTGAAAAGTTATTATGGCCATGTTTTATAATTGGTGTTTTAATAAGTTTTGCTCTGCTTATTAAATTGATAAAAAGTTTAGTATATTTAGATAAAATAATGCTTGGAGCAAAAGATGCAGCCAGTGGTGAATTAACTTATAAAATTGAAGAAAGAGGAAGAGGATATTTATCTAGCTTGGCACATGATATTAATAATATTAAAGAGGGATTAAGAAAGTCTTTAAAAAATGAAATGAAGAGTGAAAAGATGAAAAGTGAGCTTATAACTAATGTTTCTCATGATTTAAAGACACCTTTGACATCAATTATAAACTATATTGATTTATTGAAGAGGGAGCAGGTAGAACCTGAAAGTGCAAGGGACTATATCGCTGTTTTAGATAGTAAATCTCAAAGGTTAAAAGCACTAATAGAAGATTTATTTGAAGCATCTAAGGCTGCAAGTGGTGAAATGGAACTTCATTTAGCAAAAATAGATATAGTGCAGCTTCTAAGACAAACTTTAGGTGAGTTTGATGAAAAACTTGCCGAGAGTTTATTGGAAATTAGAACTAGTTTCCCAGATGAAAAGGTATATGTAAATGGAGATGGAAGAAGATTATTTAGAGTTTTTGAAAATTTAATTTCTAACATAACCAAATACTCCTTAAGAGGGACAAGGGTATATATTGATATTATTAAAGATGAAAAGAATGCTATCATTATAATGAAGAATATATCATCTTATGAACTGAACTTTGATGCAGGAGAAATAACCAATAGATTTAAACGAGGAGATGAAGCAAGGACTACAGAAGGATCAGGCCTTGGTCTTGCCATTGCAAAAAGCATAGTTGAGCTTCATGGAGGAGAACTAAATATAGAAATTGATGGAGACTTGTTTAAATCCATTATAAAAATGGATTTGTACCAAGAAAATAATTAATAAAAAGCACCAAATAGTATTTGATATTTGGTGCTTTAATTCATTAGAAAGAAATTTATTTAGTATTAAGAGTTATGAATCCATAAATAAGATAATAAAAATTTTAAGAAGCATAGATATTTTTTTATTGAGAATTAGTATCATCTGCAGGAGTTATAAAGCTTTTAACTGTGCTAGTTGAAAGGTATTATCAATTAGAAAAAAATTTAAAAAAATTTTCAAAAAGGGGTTGTAATTAATAATAATTATTATATAATAATAGATGTAAGGTGACTTACAAAAACAAATGATTGATTATAAAATTAGATATATAGATTTAATATATAAAGTATTTTAGGAGGAATAAGATTATGAAGAAATTTGTATGTATAGTATGTGGATATATTCATGAAGGAGAAGCTGCACCAGCAGAATGTCCAGTTTGCCATGTAGGAGCTGATAAGTTCAAAGAACAAACAGGAGAAATGAGCTGGGCTGCAGAACACGAAGTAGGAGCTGCACAAGGAGCTTCAGAAGATATAATGGCTGACTTAAGAGCAAACTTCGAAGGAGAATGTTGTGAAGTTGGTATGTACTTAGCTATGGCAAGAGTTGCTCATAGAGAAGGATACCCAGAAATAGGATTATACTGGGAAAAAGCTGCTTATGAAGAAGCAGAACATGCTGCTAAATTCGCTGAATTATTAGGAGAAGTTGTTACTAACTCAACTAAGAAGAACTTAGAAATGAGAATTGAAGCTGAAAATGGAGCAACTGAAGGTAAGTTTGATTTAGCTAAGAGAGCTAAAGCTGCTAACTTAGATGCAATCCACGATACAGTTCACGAAATGGCTAGAGACGAAGCTAGACACGGAAAAGCATTCCAAGGATTATTAAACAGATACTTCAAATAAAAATTAAGCTGACTATATGTCAGCTTTTTTTTATTTTACAATGATGAATTATGAATTAAGAATTATGAATTAATGATGAAACTCGAAGAGTTTCTGAAAAATATATTTTTTTAAAATTCCGTTTAGGAATTTATTCCACAATTCATCATTCATCATTCATAACTCATCATTATCTAAGTTCA
This sequence comes from Clostridium sp. CAG:221, assembly GCA_000435835.1. Lineage (GTDB taxonomy): Bacteria > Bacillota > Clostridia > Clostridiales > Clostridiaceae > Clostridium. The sequence goes on from FR883419.1 coordinate 54,579, forward strand.
TAATAATTATTATAAAATTCCATTGTATAGGCTTTAAACTGGTATAATATACATTAATTAGGGTGTATAATAAAAATGTTATAAACAAATATAAAACCAGAGGTTAAGGGGGAATAATAGTGAGATTTTATGTTGCCATAGTAATATTACTCATGTTAGCTAATATGATATCTGTATTTTCTTTAATTTTTATTGAGAGAAAAGATCCTACTACAACATGGGCTTGGTTACTTATTTTAATGCTTATTCCTGGAATAGGTTTTATTATTTATTTACTTTTAGGACAGAATTTAAGCAGACAAAAAATATTTAGAGAAAAGAAAATAATTGATAAAACTAGAGCTGCGGGATTAGAAGAAATGCAAGAAATTCGTGGAATAAAGAAAGAGTTACAGGATGAATATAGTGATTTAATTTTAATGAATTATAATCATTGTGGGTCTATTTACACTACAGGAAATGAAGTAAAAACATATATAAGTGGGGAAAAGAAATTTCAAGATTTAATTAAGGATATTAGGGCCGCCAAAAAATTTATACATATTGAATACTACATTTTTAGATTTGATGACTTGGGAAAGGCTATTATAAATGAATTAAAAGAAAAAGTAGATGAAGGTATTGAAGTTAGGCTTTTAGTAGATGGAATGGGGTCTAAAAGTTTGAAACAAAAAGAAATAAGATATATTAAAAGTTTAGGGATAAAGTTTAGTATTTTCTTTCCAGGGGCATTTCCTAGGATAAACACAAGAATTAACTATAGAAATCATAGAAAGATTGTAGTTATTGATGGTGAGATAGGATATGTAGGTGGTTTTAATGTAGGAAATGAATATGTTAATAGAGGACATCAATTTAAGTTTTGGAGAGATACTCACTTAAAAGTGAAAGGGCAAGCTGTCAATGAGCTAAATAAAAGGTTTATTTTAGATTGGGATTATGCTTCTGATGAAAATTTAGATAATATAATAAAATATTTTCCTAAACCTAAGGAATATGGCGATGTAGGTATACAGATAGTATCTTCGGGACCGGATCATATGGATGAATATATAAAAATTGCTTATATGAAAATAATCAATAATGCTAGAAAATATGTATATATTCAAACACCATATTTAGTTCCAGATGAACCAATGCTGGAAGCATTAAGGATATCAGCTTTATCAGGTGTTGATGTGAGAATAATAGTTCCGGGAGCACCAGATCATTTTTTTATGGAATGGGTATTAAGTGCTAATATAGCCAATTTAATAGATTATGGAGTGAAGATATATAGATATAACAATGGCTTTATTCATGCTAAAACAATAGTTTCTGATGATATTGTAAGTAGTATAGGAACAGCTAATATGGATAATAGAAGTTTTAGGTTGAATTTTGAAGTCAATGCCTTTATTTATGATGGAGTAGTAGCCAAGCAACAAGCAAAAATATTTTTAAATGATCAAAAATTTTCTACTTTCGTAACAAAAGAATCTTATGAAAAAAGAAGTAGGGCATTAAGAATAAAAGAGTCTTTAATTAGGTTAGTGGCACCTATTTTATAATTTGAAAAATATTGACATTATGTATAAAAATAGTAAAATAAATAAAAAGAGAAAGAAAAAATATTAAAATAGGAGAATTTATATGAAATTATTAAAGGATTATATAGAAAAATTATATAGCTTTTATTACTTTTTTATCTGGGGCTTTTATTTTAGCGCTAGCTATTTAGTTTACAAAAATATATAAGACTTTAATAAATGAGTAATACCATATATATTCTTATAATTTAAGGCTAATTGCAAAATTATAAAGATAAAGTTAAGGAACTCATTTGAGTTCCTTTTTTATATAATAAATAATAGGGGGCAAATTTATGATAGTAATTTTAAAAGCAAAAACAAATAATGAGGAAATTAAAAAATTAACGGATGAAATTGAAAAACTTGGTGTAAATGTTAATCCTGTCATAGGAACAGAATTAAGCATTTTAGGATTAGTGGGAGATACAACAAAGATTGATCCAACATATATAGAAGCAAATCCTAATGTTGAAAGAGTAATGCATGTTCAGGAACCATTTAAAAAAGCTAATAGAATGTTTCATCCAGAGCCAACAATAATAGATGTTAATGGTGAAAAAATTGGAGGCAAAAAGTTAGCAATTATGGCTGGACCATGTTCAGTAGAAAATGAAAAGCAAATTACTTTAATAGCGGAAGAAGTTAAAAAGTCAGGGGCAAACTTTTTAAGAGGCGGAGCATTTAAGCCAAGAACTTCACCATATAGCTTCCAAGGATTAGCGTATGAAGGTTTAGAATTATTAAAATTAGCTAGAGCTAAAACAGGTTTACCAATAGTTACAGAATTAATGTCACCATATGATATAGAAAAATTTGTGGAAGATGTAGATGTAATTCAAGTAGGTGCAAGAAATATGCAAAACTTTGATTTGCTAAAAGAGTTAGGTAAAACAAGAAAACCAATTTTATTAAAAAGAGGTATGAGTGCTACAATAGAGGAACTATTAATGAGTGCTGAGTATGTAATGGCTGGTGGTAATGAAAATGTAATTCTTTGTGAAAGAGGAGTAAGGACTTTTGAAACATATACAAGAAATACTTTAGACTTAAGTGCAGTACCAGCAATTAAGAAATTAAGCCATTTACCAGTAATTATAGATCCAAGTCATGCCACAGGAAAGTGGTGGATGGTTGAACCTCTTGCAAAAGCAGCAGTTGCTGTAGGAGCTGATGGTCTTATATTAGAAGTGCATAATGATCCTCAAAATGCATTATGTGATGGGCAACAGTCTATAAAGCCAGAGTTATTTAATAATCTTATGAAGGATTTAAGCATAATAGCAAGTGCTGTAGGTAGAGAAATATAGGTAATGCTCAGAATATTACTTTATTTTATGTATTTTGCTATTTATGATAATATAAAAGTGTATTAATATTCATAGGTTATACCTAGATGTATGAGAAATGAAAAATTAAGAATGGATAGATAATATATTCATTTTTAATTCTTCATTTTAATTTTTATTGAGGTGGCGATTTTATTGGAATTAAAAATTGATTTAGCAGAAAAAAGTTACCCTATCATCATTGAAAAGGGATTAATTAATAGCATTCAATATAAAATAAAAGAAATATATAAAGGAAAGAAAATCTTTATCTTAACAGATGATAATGTAAATATCTATTATGGAAGTAAATTAGTAGATAACTTGAAAGCTGAAGGATATGATGTGAAACTGATGGTACTTGAAGCTGGAGAACATAGCAAGTCATTTGCTACATTGCCTCAAATATATGATGAGATGTTAGATTTTAAATTAACAAGAAGTGATATAATCATTACTTTAGGTGGTGGAGTAATCGGTGATATTGGAGGATTTGCAGCATCAACTTACTTAAGGGGAATTAAATTTATTCAAGTACCTACTTCTCTTTTAGCACAAGTAGATAGTAGTGTTGGTGGAAAAGTAGCTGTTGACTTAGCTAGAGGTAAAAATCTTGTAGGTAGTTTTTATCATCCAGTGGCGGTATTTATAGATCCAGAAGTTTTGAATACTTTAAGTGATGAATTTTTTGTTGATGGAATGGCTGAAGTAATTAAATATGGATGTATCAAAGATAAGAAATTTTTTGATTTCTTAAATAGATTAGATAGCAAGGAAAAGCTTATGGATAATATTGAAGAGATAATTTATACTTGCTGTAACATTAAAAAGCTTACTGTGGAAAGAGATGAAAAAGATAAGGGTGAAAGAATGTTGTTAAATTTTGGCCATACACTAGGTCATGCCATAGAACAATATTATAACTATTCAAAATATACCCATGGAGTAGCTGTAGCTATAGGAATGTATGAAATAACAAAAATAAGTGAGGAAAAAGGTTTTACAAAAAAAGGTTCATCAGAGCAAATTAAAGAAATACTTATAAAAAATAATCTTCCTTATGAAATGGATGTTAAGATGGAAGATGTTATTCACGGTATTGAACTTGATAAGAAGAACTTAGGTAATGACCTTAATTTAATTTTACTTAAAGAAATAGGAAATGCAGAAATTGTGAAAAGCAACAAAGCATACTTTATTTAATAAGAAAGTAATTTAAGGGAGGAATTTTAGTTGGGTGATTTAAAATTAGGAAATATGACACTGATGGGGAATGTAAAAGTTCCTCCTTCAAAAAGCATGGCTCATAGGGCAATTATCTGTGCAAGTCTTTCAAAAGGAATATCTAAAATAGAAAATATTGATTTTTCAGATGATATTATTGCTACTATGGAAGCAATGAAAGCATTGGGAGCTAAGATTTATCAGAATAATAATTATATAGAGATTCATGGTATAAATCATAATGAAGTTAATAAAGAGTTAAAGATTATTGATTGTAATGAATCAGGTTCAACTTTAAGATTTTTAATACCAATTTCTTTATTGATTCCAGGAAAGAAGAAGTTTATAGGTCGAGGGAATTTAGGTAAAAGACCATTAAATACATTTTATGAAATATTTGAACAAGATAATATAGAATATTCTTTTGAAGAAGGTGTTTTAAACCTTCAAATAGAAGGCACTTTAAAAGGTGGGGAATATTATTTAGCTGGAAATATAAGTTCGCAATTTATAACAGGATTATTATTTACGTTACCTTTAATTAATAGAGATTCAAAAATAGTAATAACAACAGAAATGGAATCAAAGGGTTATATTGATTTAACATTATCTGCATTAAGGGATTTTGGTATAGAAATAATAAATAATGATTATAAGGAATTTATTATTAAAGGTAATCAGGAATATAAAGCTAGAAATTACAAGGTAGAAGGTGATTATTCACAAGCAGCATTTTTCTTAACAGCAAATGCCATAGGTAATAAAGTGGAAATAGATGATGTACTGGCAAACTCAGCACAAGGTGATAAGGAAGCCATTGACATTTTATCAAGAATGGGGATGACTGTGCAATGGAATAAAAGTAAAAATGGAATTATTCCAGCAGAAAATAATGATTTAAAAGCTACCATAATAGATGGCTCACAGTGTCCAGATATTATTCCTGTATTATCAGTGGCAGCAGCTTTAGCTAAAGGTACCACTAAGATTATAAAGGCTGGCAGACTTAGAATTAAGGAATGTGATAGATTAAAGGCTGTAGCATCAGAACTTACTAAGCTAGGTGCTAAAATAGAAGAAAAGGAAGATGGACTTATTATTGAAGGTGTAGAAAGTTTAAAGGGTGGAGTAGAAGTGTGGAGTTGGAAAGACCACAGAATAGCAATGACTTTAGCCATTGCAGCAACAAGATGTAAAGAGCCTATAGTATTAAAGGAGTATGAATGTATCAGTAAATCATATCCATCATTTTTTAATGATTACAGAAGATTAGGAGGTATAGCAAGTGAGTGGAATGTGGGGGAATAAAATTAAAATATCCATATTTGGAGAATCACATGGAAATGCCATAGGGATTAATATAGATGGACTTGAACCAGGTTTTGAGATAGATTTAGATAAAGTATCAGCTGAAATGAAAAGAAGAGCACCAGGTAGGAATAACTTATCAACACCAAGAAAAGAAGCTGATGAACCTGAGATATTAAGTGGATTTTTTGAAGGAAGGACTACAGGTACTCCTCTTTGTGCCATCATAAGAAATAATAATACTAAGTCTAAGGATTATGGAAAGCTTAAAGATATAATGAGACCTGGTCATGCTGATTATACAGGAAAGATTAGATACAATGGTTTTAATGATTATAGAGGTGGAGGTCATTTTTCAGGTAGAATAACAGCACCTCTTGTTTTTGCAGGGGCAATATGCAAGCAGATATTAGAAGCAAAGGGAATAAAGATAGTATCTCATATAAAATCTATTGGCACCATTGAAGATAAAAGCTTTTTAGATGAAGAAATTACGGAAGATTTTATTAATTCATATATGTCAAAAGAGTTACCATTAATAGATGGATCAAAAGAAGAAGATATGAGAAAAGAAATACTGCTAGCTAAGGAAGAATTAGATTCAATTGGTGGTACCGTGGAATGTGCAGTTCTTGGTATAGAGCCAGGAATAGGTAATCCGTTTTTTGATTCAGTGGAATCTACTTTAGCTCATTTAATGTTTTCTATACCAGCAGTAAAAGGTATTGAATTTGGTAGAGGCTTTGAACTTTCTCAAATGAGAGGAAGTCAAGCTAATGATGCCATGTATTTTGCAGGAGAAAAGGTTTTAACAAAGACTAATAATAATGGAGGAATATTAGGGGGAATAACTAATGGTATGCCAGTAATATTTAAGGTTGCCATAAAACCTACATCATCTATATTAAAAACGCAAAATACTGTAAACATAAATACAGGAGAGAATACAGTTTTAGAGGTAAATGGAAGACATGATCCATGTATAGTTCAAAGAGCACTTCCAGTAGTAGAAGCAGCAACAGCCATAGGAATCTTAGATTTAATTGAAAATTAAATCTAAGTTAAACAGTGCATATGGCTTCACTTATGCACTTAATTAAGTCGCCATAAATGGCTAATGAAACGCGAAATTCTTTTAACTAGCCGAAGGCGACTTAACTAATTAGCGAAGATGAGTTATGAACTTAGTAAATGATGAATGATGAGTGATGAATGATGAATTGTGGAATAAACTCCTTTAGGGAGTTTAGAAATATATTTATCAGAAACTCTTCGAGTTTCATCATTAATTCATAATTCATAATTGAAAGAGGGGGGTTTTGGTGTTAGATATAGATAAGTTAAGAAATGAAATAGATGATATAGATAAGCAGATTATTGAGCTTTTTGAAAAAAGGATGGATGTTGTATTAAATGTGGCAAAATACAAGATGGAAAGAAATCTTCCAATTTTTAATGGAGCTAGAGAAAATGCTGTTATTGAGAAAAATTTAAAAAGGCTTAAAAATAAAGAATATAGTGATTATGCAGAAAAGTTTTTAAATGATATGATGGCAACCAGTAGAGAATTTCAGCAAAGTATAATGGGTCAAGTGAAGGTTGGAGTACAAGGAGTAGAAGGTTCTTTCAGTGAAGAAGCAAAAATAAACTATTTTGGTGAAGAAAAAGGCATAGTGTTTTATGATGAATTCGAAGACGTATTTGATGCTTTAAAAAATGATGAAATAGATTATGGTGTATTGCCAGTGGAAAATTCATCAACAGGTGCCATTACTGTTGTATATGACTTAATGAAGGATTATGGCTTTTACATTGTGGGAGAGCAATGTGTAAAAGTTAAACAAAATTTAATTGGCTTAAAGGGTACAAAGATATCAGATATAAAGGAAGTGTATTCTCACCCTCAAGGATTTGCTCAAAGCAGTGAGTTTTTAAAGAAACATAAAGAATGGATTCAAATACCATATCACAATACAGCTTTAAGTGTAAAGCATATCTATGAAACAGGAGAAAAATCAAAGGTAGCCATTGCCAGTGAAAGAGCAGCAAAGAAGTATGGACTTGAAGTTGTGAAAGGTAATATCAATGATGAATCAGAAAACACCACTAAATTTATTGTTATAGGGAAAAAATTAGAGTATGATAAGTTTTCTAATAGAGTAAGTATAGTATTTTCCTTAGAAGATGAAGCAGGAACATTATATAAACTTTTAAGACATTTTTCAGAAAATAATATAAACCTTAAAAAGATAGAATCGAGACCAATAAGTAACTTGCCATGGAAATATGTATTATATGTAGATTTTGAAGGCAATCTTGATGATGCAGAAGTGAAAAATGCAATATCATTAATTGAAGAAAAAAGCAGATACTTTAAATTATTAGGAAATTATAAAAGTAAAGAATAGAAAAAATAAAAAATTAAAAAAGGGGGCATTGTAATGGAATTTTTAGGTGTGTTAGGAGAAAAGCTCCCACATACTTATTCTCCCATAATAAATAAAAGAATAATGGAGCTAATTAATGTGGAGGGGGCTTATAAAAAGTTTGAATTGCCACAAGGTAATATGCACAAATTCATTGATGGAGTGAAGACTTTAGACATAAGAGGATTTAATATAACAATTCCATATAAGGAAGAAGTTATGCCTTTCTTAGATTATATTTCTGATGAAGCAAAGAATATTGGGGCAGTAAATACTGTAGTTAATAAAGATGGAAAGCTTTGTGGTTATAATACTGATTATTTTGGCTTTCATAGTACTTTAAAAATAGCTAATATAGATGTAAAAGGTAAAACAACAGTTATCTTAGGTAGTGGTGGAGCAAGTAAGGCTATTAGAGAGGTGCTTTTAGATGATGGAGCAGAAGAAGTATATATAGTAAGTAGAAATCCACAAGATAGCTCAGAAAAAAGTGAGAACAAAAGAGTTAAGCTTATTAATTATGAGCAATTAGCAGAACTTAGCGGATATTTATTAGTGAATTCTACTCCGGTAGGTATGTATCCAAAAATAGGTATATCTCCTGTAGGAGAAGAAATAATAGAAAAATTTGAAGCAGTAGTTGATATAGTATATAATCCCACAGAAACAGAAATATTAAGAAAAGCAAGAAGTCTAGGAAAGATTTCAATTGGAGGATTATATATGTTAGTAGGGCAGGCTGTAAAAGCAGAAGAGATATTTCACCAAGTTGAAATAGATAAAGAAATCATAAATGTTATTTACAATGAATTAAAGAAAGAGTTTTAGTGAGGTAAATAAATGGATAATAAAGAAAAGAATATAGTCTTAATAGGATTAACAGGCTGCGGAAAGACTACTGTGGGAAAGATGCTTGCACAAAAAATGAACTATGATTTTATAGATATGGATGATTTTATAGTTGAATCTACTGGCAAGACAGTACCGGAATTGTTTGCTATAAGTGAAGAATATTTTAGAAATTGTGAAACAGAGGCCTGCAAAATTTTAAGCAATAGAAGAAAAACAGTGATAGCTTCAGGTGGTGGAGTTGTGAAAAAGAAAGAAAATATGAGAGCATTTTACCATAATTCTATAATTGTATTTTTAGATAGACCTGTAGATAATATTGTAGGTGATATTGAAATAAAGAATAGACCACTTTTGGTAAATGGCCCCAATATTCTTTATAGATTACATGATGAAAGATATGATTTATATAAAAATCAATGTCATTATAGAGTTGAAAATGATAAAACATTAGATGAATTGGTTAATACTATAATTACTATAATTAATAATGAATAAAATAAAAAATGAAATGGAAGCTAATTTTTGAGCTTCCATTAATTTTTTTTTGCTAATATGGACATTGCTTTTTGCAAAATTTCATTTTCTTCCTTGATTTTTTCAAAATCTTTCTTTAATTCATGAGCTTCTTTTAAGGAATTATCAATATTTATATTAATACAACTAGTACTAGAATCATCAACAAAATTATAATTATTCTTTTTATTATGAAATTCTCTATATTCAGTAGGGGAACAGTTTACTCTGTTAGTAAAAATATTGGTGAAGTGGGTTGGATTATCATATCCAACTTTTCTTGCAATAGATACTAAAGATTCAGTGCTATTTATAAGCATAAGCTTGGCATCGCAAATTCTTAAATCAATGGCATAGTTTATTGGAGAAACACCATATTCTTTAGTAAAAGAATGGCTTATATGACCAGTGCTTATATGAAAAACCTCAGAAAGTTTCTTTAAGGTTATTTTTTCAGTATAATGCTCATTTATATATACAAGTACATCTCTTATAAATGAAGAGTGATTATTTTCAGATGATTCTTCTTCATGAGGAATTAAATGATAAATAGTTGAAGTTAATGAAGTGGCTAAAATATCACAAACACCATGAGAAATAGAATTATTATTTAAGCAAAGATTATATATTTCCTTAAATGTATTTTTTATAAAATCCTCATGAATTCCAGCATTCATTATATGAAATGTTTTATTAGGTAAAAGCATAACATCTTCAGTATTATAAGTAATTTTGTAATTACCTATAATACATGTCCAAGCATCAGCAGGATAATCTTTATCAGAAGTTATGGAATGAAGAACGCCTTTTTCCATAATAAGAATTTGACCTTTTTCCAATGTGAATGTATTCATATCTATGGTATACTCAGCTTTTCCATTGGCAATATATACTATTTCAGTAGCATTTTTATGTAAGTGATAATTATATACCCAACCAGGATTATTAAAATTATGACAAAGTCTTAAAAGTTTTGGTTGTTTATTGTCTTCAAATATATTGTTATCTTTTGGTGTAAAGTCATAAGAAAACATAAAAAATACTCTCCTAACTTATTAATTTTCAAGACAATTATATAATTAAACTTCTATATATTACAATAAAATTATGGAAAAAAGCAAGATAATATAGCTTAAAATCATAAAAACTCCTTAAAATCGTAGTTAAATCATTAACAAATAGCAAGATAATTTTTTAACAATATAATATAATTAGTGTTCAAAATTTTAAATTAATAATATAATAAATACATAAGATGACAGAAGAATCATAAAGTTAATTGTTAAAAAATATACATTCAATTGAGAAGGGGAATAAAAATGAAAGAGCAAAATAAATCAATGAAAAGTTTGTATCCAACAGCTTTTGTACTATATTTAAGTTTCTTTGTACATGGTTTTGGTGCAGCAATATTATCACAAAATACTAAATCATTTCAAGCTTTATGGAATACTGATGCAGCAGGAGTACTTTATGTAATATCTGCATTAGGTATAGGAAGATTAATCACGTATCCTTTTTCAGGAGCAATTTCAGATAAGTTTGGTAGAAGACTTACTGTTATTATAGGGTGTTTAGTGTATATAGGATTCTTTGGGGGAATATTATTGGCACCAAATACAACAGTAGCTTTCTTTGTAGCAATTCTAGCTGGTGTAGCTAATGGATTCTTAGATTCAGGAGTACTTCCTGCAGTTATGGAAATATTGGTGCAATCATCAGGGCTTGCAAGTATTTTATCAAAGTTATGTATAGCAATAGCACAATATATTTTACCAGTAATGGTTACTTTCTGGGCATCTAATGGATTATGGTTTGGATGGACATTTGTAATTTGTATAGTATTATTAGTAGTTATATCATTATTATTAACTAAGCTTCCTTTTGCAACTGTAGGAGAAGCTAAAGCAGAAACAGCAGCAGATGTTGTACAAGTTAAATCTAATTTTTGGATTGAAGGAGTAGCTTTAATTATAATGGGATATACAGCTACAGCAACTTTCCAAGTATTTTTAAATATAAATAAAGATTATGGAATGACATTCCTAAATATGACAGAAGCAGCAGCAGGTAAGATTGGATCAAACTATGCATTAGGTTCAATATTTGCAGTATTACTAAATGTTGTTTTAGTTAAATGGATTAAACCAGTTAGAATGATAGTAGTATATCCAGCATTATCATTAGCAACATTATTATGGATGTATTTTGTACCGAGTCCAATAGTAGCACAAATAGGAGGTTTCCTAATTGGTGCAACATGTGCTGGTGGAGTGTTACAATTTTTAGTTTCTGTAATGTCTGACCTTTTCCCAGCTTCAAAAGCTAAAGCTGTAAGTATGATTATGATAGCAGGTGCATTATGTGCATTCAGTATAACTGCTATAGCAGGAACAGTAACTAGCAAATTTGGTGTTCAATACACATTATTAGTATCAGCAGTATTAGCTGTAGTTAGTATAATAGCATCAATAGTAGTTAATATAAGATATAATATGTTAATGAATAAATAAAAAAGATTGAAATTTCACTTCCTTATGATAATCTTAAGGAAGTTGAATTTTTAGATAAAACACAAAGTATATATAGACAAAGAGAGGATGAATTATAATGAAAAAAGTAATGTTATTACATGGTGTTAATCATAATATGTTTGGTAAAAGAGATCCAAAGCAATATGGAACAATAACTTTAGATGGAATTAATAAAAAAGTTGATGATTTAGCAAAGGAATTAGATATAGAAGTTACAAACTTCCAAACTAATAATGAAGGTGAATTTGTTGATAAAATTCATGAAGCATATTTAGAAGGATATGATGGAGTTATGTTAAATGCTGGTGCATGGACTCATTACAGCCATGCTATAGGAGATGCACTTAGAATGTTAGAGTGCCCAGTTATTGAATTACACATGTCAAATGTACATGCTAGAGAAGAATTCAGACATCACTCAGTCATATCACCAATAGCTTCAGGAATAATAGTTGGTCTTGGTTCATCAGTTTATACTTTAGGACTAAGAGCTTTTGATGATATATTTAGAGGAAATAATGACTAATTAAATTTATTTAATACTTTTATATTAAGGAGATTAAAGTAATGGAAAAGAGAATTACAGGACATACTGAATTAATAGGGCTTATGGCTTATCCAATACGTCATTCAAGTTCACCAGCAATGCATAATGCAGCATTTGCTAAATTAGGATTAGATTATGCATACTTAGCATTTGAAGTAGATAATGATTCTTTAGAAGGGGCTGTTCAAGGAATAAGATCTTTAAAATTAGTTGGATCTAATGTTTCTATGCCAAATAAGACAGTTGTACACAAATATTTAGATAAATTATCTCCAGCAGCTGAAATGTGTGGTGCTGTTAATACAATAGTAAATGAAGATGGTGTATTAACTGGTCATATAACAGATGGTACAGGATATATGATGTCTTTAAAAGATAATGGTGTAGATGTTATTGGTAAGAAAATGACAATAGTAGGAGCAGGGGGAGCTGCTACTGCAATAGAAATACAAGCAGCTTTAGATGGAGTTGCAGAAATTTCTATATTTAATAGAAAAGATGAATTTTGGGCAAACGCAGAAGAAACTGTAAGAAAAATCAATGAAAAAACTAATTGTAAAGCACAATTATTTGATTTAGCAGATTTAGATAAGTTAAAAGAAGAAATAGCAAGTAGCTATCTTTTCACTAATGCTACAGGGATGGGAATGAAGCCGTTAGAAGGACAAACTTATATTCCAGATAAATCATTCTTAAGACCAGATCTTATTGTTTCAGATGTTGTTTACTATCCAAGAGAAACTGAATTGTTAAGAATGGCTAAAGAAGTTGGATGTAAAACTATGAATGGTCTTGGTATGATGTTATTCCAAGGAGCTGCAGCATTTAAGATGTGGACAGGAGAAGACATGCCAATAGAATATATGAAAGAAAAACTAGATATTAAATAATAATGTTTAGAAGGGTTGTTATTAAACTGACTTTTTTAGGAAGTTTTTTTTAACAACTCTTTTGTCAATGAATGAAATAATATGATAATATTACAAAAGAAAAGTAAAGGAGAATAACAGTTATGAAGATAATTAAATGGTTAGATGATAACTTTGAAGAGTTTATTCTAGTTATTCTTTTATTAGCCATGACTTTAATAATGGGTATACAGGTATTTACTAGATATTTATTAGGTAATTCATTAGCTTGGTCGGAAGAAATAACTAGATATTTATTTATATGGTCAGGGTTCATTAGTGTAAGTTATTGCACAAAAAAATGTATATCTATAAAAATAGAACAATTTATATCTATCTTTCCTAAGAGAGGAAAAGCAATGATTAAGTTAGTAAATCATACAATAGAAATAATATTTTTCTTATTTTTAATTCCATATGCTTATCTTTATTTAAAATCAGCCGTAGTTAGTGGACAAACAAGTCCTGCTTGTGGTATTCCAATGTATTATATACAGGCTGCACCATTATTTAGTTTTATACTAGTATCTATAAGGCTTATACAAAGATGGATAGAAGAATTAAAGTTTATTAGGGAGGTTTAGTATATGATGACAGGGGTTATATTTTTAATATTCTTTATATGTTTGATGATAGCAATACCAATATCAATATCTTTAGGAATTGTATCAATATTACCAGGTATACTAGATTCTTCATTTACAGTAAGTGCTAAGTATATAGTTAGATCTATGTTTGGAGGTTTGGATAGCTTTCCTCTTTTAGCAGTGCCAATGTTTATATTCTCTGGAATATTGATGGCTAGAGGAGGAATATCAAAAAGGCTTTTTAATGTTTTTTCTTATTTTTTAGGAAAATTTACGGCAGGTATTCCATGTGCAGTAATTGTAACCTGCTTATTTTATGGTGCCATATCAGGCTCAGCACCTGCAACAGTAGCAGCTGTTGGAAGTATGACTATTCCGTTTTTGTGTGGACTTGGGTATGATAAAAAATTTGCTACAGCTATTGTTGCAGTGGCAGGAGGGTTAGGGGTTATTATTCCACCTAGTATACCATTTATAATGTATGGGACAACAACAGGAGAATCTGTAAGTGATTTATTTATGGCAGGAATAATTCCGGGAGTAATTATTGCAGCTTTATTAATGATATATTCAATTGTATATTGTAATAAGTATGGAGAAGATAGAGAAAAAATTAATAAGGTAACAGGTGAATTAAGAAAAAATGGTTTGTTTAAGTTATTAAAGGAAAGCTTTTTTGCTTTATTATCACCTATAATTATTTTAGGATGTATTTATTCTGGAGTGGCTTCACCAACAGAAGCAGCTGTTATATCTGTATTTTATGCAGTAATTCTTAGTGTTTTTATATATAAAAGTATTGAGATTAAAGATATATTTGATGTTTGTGTTGAAACCATAAGGACTTTTGCACCAATATTATTTATTTTAGCAACATCAGTTGCTTTTTCAAGAGTTTTAACATTAATGCAGGTGCCACAAATTGTAAGTGAATGGATATTAACTAATTTTAGTAATAAAATAACTATATTATTAGTGATAAATTTAGTGTTATTGGCAGTTGGAATGGTTATGGACACCACTCCAGCAATTCTTATATTAACACCTATATTATTACCAATAGTTACTGCTATAGGTGTAAATCCAATTCAATTTGGAGTAATTATGATTGTAAATTTAGCTATAGGTTTTATTACACCACCAATAGGAATTAATCTTTTTGTGGCAAGCTCCTTAACTGATGTGCCAGTTATGGATATAGCTAAAAAATCTATTCCTATGATTATTTGTTTCTTAATTGCATTATTATTATTTACATTTATACCATCAATAAGTTTAATGCTGTTATA
This sequence comes from Clostridium sp. CAG:221, assembly GCA_000435835.1. GTDB lineage: Bacteria > Bacillota > Clostridia > Clostridiales > Clostridiaceae > Clostridium. The sequence goes on from FR883419.1 coordinate 69,663, forward strand.
AAAATGGAGGTATGTCATGAGGAAAAGAAGCAAAAGAAAAATATTATGTTTTTCACTTGGAATGATACTAACTGTATGTTTAACAGGATGCAGTACAGCATCAAAAGATGAACAGGTACAAACATATGCATGGCCAATTGCTACAGCAAGCCCAGAAGACACTGTAACGCAGATATTAGCAGAAAAATTTGCAGAAGAAGTAGATAGGCTTAGTGAAGGAAAAATGCGTATAGAAGTATATTCTAATAGTATATTAGGTGGAGATAGAGAACTTTTAGAAAGTTGCAAGGATGGAGATATCCCCTTTGTAGTTCAAAATACAGCACCACAGGTTTCTTTTATTAAAGAAGCAGCAATATTTGATTTACCTTGTGCATTTTCAGATATCAATGAAGTTAGAAGCGTAGTTGATAATAAGGAGTTTTTATCAATTATGAAGAAGGCTTATAGAAATTCAGGATATGAACTTATGGGATATGCTGATCAAGGTTTTAGAGTTATGTCTACTAATAAGCTCATAGAAGATATAAGTGATTTTAAGGGCCAAAAGATTAGAACAATGGAAAATACTAATCATATAGAGTTTTGGAAGGCTATAAGAGCAAGTGCTACACCAATGACTTTCAGTGAAGTTTATATAGGACTTCAACAAAATACTATAGATGCACAGGAAAATCCTTATGAAGTAATTGTATCTAATAAATTGTATGAGCAACAGAAGTATATTGTTGAAACCAATCATTTAGCACATTTAATATCATTAATAGTTAGTGAAGATTTTTATAAAGAATTAACTAAAGAGCAAAGGGAAATAATAGATGCTGCATCGGAAGCAGCTATTAAATATGCAAGAGAATCTTCTGATGTAAGAGTATCTGAAAAAATAGATGTTATTAAAGAGAGTGGAACAGAGATAATAAAAGTTTCTGATGAGCTAAGAAATAAAATGCTAAATGCCAGTGAAGAAATTTATAATAGTATTAGAAATATAGTTGGTGGTGAATTAGTGGATTTATATATTGAGAAATAGTTTTTATAAATATTAAAAATATTTATAAAAAGAGAAGATTGAAAAAAGAAAAATTAAATTTTTAACATATAAATTAATAATAAATGCATTAAATTCTAAATGATTA
>FR883420.1 GCA_000435835.1 Clostridium sp. CAG:221
ATTAACTATATTCTGTTCAATTTTCAAAGATCATTTTCTCTGTCGCCCTCAAGCGACTTCCTTATCATAACACCTTGTTTTCATTCTGTCAACACTTTTTTAAAATTAATTTTTTCAATTAATTTTTAGTGTTAACTTCCTGTTCAGCGGCTTGCCGCTCTCTCAAGGACAAGACTTATTCTATCATATACTTTAAGATAAATATAATAAAAATCATCTTATAATGATAAATATTCTTAAAATTCTACTTATTATTCCTATTTTCTCACCTTTTCTATTATTGATACGCTTGGTAAAGAGTATGAATAGAAAACGTTTATATTTATATCTCTTTCAGTAGTATTTGCAAATTTATTAATATTATTCAAAGAAAAATATATTCTAATATATAAAAAAAACTTATATACTATGGTAAAAAAAGAATTTAAATTAAGGAATAATATATAAAAAATTAAAAATATACACTAAAAAACTTATTAAATTTATATTTAAAAATAATAGGAATACTGTATGTTATTAATTCTTTATACTTATTTCTATTTTTAGGAGTGATTTTATTTGAATAATTATTTAACTGAAGATGCTATAAATATTCTTAAAGAAGAAATTGAAAATCGCAAAATTATAATCCGTAAGCAAATTAATGAAGATTTAAAAGAAGCCAGAGCCCACGGAGACCTAAGTGAAAATTTTGAATACAAAGCTGCTAAAAGAGAAAGAGCTAGGAATGAAAGTAGAATAAGATTTTTAGAAAGAATGATTAAAACAGCTATAATAATTAAGGATACTACTGCTTCTAATGAAGTAGGCTTAAACAAATATGTAACAGTAAAATTTTTAGAAGATAATTATGTTCAAGAGCTTTATATTGTAACTACTGTTGAGGCAGATCCCCTAGAAGATAAAATTAGCATTGAATCACCACTTGGAAAATCTTTATTTAAACATAGAGTTGGCGATCTTATTGAAGTTAATTCGCCTGAAGGCACTTATAGGGTTGAAATTTTGAATATTAAGAAAACAACTTAGGTAATGATGAACTTAGATAATGATGAATTATGAATGATGAATTAAGGAGGAAACTCAGAGAGTTTCTATAAAGGAATTAAGAATTGAAAATTAAAAATTAAAGTGATATTTTCTTTTAAAATAAATTAACATGAGATATTAATTTAATAATAAGAAATATAATTATAATATTAGTATAAAACAAACAAATCCACTGATTCTTTAGTGTACAGGCTTTTATATTAATTAAATTTTAGTTTATATTACTAATTTATCAATTATTTGATATAATAGTTATATAATATTTGCATCTATAGCTCAGCTGGATAGAGTGCTGGACTTCGAATCCAGGCGTCGGGGGTTCGAGTCCCTCTAGATGCGCCAACAAAAAAAGACTTGGCAGTTGCCAAGTCTTTTTATATTTAATTAAATTACCATATAATTAAATATATATTTGACAACTTAAACTTATCAGTATAATATATAATTATAATTGAAAACTATTAAATAAGGATTATTACTGATTTATTCAGGCGAGACCAAAAAATATGGAGTTAACCTCTTTATATTTTGGTTTCGCCTTTTATTTTTTAATAAAGGAGAATTTTTATGGGATTAAGTAAAAAAACAAAATTAATCGTTAGTTTAGCACTAACAATATCATTAACTTCTGTTTTAACAATTGGATGCAATAATGGAGTTTCTCAATCTAATAACAACAAAACTCAAGAAGCTTCTAATGATTCTACTTTAATTTATACTCAAGGTATTGAACAAACAACTATCTATGGTAAAGTAAAAGGCTCTAAGGAAAATAATGAAAAAACATTATTGTGGCAAGGAATACCTTATGCTAAAGCACCTATTGGTAATTTAAGATGGAAAGCTCCTGAAGATCCTGAAATATGGAATAATGTATTTGATGCCACAACTCCTGGAAATGTGGGTATACAATTATCAGGTTCAGATATTATTGGAAGTGAAGATTGTTTAAATCTTGATATATATAGACCAAACACTGATGAAACTAACCTTCCTGTATTATTATTTATTCATGGAGGTAATAATCAAACTGGTACTAGTTCTGAAATTGATGCAAGAAAACTTGCTGTTAATGCTAATTGTATAGTTGTATCAATAAACTACCGATTAGGTGCTCTTGGATTCAATAGTTTACCTGCTTTAAAAACTGGTGATATAAATGAGGATTCTGGAAACTATACATTATTAGATATAGCTAAATCTCTTGATTGGATTAATGAAAATATTGAAGCTTTTGGTGGCAATCCTAACAATATTACTGCTTCTGGATTCTCTGCTGGTGGTCGCGATATAATGGCAATGCTTATTTCACCTATATTTGAAGGTAAATTTCAAAAAGCTATAGCCTTCAGTGGTGGAATGACTATCTCTGATCCTGAAGAAAGTGCCCAAATAATTGCTAAGGCAATAGCGCCTTTAGTAATTGAAGATAACGTGAAAGAAACTGAAGAAGATGCCTACAATTGGTTACTTACTGATGATACTGAAGTAAAATATTATCTATACTCACTTTTCTTAACTGATACTGTTACAGGATTTGGTGCTTCTTATCCTGAGGCTTTTAATAATGAAGGTGCTAAAGATTTATCAAATAAATTTACAAAATATATATCAAATTTCTTATGGAATGATAATCCTAATGGAGAAGATTTAGTTGAATGGAATTCTTGGACTAGCTCTTCTGATGGTCCTACTCAACTTCTTTTAGATGCTGATTTAAATAAGGCCATTATTACAATATCACATGAAAGGACTTCTTATGAAAGTATTTTAAATGAAATTGAAAACGACCATTCTATCACTGATGAAGATAAGAATACTATAGTAAAAGAAGTATTAAACGGTCGTTGGTTTAGTTCTAGATTAGATTCATATTTTAATAATTAATATTTCATATTTATAAAGGTTCAAGCTAACAGCTTGGACTTTTATTTTATTAATTTTTGAATAAATAGAAAAATAAGGTATCAATTCACATAACTATGCTTTTCTATTACTATTTTTGTGGATATTTTTTATTTATCTGTTAATAAATTGGTGATTTTAAAATTTTATGCACAATAAAAGAAAAATTATCAACAGGAATACTAGTTTTTCACAACTATAACTTCTAGATCTGTGTATTATTTTTATTTTTAGATATGATTATAAGATAAAAAAAGACCTTATATTAAATTCTATATTGTTCTATTACAATACTTCATATTAATAAGGTTACTTTTGTTATGGAAATAAAAAAGACAACTGACATTCAGTTGTCTTATGGAGCGGGTAGTGGGAATCGAACCCACC
>FR883421.1:0-61838 GCA_000435835.1 Clostridium sp. CAG:221
TTTCATCATTAATTCATAATTCGTAATTCATCATTCATCATTAAAATTGCACAGCAATTTTTAGGGGGTTTTTATGGATGAATTTTATATGGAAAGAGCAATAGAGCTAGCAAAAAGGGGGCAGGGAATGGTTAGTCCCAATCCTATGGTAGGGGCAATTATTGTTAAAGAGGGCAAGATAATAGGTGAAGGATATCATATGTGTTATGGAGAGGCTCATGCAGAAGTTAATGCTTTTAATAATGCTAAAGAAGATACAAAGGGAGCTTGTCTTTATGTAACTTTAGAACCATGTTCACATTATGGCAAGACTCCTCCATGCGTAGATATGGTTATTAAAAAAGGAATAAGTAGAGTAGTTATAGGTTCATTGGATCCTAATCCATTAGTGGCAGGAAGAGGAATAAGAAAGCTTAAAGAAAATGGTATTGAAGTAAAGATAGGAGTTTTAGAAGATAAATGTAAAGAAATGAACAAGGTATTTATGAAATACATAACTAGCCAACGGCCTTATGTAGTATTAAAAAGTGCCATGACCATAGATGGAAAGATATCTACAGCTATTGGAAAGTCTAAGTGGATTACAGGTAAAGAAGCAAGATTAGAAGGCCATAAGCTTAGAAATGAGTTAAAAGGGATAATGGTGGGGGTAAATACTATTATAGCTGATAATCCAGAGCTCACCTGCAGGATAGATAAGGGGAGAAATCCCATAAGGATAGTGGTTGATAGTAAGCTAAGGATTCCATTAGATGCAAAGGTAGTAAATGATCAGTTTAAAAATAAAACCATAATAGCCACCACAGAAATGGCTCATAAGGGAAAGCTTAAGCTTCTTAAGGATAGAGGAATAGATGTGATTATATTAGAAGCCAAGAATAATAAAGTAGATTTAGATAGATTAATGGTATCTTTAGCTGAAAGAAAGATAGATAGCATACTGTTAGAAGGTGGTGCAGAATTAAATTATAGTGCTTTAGCAGAAGGGATTGTTGATGAAGTAAATATATTTATTGCCCCTAAAATTATAGGTGGGAGAGAGGCAAAGTCTGCCATAGCAGGTGATGGTGTTAAAGAATTAAGCCAAGCCTTTAAGTTGGAAAAAATGTCAGTGGAGTTTATTGGAGAAGATATATGGATTAAGGGAAAAGTGAAGAGAGGTGAATAGTGTTTGTTTACAGGCATAATTGAGGAAATAGGAGTAATTAAAAAAATAACTAAGGGAGTTAACTCTGAAAAACTTTTGATACAGTGCAATAAGGTGCTAGAAGAAACTAAATTAGGAGATAGCATATGTACCAATGGTGTATGTTTAACAGTTACAGATATTAATGATCATAGCTTTCAAGCTGATGTAATGACAGAAACATTATTACGTAGCAATTTAGGAAACCTTACTTTAGGAAGTGAAGTTAATTTAGAGAGAGCACTAACTTTAAGTTCAAGGCTAGGAGGGCATATAGTAAGTGGTCATATTGATGGAGTAGGAAAGATAGTTAGTCTTAAAAGGATAGATAATTCCATAGAAGTAACCATTGAGGCAAAACTTTCAATTTTAAAATATATCATTGAAAAAGGTTCAATTACAATTGATGGAATAAGCCTTACAGTAACTTATGTAGATAATAAAGCTTTTAAGGTATGTATAATTCCTCATACTGGAGAGAATACAATATTACTTAAAAAGAAGGTAGGGGAGAGCGTAAATTTAGAATGCGACATTTTAGGAAAATATGTTGAAAGGTTATTAAGCTTTAAGGAAGAGGAGAAGAAAAAAAGTAATATAAGTGAAGACTTTTTAAGGGAAAATGGATTTATTTAAAGGGGGAATAAATATGTTTAAATTTAATGATATAGAAGATGCAGTGGCAGATATTAGAGCGGGAAAGATAATAATTGTCATAGATGATGAGGACAGAGAAAATGAGGGCGATTTAGTGATGGCAGCAGAAAAAGTCACTGGAGAAGCGATAAATTTTATGGCCACTTATGGAAAAGGACTTATATGCACACCTATGGAAGAAGAAATATTAAAGGAATTACAGATAAATTCAATGGTAGAAAACAATACAGATAACCATGAGACAGCTTTTACTGTTTCAGTTGATTATAAAGATACTACTACAGGAATATCAGCTTATGAAAGAGCATTAACTATCTCTAAGCTTCTAGAGAATGGTGTTAAGCCAGAAGATTTTAGAAGACCAGGTCATGTATTTCCATTAGCAGCAAAGAAAAATGGTGTGCTAGAAAGAACTGGACACACAGAAGCAGCTGTGGATTTAGCTAAGTTAGCTGGGTTAAAGGGTGCAGGAGTAATATGTGAAGTCATGAAAGAAGATGGGCACATGGCTAGAACAGAAGATTTAATTAAAATGGCAAAAGAGCATAATTTAAAGATAATAACAGTAAAAAGTTTACTAGAGTATAGAAAAGCCAATGAAAAGATAATAGAAAGAGTAGCAGAAGCAAAAATGCCTACCAGGTATGGAGATTTTATGATGTATGGCTTTGTTAATAAGCTTAATGGTGAGCATCATGTGGCGTTAGTAAAGGGACAGATAAATACAGATGAAGCTGTATTAACAAGAGTTCATTCAGAGTGCCTTACAGGAGATGCCTTAGGTTCAAGAAGATGTGATTGTGGTGAGCAATATGATGCAGCCATGAAGAGAATTTCAGAAGAAGGCCAAGGAGTACTTGTTTATTTAAGACAAGAGGGTAGAGGCATAGGTCTTATAAATAAGATAAAAGCTTATGCTTTGCAGGATCAGGGATATGATACGGTAGAAGCAAATATAAAGTTAGGTTTTCCAGCAGATATGAGGGATTATACTGTAGGAGTTCAAATATTGGAGGATTTAGGTGTTAACAAAATTAGGCTTATGACTAATAATCCAAGTAAGATTGAAGGATTAGAAGAGTATGGCTTAGAAGTAGTGGAAAGAGTGCCAATTCAAATGGCCAGCAATCCAAATGATGAGTTTTATTTAAAGACTAAACAAGAAAAAATGAATCATATGGTAAGTTATTAAAATATTAAGGGGGATTAAGAAATGAAAGTATTAGAAGGAAATTTAGTAGCAGAAGGATTAAAAATAGGAATAGTGGCAGCTAGGTTTAATGAATTCATAGTTTCTAAGTTAATAGGAGGAGCAGAAGATGCTTTAAAGAGACATGGTGTTAGGGAAGATGATATAGAACTTGCTTGGGTACCAGGAGCTTTTGAAATTCCATTAATAGCTCAAAAAATGGCTCATAGTAAAAAATATGATGCAGTAATATGTTTAGGGGCGGTGATAAAGGGGGCAACTTCACATTATGATTATGTATGTGCAGAAGTGTCAAAAGGAATTGCTACAGTATCATTAAATAGTAATATTCCAGTGATGTTTGGTGTTTTAACTACAGATTCAATTGAACAAGCTATAGAAAGAGCAGGCACTAAGGCTGGCAATAAGGGCTTTGATGTAGCTGTAAGTGCCATAGAAATGTGTAATGTTATAAAGACTTTAGAAAACAATTAAATATAAATAAAAACTCTCGGTTAAATAGCCGAGAGTTTTATATTATTGTGTTACAGATTCTTCAATAGGAGCTAGTTCACTATTTTCATCTAATATCTCACCATAAACGTATGGTTCAGATTTACTTAAAGTAAAGTTTGTAACTGTAACTTGATCTACCCTTATAGAGTCTGAATCACTTAGCTCTGTATCTTCAAGCATTAGAAGATTTGGAGATATAAAGGTAGTTGATTTTTCATGACCATTTATAGCAATTCTACTGAAGGTAGTGAAGTTTTCGCCTTCTACAAATACCTGACCATCTTGTTCATAGACATTAGATATTGTTATTGGTACAACACCCATTTGTAGTTTAGTTCTTTCAAATGGATTAATTCCACCATATATATATTGATTACCATAAAGCATATCATATTGAAGAAGCTTTAAGTTAGTTTGATAATCTTCATCTTCTGAATGATTTTGATGGAAGTTTATTAAAGTTCCAGCAGTTAGGTGAAGCCTATCAAGAGTGTATGAAGTTAATTGGTAAGCATATAAGTTTTTATCTTCCTTAGGTAAGTTAAAGTTAGACCACATTACATAAGGAGTTTCAAAGTTATTATCATAAGTAAGGTTCTCATTTTCAATACCTAAGCTTGGTAAGTGATCACCATACATAACTAATACTACATCTTCTTCATAATTAGATAATGCTTCAATTAATTCACCAATGAAGTTATCCATTTCATGAATTTCATTAGTATAGTATTCATATGAGTAACGAATACCTTCATCTTCAATTCCACCAACAGTTATTGCTGGATTTTCAAGGACTTCATATTCAGGATAATCACCATGGCCTTGAACAGAAATAGTGTAAATAAAATCATGTTGATCCACAGTAGAATCAAGTGCTTTAATTATTTCCTCAGTAAGGACGCCATCTTTTGCCCATCCTAAAGGTGTATATTCAAGGTCGTTCATATATTCAATAGATGTAAAAGTATCAAAACCTAATCTTGAAAATACTCTATGTCTTGTATAGAAAGTACCTTTATTATTGTGGATTGCATGAGAGCTATATCCTAAATCCTTTAAAGAATAAGCAGCACTTTCAACTGGCTTTTCTTTTAAGATCGATTTATAAGGATATTCTCCAGGTCCAAAGTAATCTAAGCTCATTCCTGAAATAATTTCAAATTCAGTATTAGCAGTACCAGCTCCAATGGATGGAACTTCTAATAATCCAGAAGAATAATTTTCTGATAAGCTTCTGAAGTTAGCAATTGGATCTTTTGAGAAAGTTAATCCTTTAACTTGAGTAATATCAAAGAATGATTCTAATTGTAAGAAGATAATATTTGGAGTTCCGTATTGTTCATTTGCAAGGGAGCTTGTACTAGCTAATACAGATATGTTATCTTCATCAGCACCAACATGTGTATCTTCTGCAAAGATATTATTGATTGCTTGTTCTGAGTAGTTAACAGGCTTATCTATTCCTGTATTTAATAATGTATTACCAAAGCAATAAGGGAATCCATAATCTAAATAAGCAAAAGCTATATTTCCAAAGTAATCAGTAATAATATTAGCCTTTAAAGCAACCTTTGTTACTCCAAAGAAAGAAAAGAACAGTAATAAAAATGCTGGAATATTTCTGCTATACTTAATTTTACCTTGATATTTTGGTGCAAATATAAAGAATAAAACAAGACCAATTAATGCAAGTATTAATCCACCACCAATTAAAAGTAATTGGAAATTATTAAAATAAGTATGCAATAATGAAAAAGCATTTTTTATCATTGTAAAATCAACAGCTGTAAAAGGGGTAACCCTACTACTTAATATAATACCGTTGGTTATTCCAAAGCCAAGCCATATAGTACAAATTACTGCATAAACGAAAACACGTCTTTTAAATAAGAATATAAGTGCTAATGATATACATATAATGAAAGAGTTATATAAGAACACAAGTGGACTTCCAGTCATGTATTTAAAGCCTTCGACAAATGATCTCCTACTAAAAACTTCTATTGCTAAGTTTAAAAACATTGATGTTAATATACAAATGACAATAGTGTTTTTAAAAGGGTTTTTATTAAAAACTTTCATTTTTACCTCCTATAATTTGCATACAAAGTATTCTAATTTGTTAAATAAAGTTAATACTCCAAGAGTAATTTTAGCACTTTTTTAACATAAGTAAATACTTTAAAGTAAAATGTAATAAATTTGTAATTAGTATACGTTTTCTAAAGTGTTAAGTTTGAATATTTATTTAATAAAAGAAAGGTGATTTTACTCACCTTTCTTAAGAAAATAGTCTAACGATAAATATACATATAGGAATTACATAGAAAATAAAAAGTATTAATGCTAAAAGCATATAATATAAGTAATAAGAAATTGACAGCAACATAGTATTAATTTTATATCCATTTTTAACCCAGTATAAGAAAATAAAAAGGATTATTGTAAGTGTTAATAAGCTTGTTATTGTACCAAACTTAAATCCTTTAGGATAATAAGCCAGCTCAATGTAGTTATAGCCTTCAATTAAGGGAATTCCAATAAATCCATCAAAAATACTTTCTATAGGCTGACGGTTACCATTAATTGTACAAATCCACCCTTCATCATATGGAATAGTTAGAAATAGCATTTGATTATTATCATTGGTACTTGCCTGATAAATTAAATTGTTATCATAAGTAATGAGATCAGAATAGCTAGCTGTTTTAGTAGAAACAAATTGTTCAAATTTATCAATATTCATACTGCCCACAGATAATTCTGTGATATCAAAATCTCTTAAGACTTCAAGTTTTATGGTCACATCTTCAGCAGAGTAACTTCCTAAATCTAAGAGACCATTATTAAATGTTGAAGGAAATGTACCATCAGTATTTTCATAAAATCTATTAGATAATTTACAGTTAAGTAGTTGATCATTAATATAAACCTTAAAGCAATTGAATATTTCAATATTTTTACTATTATCTAAGCTCTTTAAGCAATTTAAGTATAATTGATTGTTAAAGCAATTTACTGTTAGCTCTAAATAAGCAGGAGAAGACTTATCTACTATTTCATAGGAATAAGAGTCTTTTTTGTTTGTAACCCTTAAATTAGTAAGCTTGAAGGAGTTATATTCATTAAAAAGATTTTCTTCATCATTACTTAAAATCTTATAAAGATTGTTTTGTGCTTCAAAAACAGATTTTGAGTTCATTATTACGTCAGTATTAATATCTTTTGATATCATTAATCCATTATTAATGAAATAATTATTTTTATAGATATAAAATGAATCCATAGAATCTAAGTAACTATAGTATTTTGAAGATAACTCTCTATCAGTTATGGCATATTTTATATTAAATAAGCTATCGCTAAATATAGTTCCTCCAACATCAGAAGTCCTCATCCACACAGAACTATAACCTAGTCTTTTCATAATATTCATATGATTCTTATCAGTTAGTGATGAAAAATGAGATAAATTATTCTTATTAGAGATATAGGAACTATTAAAATTAAATAAATTAAAAGTATCTTTTATTCTAAAGTAGCTTTCATCATTAAAATCATATGAGTATAGGGAATTTAATACATCATATTCTTGGCTAATATAAGGGCTATAACTATCTATACCTATATATATTAAGCCGTTAAATAGTACTTGGATAAAGAAACAAATACTTAAGGTAATATATAATAATTTTCCTTTGGCAATAAGGAATAATAGCATATAACAAATAAAGCAAACCATAAACAAGGCAAATAGTATTAAGAAAACTTTCTTATTAGAATGTAATGTAAGTGTTCTTATGGTATCTTGAATTTCAAGATAGTAATTCTTATAAACATAATAAATTGCACTTACAAATATAAAGGTTATAGGAACAATAGAAATACATTTAAGATAATTTTTGTTTTTGTTATCATATTTATTAATATAGTATGCTGCCATTATTATTAAGATAAAAGTTGGTATAAAGGCAAAGCTTAATGAAAAGCTTGAATAGCATCCCATGTACCATAATTTATTAATACCATCAATTATTACTTGTATGGTAGTAAAAGCAACGGTACTTAAAGTTAAGATAATGAACTTTCTATTTTCTTTATATTTAATCAGTAACATTATGATAAAAGGTAATATGGCACCAATTAAAAAGAAATAAGAAATTTTATCTAAAATATATGAAAATGGTGATCCACTTAAAATAGTTGTAATGGATTCAGGAACTCTATTAGATTTTAAAATCTGTATGGTTGATGGCAATGTTAATGGTAGTACTATAAGTTGTGAAAAAAACGTACTACATAATATTTTAAATATCCTATCCTTTATGAATTCCTTAGGATAATAAAGCTTTAAATAAATAAAGGATGCAAAAATTATAAATAAAAATAACATAAAGCCCACATAAAAGTTACAGGCAGCTGATATGGTAAATAGCGTTATATAATAAGCTGGATTACCATCATCGTATAATCTTCTCAAGGCTAAAAGTAGTAAAGGGAAGATTATAAGGAAATCAAGATAACCAATCAGTTGATACATTATAAATGTATAGCTGCATAAGCCATAGCATATTGAAAAGAAGTACATCCACCATTTTGATAGATTCTTAAATGTTTTTTGGAAGAAAAACATAGAAGAAACTGTTATTAAGCATACTTTAAGTACAAGTAATATATTCATAAAGTTGGCAATAAAGTTTCTTGGTATTAAAATAGTTAACAATGAAAAAGGACTTATTAAATAATAAGCAGAGATACCTAGAAAGTTTTGCCCCATACCGCTGGAGAAATCATAAAATATGCTGTGATCAGTACGCAATATATCAGATAATTTATAAAATAAAGGTATCTGCTGCTCATACATATCTGCCCAGGCAATACTGCCATTACCAAAGGGAAATAGCCCTTTTAAATAATAAATTATGCCAAATATAATGAGTACGAAAAAAGACGGTATTAAATATATAATTATGTTTTTAAATTTCGTATTCAAAAGTATCCTCCTTTTTCTTTAAAGATAAAAAGTTTATATAAAAAAGAATATCATTAAATTATTATTATTGGAAATAATTTTTAAAATATACAAAAGAAGTTGCACTAAAATTTATAAGTAGTATAATTTAATTAAGTAATTACTTAATTAAATTATATAAGGAGCATTTAATGAAGGATATAGTTAAAATTTTCAAAGCATTATCAGATGAAAGCAGAATAAAGATATTGAATATAATTTCTAATAATAATGTATGTTCAAAGAGAATTGCTAGAGAAGTTGAAATTAGTGAAGCAGCAGTATCACAGCATATAAAGATATTAAAGGAAGCTCATTTGATAAGCGGATATAAACGAGGCTATCATATGATTTTTCAGATTAATCCACATGCTTTAGAAATATTAAAAAACTATCTTCATTCATTAAGTACACAAAAGGAAATAGTTTCATTTAAATGTACGAAGGAGTGTAAGAATAAAGGGTGTTATTGTAAAAAAGGATTTAAGGAGGATTCAAAAATGAAAATATGTTTTCCAGTAAGTAATAATTTAGGATTAGAAAGTGTGCCTTATGGACATTTTGGTACTGCACCTATGTTTGTGGTATGTGATTTAGTTAGTAATGAAGTTAGAGTAATAAATAATGGTGATTTAAATCATGTTCATGGAAATTGTAGTCCTATTAAAGCCATAAAAGGTGAAGATATTGATATTGTAGTAGTAAATGGCATAGGACAAGGAGCAATAAATGGTTTAAACAATAATGGTATTAAGGTGTTTAAAGCTGTAGAAGGAACTATCGGTGAAAACTTAAAAGCATATAGTGAAGGTAGACTTGTAGAGTTTTCAAGGAAAAATGCATGTAACCATGAAGGATGTAGTCATTAATAGATAGATGATAAAAGATATGGTATTATATTATACTATATCTCTTATTTTTTTATATGGTATAAATAAACTTTTACAAAATCTTAATATAATGTATAATATAAATATAAATAATAAAAGGGGAAGTGTTAATGAAGTATGAAAAAGTAATTAATAAAGAAAATATCAAAAAGCAAACTATAACGTTTGTTTTCATAATAGCTTTTATAATGGGCTTCAAAAGTATTTTTGGTGATAAAAATACATTAATAGGAGTAACCACTATCACAGCTATGTTGATGTTTACAAATGTGGATCTAACTATGTCACCTCTAAAGAATTTGATGCAGCTTATAGCTTTAAATATAATAACAGGTGTTGGAGCTTATATTGCATTATTAAATCCTTGGATAGGTATTCCTATAAATTTTGCCATAATTTTTATAATTAATTATAGACTATATTTTAATTTAAAAGAGCCTTTATATGTTCCGTTTACGTTACAATATGCTTTTATTTTAGCAACACCTGTAACATTGAAGGAAATGCCAATTAGATTAGCTTCGTTACTTGTGGCACCTATAGCTATAATGATTTTTCAAATGCTTTTCAATAGACAAAAAATCTTTAAAAAAGGTAATAGGATCATTGAAAACATATGTAGCAAGATAATAGAAAAAATAGATATTATACTAGATGAAGATATAGCTCCAAAAGACAATTCTAATATTGATAAAGATATCAGAAAATATATAGATGAATTTAGAGCTATTGTTTATGATAATAGGAAAGAAAATTTTTATATAACAGAGGAAGCAAGAATTAAGGTAAATATTTTATCTGCCCTTGAAAAGATATCTATAAATTTAAATAAAATTAATAATGTTGAAGAGCTTAAAGGGATAATAATAGGTCTAAGACAATGTATGAAAAGGCTTAATGTAGTACTAGGTGAAGATAATAATATAAAAGAATTAGAAGATTATATAGATAGTGTTATTGATAATCATAAAGATATACAAGCTAGTAGAATACATGCTATACAAATTTTAAATTCTTTAGAAATACTAAAGGTTGCTCTTACAGAATTGAGAGTGTTAGGTAAAGAAAATTATAATAATATTAAATTTACAGAAACTGATTATCCTACTCAATTGCAATCAATAAATAAGAAGAGATTTATTATGAATTCAGTAAAACTTTCTTTTGCAATAAGATCAGCTATTGGAATTTCTTTAGCAGCTTTTGTTAGTGATTACTTTAATTTATCAGAAGGAAGATGGATTATATTTACTATGGTTTCATTGGTAGTTCCTATATATGAGGCTTCCATAAAGAAGGCTAAGGATAGATTTATAGCTACCATAATAGGAGCAGTTATAATAGTAATAGTATTTAGTATTTTTAAAAGCGTTGCCATAAGAAGTATAATTCTTATTGTTGCTGGATATGTAAACTCATACTTAAGTGAATATAAGCATAAGACAATATGTACTACAGTATCTGCCATAGGAGCTGCAGCTTTATTAGGAAATACTACTGTTTTAACTTTAAGAAGAATAATATTTGTTGCAATTGGTGTTGTATTAGCAATAATTATAAATAGATTTATCTTACCAAGAAAAATTGAAGACTATACCAGAGAGTTAGAAGGTATGTATTTAGAGGCAGTAAAAGCAATGCTTAAGAAGGTATATTTATCACCAACAGAAAACAATATGCATGGTATGAATAATTTATTTATTATTACATCATTAATTGAAAGTAGATTGGAGAATAATAAAGAGTTTCTTAATAAGAGAGCAATAAAGTCTATCAGTCAAAACAGGCTTTTAATATTAAATATTCATGAATTATATATTTTATTTAGTAATGATAAATTTAAAAATATAGATTCAAAATATATAGTGGAAGATATGAAGATGATTACTTCATTTACAGATCAAAATATCAAGGAGCTATTAGACAAAATAGAAGACCATATTAAGAAATCAGACAACATCTACAATAAGATGATGCTTGAAAATATAAGAGAAGTTTATAAAGAAATATACAAAATAAACAAATACGTTTCATAATTATGAATTAATTATGAAATCATTACAGAGTTTATTTATTGTCAGTATTAAAACTATGTAACATAAAGAAAGCCTCCTTCATATATTATAGGGAAAAGATAATATATGAAGGGGGATTTTTAATGAAGAGATAATAGCCTCTATTTTGTATAAATTATTAGATGGACAAGATATAGTATCTGAAATGTCTAAGATAGCAATTATTGCACCAGAGGCAGTAATAAGTGGATTATATTTATTTGAAATAGCAGCTTTATAAATAAGAAAAAAGTAGAGGAATCCAAAACAATAATTTTGGATTCCTTTTACTATTTTATGAATATTGATGCAATTATATTGATAATGTCTTTTATAGTTTCATAGTTTGAAAGAAAGTTATCCTTAGCAACAATAGCCTCAGCAGTTGCTTCTGTAGCTACATCTGTAATTCCCTTTACATTATCAGTTATATCAATTGCATTTTTAGAAATAGTAGGAAGATTACTACAAGCCTTAGTTATATTATTTTTATTGCTATCAATTAATGAGTTTATATTATTAACAAGCTTTAAAACTTTTAATATAAGTATAATAAATAATATAAGTGCAGCTATTCCTAATGAACCTAAGATGACATTTAATAATAGCGATAAGCTTATGTACATATTAATCTCCTATTAAACTTCTTCAGTTAACTCTTCTTCTGTTATTTCTTCATCAACTTCTGTATCAGCTAAAGCTAATTCTTCAACTACATCACAAGCTTCTTGCTTTTGACCTTTTTTAGAAGCTAAGTATTCAGAAATTTTTTCTTTAGCAGTAGAAACATCTTTTTTACCTTCACTAACTTTTTTGCTTATAGCAGCTTTAGTTGCTTTAGTTTTTTCAACTAACTTATCTTTAGTTTCAGAAGATTTATTAGCAATATTTTCTCTAGTTTCTTTTCCAGACTTAGGTGCAAATAACACTCCTGCAGTAGCACCAGCAGTAACTCCTAGAGCAGCAGTTAAAGTAGCTGTTTTTACCATTTTAGCTTTTTGTTTTTTCTTCTTTTTATTTATTAAATCATAGATACTCATAATTTCCCTCCAATAGTTTATTTTTATTAATTATACTGGGCGGTATAAAGAATAACAAGTTAAAAAAAGCAATTTTTTCATAAAAAAGTAATAAAAGGTGGTGGCGTATAAAAATAAATTTTCTTTATAGTAAAATAATTAAAATTTTACTGATGATTAATTCTAAAAATACAATAAAAAAAAACTAAAAATATTTAAAATGTATAGAAAATTACTATGATATCTTAAAGTATATAAATGAAAATAATTATCATTTAAAAGGGAGAAAATTATGACAAGAATAGAAAGAGAAAAACAAACCATAAAGCTTATGGTAGAAATATATTGTAAAAAGAAACATGGCACTAAAGGTGAACTTTGTGTGGAATGTCAGGAGTTCTTAGAATATGCTCATAAGAGATTAAGTTTTTGTAAATTTGGAGAAGAAAAATCAACCTGTTCAAGATGTCCAATTCACTGTTACAAGAAGGATATGAAAGAAAAAGCAAAAGAGGTAATGAAATTTTCAGGACCAAGAATGTTATTATACAAACCTTCAGAAGTAGTAAGACATGCATTAAATAAATAAGGAGATTTGAGATATGAGTAAGGTTAAAAAAGGTATTTATATATGCATTGGTTTGGTAGCGTTTGCTTTAGGTGCAATAGGTGTAATTTTACCAATTCTACCAACAACGCCATTTCTATTATTAGCATCATTTTGTTTTGCTAAGGGATCAGAAAGATTTAATACTTGGTTTATAAACACTAAAGTATATAAAAAGCACTTAGAATCATTTGTTAAGGAAAGAGCAATGACATTAAAGCAAAAGGTGATTTTATTAGCATTTGCAGATACCATGATAGCAATTCCACTAATAACTGTAGATGTATTGCCTATGAGAATAACCTTAATAGCATTAATATTATTTAAGCTATACTATTTTATATTTAAAATCAAAACTATTACACCAGAAGAAAAGGCTGCTAGAGATGCTGCAAGAGCAACAGCTACTAGTTAAATATAGCTAAGGATGAAATAAAAAATGGAAAGAATATCATCATTATTATTTTGCTTATCATTATTAGTTTATTATATACCAAAATTATTTAAGGTTAAGAAAAAAGTTTATGTTAAAGCTCATATGTTTTTAGGTGCAATATCAGTTCTTGCAATGATAGCAGCAGTAGTCTTAAAATTTGGACAGGCTGATTTTATTAAGTACATTGGATTTGCCAGCATAATGATAGCAATAGGTATAACAGGAACTATTATGAAGAAAAATTATAAACTGTACAGAGTACTTCATATAGTATTTACTATTTCATTTTTTGTATATCTTCCTTTAGCAATTAAATTCATGTAATAAATTAATTTAAAAAAGAAATAGATATTATAAAAAGACTGCAAGTTATGAAATTTGCAGTCTTTTTATAATATCTGAAAAAATACAAATACTAAAGTCATGAAAAAATGAGGAAGGAGATTTTTTTATGGCTTATAGGAAAGAAATAGAACAAGTTTTTAAAGAGCTGGACACTAGCAAAAATGGGCTTAGCAGCAGTGATGCAGCTTCAAGGCTAAAGGCTGATGGATATAATGAACTTACAGAAGGTAAAAAGACACCTTTATGGAAGATGTTTTTAGAAAATTTAGCAGATCCATTAGTAATAATTCTTATAGCGGCAGCAGTAGTACAAATTTTTTTAGGTGAATTAGTAGAATCAATAATAATATTGATTGTTGTTATTTTAAATGCAATTTTAGGAGTAACTCAATCTAGGAAAGCAGAAAGTTCATTAGATAGTTTAAAGAAATTATCAGCTCCTAATGCCAAGGTAATAAGGGATGGTAAAAAAGTTACCATTCAAGTAAGAGAACTTGTGGCAGGAGATATAGTTCTTTTAGAAGCTGGAGATTATATTCCTGCAGATGGTAGGCTTATTGAAGCTGAGAGTCTTAAGGTTGTTGAGGGGATGCTTACAGGTGAATCAGAACCAGTACTTAAACATACAGATAAAATTGAGGATGAAGTGGTTATAGGAGATAGAAGGAATTCGGTTTTTAGTGGAGCAACTGTAGTTTATGGTAGAGGCACCATGATAGTAACAGCCACAGGTATGAATACGGAAGTTGGTAAAGTGGCAACGCTTCTTGAAAGTGCAGGTACAAAGCAAACTCCTTTACAGGTTAAACTAGATAATTTTGGAAAGAAATTAGGAATTATAATAATGATAATTGCCGCTGTTATCTTTAGTGTTGAAGTTTTTAGAGGATATAGAGTAGGTGGAAATTTAAAAGATTTAATCTTTAGTTCATTTATGTTTGCAATTGCAGTGGCAGTGGCAGCCATACCAGAAGCATTATCTTCAATAGTAACTATAGTGCTTTCAGTTGGAACAAAGGAAATGGCAGAAAAACAAGCTATCATTAGAAAGCTTCCAGCAGTTGAGACTTTAGGTTCTACCAGTATCATATGTACTGATAAAACAGGAACACTTACTGAAAATAAAATGACAGTGGTAGATTTCTTTATGTATGGTATAAAGAAAAAGAATATAGATACAGATACAACTTTAGAAAGTCAAGATGGAGCAATGAATTTAAGCTCAACTTTATGTAATGATTCAGAAATTGCTGAAGGTGGAGTTGAAATAGGAGATCCAACAGAAGTTGCGTTTTTAAGATATGCAGAAAAGCGAGGTCTTGATTATAAGGAAATAAGAGAAAAATATGATAGGTTAAATGAAATTCCTTTTGATTCAGATAGAAAGCTTATGTCTACTGTAAATTCCATTGGTGGCAATGCAATCATGTTTGTTAAAGGAGCACCAGATATAGTACTACAAAGGTCAACTAAGGCATTAAATGATGGTGATGAAGTTCCAATGACAGAAGAAATATTAAATAAGTATAAGCAAATTAATGAAGAATTTTCTGACAGAGCATTGAGGGTATTAGCTTTTTCTATTAAAGATGTTCCAGATGAAAATTTTGTGCCTGCCATAGAAGATGAAGTAGATCTTACTTTTGTAGGACTTATGGCAATGATTAATCCACCAAGAAAAGAAGTCTTTGGAGCTGTGAAAGAAGCTATTAGTGCTGGTATAAAGACAATTATGATAACAGGTGATCATAAGACTACAGCAGCAGCCATTGCTAAAGAACTTGGCATAATGTCTAAAGGTGATAAGGCATTAACAGGTCAAGAATTAGATGCTTTAAGCGAAAAGGAATTAAGTGAACAGTTAGAACATATTACTGTGTATGCAAGAGTTTCACCAGAAAATAAGATAAGGATAGTGAAGGCATGGCAGGAAAAAGGTAAGGTTACAGCCATGACTGGTGATGGAGTTAATGATGCGCCAGCACTTAAACAGGCCAATATAGGTATTGGTATGGGAAGTGGAACTGATGTTGCCAAGGATGCAGCAGCGATGGTATTAACTGATGATAACTTTGCAACCATTGTCAATGCTATAGAAATAGGAAGAACAGTATATAGTAATATAAAAAAATCTATTACCTATCTTTTAGCAGGAAACCTTGCAGCCATTATAGCAATAGTATTTGCTGTAGTGATGAATTGGGAAAATCCATTTACTACTTTACAGCTTTTATTCATTAATCTTATTAATGACTCTTTACCAGCTATTGCATTAGCTTTTGAAGCTGCAGAGCCTGATACTATGAATAAACCACCAAGAGATATTAATGAAGGAATATTGCAGGGAGGAACTAGTGCAGTTATTTTGATAAGAGGAATAATAATAAGCATTGCTGTTATTTTCTCACAATACTTAGGTAATAAAGTTTCACCTGCATTAGGTGCAGCTATGGCATTTTCAACTATTACCTTAAGTAGAATATTTCAAACATTACCAGCAAGATCAGATAATGTTTCAATCTTTAAGATTGGTGTAGTAAAGAATAAACATGTTTTAGGAGCAATATTCATATGTCTTGTATTATATTTCATAGTACTGCTTCCAGGATTAAGAGAAATCTTTTCAATACCTAATTATTTTGGACTAAGGGAATTTGCTATATGTATATTACTTGCTTTAATATCGACAGTATTGATGGAGTTGGTAAAAATATTTAAAAAATAATATTTAAGATGATATAATATAAAATGTCTTATAGAATAAGGATGGAGGGCAAAAATGAAAGATATTGTATCGTTAGAAAGGATGTTAGAAAAACTATATGAATGGGTAATCACTAGAGGGGTAAATGTGTTTTTTGGAATTATATTTCTATCCATAGGATGGAAGGTTATTAATAAAACATTAAAAAGAATTAGAAGGATACTGGAAAGTAAAAATGCAGATCAAACAATTACTAGATTCCTTGATAATGTAATGAATGTTACCTTAAAAACAGTGCTTATTATAATAATACTTCAATACATTGGAGTGAACTTAACTGGGCTTACTACTATAGTAGCATCAGCAGGAGTAGCTCTGAGTCTTGCTTTAAAAGGAAGTTTAGCAAACTTGGCTGGAGGAGTTATCATTCTTGTAGCTAGACCTTTTAATGTAGGAGATTTTATAGAGACAACAGAGCATTCAGGTGTTGTTGAAAAAATAAGCATATTTTATACATATTTAGTTACCTTTGATAATAAGCAAATATTAATTCCTAATGGAACATTAACAGATGGAAGTATAGTAAACTATTCTTCAAAAGAAACAAGAAGAGTAGACCTTACTTTTAGTGTGGCTTATGAAGAAGATGTAATTAGAGTAAAAAATGTACTTATAAATATATTGAAAAAGAATGAATTAGTACTAGAAGAACCAGAATTTTTTGTTGGAATATCAATGCATGGTGATAGTGCTATAAATTTTATTGTTAAAGCGTGGTGTAAAACAGAAGATTATTGGACTGTATATTATGATCTTCTTGAAACAGTAAAAATTAAGTTTGATGAAGAGGGAATATCAATACCATATCCTCAAATGGATCTTCATGTAAAGAAAAATATAATTATAGATTAATATGTATGAGCCTTAAGTAACTTTCCTAAGTAACTGAGAATAAATTAATAATATAGGAAAGGATATAAGGTGATTTAATTATGGATAAGGGAATTAATATTAGAAGTGTACTATTGCTGAAAAAAGCAGTTGAAATATTAGACTACTTAGGTACTAAATATGATATTGAGAAATTAAGAAAGAGACCGGATATATGCAAAGAAATAATCAATAAATTTAAAGATGAATATATATTATAAATTGTATAAAAAAAGGCTGTCATTTAATATGACAGCCTTATATTTTAAAGTGAGTTGTTATTTACATGAGTTGTTGACAATTTTATTTTAATAAAATATATCCAATTACTCTCCAAGAATTGAATTTATTTCGTTCTTGTAGCCGTCTGCTTTTGCTCCGAAAATAGCTTGAATTCCGTTTCCTACTTCCACAACACCAGCAGCACCTAATGCTTTAAGTTCATCTTTTTGAACTTTAGCCTTATCCTTAACTTCTACTCTTAATCTAGTGATACAAGCATCAACACTTACTATGTTTTCAGCTCCACCTAAAGCAGCTAATACAGCAGGTGCTTTTTCAGCTATTTCACCTTTTCCAGAAGTAGCAGCAGGTTGTTCTTTATCATTTCCATTTTTAGCTTGGAAATCAGCTTTTGTGAATAACTTAGTTTCACCTTCGTTTTCATCTCTACCTGGTGTCTTTAAGTTGAACTTAGTAATTAAGAAGTAGAATAAGAAGTAGTAAACTACTGCATAAACTAAACCTACTAAGATAACGTATAACCAGTTAGTTTTAACACCAGCACCAGCAGGTAATAAACCAAATAAAGCAAAGTCAATTACACCACCAGAGAATGTCATACCAATGAATACTTTAAGCATTGCCATAATCATATAAGAGAAACCAGCAAGTACACAGTGAACTGCATATAAAGCAGGTGCTACGAATAAAAATGTAAATTCTAATGGTTCAGTTATACCAGTTAAGAATGAAGTAACGGCAGCTGAAACTAATAATGAACCTACAACTTTCTTTTTGCTTGGAGCAGCAGCTTTATACATAGCAAATGCAGCAGCAGGTAAACCAAACATCATGAATGGGAATTTACCAGTCATGAAAGCAGTTGTACTGTTTACTATAGTACCCATAGTTGATGCAGAAGCTCCAACTAATGCTCCCATATTAGATAATTGTACGAAGTATGCAGTGTTAGCACCAGCAACTGTAGTGAATGTTCCAACAGAACCATTTAGAAGAACTTGACCTTCAACAAATGAACTATACCAGAATGGTGTATAGAATACGTGGTGTAATCCAAATGGAATTAAAGCTCTTTCAATTAATCCGTATAAGAATACCCCAATTGATCCTGAAGTTCTAACTAAGTTTGCAACTATTGAAATACCATCTTGAACAACTGGCCAAGCAAAAGCAAGTACTCCACCAACTAAAGCCATAACTAATGAAGTTATTATTGGTACAAATCTTGATCCTGAGAAGAATCCAAGTACCGGTGGCATTTGAATTGTATGGAATTTATTGTGTAATGCAGCAGTAACTAAACCAGTGATAATTCCACCGAAAACTGACATATTTAATGTGAATATACCTAAGTTTGTTGTAACATAAGTTCCGTATTTACCAACGTTATCAGGTGTTAATACGCCTAATTGAGTAGCTCCTAAAGCTAAAAGTGAAGAAATTGTTTGGTTCATTACTAAGAAACCAAATACAGCAGCTAAAGCAGCAGTACCTTTATCTTTCTTAGCAAGACCTACAGCAACACCAACAGCAAATAATACTGGTAGGTTACCAAAAACAATATCTCCTATGTTTTTCATAACTGTTAATACAGCATGAACAGCAGGAATAGATATAAAAGCAAGTAATGGTTGATAAATAGCAGGCGCATTTTCTAACCCTGCGATTCCTAAGAATGCACCACCAACACCAAGTAATATACCTGCAATTGGAAGAGCAGCTATTGGAAGCATTACAGCTTTACCAATTCTTTGTAAAAATTGTAGCATAATATTAATCCTCCTAAAACTATTTTTAATTCTTAAGTTAATTATTGTATTTACATAGCGTAAAAATTTTTGAAGCTGGCCAGCTTATTTAAGTTAAACAAAAAAGGCTTAAATATCTACAAATTATATAATTCCACCAAGGTGAAGGAATTATTACAATTCACACATATTTAAGCCTTGCCTGCATAACCAGTAACACGCTAAAGTATTTAATTTATGTTTAAATGTTATCATAAAAATGTTTACATGTAAAGATTCATTTTTAAAAATTTTTAAAATTTAAACATTTATAAAAATTTTTAGAATTTTTGTTGTATAGTTGTATATAATATATGAAAAATGGTGAAAATAATAGTTTAACTTATCCACAAAATGTGGATAAGTTAAAAACAGATATAAGTGTAAAGAAAAAAAGTTGACACAATATATTTGGTGATGGAAAATAGATTCAACAATATAATGTGTTTTGGATAAAAAAGTAAATAAACAACTAAGTAAAATATTACCATAATATAGTTAGTAACAAAGTTATCAACAAAATCAACATACCTGTGGATAACTTCTGTGGATAACTCTAAAAAGTGTGAATTATTTAAGTGAAAATGGGCTGAAAAAATATAGCCTGTGGATAACTTTTGAATGGTATAAAAAAGTGAAGATATAAATTATAAAATATAAAGTGTAAGAAAAGAGGATAAGAAAATGATATATGACAAAAGAATAGTAAAAGCAGAATTTATTAATAGACCCAACAGATTTTATTCAAATGTTAAACTAGAAGGAAAAGAAATAAAAGTTCATGTGCCAAATACAGGAAGATGTAAGGAACTTTTAATACCTGGATGTACAGTATATTTAAGAGAAGAAAATAATCCAGCAAGGAAGACCCCCTATGATTTAATAGCTGTTGAAAAAGGCCATAGTTTAGTTAGTATTGATTCACATATTCCTAATAAGGTTGTGGAAGAAGCTCTGCAAAAAGGAAAAATAGAAAAGTTAAAGGGGTATAAGAATATTTTAAGAGAGAAAATGTTTGAAAAAAGTAGATTTGATTTTAAGCTATCAAATGATGAAAGTGATGAATATTACTTAGAAATAAAAGGTGTAACCTTGGAAGATAAAGGATATGCTAGATTTCCTGATGCACCAACAGAAAGAGGAGCACGTCATTTAATGGAATTAATCGAAGCTAAAAGAAGGGGATATGGAGCAGGAGTTTTATTTTTGATTCAACTTGAGAAAGTTTACAAGTTTTCGCCAAATGATGAAACTGATTATAAATTTGGAGAAGCTTTGAGAGCTGCCAAAGTCGCTGGAGTGGATATATTTGCCTATAATTGCCTAGTTACAGAAGAAAGTATTGAAATTAATAAAGAAGTTGAAATAATACTATAGAAATATATTTTCTTTATGATATAATTTTTATTTAATAATAATGTAATAATATTTTTATAGCTAAGATTTTTTATAAGAATATA
Source organism: Clostridium sp. CAG:221 (assembly GCA_000435835.1). Lineage (GTDB taxonomy): Bacteria > Bacillota > Clostridia > Clostridiales > Clostridiaceae > Clostridium. The sequence goes on from FR883421.1 coordinate 21,035, forward strand.
TATATAAATTGTAATAGGAGTATGCTTATGGAAATTAAGAGAAAGAAGAATGTACCGGAAATAAAAGGTATATTGAGAAGTAATGTTATTGAAGTGCCATCATGTATTAGAGATTGTTCTGGAATAAAGATATTTGGTAAGAGATTAAAGTCATTTTTATTCACCACAGATGTAGCCTTAATAAGAAATACTAATGCTGATGCAATAATAGCAGTATATCCGTTTACTCCACAGCCTTTAATAACAGAAGCGTTAGTAATGGCTGCAGATGTGCCTATATTCTGTGGAGTCGGAGGTGGAATTACTCAAGGTAAGAGAGTGGTTAATCTTGGATTAGATGCAGAATTTAAAGGGGCAATGGGAGTTGTAGTTAATGCCCCAACAAGTAATGAAATAGTTAAAAACCTTAGAGAAACTATAGATATACCTATAATAGTTACAGTGGTATCTGAAGATGAGGACATAAAAGCTAGAATTGAATCAGGAGCAACAATACTAAATGTTTCTGGTGGAAAGAACACTGCAGCTATTGTAAGAAAGATTAAATCCCTATACCCAGATTTCCCTGTATTGGCAACTGGTGGTCCAACAGAAGAAACAATAAGAGAAACAATAGAAGCAGGGGCAAATGCTATAACTTATACACCTCCATACAATGGGGAAATAATGAGTGCTCTTATGGACAGATATAGAGATAAATGAAAAAGTAGCAGCAAGCTGCTTTTTTATTTAAATGACGAACTTAGATAATGATGAGTGATGAATGATGAATGATGAATGATGAATTTAGGAATAAACTCACAGAGTTTATAAAAATATAATTTTCAGAAATTCTGTAAGAATTTCATCATTAATTCATAATTCATAATTCATCATTCATAATTAGCAATATTTTGTTTACAAAATATTGTTATAGTGTTATCATTTACTAAAAAGTTATAATATACTAATATATATGAAAAAATAATTGAAGAATAAAAGAAAGCTAAATTGAATAAAATATTACCTGGTAGAGGTGCTGTTTATAATCAGTAAGAAAAGGGAGTTTTTGCAGGACATAGATCTTTTCTGAAAGGTATGATGGCCGAAGGAATAAGGAAAGCAAAACCTTATTTCTGGGTATGTATAAAATATATACATAACTGTCACAGTAGTGGAGCGCTACAGGGTTTAAATGAAATTATGAAATAAATTTTAAAAGAAAATTTCGTATATCATGTATAATCTTAAAAAGTGAACTACCATCATAGAATTTCTATGATGGTTTTTTTTATAATTTATTAGAGTATATTAGGAGTTGGGGATATGAAGTTATTTGGAACAATGGAAATAAGAGAAAATGAACTATTTATAGGTGGAGTTAGTACCGTAGAGTTAGTGAAAAAATATAAATCACCTTTATATGTTATGGATGAACAATTATTAAGAGATACATGTAGAAATTATTATAAGAGTTTTAAATGTAATGAAGATAATAGAGTTGCTTTTGCAGGAAAAGCATTTTTAACTTTAGAAATGTGTAGGCTTATTCATGAGGAAGGTCTTAACTTGGATGTAGTTTCTGGTGGTGAGCTATATACAGCGTATAAAGCAGGTTTTCCAATGGAAAAGATATATTTTCATGGAAATAATAAAACCTTAGACGAAATTCAGTTAGGGGTAGAAAAAAGAGTTGGTAGATTTGTTGTAGATAATCTAGAAGAAATGGAAATGATTAATGAAATAGCAGCAAAGCATGGAGTGATACAAGATATATATTTAAGACTTACTCCAGGAATTGAAGCTCATACTCATGAGTATATTCAAACGGGACAAATAGATTCAAAATTTGGATTTGCACCAGTAGGTAATACTATAATGGAAGCGGTAAAACATGCGTTATCTTTAGCTAATTTAAGATTAATAGGTCTTCACTGTCATATAGGATCACAAATATTTGAAATAAAGCCATATGAAGACGCAGCTGAAATTATGTTAAATCATATTGCTGAAATCAAAAGAGAAACAGGTCATGAAATTAAAGAGCTAGATTTAGGTGGTGGCTTTGGAGTGTATTATACAGAAGCTGATAAGCCAAGAAGCATAGAAGAGTATTGTAGTGCTATATTAAATAAGGTTGATGAAACTTGTGAAAGATTAGGATTAGCTAAGCCAGTACTTACTATTGAACCAGGTAGATCAATTGTAGGAAATGCAGGTACTACTTTATATACCATTGGAGCTATAAAGAATATTGAAAATGTAAGAAAATATGTTTCTGTTGATGGTGGAATGACTGATAATATAAGACCAGCTTTATATGAAGCAAAATATGATATGTCAATAGTTAACAAGCTACATGAGCCAGCAGATGAAAAAGTAACTATAGCAGGTAAGTGCTGTGAATCTGGAGATATATTAATGAAGGATATATATATCCAAAAACCTGAAAGAGGAGATATTTTAGCTGTATTTACTACAGGTGCATATGGTTTCTCAATGTTTAGTAATTATAATAAAAATGTAAGACCAGCGGTGGTATTTGTTGGTAATGGACAGGAGAAAATAGTATCTAAAAGACAAGACTATAAAGATTTACTAGGATTAGAAATATAGAATAGTGGTAAAAATTAAGGTGAGATGAATTATCATAAATTCTTCTTGCCTTTTAATATATAAATTTTTAATGAATGTTTTATATATTGTAATAAAATTGACATATTGCTGTAGTATAATATAATGGTAAAATTAGATTAAATAAAAGAAATATGATATACTTGTGTTTCAAGTAAAGTGAGAGGGAGGAAGTTCTAGCAAAATTTTGCTAAAAATATTAAGTTATGAAGGAAAGTCATTTTATAGTCGATAGGATAGAAGGCAGATCGTTAGTATTACAAAATCGTAATGCAGAAATAATAATAATAGATAAGACAAATGTTGAAGATGAAGTAAGAGAAGGAGATATATTAGTTAAGGTTCATAAAAACAGATATATTGTAAATAAAGAAGAGACTGACAATAGAAAGACTGAAATTGATAATTTGATGAAAGGCATGTGGGAAGAATGAAGGAAAGTAATAAAGAAATTAAAAACCAAAAGACGGGATTCTTTTACGAATGGGTTGTACCAATTGTAATTGCAGTTATATTGGCTTTTTTAATAAATAAATTTGTTATTTATAAGGTAAAAATACCTTCAGAATCAATGGTTCCAACATTAAATGTTAATGATAGGCTATTTGTTACAAGGGTATATAATCCAGAAAAACTTGATAGAGGCGATATTGTTGTATTTAGTTATGACCAAGAAGGCGAAGAAATCAAGATGATAAAAAGGCTTATAGGCTTACCAGGAGATGTGGTGCAAATAGTAAATGGGGTAGTATCCGTTAATGGAGAAGTTCTAGAAGAAGACTATATTGGAGCTGAAGATACTTTTAATGGTACATATACCGTGCCAGAAGGAAAATACTTTTTCTTAGGAGATAATAGAAAATGGTCTAAAGATTCAAGATATTGGCCTGTAACACCTTTTGTTGATGCAGATGATATAGAAGGAAAAGCAGTAATAAAAGTTTATCCATTTAGTGATTTTGGATTAATTGAATAAAGAGATGGACAGATAGGAGATGATTTGAATGGAAGAAAACAAAAATAATCTTAATGGACCACAAAAAAAGAATAATAACAATAATAAAAAATATTTAATTATATACGTAATTGTGGCATTTATGTTTATATACTCTTTCAACTATGCAAAAAATATGCTAACAACACAAGAAATATCATATAACAAGTTTATGCAACTTGTAAAAAATGGTGAAATTTCAGAAGTTAGAACTGAAGGTGACTCACTTGTAATAACACCTAAAGAAGGAAGTTCAGAAAGCGGAAAAATGCTTTATACAGGTGAAGTTTTAGATCCTAATTTAGTAGAAACATTACAAAATAATGGTGTTGAATATTATGGAAATATAACAGAGCAACAATCAATGATTATGGAGTTATTGGTTTATTACATAGTACCAATATTACTAATGTTCTTCTTATTTAAGTTCCTATTTAGAAAAATGGGTGGAAAATTTGGTGCTGGTCCAATGAACATGGGAAAAAGCAATGCAAAAATGTATGTTGAAACAGATGTAAAAGTTACTTTTGATGATGTTGCAGGACAAGATGAAGCAAAAGAAAGTTTAACAGAAATAATAGATTTCTTAAATAATCCAGCAAAATATGCAAGCATAGGTGCTAAATTACCTAAGGGTGCATTATTAGTTGGGCCTCCAGGTACAGGTAAAACTCTTATAGCTAAAGCTGTTGCTGGAGAAGCAAAAGTACCATTCTTCTCAATGTCAGGTTCAAACTTTGTTGAAATGTTTGTTGGGATGGGTGCTGCTAAAGTTAGAGACTTATTTAAAGAAGCAGAAAAACATGCACCATGTATTATCTTTATCGATGAAATAGATTCAATAGGTAAGAGTAGAGATAACCAAATGCAATCTAACGATGAAAGAGAACAAACTTTAAATCAGTTATTAACTGAAATGGATGGATTTGATGCAACAAAAGGAATAGTAATTCTAGGAGCAACAAATAGACCAGAAATATTAGATAAAGCATTACTTAGACCAGGTAGATTCGATAGAAGAGTTATTGTTGATAGACCTGACCTTATTGGTAGAAAAGCTATTTTAAAAGTTCATAGTAAGGACGTTAAATTAGCAGATGATGTTGATTTAGATTCAATTGCTAAAGGTACACCAGGTGCAGTAGGGGCAGATCTTGCTAATATGATAAATGAAGCAGCTATAAGAGCTGTTAAACATGGTAGAGATGAAGTAATTCAAGAGGACTTAGAAGAAGCTGTAGAAGTAATTATAGCTGGTAAGGAAAAGAAAGATAGAATTCTTTCTAAGCAAGAAAGAAAAATTGTTGCATTCCATGAAGTTGGTCATGCTCTTGTAGCAGGATTGTTAGAAGGTACTGATCCAGTTCATAAGATTACAATAGTACCAAGAACCATGGGAGCTTTAGGATATACAATGCAGCTACCAGAAGAAGAAAAATATCTTGTTTCTAAAGAAGAAATGTTAAATCAAATTACTGTAATGCTTGGTGGAAGAGCTGCAGAAGAAGTTGTTTTCAACATGGTTTCTACAGGAGCTTCAAATGATATTGAAAGAGCTACTCAATCAGCAAGAAGTATGGTAACTGTATATGGTATGACTGAAAGATTTGATATGATGGCTTTAGAATCTATTCAAAATAGATATTTAGATGGTAGAGCAGTAAGAAACTGTAGTGAAGAAACTTCAACTTTAGTTGATGAAGAAATCTTAAAGATAATTAGACAATGTCATAATAAGGCCATTGAATTATTAACTGAAAATAGAGATCTTCTAGATGAAATATCAGAATACCTTTTAGAAAAAGAAACTATTTTTGGTACAGACTTTGAAAGATTTATTTACAACAAGTATCCTGAACTTAAGAAGATTAAAGAAAAGGAAAAAGAAGAAAATAAATTAGATTTAGAAAAAGAAGAAAATAATGATGATCATGAGGCTAAGGAAGAAAACCATGAAAATCATGAAGATAAAGAAAATGAAGTAGCTAGTACAATTGATATGATAATTGAATAGCATTTATATTTAAGGAGTTAGGATAAATATATCTTAACTCCTTAAGTTACTATTGTAAGGAGGTATTACTTTGGATAAATATCAATTTCTAAAGGAAGAAGAAAGATTAGATTATACTTTACAGACGTTAAATGAGGAAATTTTAAACTACATAGAAAAAAGAAAAGAGATAGCTAATTACATATTAGATTATAGAAAAAACTTCATAGAGGAACATAAAGATGATGAAGATGCTTTAATGGAGTATTTTGATCATGAGAGATATGTTAAGGAAGAATCTTATAAACAAATTGATAAAAAGCTAATGGAGCTTACTAAGCTTAAGGAAACTCCATACTTTGGGAAGGTAATTTTCAGTGATGAAGATGAATGTCAAGAAGAAATATATGTAGGAAGATATGGACTTACTAAAGACGCTACTTTTGAAAATGTAATAATAGATTGGAGAGCTCCAATAGCTTCATTATTTTATAAGGGGTCATTAGGGCCAGCCACATATAAGACACCAGATGGAGAACTACCAGCTGACATATTAGCTAGAAGACAGTTTGTTATCAAAAAAGGTTCTCTACAAGGATATTTTGATTCAGAAGTTGATGTTAAAGATGAAATTCTTCAAATGATTCTTTCTTCTAACTCAGGAGAAAAACTAAAAGATATAGTAATGACAATTCAACAAGAACAAGATGATATCATTAGAGAAGAGAGAATGAAGGTTGTAGTGGTAAATGGAGTTGCTGGTTCAGGAAAAACTACCATAGCCCTTCATAGAGTAGCTTATCTTTTATATAACTACAGACAACAATTAGGTAATAAGGTATTAGTCTTAGGACCAAATGATATATTTGTTGATTACATCAGTGAAATACTTCCTACTTTAGGTGAAAGTGATGTGGATGAAGAGACTTTTGCTGGTTTTGCCATGAAAGAAATAGGTTTAACTGAAGATGTCCTTGATTTTACAGCTTATTTAGAAGAAGTATTAAAAGGAAATGAAGAAGTAGTAAAAGAAATCAGGTATAAATCAAGTGAAGAATTCATTAAGTTCCTTGATGAAAAATGCATAGAGTTTGAAAATGAATACTTTAAGCTACAAGCACTTAATGCCTTTGGTGAAGAAGTAGTACCATTAAATGAAGTAGAAGATTTATTTGAAAAACACTATAAATATATGCCTTTATTTAGAAGAAGCCAAAAAGTTAAAAGAGTTCTTATATCAAAATTAAAAGATAAGAGAGATGAAAAGGTAAGAGAAATAAATGCTGCATTTAAAGCTAAGCTTGAAGCAATGTCAGATGAGGAAAAGAATATTGAACAAAACAATTTAGAATTCCAAAGACGCAATGACATAAGAGATGTTGTAAGAGAAGTGATGAATGTAAAAGCAGAGCTAGAAAACTGGATAGATAATGAAAGTATAGTTGATATTTATAAGAAGTTTATGAACATAGATATGTTATCATACTTAGATCTTCCAGCAATACTATACTTAATGATTAAGCTTGATGGAAAGAAATCTAAGTCAGAAATCAAACATATAGTTATTGATGAAGCACAAGATTATAGCATGCTTCAATTCTTAGTGCTTCAAGGATTAACTGGCTGTAGAAGCTATACTGTTGTAGGTGATGTTAACCAAAGACTTGTAAAGATTGATGAAGTACCTGCCATGTTAAGATTAGAAGAGCTTTATGGAAAATTTGTTAAGAGATTTGATTTAAATAAGAGCTATAGATCAACACAACAAATTATGGAATATGCAAGTAAATTATTAGATGAAAATGCTATAGTTCCATTTGTAAGAAAAGGTAAATATGATGTGGAAGAAGTTGAAATTAATGATAAAGAAGATTTAATTGATACTATTTTAGAAACCTTAGAAGAATATGATGATGAAAACTATGAAAATATAGCTGTTATAACAAAAGATAAAGATGAACTTCAAAGAATAGCACCAGAACTTAAAAAGTTCACTAAAATTATGGCCTTTGATAAAGCAGATATAATTTATAGAGGTGGAAAAGTTATCGTTCCATCATACTATGCTAAAGGTCTTGAGTTTGATGGAGTTATAGTTGTAAATTTTGATGATAATACTGATGATTTAGTTAAATACATTATGGCAACTAGAGCTTTACATCAACTTAAAATTATAAATTATAAGGGAAAATAACTTATATTTAATATGGTTTTACCTGTTAGAATAATATAGAAACGGTGTGAATTTAAAAGATTTATTGGCGAAATATAACATAAAAACACGAAAAATTTATAATTATGCAGAAAATATACTTTACATTTAAAAAAAAAAACTGTATATTAATAAGTGACAATTAGATATGAAGTAGATAGAGGTTGCGATATTTAAGAGTAGATTTACGGAGGTAAGCACAAAGATGTAAATTGAAAGGAAGTTTCGCCGAAACATATGGTTGATGCTTTGAAACTATAGTGTTGGGGTTATGTAAAATATACATAACACTGTCACAAATTCATTTGTGAAGAGCTATTACTTAACGGTTATATTATTGATAATAATACTTTTATTATAACATTTGGTATTTTAGTGATTATATAGTCTTGAGTGAGAAGCTCAAGGCTTTTTTTATTATTTAATAGATTATCTCCTTCAAGCTATTATGTCAAAATATTAGAAATAGGAGGATTTTAAACTAATGCAAAATGTAGCAGATAACGGAAGACAAAGCTTCTGGAAAAAAGTTAGTAATGGAATAAAAGTTCCACATACATTAGTTATTATTTTTTCAATAATAATTTTAATGGCAATAGCAACATATATAGTACCAGGTGGTGCATATGAGAGAGTAGCTACTGAAGTTAATGGACAAACTAGAACTGTAGTTTTAAATGATTCATTTACATATGTTGAAAATGAGGCACAAGGATTGTTCCAAGTAATGCAAGCACCAGTAAAAGGTATTGAACAGTCAGCGGAAATTATAGCATTCTTATTCGTAGTTGGAGGTGCATTTAGTTTAATAACTAGAACAAAAGCAATAGATTCAGCTATAGCTAAGGTTGTTAATGTTTTTAAGGGAAATGAGTTATTAATAATTCCTATTATATTCACATTATTTTCTCTTGGTGGAGCAACATTTGGTATGACTGAAGAAGCTATACCATTTATAACAATATTAGTTCCATTAATGCTTGCCTTAGGGTTTGATAGTATATTAGCAGTGGGAATAAGTTATTTAGGATGTATTGTAGGATTTGCAACAGCTATGCTTAATCCATTTACAGTGGGAATAGCACAATCTATAGCTGAAATCCCATTATTCTCAGGGATAACATACCGTACTATTACATGGGTTATAACAACAACTGTAGGAATTATATTCTTAATGTTTTATGCAAGAAAAATTAAGAAGAATCCTGAATTTAGCCCAATGTATAAATTAGATCAAGAAAAACGTGAAAAATTAAAAGAAACTCAAAGTGAAGAAATTAAATTTACACTTGCACATAAAATAATAATTGCTTCAATTGGTGTTTGTTTAGCAGTTATTATATGGGGAGTATTAAAAGAAGGATTCTGGATTCCAGAGATAGCAGCAGTATTCTTAATAACAGGAGTATTTGCAGGAATAGTTGGTGGATTAAAGGCTGATGAAATGGCAGAAGCATTTATATCTGGAGCTAAAGATATGATTGGAGCTGCAATGGTAGTTGGATTTGCAAGAGCTATAGTAATAATAGCAGAAAATGCTCAAATCATAGATACAATATTATTTGGTTTATCATCATTTATAGGTAAATTACCATCATTATTAGCTGCATGCGTAATGTTACCAGTTCAAATGTTTATAAACTTCTTTGTTATTTCAGGTTCAGGGCAAGCAGCATTAACTATGCCAATATTAGCACCGTTAGGTGATTTACTTGAAATATCAAGACAAACAACAGTATTAATATTCCAATTAGGAGATGGGTTCTCAAATGCTATTTTCCCAACATCAGGAGTATTAATGGCATGTTTAGGAATGGCTGGAGTACCATATTCAAAATGGTTCAAGTGGATAATGCCATTACAAATTATCTTATTTGCACTAGGTATTATATTCATAACTTGTGCTATGATGATGGGCTGGGCGTAAGAAGTTAAGAAGTTAAGAGGTTAAGAGTTAAGAGTGAAGAGTGAAGAGTTAAGGAATAAATTCAGTAACTTTTATCTTTTCACTCTTACCTTTTACTTAAATAAATGGCTTGATAATTTATTTAAATATGGGAGGAAAGAAGAAATGAAGACAAGAATATATAACGAAGGTCAATTAATTAAAGAAAGATTAGCTGAAATAAGTGATTATATATATAATAATCCAGAATTAGGAAATGAAGAATATAAGGCAGTTGAAGCATTAACTACATTTTTAAAAGAACATAATTTTCAAGTAGAGTGTCCAATAGCAGATATGGATACAGCATTTAAAGCAACTTTTGATAGTGGAAAACCTGGAATGACCATAGGATATTTATGTGAATATGATGCATTACCTAAAATAGGACATGGATGTGGACATAATATGATAGGTGTTATGTCATCAGGTGCAGCAGTAGCTTTAAGTAAAGTTTTAGATGAAATTGGTGGAAAGATTATAGTATACGGAACTCCAGCAGAAGAAACTAATGGGGGAAAAGTTATTTTAGCAGAAGCTGGTGTATTTGATGAATTAGATGCAGCAATGATAGTTCATCCAGATGGAGAAACTAGAGCAAGTGGATCAAGCAGTGCTTTATATCCAATAAGATTTATATATAAAGGTAAAACAGCTCATGCAGCATCTTGTCCAGAGAAAGGAATCAATGCATTAAATAGCGTTATTCAATTATTTAATGGAATAGATGCACTTCGTCAACATGTAACACCAGATGTTAAAATGCATGGAATAATAACAAAAGGTGGAGTTGCAGCTAATATAGTTCCAGATGAAGCAGTTGCTGATTTTTACTTTAGAGCTTCTACTAAGGAAAGAGTAACTGAAGTTATAGAAAAAGTTAAAAAGATTGCAGAAGGTGCAGCTTTAATGACTGGGGCAACTCTTGAAATGGAAAGATATGAATTACCTTATGATGATTTAAAGACTAATGAAAAATTATCAGAGATGTTTAATGAGAACTTAAGAGCATTAGGTATTACAGATATAAATCCAGCTAAAGCTACAGGTGGTTCAAGTGATATAGGAAATGTAAGTCATGTTGCACCAACTATACATCCCTATATAGGAATAACAGATTGTCCTATGGTAGGTCATAGTGTTGAAATGGCAAAGGCTACTACAACAAATAAAGCACATGATAGATTATTAATAGCTGCTTTAGCAATGGCATATACAGGTTATGATGTAATAGTTAGAAATGAAAGCTTAAGAAGCTAAAATAAATGATGAATTATGAATGATGAGTGATGAATTAAGGATAAAACTCGCAGAGTTTTTATATAATATATATTTTAAGAAACTCCCTAAGGAGTTTCTACTTTAATTCATAATTCATCATTAATTATTTATACTAATTTATTAGTATAAATAATTAAAAAGGTTTTCTATTTTCCTTAAAAGTGAACACTCTTCTGCTGTATAGCGGCAGTCATTACATATTCCTAAAAACATAAACCAAGAAGCTGGTGTTATGTTTTTATCTTTTGCTTCATAAGCATATTTGCTTTTCATAAACAAGCTTCCCTTCATTAACTTTAATTTATTTTCTTATATAATAATATATTAAAGAGAAATGTAAATGATTACAAAAAATTTGTTATACGTAATATTTTTCTAATTTTTTAATTACTTTGTCATAAATACCATCAACAACTGAAAAATCCATTGCTGAGATGTAATAAGTTTCCAGTTCATCATGAAGTGAATGAGCCTTGTTGATAAGTTTTACAGATTTATCTATCAAATCATAAAATAGCTTTGAATTATAATCTATTTCAGATAATTTATCGCCACTTATGGCATATTTAGAGTAGTCAGATAAGTTATAATCTATTTGTGAAAAGTTACATTTGCTTATTTCATTATTGGTTAATATGCAGGTATTTAGCTCAGGAATAAGTAAGTGTTCAATTCTTTCAGGAATAAAAGGATCATGCATATATTCAATATAATATCCTTTCTTTTGTCCACGAGAACCAATATATTTTAATATTTCAGTCTTACCATATCCTGGTCCGCCAATTAAGACATATTTAGTTTTATAATCTTCCACTATGTTTTCGGTATAAGTAGTTATTCCACTAGGAGTTATGGCTGTTGCAAATAGATGTCGTTCATCACCATATCCACTTTTATCACGTTTAAAAATATTATTCTTTAAGTTTTGAATAAGATTAGATATCTTTGTTGAATCCAGAGATTCATAATTGATGTTACTCCAATCATCGTGTATATATTTTGCTGAACCTAAAAATCTATAAGCTCTTTTGAAATTCTTACTTATTTCTCTATTGAGAGCAATGATTTCTTTTTTATGCGGTGTTAATTTGTCTATATCTAATGCATCGCCTAAATTAATTATTTCATCTACTGCACCAGGAGTTATTGGATCCACAATATGAGGAGATGTACCATCTAGTATTGCTACATTTAATTCTTTAACAACTATTCCATCCAATGAATTAGAGTCAGATGAACAATGGTGATATTCTATATTGTAGCCTTTATCAAAAAAATATTTTCCTACTTTCTTCATAAGTGATGATTTTCCAGTGCCAGGTCCTCCTTTTAAGCAAAGAATGCGATTGGCATTATCTTGAGTAAGTATATACCTATAAAATGAATAAAACCCTTTTGAGGTGTTTGAACCTGGGAATAAATTTATTTCTTTAGGTTTGGACATTATATCACTCCTATAAAAATGTTAATGTTATACATTATAGTGTATTCAAAAATATATAAAAAAGTAACAATTGGAAAATTATTATGAAAATATAAAAAAAATTATTGCATAAATATTAATACTTGATGTATAATTATGCGTGTGAAAAAGATAAATATGCATAAGTTTATGGGGGTATTTAATATGAAAAAAGGTATAATTAAAAATGTTATTGTAACAGGTTTAATTTCAATTATGGCTGTAGGCCTTGCAGGATGCGGAAATAGTGCGACGAAAAAAGAAGACACTGGTGTGTTAGACTCAATAAAAGAAAGTGGTAAGCTTGTAGTAGGTTTAAGTGCAGATTATGCACCATATGAATTTCATATAATTGAAAATGGACAAGATAAGATAGTTGGTTTTGATGTGAGCTTAGCGAAAGAAATTGCTGATGAACTTGATGTAGAATTAGAAATTAAAGAAATGGATTTTGATGCTTTAATAACTGCATTACCAGCTGGAAAAGTAGATATGGTTATTTCAGGGATGAATCCTACAGAGAAAAGAAAAAAAGCAGTAGATTTTTCAGATATATACTATACAGCTAACCATGGGATTTTAGTAAGAGCTGAAGATGCAGATAAATATACTAATTTCTCGGATTTAGATGGTTTAAAAGTTGGAGCTCAGCTTGGTTCAACTCAAGCAGAATTAGCATCTACGTTAATTAAAGATGCAAATCTTCAATTATTATCTAATGTAAATAATTTAATCTTAGAATTAAAATCAGGTAAAGTAGATGCAGTAGTTATGGAAGTAGGCGTGGCACAAATGGCTGTTAAAAATAATCCTGAGTTAGCAGTAGGAAAGCCAGTTTATGAAGAAACAGATAGTGGTAATGCTATAGCTATAGCAAAAGGAAATGAAGACTTAGTTAAAATAGTTAATGGAGTTATTTCAAGAATTACGGAAGATGGAACTATGAATAAATATATAGAAGAAGCTACTATATTATCATCGGAAGCAGTAGAAGAATAGTAGGTGGTTTAAAATATGAATTTAGATTTTAGCTTTATAGCAGAATATATGCCATATTATTTTAAAGGCATTAAATATACATTATTAATTTCTTTTGTAGCAGTATTATTTGGTGCTGTTTTTGGTTCGCTATTATTTTATATGAAGAGTTCTAATTTTCACATATGGAAGATCAAACCTTTAAAAATAATTGCTGTAGCTTATATAGAAATTATCAGAGGGACACCAATGATATTACAAATATTTATAGTTTATGCAGGGGCAGAGCCTTTCTTCGGTATGGATTTAAGTGCTTTGCAAGCAGCATTTGTAGCTATAGCTTTAAATTCAGCAGCTTATGTTTCTGAAATTGTCAGAGCTGGTATTGATGCTGTTGATAAAGGGCAGATGGAAGCAGCAAGAAGTTTAGGAATGAAAAAGAGTACTGCAATGATGCTTATTGTAGTACCACAAGCAGTAAGAAATATACTTCCAGCCATAGGAAATGAATTTGTTGCAGTAATTAAGGAATCATCAATGGCTTCAGTTGTTGGTGTTGGGGAGCTTATGTATGCAGCAAAAATAGTACAAGGATCTACATATAGATCTTTAGAGCCTTTAATAGTGGCAGCAGGATTTTACTTTATATTAACTTTTACTTTAGGTAGGGTTATTTCTTTAATTGAAAGGAGGATGAAGGTAAGTGATATACGTTAATAATCTTGAAAAGAGCTTTGGCAAAAATAAGGTCCTTAAAGGTGTTAATGAGCATATAAAAAAAGGTGAAGTTGTAGTGGTAATAGGGCCATCTGGTTCAGGAAAAAGTACATTTTTAAGATGTTTAAATTTACTGGAGGAGCCTACAGGTGGAGAAATAATTTTTGAAGGTAAAAACATAACTGATAAGAAAGTGAATATAAATAAATTAAGGGAAAAAATGGGGATGGTTTTTCAGCAATTTAATTTATTTCCACATAAAACAGTATTAGAAAATATAACTATAGCACCAATTAAAGTGAAAAAAATGAAGAAAAGTGATGCAGAAGCAAAAGCAATAAGATTATTAGAAAAGGTAGGGCTTGAAAATAAAAAGGATGCATATCCAGCACAACTTTCAGGGGGACAAAAGCAAAGAATTGCCATAGCAAGAGCGTTAGCTATGGAACCAGATGTGATGTTATTTGATGAACCGACATCAGCGTTAGATCCAGAAATGGTTGGGGAAGTTTTAAATGTAATGAAGGATTTAGCTAGTGAAGGAATGACAATGGTGGTAGTAACTCATGAAATGGGCTTTGCTAAAGAAGTTGGTGATAGGATTGTATTTATGGATGGAGGAAATATCCTAGAAAGCGGAAAGCCAGAGGAGTTTTTTGCAAATCCAAAAAATGAAAGAACAAAAGAATTCTTATCAAAGGTACTATAAACTTTCTATGGTGAGGGAGTATATAGTATCAATAAAAGAGCACTTATATTTTATAAGTGTTCTTTTTTATATGTTTTATAATAGAATAATAGTAGGATTAATGGCAGGCAGGGTAATATGTCTAAGAAAACTGTATATAATTTTTTAGAGTTAGAATTTAAAAAATTATATGATGATATGAAGATTTTTATTGAAAATAAGGAACTAAGGAATGTATTTAATAATCATAAAAAATTATTAAAAGATATAGTTTATTATATTTATTTTAATAATGAAATTTATTATGAAAAGGGCTTAAGCATTTATGATAATATAAAGCTTTTAAGGGAAGCAAGGCTTGTAGATGAATATGTGGAAGAAATGTTACTTAAGGCATTAAAAAATGCTGAGCTATATGAAGAGAGAATTGATGCTAAAGAAGATTGTTTTTATGATGACATAGAGATAGAAAGATTGGCAGATGAAAACTTTGAGAAAATTTATGAACTAATAATTTGGCTTGTATTAACTTATGGACAGGAAAATTATCAGTTTTTAAAAGAAAATTTAAGTGATGAATATAAAGAAGTATTTGATAAGTATAGCAATGAAAAAAATGATGTTGAAAATTTAATAAATAGTATTAATAATTTTGAAGACGAAGATATAAAGATACGTGCAGCAGCTTTAGTAGAAGAAGGAGAAAAATATTATTTTGGTAAGGATGTGCCACAAGACTATAAAAAAGCTATGCGGTATTTCCTTAAGGCAGCAGAATGTGGAGATGAATATGGTGAGGCATATTTAGGATTATTTTATGAAAAAGGTTATTCTATAGAAAAAAATTATCTAGCAGCTTTTGGTTGGTACTATAAAGCAGCATTAAAAGGTAATGCTTTTTCACAAAATGCTTTAGGATTATTATATATCAATGGTAGAGGCGTTAAAAAAAATAATACTGCTGCTATGATATGGTTTCAAAAAAGTGCAGAAAATGAATATTCACCAGCCTTTTATCAGCTTGGAAGAATATACTACTTAGGATTAGGTGTAGATAAAAACTATGAGAAGGCTTTTTATTGGTATAAGAAGAGTGCTGAAATGGATTTAGGTGCAGCACAATATGCCATTTCATTTATGTATAAAAATGGTGAAGGGTGTGATAAGGATAATTTTAAGGCATATTACTGGATTGAAAGAGCTGCAGAAAATGGATATGAAGATGCTTATTATATAGTAGGAAAATCATATTTAGAAGGTATATGCTATGAGGTGGATTATGAAAAGGCCTTTAAATATTTAACCAAAGGA
Organism: Clostridium sp. CAG:221; assembly: GCA_000435835.1. GTDB lineage: Bacteria > Bacillota > Clostridia > Clostridiales > Clostridiaceae > Clostridium. The sequence continues at coordinate 37,229 of FR883421.1, forward strand.
TATGAAGCTTGTGATTTAAATTGTATTGAGTCATTGGCAGATATGTATTTGAAGGGCTTGTATGTAGAAAAGGATAAGAAAAAGGCTTTGGAACTGTATTCTATAAGCATTGATTATGGAAGTTTTCAGCTATATTTTAAAGTTGGAAAGATATATGAAGAAGAAAATTTAGTTGAACAAGCCATAAACTTTTATGAGCAAGGCCATGAATTGGGAGATTTAAGATGCACTCAAAAGTTAGGAGTAATTTATTATAATGGTGAAGGAGTCAGTCGTGATTTAAATAAAGCCATTGAATATATGGAAATTGCTGCAGAAAATAATGCTCCACATGCTATGTATGTTTTAGGTGTAGCATATTTAAGACTTAATAGATTTAAGGAAAAGACTGAAGAAATCGCCAAGGAACTTCTTTTAGGTGCATATGAATTGAAATCACCTTATGCTGCAGAATATTTAGCCTTTATTAGTCTTAATGAATTTAATGAAGGAAAAACTATAGATAAGCAAAAGCTCCTTGAATATATAAACTTTGGAGCTGAACATGGTCTTACAGAATCTATTTTTCAGTATGGATATATTTATGAAAAAGGTATAGCTGTAAGGAAGGATAATGAAAAGGCATATTATTATTATAGCTTATCAGCAGAAAGTGAATATATAAAGGCCATGAATAAGCTTGGTGAATGGCATTTAAGAGGTTATTTTGTTAAACAAGATATAGATTTAGCAATTAAGTGGTATGAAAAGAGTGCAGAAAAAAATGATATAGAGTCAATAGAAAAGCTCATAGAGATTTATGAAAAGGGTATTGGAGGAAAAGATGAAGAGATAAAAGCACTTTATTATGTGTTTAAGCTTATTGATGTTGATGCATTAAAAGGAAAGTGCAAGCTTGCTTACTATTGCTTTAAAGGGATTGGTATTGAATCTGATAGTAAAAAGGCTTATGAAATACTAAATGAAGTAGAAGAAATAGATAAAGGTACTGCCTATAATTTTAAAGGGTTATTAGGCTGTGAAGGGATTATAAAGTTTAATAAGGAAGAAATAGTACAGCTATTTTTAAGTGGAATAGAATGTGGTAATTCAGAATGCTATGGTAATTTAGCATACTATCTTTATAATAGTAATCTATATAAGGAACCTACTTATGAAGAGGCCTTTAAAACTTCTCTTGCAGGTAGGAAAATAGGAGTTACTAAGTGTAAATATATTTATTTAAAAAAGAAATTAGATGAAGTAATCAATGATAATGTAATATCATTGGAGGAAATTGCTTTAATAAATAAGTTAAAGGAATTAATAAATAATGGTTTTGTTTTAGCATTGCCAGCAGTTATTAATTGGTATGAAAAAAGAAATATGAAAGATAATATTGCCTATTTAAAATATAAACAACAGCAATATTTCTATAATTTAAAAGAGAATTGAAAAAAGAAGCTAGTATAAGTTTAAAGATTAAACTTATACCAGCTTTTTATTATGCTTATTTAATGAAGCTGTAGGTCAATAGTTACTATGCAATTATAAGTTGGATGTCCCGTCTTTACTGAGTTTTCTATGGACTCCTTTAAGTCATTAGATTGAAATTTATTAGTAAATTCATTGGAATCTACAACCACATCGAAGATAATATTTTTATGTCTTTCATCACCAATAACTCTAAAATCGTGATAAGACTTAACCATTGAGTATGATTTTAATACCTCTTCAATATATTTTCTTGTGGATGATATTTCATCTGTATCAACAGAGACAGGGTCCATATGCACCACCAAGTATACTCCAAGCTTTTCAGATATTTCCCTTTCAGCACGATCAATAATATTATGGATTGTCATAATATTTATATCAGCTGGAATTTCTGCATGAATTGAAGCCATAATCCTTCCTGGTCCGTAATTGTGAATTATTAAATCATGTACTCCAGAAATATGTTCATAAGATAAAACCATATCATTTATCTGCTGAACTAATTCAGCATCAGGTGCTTCACCTAGAAGAGGACTGATAGTTTCCTTTATCAAGCTGAAGCCTGAATAAATAATTATAATAGCAACTAAAACACCAATATATCCATCGATAGGGAAGCTAGTAAAGTTTGAAGCAAAGAAGGAAATCACAACAGTGGTAGAAGTAAATACATCGCCTAAAGCATCGGTTCCAGCAGCTTTAAGGGCTGATGAATTAATCTTGTTGCCTAAATCCTTATTAAACTTTGAAAGCCATATTTTAAATCCTATGGATATTAATAAAAGTATAAAAGGCACAATTTCAAATGTTACTGCTTCTGGATTTAATATTTTAGAAAAAGAAGTTTTCACAAATTGAAATCCTACCAGCATAACCATGAAGGAAACTACAAGAGCTGAAAGATACTCAATTCTTCCATGACCAAAAGGATGCTCGGCATCAGCAGGCTTATTGGCCATCTTAAATCCTATAATAGTTATTATAGATGAAGCTGCATCTGATAAGTTGTTAAATGCATCAGCAATGATAGCAATAGATCCTGCAAATAGTCCCACGAATAATTTAATAAGGAACAGTAATGTATTTATAATGATTCCTACTGTTCCACCTAAGTTTCCGTAGGCAATTCTAACTTTGTTATCATTAATATCATCATTGTTCTTAATAAATTTTTTGATTAGAAAATTTGATAACATAAATCACACTCCACTTTTAGATTTATTATTAATATAATATTAAACTACATTAAATGGTTAAAAAGTACAAGCTTTATTATAATTTCCTATATTGTGGAATAAATTAAAATGGTTTATATTATAAAGTATATCCAAGTAAATAAAAAAAGGGGTTCGAAATATATGGAAAGAAAACAAGCAAAAGATTTACTAGATTTTATATATGACAGTCCAACAGCATTTCATGCCGTAGAAACTGTTAAAAAGATCTTAGATGAAAATCGGTTTAAAGAAATTAAAGAAAGTGATAAGTGGGATTTAAAAAGTAGAGATAAATACTATGTGATAAAAAATGATTCTTCTATTATGGCTTTTGTAGTAGGTGATGAAAACATAGAAGAAACAGGATTAAGATTAATAGGAGCACATACAGATGCACCTGGCTTTAGAGTTAAACCAAATCCTCAAATGATATCAGAAGGAAAATATGTTAAGCTTAACACTGAAATGTATGGAGGTCCAATAATCAGTACTTGGTATGATAGACCTTTAGCTTTAGCTGGAAAGGTTGCTATAAAAGGAGTATCTCCATTAAAACCAGAAACAAGATTAGTTAATATAAATAAACCAATAATGATAATACCGAATATAGCTATTCATATGAATAGAGAAGTAAATGATGGTTATAAGTATAACAAGCAAGTTGATACATTACCATTATTAGGTTTAATCAATGAAAAATTAGAAAACAAAGATTACTTAATGGATATATTAGCAGCAGAGCTTAATGTAAATAAAGAAGATATATTACATTTCGAACTTATGCCATATGAATATGAAAAAGGATCATTAATAGGAATTAATGAAGAAATGATTTCTTCAGGAAGACTTGATGATTTATGGATGGTATATGCAGGTTTAGTAGCATTACTAGATAGCAGAGATAATTCAGCAACTAAAGTATTAGTATGTGTAGATAATGAAGAAATAGGAAGTTTAAGTGCTCAAGGTGCTAATTCAACATTATTAAATAACTTATTAGAAAGACTTACTATGGGACTTGGTAAGAGTAGAGAAGAGTATTACAGAGCATTATCAAACTCAATAATGATTTCTGCTGATTTAGCTCATGCTGTTCATCCAAACCTTGGAGATAAAGCAGATCCAACAAATAGACCTGTATTAGAAGGTGGTCCTGTGTTAAAGATAGCAGCATCAGGAAGCTATAGCACAGATAGCTTTAACGGAGCTGTATTTGCCGAAGTATGTAAGTCAGCTAACGTTCCATTCCAAAAGTTTGTTAATAGATCAGATTTAAGAGGAGGAACTACAATAGGTCCTGTTACAGCAGCAAACTTAACAATACCAGTAATAGATATGGGAGCACCACTTATTGGAATGCACTCAATAAGAGAACTGGCAACAGTAAAAGACAATGCGTACACAATAAAAGCATTTACTGAGTTCTTCTCGCTATAAGAATTTATAAAAAGGAATCCCTAGATTTTTGAGGGGTTCCTTTTTTTATATGAAATTATTCAGCAGAAGAAGTAGACGTAGGGAGTTCAGTTGGAGAACTAACCAACATATTATCATCACTTAATTTAAAAGTATATTTATCACTATCTATAGCTTTAAAGCAATCATCTACAGTAATATTACTAATATCAATATTCTTTAAATCTTTAGCAGTAATTAAATCTCCACCATAAGAGGAGATAAAAGATGAAACAGATTGATCTTTAGAAATATTGCTAGTAGTTTTAGCGTTAACTGATTCATAGGCAGTAACGACATTTTTTGCTTGATTAATTACAGCAACTTTCCTAGATTCCTTTATGTAGCCTGTAAAAGAAGGTGTTAAAGCAGCGGCTAATATGGCAATGATAGCAATAACCACTATAAGCTCAATTAAAGTAAAAGCAGACTTCTTTTTATTATGTTTAGTAGTCATTAGTTTTGGATCAAGATTTTTTTCAATATTAATCATAAATATGTATTCTCCTTATTTAACATATAAATTTAATTTGCTGTACAACATATTTCAAAGTATTACGTAAATTTTAAAAATTATACCTACGGACAAGATAAAAAAATTCCAAAACTTTCGACAAAGTTTTATTTAAAATCTGCTTTCAAAAATAATAATTTACATGTACATATCTGTTTTCAATAAATGTTGTTAAGATAACATTTTATAGTCATTATTAACATATTTTTTAAGTATATTTATATAAAGGAGTGTGAGTCAGATGTGTATGAGTGCAAGAGATTATAATTACAATAAGAAAGAAATATCAATAATTAGTCCTATTATGCCTTATAAGATAATCATGAGGATAAGTGAAAAAGAATATTCTTTTGAATGCTTTAATGGAAAAAATATTATTGTCACCCCACCAATGAACAATTATTACGATTTAAGTGAAGACTTTAGACGAAGTGAATTTGAATATAACATGACCAATAAGACAATTGACGATTTTATTACAACATGTGAAAAAATATATATGTATTATGTCTTAGATTTAAATATAAATATAATATAAGGATTAGGTTTATCGCCTAATATAACGGTCTGTTTTTATAAAATGTTGTTAAGCATCAATTGTTTAACAGCATTTTTTATATAGAGAAAATAGCTACAACATTAGATTTTATATTTAGATATCTCTATCTTTAAATTATTCCATACCTATATCAATTTAAACAACATTTTCTCAAAACAGAATTTTTCAGTTCAATATGCATAAACTAATAACTTTGTTATCAAAAACAACATTTTCAAGGAACAGAATTTTCAGTTTAATCTTTAAATATATTTAAGCTAAAAAAATTATAATCTACAGCAATATTTTCAAAGAACAGAAACACTCCAATAAATGAATTAGATAAAGCACGATCTTACTTATAATAACAACATTTTCTAATAACAGAAAAGCAGGAGCTGATTCAGTGAAAGTTTATAGTTTAAGAAATTCTAGCAACATTTATTAAAAACAGAAGCAGAGAGTTAAAAGGAGATATAAGAAGACAAGACCATAAGAAAAAATTTAAAAAATAATGAATAAATAATAAAAAGTTAGTCAAGAATTCAAAAGAACATAAGTTCTAACAAAGAGGAGTGATATTTTATGAATAGCATTATTGAATTAGAGAATGAAATAGAAATAAAGGAATGCCCATATTGCAAAAGTAATCATTTTATTAAATATGGCAAGTTTAATGGTATTCAAAGATATAAATGTAAAAATCATAATTGTTTAAGGACATTTTCTAATAGAACTGAATCACCTTGGAGATATTCTAAAAAAGGTATGGAGCATTGGCATAAATACATGAGGCTTATGGATTTAAATAGCAATTTAAGACAATGTGCAGATAAAGTTAATATCAGTCTCAGCACATCATTTTATTGGAGACATAAGATTTTAAAAGCCATACATAAAATAAATGAAGCTATAAGGCTAGATGGTAATGTGGAAATAATAAAGACCATGTTTAATGAAAATAATAAAGGGGTTAGGGTAAGGCAGAGAACTCATAAAGGAAAAATAGTAATAATGTCAGCACTAGATAATAACAATAAATCCTTTTCTCAGATTATAGGCAATGTTCCATGCGATCAAAGAGATGTAGAAAAGGTAATTAAAAATAAGATAAGTGATGATGCGCATATAGATGCTTATTTAGATAGAGGATTTTTAGCAGCAGCTAGAAAACATAATAAAGCCAATAAAGAGAGAAATACAATAACTAAAAGTAATAATATTATTACATATTATATGAAACAGCTTAATTGGATACATAGATTTAGAGGGATTTCAACAAAGTATATTAATAGATATTTAACTTGGTTTTCAGTAGGCTTTAATTATAAGAATTAATATCAAATAAAAGGGAATAATAACATCATTGCTTAGGTTTAACTATTTTTAACTTAGGAGGAAAAGGAAATGGAAAAAACAAGCCATGTTGAAAGTAGAAAGGTAATATATCAAGAATTAAAAGATGCCTTTAAAGGAATTTTAAATAATCATAAATATATTAATTCTTTATCAAAGAAGAGAGAAGAAATAATACCTTCAGCTGAATGGTTATTGGATAATATATATCTTATAGAAAAAGAATATAAAAATATTAAGTTTAATATTCCAAATGGCTATTTAGATAATATTGATATAACAACTTATGAAATGGCTAAGAAATATGTATATGAAAATTCATTGATAATAGATGAAGAAAGTATGGAGCGATATATAAGGAAAAGTAACATCAATTTAACCATGGGTGAATTATGGGCCTTTCCATTAATGGTAAGAGTAGCATTAATTATCTTATTGGCACAAGTCACTAACAATGTGGTGGTAATACAAAAGCAGAGAAATGCAGCTAAGAAATTAGCTTATGAATTTATTGATGCAGAAAATAATAATAATGTTAATGAATTTTTAAATAAATTATCAAAGAAATATACAGTAAAAAGAGAATATAAGAATATAGATGATAAGTATAATGGAGATGATATTTCATTACATGATGGGCTTTTTTCCATAGAATTTGTAGATAGGATTTTTACAATATTAAAGGATAATTCCATAGATAATAAGGATATATATGATTTTATTTTAGATAGAATGGAAAGAAAAACAGAGGATATAAGTCTTGATAAACTTATATTAAAGGAGAACTTAAGGCAAGGTACCATTGAAAATTCCATAGGAAGCATCATAAGTTCATTACGAAATATAGATGCAATAGATTGGAGGAAGTTCTTTGATAGGACTTCTGTAATAGAACAATTCTTAAAAAGGGATCCTGCAGAAGTATATGCTAATATGAGCTATTCCACTAAGGATAGCTATAGGCATAAGATTGAAGAAATATCTCGTAAGTTTGATTTAAGAGAAATTGATATTGTAAAAAAAGCATTATTTCTTGCTGCACGAGAAGAAATTCAAGAAAGTTATAAAACACATGTTGGCTATTATTTAGTAGATGAAGGTGTTTATGAATTATTAAGTCAATTAAAAGGAAAAGAAGTATGCCATGGTGAAATTAGTAGTAAGCAATATATAACTTATATTGCAATTGTAACTATAAGCATAAGTGCTATATTTATAGCTTTAAATATAGCATTAGGAGGAAAGAGAAATATACTTATGTTAATACTTCAAAGTATAATATTGCTCATTCCATCTAGTGAAATAAGTACTCTTATAGCTAATAGAAGTATAAGTAACGGTAAAAGTGTAAAAGTGGTGCCTGAAATGGACTTATCCTTAGGTGTTGGTGAAGAAAATAGAACTGTGGTAATAATTGCAGCCATAGCAAGTGGTAAAAAGAAGGTTAAAAAACTTATTGAGGATTTGGAGATATACTATTTAGCTAATAGAGATGACAATATATTTTTTGCTGTATTAGGTGATTTAAAAGATAGTGATAAGGAAAGTAATGAAGATGATAACGCTATAAATGAGTATGCTTTAAAAGAAATAAAAACACTTAATAAAAAGTATTTTAGAAATAGCAATGAGCATTTTTTCTTTTTCAATAGGAAAAGGCTATATAACGAAAAGGAAAAAGTATATATGGGTCGTGAGAGAAAAAGGGGAAAGATTGAAGAGTTCATTAATTTACTAAGAGATGATGTTAATACATATAACGTAATTAGCAGTGATATAAGTGAGTTAAAGAAATCAAAATATATAATAACTTTAGATGAAGACACTGTGTTACCAATGGGAGCTGCAAAAGAGCTCATAGGTAAGATGTGCCATATATTAAATTCACCAATAATAAAAGATGAAAGAGTTATTAGAGGATATGGTGTAATGCAGCCTAAAATAGGCATAAAGATGGATATAAAGCAAAGAAGTCAATTTGTTAATATTTTTGCAGATAAAGCTGGAATTGATGGTTATTCTACAGCTACTTTTGATCTCTACCAAGATGTATTTAATGAAGGAGTTTTTGTAGGAAAAGGTATATTAAATATAGATGTTTTTCACAATTTAGTTAATAAAGAAATTCCGGAAAATAGAATACTTTCCCATGATTTATTGGAAGGTGCTTTTGGTAGAACAGCATTAGTATCAGATATTGAAGTTATGGAAGGCTATCCATCTTCTTATGAAGCAAGTTGTCAAAGACTACATAGATGGGTAAGGGGCGATTGGCAAATTGCTTCTTGGATTAACTGTAAAAAAATATCATTATTATCAAGGTGGAAGATATTTGATAACTTAAGGAGAAGCTTATTAGCACCAAGTTTGCTTATAGCAATCTTATTAACGCCAATTATCTTTAAGATACAATGTCAAGTAATGGTGCTTATATATATTGCCTTATTATTACCGTTTATCTTTATAGTAGTAGATTTTGTAGTTACACCTAAAAATAAAATAAATGGTACCATAAAGAATTTAAAGCAGGTATTATTAATTTTCAGCTTTATACCTTATCAGTCATATATAATGATTAATGCCATAAGTAAAGCTTTGTATAGGCTTTTTATATCTAAGAAAAATCTTCTTCAATGGAAGACAGCAGAGCAAGTGGAAAATGAAGTTGAAAATTCACTTTCAGCTTATTATAAGAGAATGTGGATTTCACCATTGATGGCAGTTTTATTATTAATAATCACCATAACATATGGCAGAGGAATTATCCTTTTTAATCTAGTTCCTATAGCTTTATGGGCAATAGCTCCATTATTAGCATTTAAAATATCAATTATTTTACATGAAGATGAAGAAGAATTTACAGATGAAGAAGAAGCAGAGCTAAGAATTTTAAGCAGACGTATATGGAGTTATTATGAAGACTTCGTCAATAAACAAAATAATTATCTAGCGCCAGATAACTTTCAAGAAGTGCCATATAAAGGAGTGGCATTTAGAACATCTCCCACTAATATGGGGATGGCATTAATATCTAATATAATTGCTTATCACTTATCATATATAACATTAGGTGAAACTATAAAGCGTATAAAGGATTCATTGGATTCAATGGAAACCTTAGAAAAGTATAAGGGACATTATTTAAATTGGTATAATACCCTTACTAAAGCACCTTTATGGCCTAGATATGTATCAACTGTTGATTCAGGTAATCTTTTAGGATATCTATGGATAGTAAAAAAGGAAATTGAGGATATAAAGAATAAATCAATCATTAGAATTGATGAAGTAATAAGTTTAAATGATATATATGGAATTCTTGAAGAAGAGGGATATGCTTTAAAGACTGTAAAAAGTGATGATGTGAAAATAAGTAATTATAAATCCATATTAGAGGAACAATTATTACTGATAAATAAAAGTTTAGATGAGGTAATGTTAAACAAAGAAAATAATGAAGAAATAATATATTGGCTTAAAAAGCAAAGGAATAATATAGAAAATAAATTAGCTTTTTATAATTATACTTATGATGGAATAGAAAAACTGTTAGTCACTATAGGTAATGATAAAAGAGCTCTTTCTCTCAATGAGTTGATATCATTTTTAAAAGATTTAAAGAGCTCATCTGGTGATGAATATAGTGAAATATTAAATGGGAAGATAAATAAATTTATAGAAATTAAAAATACCATTAATGATTTAATTAAAAAGATAGATAAAATAATGAATGAAATGGACTTTAAACCATTATATAACGAAGATAGAGGACTTTTTTCCATTGGATATAACATAGAAGAACAATCATTGGGAAATTCATATTATGATTTATTAGCATCTGAATCAAGGGCAACTTCATTTATAGCAATAGCAAGAGGGATAGTGCCAAAGGAGCATTGGTATAAGTTAAGCAGAAATTTAACTAATGCATTTAATAGTAAGGCATTGGCATCTTGGAGTGGAACTATGTTTGAGTATTTTATGCCTTATCAGATAATGAAATGCTATAAGGATACTATTTGGAATTTAACTTATGATGGAGTTATAAATGCACAAATAAATTATGCAAAGGAAAAACATGTACCATGGGGAATATCTGAATCAGCTTATTATTTCTTTGATGTGGATAAGAACTATCAGTATAAGGCCTTTGGAGTTCCTGGAATAGGTTTAAAAAGAGGATTGGAAGATGAAGTAGTTATTTCACCATATTCTACAATTATGACTTTGCCATATATAAAGCACAAATCAATAGAAAACTTAAAGGCTATAAAGAATAAAAACACTTACGGCAGATATGGTTTTATAGAAGCTATAGATTATATAAAAGAAAATGTAGTAGATGGCTTTAGTGGTGAATATGTAAGATGCTATATGGTACATCATCTAGGGATGTCTTTTATGGCTTTAGATAATGCCTTAAATAATAAAATACTACAAAATATATTTCATAGTATTCCTGAAGTTAAGGCAACAGAATTATTGCTACAAGAAAAAGTACCTGAAAGAGTAACCTTTGAAAGATTAGTAGATCTTACAGCTAAGAAGGTATCAATGGAACATGAAAACTTCATACCAAGAATTATTGAAGGTAATGAATACGAAAATAAAGATGTATTGCTTTTATCAAATGGTAGTTATTCCACAATGATAAGTAGTTTAGGCACAGGATATTCTAAAAAAGAAAATATGATGATGTATAGATGGAAAGGTGAAAGTACAACAGATAATAATGGAATGTTCTTTTATATAAAGAATCTTAATTCCAATGAATTCTGGAGTGCAACCTATGAACCAACAAAGACCCCTTATGTGGAAGATATAGAATTTTATTTGGATAGAGCATGCTTTCATGGTGTAAATGCAAGTATTGATAGTAGATATGAAGTAACATTATCACCGGAAGATGATGTTGAAATAAGAAAGATTATATTAAAAAATATAGGAAACAAAGGTAGAAGTATAGAAATAACAAGCTATATGGAAGTAACATTAACATCATTTGAAGCAGATATGGTTCATCCTAGTTTTTCAAACTTATTTATAAGTACAGATTATGATGAAGATAGTAAGACATTATTAGCCAATAGAAGAGCAAGAGCCAAAGGAGATTCATCACCATGGATATTTCAAAGAGTTACATGTGAAGATGAGTTTGAAGGTGCAATAACTTATGAGACATCACGGTTGAATTTTATAGGAAGAAACAGAAACTTAAGATTTCCTAAGGTAATGGATGACGATGCTCCATTAATTAATACTGTAGGAACAGTACTAGATCCAATATTATCTTTAAGATGTTCATTGAGAATTGAACCAGGTGAAGAAAAAGCAGTATACTTTGTTACTGGTTATGGAGGAAGTAAAAAAGATGTTCTTTTATTAAGTGAAAAATACTCAAAAGTTAAATATATTCAAAGGTGTAGAGGTGAATTTACCCATTATACTGCTTTAGAGATAAAATATATAGGCATAAAGTCATTACAAGCTAATTTATATCAAAGTTTTAGCAACCTTATCTTATACTTAAATGAAGAAAGAAAAGATAGGGAAGAATATATCAAAAATATACACCATAGCCAAGAGGATTTATGGCCCTTTGGCATTTCAGGAGATTTACCAATAGTGCTTTTGGTCATAGATAAAGATGAGGATATGAATATATTACGACAAGTGGTTAATATGCACTATTATTGGAAGGTGCTTGGACTTAAAAGTGATTTAATTATTTATAATGAAGAGGCAAGTTCTTATGAAGAGCCTTTACAAAAATCTATTATTACATATTTAAAAAATTCTTTACAAAAAGACAATCTAAATAAAAATGGTGGGGTATTCATTCATAATAAATCTACAATGAATGAGGATATACTTAACTTTTTAAAGGGAATAGCATCACTATATATTAATAGTAATAATGGTGCTCTTATGGAGCAATTCTCTAATAATATTAATGATAGAAGAAAAAATTATATAAGACATAAGGAACTAATGGATGAAGAAATTTCCTTTTATAAAAATAAAGATAAAAAATATATAAAAAATTTAAATAGCATGAATAATTTCAAGTATAATATGGGAAAAACATTAATAGGAGATGATGTTACTGAAGAAGATTTATACTTCTTTAATGGATATGGAGGTTTTGATAATAATTCCATGAGCTATAAGATTAAGCTAAAGAATTTTCTTACCACTCCAGCTCCATGGATTAACGTCATTTCCAACGAGGATTTTGGGTTCCATGTTTCCGAGAGTGGTTCAGCTTATACTTGGTGTAAAAACAGCAGAGAAAACAAGCTAACTTCTTGGAGTAATGATTGGGTTGTAGATCCTTTGAGTGAAGCTTTATATATAAGAGATGATGGTGCAGGAAAGTATTTCAGTATCACACCAGAACCTGTTAGAGATGAAGATGAATATGATATTGAGCATGGCTTCGGATATTCTATTTTCAAACATACTGCAAATAATATAACGGGTCAACTTAAAATGTTCTGCCCTAAAAATAAGAAATTAAAGCTATGTAAAGTACTTCTTGAGAACAAATCATCGGAGGGTAAAGGACTGACTCTATTTTACTACAGCTCAATGGTACTTGGAGTTTATAGCTATAAAAGTACCAAATATATTAGCACTGATATAGAAGAAAACTTCATTTATGCCCAAAATCCTTTTAATAAGTATTTTTATAAAGATAAAACCTATTTAACTATTTTAGGTGGTGAAGGTCTAACATTTACTGGTGATAAAAATGAGTTTATTGGAAAGGGAAGAGATTTAAGTACTCCTAAAGCTTTAAGTAATGACAATTTATCTAATACATGTGGAGGAATTTATGACCCTTGTCTAGCTGCATGTACAAAAGTATATTTAGAGCCAGGTGAGCAAAAGAGCTTGATAATAATGTTAGGATGTGAGGAAGAATTAAGCACTGTTAAAGGCTTTATAAATTACTATAGCGATATTAATAAATGCGATGAAGAGCTTAATAATGTTAAAAAGTATTGGAATGATTTTTTAGGTAAAGTAAAAGTTAAAACTCCAGATTCATCCATGAATTATTTATTAAATGGATGGCTTATTTATCAAACTTTAAGTTGTAGATATTTAGCAAGAACAGCTTTTTATCAAAGTGGTGGAGCATATGGCTTTAGAGATCAGCTTCAAGACTCTATGTCATTAGGAATTTTAGATTCAGAAATTACTAGAAAACAAATACTAAGAAGTGCCAGCAGGCAGTATAAGGAAGGCGATGTCCAACATTGGTGGCATCCAGTAATAATGAGTGGTATAAGAACTAAATTCAGTGATGATTTATTATGGCTTCCTTATGTGACTATTGATTACATAAAATCCACTGGAGATTATTCCATCTTAAATGAAAAAGTGCCATACCTTGAAGATGAACCTTTAAGAGAAGGTGAAGATGAAAGGTATACTATAGTTAATAGTAGTAATAGTGAGGGAACAATTTATCAGCATTGCATTAAAGCAATTGATAGGGCATTAAAATTCGGAGAAAACAATTTACCTCTAATGGGTAGTGGTGATTGGAATGATGGAATGAATACCGTAGGAAATGGCGGAAAAGGTGAAAGTGTATGGTTGGCTTATTTCTTATATAAGATTCTAGATGATTTTATCTTGTTGTGTGAATATGTAAAGGATGATAAAAAAAGTATAGAATATGGCAAGTATAAAGAGTTTATTCAAGAAAACATTGAAAAGAATGCTTGGGATGGAGGCTGGTATAAAAGAGCCTTTTTTGATGATGGCACCGCTTTAGGTAGTAGAGAAAATGATGAATGTAAAATTGATTCATTACCACAAAGCTGGTCTGTTATTTCTGGAGCCGCTAAAAAAAGCAGAGCATTAGAAGCTATGAGGTCAGTTGATAGGTATTTATTAAATGAAGAAAAGGGTATTATTTTACTGTTAGCACCTCCATTTAATAATAGTAAACTGGAACCAGGATATATAAAAGGATATGTTCCAGGTGTGAGAGAAAATGGTGGTCAATATACCCATGCAGCTACTTGGGTTATACTTGCATGGACATTACTTGGCGATGGAAATAAAGCATGGAAATATTATAATATGATTAATCCTATTAATCATTCTAGTAATAAAATTAGTGCTAATAATTATAAAATTGAACCTTATGTAATGGCAGCAGATATATACTTAAGAGAGCCACATGGAGGAAGAGGGGGATGGAGTTGGTATACTGGCGCTTCTGGATGGATGTATAAAGTAGGATTAGAAAATATTCTAGGATTAAAAAGAATTCAAAATAAAGGATATAAAATTACACCATGTGTACCTGATTCATGGAATGAATATGAAATAAATATAAAAGATGATGTTGGCGAATATCATATTGTTGTTAAAAGAAAAAATAATAATATTGAAAATAAAGATAGAAGTAAAATAGAAATTATATTAAATAATAATTTGTTAGATGATGATATAATTCCAAAAACTCCTGGTAAAAATGAAATAAAAGTTTTCTTTTAAGAAAGACCACTAATTATTTAGTGGCCTTTTTCTTATGGAAGGTAAAATATTTCTTTATAATACTTAATATTTATTATTTTGTTTAGATTCTCTTTCTATTTTTTCTAAGTCAGTAAATTTATAATCACTTAGTGGTGTATTTCTACTGGTTTGTGGTACAGCATAAGTTTCATTATTAGAATTAAATACACCATCAGTTCTATGTTGCTTTTTATTATTTTTACTCATAACAGTCTCCTTTCAACTATTGCCTATTCTAGTTCATCATCATAATCATCTAACATAGGGCTATTAGTATAATCAAATTCCATGTATGAAATATTATTTGCTACGATAGGATCTTCCACTGGATTAGGCAAAATAGTATCTATTCCTTCAGGAGATTTACTTATTAAGCTTTCCTTAGAAGGTTCATACCAACTTCTTAAATGAGGTAAATAAGGTTTGTTTTTTTCTGTCATAAAATTAATCACCCTTTCAATTATTGATAATATTATTAGTATTTGGAGTGAAGAAAAATATATACTTTATAAAAAGTAGTAATAAATGTAATAATACTTTAATGTCATAAATAGCAAGGCATTAGTATATTTTAATTTTGAAAGGATATATATTGAGAGGTGTATAAATATTTACCCAATAAAATTTAAAAATTTATATTATGAAAAAATATGGGGCGGAAGAGATTTTACAGCCTTTAGAGATAATCTTCCACAAGGAAATATTGGAGAGAGCTGGGATATAGCTTGTCATAAAAATGGCATCAGTATTGTTGAAAACGGTGAATTTAAAGGTAGAAGATTTGATGAAATAATTAATGAATATGGACATGCTATTATAGGCAGTAAAATCAGTGAAGAGAGATTTCCTTTATTAGTTAAGCTTATTAATTCAAGAGAAAATCTATCAGTTCAAGTACATCCTGATGATAAATATGCGCTAGAAAATGAAAATGATTATGGAAAGACAGAAGTTTGGTATGTTATTGATGCAAAGCCTGGAGCTAAACTTGTAGCAGGCACTAAACCTTGTAATAAAGAAAGATTTTACAAGGCTGTGATGGAAAATAAATGTGAGGAACTTTTAAATTATATAGAGGTGAAAAAAGGCGATGTTTTCTTAATTAATAGTGGAATGATACATGCCATTGGTAGTGGAATGATAATTTTGGAAATACAGCAAAACAGTGATATTACTTATAGAGTTTATGATTATGGTAGGCCAAGAAAACTCCATATAGCAAAGGCCATGGATGTTATAAATTTTTCATTACAAGCAGAAAATTTAAGTAATACTAGATTTACGAATTGTAACGGTTATAGTATATCAAAACTATGTGAAAATAAGTATTTTGCTGCTGTTAAAATTAAAGTAGAAAGTGAATATAAAGATATTGGTGAAAAAGAAAGATTTCACATTATTACTTGTGTGGAAGGAAAGGGCATTATAATTGGAAATGGTGTAGTAAGTGAAATAAAATGTGGAGATAGCTTTTTTATTCCAGCCAATTTAGAGGAATATAAGATACAGGGGAATATGTCTGTGCTTAAAAGTTATGTTGTTATATAGAAAATATTAACGGATAAATGAAAATCTTCATAGTATAGAGATATATAAAAGGTGTAATAAAGTGCAGGTGCTATAAAATGAAGATAAAAGATAAACTTATCATAATAATTGCAATTATAGCAGTTATTATATTATGCATATTGTATCCTTAAGTTATTGTAATAGCAGTGGAGTCATTATTAAAGAAATAATATTAAATATAAATGTAAAGTAATAAAAGGTAGTATATGAGTTCTGATTAAGAAATATGTTAAAAGCTTTTAATATATTTCTTATTTTTTATTAGGAGATTATCATTGGTTATTATATACAGTAAATGGTAATAATTAAAATGCAATACAAATATATTTATAAAGAAATAAGGGGTGAATAAAATGAATTTGGAGTTAAAAACAAATGTAAGTGTTAAAAGTGTATTTAGTAGAGTTGGATTAGCGGCAGCTGTACTTGGTGTTGTGGTTAATTTGGCTCAAATGATTATAATTACAATATTTAATAAAGTGAATCCTGTATTTGAAACTAATGGTTGGTTTAGATATTTACTTATAGCGGTAAGTTTTTACTTAATAGGATTTCCTATATGCTGTTTAATACTTAAAAGTATTCCAGATGGACAGAAGAGAGAGGAAGAAAATTTAACCTTTGGTGGCTTTATTAAGTTCTTTTTAATTTCATATTTTATAATGGTATTATTAAATTTATTTACTACGGGATTTCTATGGATAGTAGGAAATTTTAAAGAAGCAGATGTGGTAAACCCATTAGAAAGTGTTCTTTCTAATAGCAGTATTTGGGCTACCATAATTTTTGCTGGAATATTATCACCAATAATTGAAGAAGTTCTATTTAGAGGGGTAATGCTTAATAAGCTTAGGACTTATGGAGATAAAATAGCAATAATAACTACTGCTTTATTATTTGGTTTGTTCCATGAGAATTTTTCACAGTTTTTTTATGCTGTAGGCCTTGGAATGATATTTGCTTATGTTACTTTAAAGACAGGAACAATTAAATATTCCATTGGACTTCATATTATGATTAATATGATGGGAAGCGTCATAGGTACACAAGTGCTTAATAGTACTATTGCTACAATGATTTTTGGTATAGTAGTATGGGTATTTGTAATAGCTGGATTAATTTTATTTATTAAAGATTTTAAAAAGACATCGCTACTGCCTGGTGAAGTGACCATTGAAAAAGGTCATATATTAAGTGAAACTTGGTTAAATGTAGGTATGATAATAAATCTTATAATAAGTTTAGCGTTAATGATTTATGTACTAATTGCGTAAGGGTATTTTTAAATAAATCTTAAAAGTAAGTGAGGCTGAATTTAACAGACCTCACTTATCTTATATGGAATTTTTCAATAATTTAACTAGGAAAAATCTTTAAATTTTAAATCACTTGAAAAAATATATAAAAAATGATACAATAAAAACTCCTTTGAAAGTACGAATGAAAAGTAGATATTTAATAGAAATATTTGGAGGGTTACCAATGCCGACAAGAATTGCAATTCTAGGGGGACCTAGATGTGGTAAGACAACTTTAATACAACAATTATATGTAGATTTAAAAATTAGAGATTTAGATGTAGGTGTTGCTACAGAGTATAGTACAGATTACTTAAGAGATAAAGGTATGATAGAAAGTATTTCTGAGCAATATGGAATATATTTAGGACAATTACATTTAGAAAAGAGTTTAGATTGTCACCAATACGCTATTACAGATTATGCAACTTTCGTTCCATATATATATGGAAGATTAATGCTTGGAGATAAGAAAAGAAGCAAAAAAGAAATCGAAATTTTAAATGACTTATATAGTTTAGCAATAAGAGATTTACCTCAATATGATTACATATTCTTTGTACCAAGAGAATTTGGTTATAAGAAAGATGGAGTTAGATGGCAAGATGAAGAAGTTGCTAAGGCAGTAGATAAAGCTATCTTAGGATTCTTAGATGCTGAAAATGTTAAGTATTCAGTAATTACTGGTTCAACTAAAGAAAGATCTGAAGCTATCATGAAAATAGTTGGAATCAACAATCCAGTTGTTCAGCCAGTAAAGAGTGAAGAAGTTAAAAACGCTAAGTAATATTTTAAAATATTATAAATACATATATTATAAGGGAAGTAGGTTTAGCTTGATAAATGGACAGGCTACTCCTACTTTATTTTAATGAAGAATTAAGAATGAAGAATGCAGAATGAATGATGGAACTCCTTAGGGAGTTCCTTTAATTTTATTTATTTTTTAAGAAAATCCCTTAGGATTTTCCTCCACAATTCATAACTCATAATTCATAATTCATAATTAATTTAATATTGTGCTTAAGTTTTTATTGTGTTTAAGTTTTTATTGTTATATAATACATAGTATGCTATGTAATCTGCAGGAGGAAAAGTGATGAAAAAATTTGGGCCAGATGCTCATGTGGGGCTTTTAGTTAAGTTTCTTAATAATGCTATAACTAATGAAGTTAATAGGAATCTTATGAAGTTTAATTTAACAGCAGCACAGCATGAAGTATTAGTATATGTTTTTAAAAATGAAAATAAGAGAGATATATTTCAAAAAGATGTTGAGAAGCATTTAAAGCTGACTAATCCTACTGTTACAGGCATAATAAAGAGATTAGAAGAAAAAAATATGATAGTAAGATGTGCAAATGCTGGAGATGCTAGGTGCAAGTGTTTACATGTTACAGAAGAAGCACATAATGTATTACATAAATGTTTTCATCAAGGTATACTTAGTGTTGAAGCAAAGATTATAAAGAATATGACTGAAGAAGAGCAAGTAATACTGAAAGGACTATTATATAGAGCATTGAAAAATTTAGAGGAGTAATCCTCTTTAATTTTAATATTATACATAGCTAACTATGTACTTACAGAATTTATTTAAAGAGGTGAAGAAAATGATAAAGAAGTTATCCCCTTATATGAAAAAATATAAGAAGTATTTATTTTTAGGGGTTGCCTGCGCTGCTTTAGAAGTTATCTTTGAGCTTTTAATACCATTAGTAATGGCTAAAATAGTAGACGTAGGAATAGCAGCAGGTGATACTGCCTATACCATTAAAATGGGATTATTAATGGTTTGTATGGCAATGATATCATTAAGCTTTGGTCTTTCATTATCAAAATTTGCAGCCATAGCAGGGCAAGGTTTTGGAGCAGAGCTTAGAGAAGCTGAATATATTAAGATTCAAAGCTATTCATTTAAAAATATTGAAAAATTCAGCACTTCATCATTGATTACTCGTTTAACTACGGATATAACAATGATACAAAACTCAATGACAATGGGAATAAAATTATTAGTTAGAGCACCTATGATGCTTATATGTGCATGTGTTTTAGCAATAACAATAAGTCCTAAGCTAGCAATGATATTCTTAGTATCAATTCCTGTCTTAGTAATATCCATAGGACTTATAATTAAGGCTGTTAAACCAAGATTTGATATTATGCAAAAGAAAATTGATAATATCAATACAGTAGTACAGGAAAACTTAATTGGTATAAGAGTAGTTAAGTCATTCGTTAGACAAGCTAAGGAAAAAGAAAAGTTTAAAGCTAGTAATGATGATTTAGTAAATGCATCTACAAGAGCTTTTGGACTAGTTGTTTTAAATATGCCAATCATGCAGTTTGTTGTATTCTCAAGTGTAATAGGAATACTATGGTTTGGTGGAAATATGGTTTATGCAGGAACATTAACTGTTGGTAAGTTAACAAGTTTCATGACATATTCATTCCAAATTCTAATGGCTCTAATGATGATTTCTATGGTTCTTATGATGATATCAAGATCAGTAGCATCTGCTTCACGTATTTTAGAAGTATTAGAAGAAGAACCAGATATAGTTGATCCAGCTAATGCAGTTATGGAAGTTAAAGATGGAGAAATTGAATTTAGAAATGTTAACTTCAAATATGAAGATGATAGTGAAGAAAACAATCTTGAAAATATCAACATAAAAATTAAAGCTGGGGAAACAGTAGGTATTATTGGAAGCACAGGTTCTGGTAAGACAAGCTTAGTGCAGCTTATACCAAGATTGTATGATGCAACTAATGGTGAAGTATTTGTTGGTGGTAGAAATGTTAAAGAATATAACATAGAAGCATTAAGAAACTCTGTTGCCATGGTACTGCAAAAGAATACACTATTTAGTGGAACAATTGCTGAAAATTTAAGATGGGGTAATGCTGAAGCAACAGAAGCACAAATTGAAGCAGCAGCATCATCATCTTGTGTTGATGAATTTATAGATAGATTACCAGGAAGATATGATATGCATATTGAGCAAGGCGGAGTAAATGTTTCTGGAGGTCAAAAACAAAGACTTTGTATAGCTAGAGCTATTCTTAAGGAACCAAAGGTAATTATCCTTGATGATAGTACAAGTGCCGTAGATACTGCAACAGATGCTAAGATTAGAAAAGCCTTTGCTGAAGACTTAAAAAATACTACTAAGATAATAATTGCTCAAAGAGTTAATTCAGTTTGTGAAGCTGACAAGATCATTGTAATGGATGACGGAAAAATCAATGATATTGGTACGCATGATGAATTAATGGAAAGATGCGAAATTTATAAAGATGTATACAAATCTCAACAGGAAGGGGTGGGGTTACGTGAGTAAGGATAAAATGCCTCCAATGGGAAAAGGTCCAGGTGGAAAGAAAATGCCAAGTGGTGGACCTAAGCCTAAGAATATGAAAAAGACATTAGGTACTTTATTAAGATACCTTGGTAAATATAAAGTATTTTTAGCTATAGTATTAGTGCTTGTAGTATTTAACTCATTTGCTATGGTAGCAGGTTCATATTTCTTAAAGCCGTTAGTTAATAATTATATACTTCCAGGAGATTTTGCTGGACTTGCAAAGATGCTTATGGTACTGGGAAGTATATTCTTAGCTGGAGCTCTTTCAGCTTATGGTTATGCAAGAATTATGGTACATGTTTCTCAAAATACCATTAGAGATATAAGAAGAGATTTATTTAATAAAATGCAAGATCTTCCTATTAAGTATTTTGACAGAAATACTCATGGTGATTTAATGAGTCTTTACACAAATGATATTGATAATATTGGTGAAGCCTTAAATAACAGTGTTGCTAATATTATGTCATCATCACTTTCATTTATTGGTATGATTGTTATGATGGTTGTATTAAGCCCAGTATTAAGTTTAATAACAGTATCATTCTTAGCATTGATGATATTTATAATTAAAAATATAGGTTCTAAGAGTAAATATTACTTTGGAATGCAACAAAAAAATATGGGTAAGTTAAATGGCTATATTGAAGAAATGATTGAAGGGCAAAAAGTTATCAAGGTATTCTGCCATGAAGATAAAGCCATCGAAGATTTCAAAAAGCATAATGAAGACTTAAGAAAAGCATCTACAGGAGCACAAACTTTTGCAGGATATATGATGCCTATGCTTGGTAATATGTCTCATATGAATTATGCCGTTACATGCTGTATTGGTGGTTTATTAACTATTGCAGGAAGATTTGACTTAGGTTCATTAGTATCATTCCTTCAATATACAAAGCAAGTATCAAATCCAATAGCTCAAGTTTCACAACAAGTAAATATGATATTAGCTGCCCTAGCTGGTGCTGAAAGAATATTTACAGCTCTTGATGAAGAAGTGGAAGTTGATAATGGACAAGTTACTCTTGCTAGAGTTGAAATAGTAGCAGATAACACATTAAAAGAAACTACAAAGAATACAGGACACTGGGCTTGGAAGTTACAAGATGGAAGTCTTAAATTACTTACTGGTGATGTTAGATTTAAGGATGTTATCTTTGGATATAATGAAGAAAAAATAGTATTAAAAGATATTAATCTTTTTGCTAAGCCAGGTCAAAAGATTGCTTTTGTTGGTTCAACAGGAGCAGGTAAAACAACAATAACAAACTTAATAAATAGATTCTACGAAATCAACAGTGGTAAAATCACTTATGATGGAATAGATATTAAGGATATAAAGAAGGAAGATTTAAGAAAGTCTTTAGGGGTAATATTACAAGATACTCACCTATTTACAGGTACAATAGCTGATAATATCAGATATGGTAATTTAGATGCAACAGATGAAGAAGTAATTGCGGCAGCTAAGCTTGCCAATGCTCATTCATTCATCAAGCATTTACCACATGGATATGACACAGTATTAACTGGTGATGGAGAAGGATTATCTCAAGGTCAAAGACAATTATTAAATATTGCTAGAGCAGCAGTAGCAAATCCACCAGTACTTATTATGGATGAAGCTACTAGCTCAATTGATACAAGAACAGAAAAGCTTATTGCAGAAGGTATGGATAAGCTAATGGAAGGCAGAACTGTATTTGTTATAGCACACAGACTTTCAACTATTAAAAATTCTCAAGCAATAATGGTACTTGAACAAGGCCAAATTATTGAAAGAGGAAATCATGATGAGCTTCTTGAAGTTGGTGGAAGATATTATCAACTTTACACAGGTAAAGCACAATTAGATGCCGAGGAAGCAATATAAATAATGAAAAGAGGAAAACTCCTATTAATTAGGGGTTTTCCTTTTTTATGGTTAAATATAAAAAATTAACAAATAAATCTATCATTATTAGCAAATAAGAATTATAATAAATATGTAATTGGTATATATTGGGGTTATATATATATATTTAATTTAATGTAAAAATTTATAAGTTATTTAGGAGGGAATTGTGAGAAAAGAAGGGAAGAAAAATAAAAATAAAATAGTATATAAGATACTATCGATTATTGCTGTATTTTTAATGATAATGGGGATAAATATACATTCTATAAGTGCAGCTGAAAATGAAAGTTATGATTATAAGTATGTAGATAATTATGAGTTTGGGGATAGTAAAAAAGCTGTAATTTTTAAATTAAAAGATGAAAGTGGTGAAATTTACTATGCTTATTGCGTAGATAAAGATACACGTATACAAAAAAATCATGATTACTCTAGAGTTAATGTGGAAGATTCAGATTACTATAGTGAAAGTGATGCAAAACAAATAAGGGCTATAGTAAGAAATGCATATCCATTTCAAAGCTTAGAGTATATGCAAGAAACATTTAATATTCCAACATTAACAAAAGGAGAAGCCATTGATGCAATTCAATTTGCTATATGGAATTATGCCAATTCATATCAAGGTGATTTAGTAAATGGAAGCAATGAAAATGTGAAAAACTTATATAATCAATTAATAAGCCTTCCTGCAGCTGAACAAATCACAACAATAGCTGAAATTAATTTTTTAGAACCATCAGCTATATTTAATGGGGAAAGCTATGATGTTGATTTTGCATATAAAGTAACAGGTAAAAATGTTGATGGAACTACAGTAAGTGGTGATTATTCATTTGAAGGGGATTTAGTAGTACAATATGGAGCTACAATAGAAGAAGCTGGTGTAGATGAAAATGGGTATACTCATATTATAGTTAAGAATTTACCTAGTAAAACAACAGTAAATTTAACAGTTAACGCTACTCAAGATTTAGGAAGAGATGTTTATTTTTATGATCCAGAAGGAGGAAGAAATGCATCTCAAAGTTTAATTGGTATACATGAAGGTAATACTAATATATCAAAATCCATTAGCTTTACTACAGAAGCAGTATCAGAAATAGTTATTAAAAAGGTTGATTCTGATAATAATGAAAAACTTCTGCAAGGGGCAGAGTTTACTATAACTTCAATAGACAAAGGATATACAGTAACAGTTGTTACTGATGAAAATGGACTTGCATTAGTAAAGCTTCCATTAGGGAAATATACTATTACTGAAACTAAAGCTCCAGAAGGGTATGCAATTATAGAAGAAGTAAAAACTATTGATGTTACAGGTGAAGTAACTGAAGCTACTGTATTTGTCTTTGAAAATAAAAAAATAATACAA